>NZ_JBQSXV010000003.1:0-554338 GCF_052378675.1 Halomonas sp. AOP25-F1-15
TCACTTTAACAATATGAAAAGAAGCCTATGTTGATAGTAACCTCTCCCAGTGCGCTGCTAATTAATGGTGACCCCGATCCCTCTATTGCACAGGTTTTGATAGAAGCAGCTCAAAATAATCATAAGGTTGGGATTGTCTCAAATAACGCCAAACCGGGTTGGTTTGATGAGTTATTTGCCGAAACCGGTGTAATATTTAAGCAAGAGCTAGGACGGCAAAATGGAGGGATTATTAAAAGAACTGCCGAAAAGCTAAAAATCGCGCCGCAAGATGTCTTAGTGCTAGTTGGATCGCAAGCTGACATTGCCATGGGTAAGAATGGTAAAGCGGTTATGGTTGCAGCCGGTTGGTCAAATGACCCAAGAGTGTCTGAGCTCGGTATTCAAGTGGATTGTGCACGTTCTCTTAAGGAAACCCTTCGATTAACTTCGGAGTGGGATGGCAAGTGGTGGTTCAATGGCCAAGGCGCTTCGTATTCTGTACATGCTCTTTCAGATCTATCTACTTTCGGAAAAGACTTTGATCAAAAACAATTTCGCGCGCATCTAACTAGTACTATAAAACAAGGGGGGCCTCGATTGAATGCCTTACTTGCAATGGTTGCGAGATCTCTGCTAACTCAGGGTGTTGACTCGTTTCCAAAGCTTTTTTGGGGAGTGTTTCCTTCGTCAGCTAGCGATAACAGTGATAGCGAGGTACTCAGCGATTTTACGCATCGCTTAAGGACAACTGTATCAAAAGTTCGTATGGCGAGAAAGGGAGAGCCCTTGTTTGTGCGTCATAAACCATCAACTAAGCGGTCGTCAGCTGGTTCAAGAACAGATCGACTTGATCCCACCGAACAGATAGAAACTATTCATTTAAACCCTAAATATCGCGGTAACCTCACCGGGCGTAATGTCATAGTGGTAGATGACTGTACTACTCATGGGGTGTCTTTCGGTGTAGCCGCCGCACTTTTGCGTAAAGCAGGCGCTAATTCTGTCACATGCATTGCACTGGGTAAGTTTGGTAGATCTCTGAGGGACTATCAGATTGATATTACCTCAGATCCATTCCAACCACTCAATCTAGCGAAAAACGCTGTTATAAAAGATAATCCTTTTTTTGTGGGGCACGAAAATAATGCTGCACAAGAAGCGCTTAAGGGCTTGTTGGGCTAGATAGGTCATTAACTTTTTTGTAAAGTAATTATAACCTTACTGTGACCTGCCACTTGAAGGTTTAAATCTAGGCAGGTCACTTACTCTTATCGAAACAAGGAAGTTACCCGCTGACCGGCGTAACTCGTGTTGCTTGTCTCGAAGCAATCATGTTCGCGGGACGCTGAATTTCACTCAGCGTAGCGTCGTCTAAAAGCCCTTCTTCGCGTACAAGATCTAGTACTCCTCGCCCGCTCTGTAGTGCCTGTTTGGCGATTCGTGTTGAGTCGATGCATCCCACATAGCTTCGCTGGATATCTGTCTCTTCTGGCACGCAGAGGCTGACCAAATCGTCGCATAGTGAATCTGGCAGGATTGTTTGAAGGTGCAAGAGGGCAATGCTGTTTAGCATGAATTGCGGCTTTCGGAAGGGCTGCTAAAGTAGCCTCTTACAAAAACCGCCCTCTGGATGACGTCTTTCGGTACGTTTCACCTAGCTTATATATTTTAAATTACTTTAGTCTTTATTCGCCTGTGAGCGTTCTTAAAGCTTTGGTGAAGCTTACATGGTTAAGTGGCTTTATAGATGAACTGCTATCTTGCTTTTTATTATATGCGTGTACCCATGTTTTCATATCTAAAACACCCGAAGAAGCTCGAATTTTACTTTCAGCTCCTTTTAAATTTCCACGGAAAAATGCTATGTGGTTTATAACTTTTTTGATAGTCGCTTGATGGTTTTCTTCTGTTATCTCAAGCAGTAACGCACAGTACCCACCCTCATTTTCTCTACATTCAATTTCAAGAAGAAATACTCTACTTCCGCTGTAGTCAAAATGATAAACTAAAACGCTTCTATGTTTTGAAAGTGTTAACGTGGTCCATTTGTCCCTTCTGTGTTTTTTTTGATACTCGTCTATAACTCTTTTGGGTAATGGCCAAGTCAGAATGTTATCTCTAAACAGACCGCCTTCTTGTGGCTGATAGCAGAAAAGATTACTTATTATTTTTTTATTGCGAAGCAGATTCAACATTTTCTTTAACTGCAAAAACCTATAAGGCATGTTTGTTTGGCCGACCTGTTCCGCAGAAACCTCCTTTGTTTCTGTATTTCCATGCGTCGGTAATCCAGAAGTGCCATACTTGAAAAATTGATTTTCAATAGGCGTTACTTTTCCTGTAAGGTATTTATAACTAACCTCTTTTTCAATTTTTTTTAATTCTGGTTTGTTTTTCCAAGCAACCCCTAAAGAGCTGATTTCATCAAGCCCAGAATTCGCTGCAGGATCTTCTTTAGAAGAAATCGCTAAATCATCATTTGGGCTGCTGTTGTTCTGACTGCCATTTGGCCAAGGCTTATCTTTATCTGAATCTATAGTGTCTTTGCCTGTCTCGCCACTATTGTCGCGACCATGGTGGATTGTCAAGTTACTAAAAGGCCACGTTGCTGAGATTATCTCCAAGCAAAGATATTTGTTAGGTTCTGATTGTATTTGAACTGCACGTACAGAAAATTTAAAATTGTTAACTAGAAAAGGAATGCCTGCATATATATAAGACTCACCAGTAGCCCTTAAGGCATTAGCATAAATAGCATTAGCTGCTTGAATGCCATGTTCAGAAATAGTGAGATTCGCTGCATTATCAGCAAACTTATCCTTAATTCTCTTTCTTAAAATTACCAACCATTCGTCATCGGAAATTGTTCCAGTTTTTTGTATATTAACAATTCTTTCCCTAGTTGTTGCCCATGGCCCCGTTGTTAATGCTAGTGCGAACTCAGAAGAGGGTGCCATGAGGGCCCTAAAAACTTCGTGGCAAGGGATTATATAGGTACTTTGTGCTTGCTGAATTACAACGCAGTAGCTGTTAGAAAAGTCTTTTCCAAGATTGTATTCTGACTGCCCTATCCAACGGTATGGGAATTCATCTTTCCACCAACTTGGCCTTTCAGGCATGATATCGTTTGCTTTAACAATTCTAGAACTGTTATCTGTTAAATCTGCATTAATATTAATAGTTTGAGCATTAGCGCGACCAATTAGGCGCCCATTTTTGTATATGGTACCTAAAACAAGCTCTGGAACTATTCCCGTATGTGCGCGTACCAGGATCTCTTCACTCAGGCTGGCAGGCTTGCAGATTTCTTGTTTGTTTGGGTTCGAGCTTACTGGACAAAGCTTGACGCCAACAGAGGGGGTTGATGTTCGTCCCTCATGCGATTGGTACCCATCTACCCACCGTATCATCCAGTGGCGACCATCGTGAGGAAATTCTTCAAAATTAGTGATTAGATTTCGACTAGCCATGCAAATATTAGCACCTATTTTTTTCTTAAGTGCAGTATGCCAGTCGTGCAGTTTTTTGTTTAGTCGTTTTTATTAATGTAATTCACAACCACCACCGACCAGCGCTGCGGCGCTGGCACTGTGATGAGGCTGACGAAACGGTCTTTTACCCCAATCGGCTTCTAAGGGCAGGCCGCAGACCGAACGCACGGCGGCGACTTCTAAGGCGTCTTCTTCAGAAAGCGGCGGCAAAATGCCCGGTAAGCGGCTGGCCAGCATGGTTTTGCCCGTGCCCGGTGGGCCGGCAAAGAGTAGGTTGTGGCCGCCAGCCGCGGCGATTTCTAACGCGCGTCGCGCCTGCTGCTGGCCGCGCACATCGGCAAGGTCATCCACCGTTGCCGCCTCTTTCACCGAGGCGCTGAGCCTATGCGGTGAAATCTTCTCCTGATCAAGCAGGTGAGCGACGACCTGCCAAAGCGTATCGGCGGGCAGCACCGGTAGATCGCCCGCTAGCGCGGCTTCATCGGCGCAGTCGCGGGGCACAATCAGCGCTTTTTTTGCCCGCCGGGTGGCCAGCGCAAAGGGCAGTATTCCGGGCACCGCGCGCAGCTTGCCGTCTAGGGCCAGCTCGCCGGCACATTCCATGCCTTCTAATGTTTCAACCGGAATCTGCCCCGAGGCGGCGAGAATCCCAAGCGCTATGGGTAGATCAAAACGGCCGCCCTCTTTGGGCAGGTCGGCAGGCGCGAGGTTGAGGGTAATCCGCCGCGTATTGGGAAAATCAAAGCCCGCATTAACTAAGGCGCTGCGCACGCGCTCACGGCTTTCTTTGACGGCGGTTTCTGGAAGGCCTACGAGTGTCAGTCCAGGCAAGCCGTTAGCTAAGTGTACTTCCACATGCACTGCTGGTGCGTCTAAGCCCACGCCTGCGCGCGTGGCCACAATGGCTAGCGTCATCGCCTTTCCTCGCTAATATCTGAACCCTAGGGCTTTCTAAGCAAACTTTACTGTAAGCGTTAAACTACCGTATTTAAAAGGACGTTGATAGCGGGCCGGTCAAGGCGATATGATTAATACAAATAAAAACGATTATCATGATCTTTACTATACTGACTCTGCTGCTTCCTTCTAACCTCATAATGAGTTTGCCGACTATGCCCGCTTTGCCGTTTATCCGCCGTCCTTTGGCGCGCTCGATTGCTGCTGCGTTGATACCCGTCACCGCCATTTTATTATGCTCTACCGCTAGCGCCCAGGATGGCACGGCTAACAATGGCACGATGGTCGTGGTGGGCACGGCGCTGAAAGTAGATGCGCCGTTGGTTGAAACGCCTCGCCCTGTCTCTAGCGTTGACCGCGAAGAGCTAGACGCGCGTAACGTGCAGCAGTTAGACGAAACCTTTCGTTACCGTGCAGGTGTGTTAGCGGGCCATTACGGCAGTGATAACAACACTGACTGGCTTAAGGTGCGTGGCTTTGATCAATCGACGTATCAAGATGGCTTGCGCATCTATCGAGAAGGCTTCTATCAGTGGCTGCCTGAACCGTTTGGCCTGGAACGAGTGGACGTCTTTAAAGGGCCTTCGTCGATTCTATACGGCGAAGCACCTCCCGGCGGGCTGATTAACGCGGTGAGCAAGCGCCCAACGCAAACGCCGCAGGGGCAGGTGAATTTCCAGCTGGGTAATCGTAATCATCGTCAAATTGGTATTGATACCAGCGGGCCGCTGGGGGAGTCTGACAACGTACGTTACCGCATGGTGGGCCTGTATAAGGAGCGCGATGGCGATTTAAATGCGACGGACAACGAGCGTTACTACTTTGCACCGAGCCTAGCAGTGGACGTGAGCGAAGACACTACCGTGACGTTTTTGGCCAGCGTGCAAAAAGACGACGGTGTCCCCGTTAACGGCTTTAAACTGCCTTACGGCACCGTACAAAACACGCCTTTTGGCCGCATTGACCCACAAACTAATTTAAGCGAGCCGGGCTACGATCAGGATAAACGCACCCAGTGGGGGCTAGGCTATGAATTGAGGCATAGCCTTAATGATACCTGGGCGTTTGAGCAAGATTTGCGCTACAGCGAGCTCGACCTAGATCTACGCAGCACCTATGTACTCTCGATGGTCGATGATCGGCGTGCTTCCCGCGGGCACGTTTATCGTGATGGCAACATCGACAGCTGGACGGTCGACAACCGCGTTGTGGGCACCTGGTATACGGACCGCACCGAGAATACTTTGCTACTAGGCGTTGATTATCAAAACCTCGCCTTGAAGGGTCAGGAAGCAGATAACTACGCCTTCGGTGAGCCGATCGATATTTTTAATCCGACGTACGGCAATTTCACGCCCATTGGTCAGGATGATCTGCTCACCCGTGAGATCGACAAAGAGCAAACCGGTTTTTATGCGCAAAACCAGCTGCGCTTAGACGACCGGTGGGTGCTGCTAGGCGGCGTTCGCTATGATCAGGCGGAAACGGAAAATCGCAATGTAACCGCCGATACCACGCAGCGCTCAGATGATGATCAGGTATCGTGGTCGGGTGGTGCGATGTACCTGGGTGAAAATGGCATTAACCCTTACGTCAGCTATACCGAGTCGTTTGACCCGGTAGGCCGCGTCGATAGCAGCGGCGATCTCTACGAGCCGCGCGAAGGCCGGCAGTGGGAAGTGGGTGTGAAGGTCGCACCGTTTAGCTGGGATGGCTATATCACCGCGGCGGTTTTTGATCTCCAAGAAAGCAACACGCTAGTCAACTCGCCGGCAGGTTTTCAGGTGCAGGAAGGCGAGCGTACGTCCCAAGGCTTTGAGCTGGAGGGGGTAGGCTACGTAACGGATGACCTTAAGGTCACCGCTGCGTACACCTATAACGATTCGCGCTTGGAAGATGATCGACGCGCCAGCTTAATTCCACGCCATCAAGCATCCACCTGGCTGGACTATGCGGTGACCGGGGGCGCGCTCGATGGCATAACGCTGGGCGGCGGCGTGCGCTACGTAGGCAGCAGCGTCGATGCGGATAATAGTAGTAGCGATGTGAGCAGCTACACGCTAGTGGATGCCATGGTCGGCTACGAGTTTGCCGATGGCTGGCAGGCACAGATTAACGTCAATAACCTGACCGATAAAGAGTACGTTGCGAGCTGCGAATTCTGGTGCTACTACGGTGAATCACGCAGCGTCATCGGCAGCGTTAGCTACCGCTGGTAAGCCGTTTAACGCGTGAGCTACTGATCGCTGCGATGAGATTCTTCCAACGCGGCGGTCAGTTCTTGTGCAAAGCGCTGTGCAGATGGCAGCGCTCCAAAGCTCCATACCGGCGGCAGGCGCAGCAGGTTAGCGTTTTTGACGTTAGGCAGCTGTTGCCACAGGCCGCTGCTAGCCAGCTCTGCTTCTACCCCCGCGGGTAAGGGATCGATGATCACGATGGTTGCCTCGGGATAGTGCGCCAGCGCTTCAACGCCCACCAGTGAAAATCCCCAGGCGTTGGTCGTTTGCTCCCATGCATTGGGCAGCGCTAGCTGCTCAAGCACGGCGTTGTACAAGCTGCTTTGCCCAAAGACACGCACGTGACGCGCATCCATGAACTGCACCATCAACAGCGGTGCGGTATCCGGCCGTGCCTGGCGTAGCGACGCCATCAGCGTTTGAGTGTCATTGATCAACTGCTCTGCCGCCGCTTCGCGGTCGGTTATTTCGCCCAGCTCGCGGGTCAGCGCCTGCATTTCCTGCCAGATATCTGCGCCGGGTGAATAGAGCGCCAGCGATGTGACCGGTACGACTTTCTCCAAGCGCGGCGCTAAGCTCGCGAACATGGGGGAAATCAGCAGCTGCTCGGGGGGCAGCTGGGACAAAAGCTCCAGATTAGGCTGCGTGCGCAGGCCCATATCGGTAGCACTTTCCGGAATGCGAGGTTTGCCCACCCAGGCGTGGTAGTCAGCCTGCTGGGCGATGCTGCTGACAGGTGCATCGATCGCCAGCAGCGTTTCGGCAATGGTCCAATCTACCGTGGCAACCTGGGCGTGCGCGGTAGAAACGGTCAGCAGATATACGGCGAACAGTCCGCAGCTAGCACATAAAACGAGCAGGGGGGTGTGGCGCATGAGGGAGGAAGGCCATCCAGGAATATAAGCGATATATTTAAACGATAATGTTTATTGTTTGCAAACCTAATTCAGAAACAGCAACGCCCAGGCCTATTGGCCTGGGCGTGTGGTTGTGCATAGCGAGGCTTAGAAACGGTAGTGAACGCTAGCCGTCACACCGCGCTCAGCGCCGAAGTAGCAGTAATCAAGCGAGTTGCACGAGGCGACGTAATCTTTATCCAGCATGTTGCTAATGTTTAAGCGTGTTTCGACGCCCGGAACACCTACGTGGCTTAGGTCGTAACCGATGGTGGCATCGACTAGCGTATAGTCTGGCACCGTTTCAGTATTGGCACGATCGGCGGCGATGTCTGCGTAATGGCGCACGCCAACGCCCATATCGACACCGTTTAGCCAGCCGTCATTGGCTGCATAGTGAGCCCATGCCTGTACTTGATGGCGCGGTGAGTAAATCGCGTTGTTACCCTGGTTGCCGTCGTCGCTTTTAGCGTAGGTGATGTCGGTGAAGCTATAGCCTGCCTGAAGCGAGAGCGTATCGGTGAGCTGCGTTTGTGCCTCCAGTTCAAGCCCTTGGGATTCAATTTCACCCACGGCGCGGTAAGGGTCGCTCGGCTGCTCTTTAGTCGCTACGTTTTCCTGAGTGATATGGAAAATGGCCGCGCTGTACTGGTTGGCGCTACCGTTGGGCTGGTATTTCACCCCGGTTTCCCACTGCTCGCCTTCCATGGGAGAGAGTAAATTGCCGCTTTCATCGACGAAACTGGTCGGGGTAAACGCAGTGGAGTAACTCAAATAAGGGGCCACGCCATTATCGAATAGATAAACGGCGCCGGCACGGCCGCTAAACTGCGTGTCACTGAGTGAACTCGTATCGTCGGTATCGAGGTTGGTGTTATCAATGCTAACCCAGTCGTAGCGCGCGCCCAGCGTGAAGCGCCAGTTATCGACGGCGATTTGATCCTGTAAATAAACCCCGGTTTGTTCGATTTTATGTTGTTCACGAATCGGGTCGTAAAACGCGAGCGGATCGCTACCGTAGATTGGCTCGAACGCATTCAGGGAAGGGAACGCGCCGGATGGCCATGAAACGTCATTTTCACGCTGCTGGTAATCGACCCCGAAGAGCAGTGTGTGATCGACAACACCGCTGCTGAGGCGCGCTTCCAGCTGGTTATCAACCGTCACCGCTTCAAGGGACTCGTTACTGCCGGAGTAATAGCGATTCAATTCGTTGGAGGTCGGTGAGGACCAGCCAAAGCCATAGGCTTGGTTAAGCACGACGTCAGAGTTGAGATAGCGCAACATCTGGCGGCCCGTCACTTGATCGTTGAAGCGGTGTTCTAGCGAGTAGCCGACCATTCGCTGAGTACGCTCGTAGGCATCGTAGTCTGCTTCGCCGTCATAGAAGTTATTGCTGATTTTACGCCCGTTGCGTGGCACCACTGAGCCCTCATAAGGAACGCCAGAGTGGTAGCCGCCTTCGGGTTCGTCCTGAAGGTAGGCTTCGACAGTCAGGCTAGTATCGTCGGTGATGTCCCAGGTTAGCCGAGGCGCAATAGCGTAGCGCTGCTCTTCCGTTGGACCAAATTGAGTATCAGCAGCGCTGGCAATGCCGGTTAAGCGGAATGCTACGCGTTGCTCAGCGCCAATGGGGCCGGTGACATCAAACGCCGCGCTGCGCTGGTTGTTATTACCCACTCTAAAGCGCAGCTCACCGCCTTGTTCAAACTCGGGCCGTTTGCTGTTCAAGGCCACCACGCCGCCGGGTGAGGCGCGCCCGTAGAGTACCGATGCGGGGCCGCGCACCACCTCAATACTTTCCAAAAACCACGGGTCGATGCGCATACTGCTGTGCGAGTTGGCATCGCCCATGACTTTTAGGCCGTCTAAAAACGTATTGCTTAAACTGCCATCAGAAAAGCCGCGTAGCACCAGATAGTCAAAGCGATTGGACGCGCCCACTTGGTTGGAGTATACGCCTGGCGTGTAGTCTGTGGCCCGTTGCACTGTGCTTACCCCGCGATTATCCATTTGCTCACGGGTAATCATGGAAACGCTTTGCGGCGTCTCAATAAACGGCGTTGCTACTTTTGTCGCGGCTTGCTGTGCCGTGATGGTGACCGTGCCCAGCGACGTTGCCTCTTGTGCAATCGCGGGTGTAACGCTGAGTACGGCAAGAACGGCGGCACTTAGCGGAGAGCATAAGAACAGAGAGGCGTGTGGGGAGCGGCGAGGCGCTAAGGGCATGACGGTGTACCTGCAAGGAGAAGCAATTAACTAATATGTTAATGAGAATTATTGCTCTTAATTGCTAGGGAAAGGTATGCGCGATGACAAAGAAGCTATTGGATATGACAAAAAGCGCGGTGCGAAGGAACTTGCTGCGCAAAGATACCCACAGCGCGGGCAGGGAAAACCATTAGCAGCGGCTGATAACCGCCGTGGGGGCGATACCAAACTGCCGCTTGAAGGCGGTCGCAAAGTTGGTTGCGTGGCAATACCCGCAGGCGTGGGCGACCTGTTGAACGCTATAGTCGTTTTCTAATTGACGATAGGCCTCTTGCAGGCGGCAGCGGCGTAAATGATCAAAGATGGTGCAGCCGTATCGGTCGCGAAACTTTTGACGCAGGCTGCTCTGGCTCATGGCCATGCTGCGGGCCAGTGCTTTAAGGGAGTACTCGGCCATCGGATGGTTGCATAGGGTTTCATGCAACTGAGCGAGCCGCTCGTTCTCGCGCGCTTTAAGACCGGGCGTAAGTGAGAAATCAAAGGTAGATGGCGTGGGTAGCCCATAGCCAAGTAGCTGTAATGAAAGGCCATGCCAGAGCAGCGACTGGCGCCAGTCGTCCAGCGGATGTTCGCTTGTGGCAAGTAGCTGTGTAAAGAGCGCCGGTGGCAGTGTCCAGGTGCGCAGTTGTGGCTCATGTGCGCCTGGTAGCGCATAGGGAGCGGTTGCCAGAACGGCAATATTCAGCGTGCGCAGCCGCACCTGAGCGGGCTGTTCGACAATCAGCGGTGCCTGCGGAGTGAAGTGCGCGCACAGCCCTTGGCCGGCACCGATAGTGAGTTGCGTCTGGCCTTGACTGATATTAATACGGCCATCCATAACCACACACATAAACCATGGCACGGACTGAGTTGAGCGCGAGAGATAGCGATGACGAACCTCAAGATCCGACAGTGTGAGGTGTAGAGCAGGAGGCAGCGATAAATCGCTGACGCTGCCGTGTGCGAGCGGGCAGTCAGACGCCTCCCCAGGGTGTAAGTAGTCGATGCCGTATTTATGCCCTAGCTGGCTAAGCGTGGCCGGAGTTAACGATGTAAGCGTTGGCATCGGTGCGATACATCCATAACGTTGCAATATACCTAGTAATCGAGCGACCAGCCCAGTGTAAACGTACGCCCGCGGCCCTGATAATCGTAAAGATATTCCGGTCCGTAATTGGGTGAATAGAACCCAACTGCGCGTTGCCCCCAAGGCGTAGAATACTGCTTATCGGCCAGGTTGCTGATACCCAGGCTAACCGTGCCAAAGTCAGTGTCCTGACTGCCAATCAGATCAAACAGGGTAAAGCCATCAATACGATCGCCATCGGCGTCTTCGTAATCCCGAGCGTGGCTGCCCTGAAGGCGCAGCGTGCGCTGATTATCGCTCCATGCTAAGTGAGTGGTCAGGCTATCCTGAGAGGGATAAGGAGCAACGGTAATGCCGCGATCCTGCCAGCTGCCATCGACTTTTTGCTCGGAGACCAGCGCATGCAGAGTGCCGCCCACTTCCCAATGATCGCCAATAAAGCGTGTCACAGAGGCTTCTAAGCCGTAGTCGCGCCGATCATCGTCGATTTGAGTAACATTGAGGTCGCTATCCAACTTCATGGCGATGTCCGACCAGGCGTAGTAAGCCGCCGCCTGGGTCAGCCAGTCGCCGCCCCTATAGCGCCAACCCAGCTCGACTTGTTGTGCCTTAATGCCCTTAAGCGGGTTGTCTGCGACGGTCTGGCCGGCACGGCCGTAATACTTGGATGGGTCGGGCAGCTCAAAGCCTTCTGAGTAGCCGAGCCAACTTTGGTGGCCGTTGTCAAAGTCGTAGAGTGCGCTGAGGTTGTAAAGCGTCACGTCGTAGTCGCTGGAGCCGCCCGGCACGCTGTTGAAGTTGTCTATCTCCACACCCATTTGCTGGTGGCGGATGCCGCCGCTCAACTGCAGCTGATCCGTTGCCCACCACTCGCTTTGTGCAAACAGTGCGACCGTATCAACTTCAAAGCCTGGGTAGCGTGGCGTAATACTGCCAGTGCGCTGGATGAGGCCGCCGCTGGCATCACTGGCGACGCGGTCAAAACGCATCTGCGAGGCATCAAACGACTCCCGGTCCAGATCCGCGCCGTAGGTCAGGTTTAGTGAGTCGCTGAGGTCGGCCGAAAACAACGCTTTTAAGCCGCTTAAAGTGGTGTTCTGCTGGGAGGCCGCGAAATAGTAGCCACCGCCAGGCGCCGCATACGGGAAGGGGTGAAAGCTAGATTCCTCTTCACGATGGTAGACCTGAAGATAGAAATCTTGGTTAAGCAAGTTGGCATGATGATAGTTGGCACTAAACATCTTGCGATCAGTGCGCGGCTCTCGGTCAGCGCTAAAGCCATCGCGGATATCGGCATTCTCTAGACTGGGCGTTGCGGCAGCCAAATCAGGGAAGTAAAGGCCACGGTCACCCTGCTTGCCTGACTCGTAGAGTTGGCCGCTAAGCATCAGTGTCTGTTCATCGCTCAGCTCAATGCGCAGGTTGCCAAGAATATCTAGGCTGCGGTTGTCTTGCAGGTCACTCTGGGCGATATCGGGAAAAATCTCATCGCCACCGGCATCATACTGGCGGCCATTTTCCACTAGCGATACGCCAATGCGGCCCTGCACTGTTTCATTACCACCGCTAGCCGATTGAGAAAGCCGCCGATCAACGTCATGGCCAGTATTGAATCCGCTGGTCACGCTGGCCTGAGACTCGAAATGAGGACGACCGCTTTCGCCTTGTTTGGTGATGATATTGATCAACCCGCCCGTCGCGCCCCCGCCGTAAAGGCTGCTGGTGCCGGAAAGCACTTCGACACGCTCGATATTAAACGGGTCAATGGCATCGAACTGGCGTGACAAGCCGCGTGAGTTATTCAATGAAACGCCGTCAATCAGCACCTGCACGCTGCGCCCACGCATGTTTTGCCCTGCATTGGTGCGACCCTGGGGACCAAAATCAAGCCC
The DNA here is from genome assembly GCF_052378675.1 of Halomonas sp. AOP25-F1-15. NCBI lineage: Bacteria > Pseudomonadati > Pseudomonadota > Gammaproteobacteria > Oceanospirillales > Halomonadaceae > Halomonas > Halomonas sp. AOP25-F1-15. The sequence goes on from NZ_JBQSXV010000003.1 coordinate 12,793, forward strand.
CGGTACCAGCCTGCCCAGCGCCGTTTTAAGGTCGCCGCCAGCATTGATTTGCTGCTGAAGCTCGCGGCTTTCGACAACGTGCACCGCCCCGGGAATCTGGCTGATTTGTGTTGGCGTGCGCGAGCCGACCACCACCATGGTTTCCTGCTCAGTATGTCCAAACGGGGTTTGCGAATAGGCAAGCAGAGGAAAAGCGCTACTCAAAAGGCTAGCGCTTACAACGAGATAGCGTTTCATGAGTTTTCCAGAGAACAGGTTTGTTATTGGCAGTGATCCTAATCATTGACAGTCTAAAACGCAATGATAAATGTTCTCATTGTTTTTGGAAATAACAAGCGTTGCTAGCTTCTCTGCTGCTCTGAGCTACGCGGCGGCGATTTAGGCCGCCGCGAAGTGCATTACTGGTTGTCTGACGGGCCGCTAGAGACAGGCTTGTCGGCCGTCGGTGTGGGTGACGGCGCTGCGGCCTGCTGCGTTTCAATCACGGCTTCCAAGTTTGCCACTTGGCGTTCCAGCGCTTCGACGCGCGTTCGTGTGCGCTGTACGACATCCATCAAAATATCGAAATCTTCGCGTGAGACCAGCTCAAGGCGATCAAACGCGCTGCGAACCACTTGCTGTACGCCTTTTTGAATATCTTCCGGCGCTTGAGATGCGTTCTGTAAGCGGTCGCCAATCTGCTGTGCCAGTCGGCTAATACGGTCTTGAGGCGCCATGGCTCTCTCCTAATGGGTCACACATAAAAGATAATTGCTTACCGGTAAGGATACGCAACAGTGGGCGACTTCGCATGTGCCGCGTGCGTTTACTGTCTTGTGCGTGATTTGCATCTAAATAGGGCGGGCAACGTTTGCTTACGCTCTTTTTTGGTGCGCCAGGGCTGTTACGGTAATGATTTTACGCAAAATCGGCCATTAAAAACCATTTTTTTTATGTTAACTAAATGATTTTAAATTAAAAAAAATCAGCTGGCACAGTATGCGCATTAACGGTTCAGGTGCTTATTCTGGCGGCTGCGCCGCTACTAATCTAGCAGGACTTATCCAGCAGGGGAGATCCGGGATGAAACTCATCACCGCTATCATCAAGCCATTCAAGCTCGACGACGTTCGTGAAGCACTCGCCGATAACGGCGTGCAGGGCATTACCGTTACCGAAGTAAAAGGCTTTGGTCGTCAGAAAGGTCATACCGAACTGTATCGCGGTGCCGAGTATGTGGTCGACTTTCTACCCAAAGTGAAAGTGGAAGTGGCCGTAGACGATGATCGCCTAGAGGGCGTACTGGATGCGATCTGTAACGCTGCTAACAGCGGCAAGATTGGCGACGGCAAAGTCTTTGTGACGCCGCTAGAAGACGTGATCCGTATTCGTACCGGTGAACGCGGCGCAGATGCCGTTTAAACCGCACTCACAGGGTACTTTTTTAGTTCAACGGAGAACTAACAATGAATGAATTGGCTGATCTAAGCTACGCACTCGATACCTTTTACTTCTTAATTTGCGGCGTGCTAGTCATGTGGATGGCCGCTGGTTTCTCCATGCTTGAAGCGGGCATGGTGCGTTCGAAAAACACGGCAGAAATTCTAACCAAAAACATCGCACTGTTTGCTATTGCCTGCACCATGTACCTGCTGGTTGGCTACTTCATCATGTACTCAAGCTCTGCCGGTGGCTTCCTGCCAAACCTGGGCTTCTTGATTGGTGCCGAAAACAGCATTGATGCCGTCACCGCAGGTGGCGACGATGCTCCATATTACTCCATGCGAGCCGACTTCTTCTTTCAGGTTGTGTTTGTCGCAACGGCCATGTCGATTGTGTCTGGAGCGGTGGCTGAGCGTATGAAACTGTGGGCATTCCTGGCCTTTGCGGTTGTCATGACCGCGGTGATCTATCCAGTATCTGGCTATTGGACATGGGGCGGCGGCTGGTTGGCTGAAGCGGGCTACTCTGACTATGCCGGTTCGGGCATTGTGCACATGGCTGGGGCCGCTGCTGCGCTAGCCGGTGTATTGGTGCTAGGGCCACGTAAAGGTAAGTACGGTAAAGATGGTTCGATTCATGCTATTCCCGGCGCCAACATGCCGCTGGCGGCGCTAGGCACACTGATTCTGTGGATGGGCTGGTTTGGCTTTAACGGTGGCTCAGAGCTAAAAATGTCGGATATCGGTTCCGCTAACAACGTGGCACAGGTGTTCGTGAACACGAATGCGGCCGCTGCGGGTGGCGTCATTGCCGCGCTTATTCTGGCTAAACTGTGGTTTCGTAAAGCGGACCTCACCATGGCGTTGAACGGTGCATTGGCCGGCCTTGTGGCGATTACTGCCGATCCGCTTTCTCCTTCTGCTTTGAGCGCGGCGATGATTGGCGCGATAGGCGGGATCATCGTTGTCGCTGCCATCGTGACACTGGACAAGCTGAAACTAGATGATCCTGTCGGTGCTATCTCGGTTCATGGTGTGGTCGGTATCTGGGGCGTGTTAGCAGTGCCGCTGAACAACGCCGATGCAACCTTTGGTGCCCAGATCATTGGCATTGTGGGCATCTTTGCTTGGGTCTTCCTTGCTAGCCTGGTGGTATGGCTTATTCTCAAAGCGATCATGGGCGTGCGCGTTAGTGAAGAAGAAGAGTATGAGGGTGTCGATATCGCTGAGTGCGGTCTCGAAGCCTACCCAGAGTTTAGTGTTAAAAAATAATTAGGTGGCGCCAAAAAGTAATTTTAAGACGCCTAAATGAGCAAGTGTTGTTCTCATGGCCTCCCCTTTTGGGGAGGCCTTTTTATTCTCCTACCATAGCGGTGTATGCTGGTCGTTAGCGGGCCATCCGCCGCCGCACAGTAAAGCCCATCACGGCCACCTAGTTAGAGAGGATTTTCGTAATGAAATTGATCACTGCTATTATCAAGCCATTTAAGTTAGACGACGTGCGCGAGTCTCTCTCCGAGATCGGCGTACAGGGCATTACGGTGACGGAAGTTAAGGGCTTTGGTCGTCAGAAAGGTCACACCGAGCTTTATCGCGGCGCTGAGTATGTGGTGGATTTCCTACCTAAAGTGAAGCTGGAAGTAGCGGTGGACGACGATATGGCGGAACAAGTCATTGATGCCATCACCCAGGTCGCTAACACGGGTAAAATTGGTGATGGGAAAATCTTCGTCATACCGCTAGAGCAGGTCATTCGCATCCGTACCGGTGAAACGGGAAAAGACGCGGTTTAAACGATTGAGTGGCGCTTTATAAATCGTGAGTGATAAGCAGCACAAAGCCCCTGTGGATAATCTCCATCAGGGGCTTTGTCGTCCTAGTGATGATGTAGAGAATTTTGTCTATTCACTATTCACCACTTACCAACAAATTACTTCTCTACAAAGGCACGCTCGATCACGTAGTCGCCGGGTTCGCCCATGCGCGGCGAAATATTCAGCCCCAGCTCATCAAGTAAGGCGCTGGTGTCGTCTAACATCGCAGGGCTGCCGCAGATCATCGCGCGGTCTTGACGCGGATCAATGGGCGGCAGGCCAGTATCTTCAAACAGCTTGCCGGAACGGATGTGGTCGGTCAGGCGTCCCATGGTGTGAAACTCTTCACGGGTGACGGTGGGGTAGTAAACCAGCTTTTTAGCAATATCCTCGCCTAGGTATTCGTGGGCCGGCAGCTCTTTGGTGATGAAGTCGGCATAGGCCAATTCAGAGACTTCACGCACGCCGTGGATCAGCACCACTTTTTCATAGCGCTCGTAAACCTCAGGGTCTTGAATCAGGCTCATAAAGGGCGCGAGGCCCGTACCGGTAGACAGCATATACAGGTTTCGCCCCGGCAGCAGGTCGTCGCAGACCAGCGTGCCAGTGGGCTTGCGGCTAACCATAATCTGGTCGCCCACTTTTAAGTGTTGCAGACGTGAAGTCAGCGGGCCATCGGGCACCTTGATGCTGAAGAACTCTAGGTGGTCTTCATAGTTGGGGCTGGCAATCGAGTAAGCACGCATTAACGGCTTGCCGTTGACTTCTAGGCCGATCATTACAAACTGACCCGTTTTGAAGCGAAGGCTGCGCTCACGCGTGGTGCGGAAACTAAATAGCGTGTCGTTCCAGTGGTGAACGCTGAGAACTTCTTCTAGGGCAAACTTGCTCATGCGGATCTCCATTAGCCGCTGCGGTGACTAAACTGCCGCAGCGTTATTCTTAAAAAGAATAAAAATGATTAAATATATTGTCGGTAATTCTAAGTGAATAATGATATATCTGTTAAGTAAATTATATTGATAACTCTTATCTATAAAATAGATATAGGCCGGATTTATGCACTATACCCTGCGTCAATTGGAAGTGTTTGTGGCGGTAGCTCAGCATGAAAGCGTTTCTCAGGCGGCGCGGGCGCTTGTGATGTCTCAGTCAGCGACCAGTACGTCGCTGGCTGAGCTTGAGCGCCAGTTTGACTGCCAACTGCTGGACCGAGTGGGTAAGCGCTTAAAGCTCAACGCGTTGGGGTTTCAACTATTGCCCAAAGCCGTCGCGTTGCTTGACCGCGGTGAAGAGATCGAAGAGCTGCTGCGCGGGCAGCAGGGCGTGGGGTCGCTGGATGTAGGAGCCACGTTGACGATAGGTAACTATTTGGCCACCCTTTTAATCAGCGATTTTATGCAGCGCCATCCCGGCAGCCGTGTTCGTCTGGCGGTGCGCAATACCCGCCATATTATCGAAGGCGTGCGTCAGCACTCGCTAGATTTAGGATTAATTGAAGGGCAGTGCGACGATGATATGATTATCAGCCAGCCGTGGGTGGAGGACGAGCTGTGTGTTTTTTGCTCGCCGCGCCACCCGCTGGCAGGCTTGGAACATCTTGAACTTGAGCAGCTGTTGCGTGAGGACTGGATCATGCGCGAAGAGGGCTCCGGCACGCGTATGACGCTCGAGCATGCCGCCCGCCACCGGCGTAGCCGGTTCAATACTCTACTGGAACTTGAACATACTGAAGGTATTAAGCGTGCCGTGGAGTCGGGCTTAGGGATTGGCTGCGTTTCGCGCCTAGCGCTGCGCGATGCCTTTCGGCGCGGCAGCTTAGTACCCCTGCCTACGCCGGAGTTGGATCTAAGGCGTCAATTCACATTTATCTGGCATAGGCATAAATATCTCACGACGGGCGTGCGCGAGTTTCTACGCCTCTGCCGTGAGATGACGGCCGGCGCCAAGCGCAGCGACGATATCTCGCTGCCGCCGATTCCTTAACCATTTTAAATGAATGTTTAACTGTTCGCTTAGCGTAAATCGCTGACGGCAGCCTGGATATCTCCAAGTGACGCTTTACTAAGGTCTTTCGAAAGCGAGTGAATGACTAGCTTCTGAGTGGGGCCATCGATTTTGTCGCGTAGCAAACCTAAAAACTTGGGCGGTGCCACCATAATGAGCTTCTCCATGCGGTTATCCACACGGGCGGCGTACAGATGATTGGCAACCTCTTTCGCAAAGAGCTCGTTTTCGTGCTTGGAGGCTGAGCCTTCTTCTCCAGCTGAGCGTGATGTGGTGGACGTAGCATCGTGCATGTCGCCGCGCCGATCGGTGACCAGATCCCCTTCGTGCAGCCGTCCTTGTGCGTGAACCAGGCTTTCGTGCTCTTCAAGCGTCAGCGCATCACGCGTAAAGATACGCGCGCGAGCGGCGTCGGCTACCACAATATAGGTTGTCATCACTGTGCATCCTCCTGGTCATTGATGGTGCTTTAACCATGGCAAGCGTTTGACGATAGGTCAAACGCTTGCACAATCTGCTACAGCACCTTGCTGCGTAGAAGGCTGGTAATGGCCTCACCAATCAGCACCAACACGATGATCGCAATCAATATCGTCGCTACGGTTGGCCAAGCGAAAGTATCAATAGCGCCCTGCAAAATAACCCCGATGCCACCCGCACCAACAAGCCCCAGCACCGTCGATTCACGGATGTTGATGTCCCAGCGCAGTATCACAATGGCAAAAAAGGCGGGCATGACTTGCGGCACAATCGCATAGGCAATCACCTTGGCTTTGGACGCGCCGGTGGCTTCCATCGCTTCTACCGGCTTGCGGTCGATCTCCTCAATGGCTTCGCCCATCAACTTGCCGATAAAACCGATAGAGCGAAACACGATGGCGAGAATGCCCGCTAACACGCCGGGGCCAAAAATGGCCACAAACAGCAGTGCCCAAATTATGGTATTCACCGAGCGACTGGAGACGAGTATGAAACGCCCCAACCATAGGCACGCACGGTTTGGCGTGGTGTTTTGAGCGGCAATGAAAGCCACCGGTAGCGCTAAAAAAATAGTTAGGAAAGTGGCCAGGGTCGCAATATGCACAGTCTCGACCAGCGCTGCGATAATATTGTTGAAACCCGCTGCACTGGGTGGCCACATGCGCGCGCCCAGGTTGGAGATTTGATTTGGTGCGTCCCATACCCAGGGCCAGAAAATATCAATATCGCGCACGGCCCATACCACCAGCATGACGGTGGCGAGCAGTACGGCGTAGCGAGTAAGGCGCTGTTTGCGGTCATAGCGTTGCCAAACGCGATCGGCAAGCTGCTGTGCGTGATCTACCATATTTTTTTCCTTACCCAGCCGCTGACACCTTCACTGAGCAAAATGACCGCGATGATAATGAGCAAAATCGCAAAGGCGAAATCGTAGTCGTAGCGCCCAAAGGCATTCATTAGCGTGCCCCCAATGCCACCAGCACCGACAATCCCTACGACCGCAGAGGCACGCAGGTTGCTGTCGAGTTGGTACATCGAAAGGCCCACTTGGCGCGGCAGAATCTGTGGGAATACCGCATAGAACAGAATGGCTACATAGCCTGCCCCGGCGGCCTTCATGGCTTCCACTTGGCCCCAGTCAATTTCTTCGATTTCCTCAGCGAGCAGTTTGCCCACAAAGCCAATCGAGTAGAGGGTTAGCGTGAGAACGCCTGCCAGCGGACCAAACCCAACGGCGGCCACAAAGAGGATCGCCACAATCACCGGGTGAAAGCTACGCGATATAATAATCACCGCTCTGCCGATGATATAAATAGGCATTGGGGCGATATTTCGTGCGGCCATCACCGCAAAGGGGATCGATAGAAAAACCCCCAGAAGGGTGGCCAAAATAGCGATTTGAAAGCTCTCTTTAAACCCCGTAATGAGCAGCCCATAGCGCTCCAGACTAGGAGGAAAGCCGCCGCTAAATATGCGCGCAGCGCGGGGTAGGCCTTCAGAAATACGCGCCCAGTTGAACGGCAGCGAGCCAAAGGCCCACACCAAGTACACCGCTGCGACAATGATTAGCCCGTAGCGCAGCAGAGGGTTAGCGATAAACGGTGGTTTTTTCCACGTGCGGGGCGTCGCTGGATGGGCGTCAGGCGGAGTCATGGGAGCGCTCCTCGACGGGCGTATCCGTGATTGCATCGTCTGGCGCTTCAATGCCCCCGTAGATGGCATCTAAGGCGTCTTTATTGAAGTCCGCGGGTAGCCCATCAAAAATCATTTTGCCGTGGCGTAAACCGACAATCCGTTCGGTGTAGGTTTTTGCCTGAGCAACGTTGTGGATATTAATCAGCACCGGCAGCGAGAGCTCGCTGGCCAAACTTTGCAGCAAGATCATAATTTGCTCAGACGTGCGCGGGTCCAATGAGGCCGTGGGCTCATCGGCCAGCAGGACTTCAGGCTCTTGCATCAGTGCACGTACCACGCCGACCCGCTGGCGCTCGCCACCAGAAAGCTCATCGGCACGCTTATTGGCATAATGGGCAATACCGACGCGCTCCATCAGCACAAACGCGCGTTCAATGTCTTCCTTGGGATAGCGGCGCGAAATCGCCTGGTAGAGATTGACGTAGCCTAGCCGCCCGGCCAGCACATTTTCCATCACGGTTAAGCGGTCTAAAAGATTAAAGCCTTGGAACACCATGCCAATCTTGCGTCGAGCGCGGCGTAAATCACCGCCTTTCAAATTCACAAGCTCAGTGCCGTTGAGTTTGATAGAGCCGGAAGTCGGCTCGACCAGACGGTTGATACATCTCAGCATGGTGCTTTTGCCTGCACCTGAGGCGCCTACAATAGAAACAACGCTGTTTCCTTCTACCTTTAGGTCAAGCCCTTTAAGTACGGCTTCATCGTGGCCATAGCGTTTGACCAGATTGGTAATTTCCAGCATGTGTTCGCTTCCATCGTCGAGAAAATAACCGCACCGCCAGTAGCGGTGCGTTACGTTTTACTCTTCCAGGTTTTCGGGCGTATAGCTGACGTTATTAGCTGCCTGGATGGTGCGAATCACCTGCCAGTTGTCTTTGTAGTTGATAGGAATAAACTTCTCGACGCCTTCGAACTCTTCGCCAAGCTCGGTGCCAGTAAAGTCAAAGGTGAAAAAGGCTTCTTCTATTTTTTCGACTAAAGCGGGATCTAGGTTATAAGCGTAGTTATAGGAGGTGGTGGGGAAGCGGTCGGACTCGTAGATCAGGCGCACGTCGTCGGCATCGTAGAGGCCACGTGCGGCCATCCGATCAACCACTTCAGAGGCGACGGGGGCGGCATCATAATCTTTCGCCACAACGCCGAGCATCGACTGATCATGACTTCCCGAATAGACCACTTCGTAGTCTTCATCCGGGGTAATGCCAAGTTCAGGAAGCAGTGCGCGGGGCGCTAAGTTGCCCGAGTTGGACGTTGGCGATGTGTGGGCGACGCGCTTGCCTTTAAGATCTTCCAGCTCGTGAATATCGGAGTCCACGTGCGTAAACAGCTGTAACGTGTAGCCAAACTGCCCGTCATCTGATCCCATCAGCGCGAAGGGAACGGCGCCCGCAAGGTTAACTGCAAAGGGCGTGGGGCCTGTGGAGAAGCCGGCGATATGTAGCCGGCCGCTGCGCATAGCCTCTACCTGGGCAGCGTTAGATTGCACCGCGAAAAAGCGTACGTCGCGCTCGGTGACCTTTGCTAGATGATCAATGAACGGCTGCCAGATATCGGTATAGATAGCGGGATCTTCGACCGGCGTGTAGGCAAAAATTAGCGTATCTGGATTGGCCCATTCCGCCTCATCAGCGGGTAGGTCGGCGACCATATCACCATTTTCATCACAATAAATGGCGTCTAAATCACCACGCTCACATTCCGCATAGGCGTGGGTAGATAGCAGGACTAGCGGAAGTAGGGATGCCGCTGTCAGCATTGCAAGCGGGCGCTTGCAGAAAAGCGAAGTTGCCATAGTAAGCCTCATTTGTGCGTTGTTTTTGTGCCTTGCTGTTTTATTAAAGCCTTGCTGTTTTATTAAAGCCTTGCTGCTTTTACTGCTTGATACGTCTTTGAATGCAGCGTGTCTTTGAAAACTGAGTAGTTATTTCGCTTTGTAATCTTCGTGGTTTTCACTTGAGACGACGCAAACTACGTTTCGTAAGTGGACATTTTGCACGAAAAATGGTTATTTCCGAAAACAGACACCTTCAATTTAGGGTTTAAGACGAACATATGTCAAATACTTTACAGTCACTCTCAGACCATTGGCGTAACCGCTATTTATTAATGCGCCACGGCCATAGCCAGGCTAATCAGCAGGGACTGATCATTAGTTCACCTGAGCGCGGGGTAGACGATTTTGGCCTTTCCGAACATGGTGAGCAGCAGCTTGCCCAGGTGGTGATCGACTGGCCGTGGCCTAGGCCCACGCGCGTTATTCATTCTGATTTCCTACGTACTACCCAGACCGCTGCCCGCGTGGCCGCCGCGTTTGGACTAGCCCTCAGCGTGGATACGCGTTTAAGAGAACGCCATTTCGGTGAGTTAGACGGGCAGAGAGACGAACATTATCCCCGCATATGGGCATTAGATGCTCAGGATGCCGAGCATCAACACCATCAGGTTGAAGCCGTTAGCAGCGTTGCCGGGCGTATGCAGGCAGTGGTCCGTGAGTGGGAGCAAAAGGTCAGCGGAGAAACGATCTTGCTGGTTAGCCACGGTGACCCGTTGCAAATCCTATTGACCGCCCTGGCTGAAAAGCCATTGAGCCAGCATCGCCAGCAAACGCCGTTAATGCCAGCCAGTATTACGCCGCTAGGCGAGCAGAAGTAAGCGAAATACAGGCGTAAAAAAGCATGCATATTCGCCACTTAGCTAGTGGCCCAGGATCTGGCTTAAGAACAGCTGGGTCCGCTCTGACTGCGGGTTATTGAAAAAGGGTTCAGGCGCGTTCTCTTCTATAATTTGCCCTTGATCCATAAAGATCACTCGGTCAGCCACTTTTTTGGCGAAGCCCATTTCGTGGGTTACACAGATCATGGTCATGCCTTCTTCCGCAAGCTCGACCATAACGTCGAGTACTTCCTTGATCATCTCAGGGTCAAGTGCAGAGGTCGGCTCGTCAAACAGCATGACGTCGGGGTGCATACACAGCGAGCGGGCAATCGCCACACGCTGCTGCTGACCGCCGGAAAGCTGCCCCGGATACTTAGTGGCCTGCTCGGCAATACGCACCCGTTCTAGGTACTCCATCGCCAGTGCTTCGGCCTCTTTACGCGGCTTCTTTTGTACCCACATCGGCGCGATACAGCAGTTTTCCAGTACCGTTAAATGCGGGAACAAATTGAAGTGCTGGAATACCATGCCGACACTGCGGCGAATCTGCTCAATGCGTTTCACATCTTGGGTCAGCGGTATACCGCCCACCACGATTTCACCCTTTTGATGCTCTTCGAGATGGTTGATGCAGCGAATTAACGTTGATTTTCCTGAGCCCGAAGGGCCGCATACCACGATACGCTCGCCGCGTTTTACTTCCAGATAGATATCGCGCAGTACGTGGAAGTCGCCGTACCACTTGTTGACGTTGCGCATCTCGACCATCAGGTCAGAAGCACTGGTGTCAGAGGTGTTGGTGGCTGCTTGTGTCATGTTGAAATCCTACTTAAAACGTAAAGAGAGGCAGCGTTAGTGCTTATGGCCGGTATTGAGCTTGCGCTCCAAATACTGGCTATAGCGCGACATGCTGAAACAAAAGATCCAGAACACGAATGCGGCAAAGACGTAGCCCTCGAGCGAGAAGCCCAGCCAGTTCGAGTCGGAAAGCGCCGCTTGCACGATGCCCAGCAGGTCAAACAACCCGATGATCATGACCAGAGTGGTGTCTTTAAACAGTGAGATAAACGTATTAACGATGCCGGGGATCATCATTTTCAACGCCTGAGGCATGACGATCAGGCCCATACGTTTCCAATAGGTCATGCCTAACGCCGCTGCGGCCTCGTCCTGGCCTTTGGGGATGGCCTGTAAGCCGCCGCGAATAACTTCCGCCATATAGGCACTCTGGAACAGCGTTAAGCCGATCAGGGCACGCACAAGGCGATCCACGCTGATTTCGGAGGGTAGGAACAGGGGCAGCATCACCGAGGCCATAAACAAAATGGTGATGAGCGGGACACCGCGCCAAAACTCGATAAAAATGACGCAGAACGTTTTGACGATAGGCATATTCGAGCGTCGCCCGAGCGCTAATACAATGCCAATAGGCAGTGCCCCTACCATGCCGACGGTGGCCAATAGCAGCGTCAGCATCAGACCGCCCCAGCGATGCGTTGAAACACGCGGCAGGTCAAAGTAGCCGCCGTGTAGGAGCACGTAGGCGATCACTGGGAATACCAGCAGAGCCAATAGCACCACCCAACGTTTAAACGGCAGGCGTGGAATGACCATCCAGGCAATAATGGCCGCAAACATGGTAAACACAATATTGGGCCGCCAGTACTCGCTGCTGGGGTATAGGCCGTACATGAACTGTGAAAAACGCGCGTTAATGAATACCCAGCAAGCGCCTACTCGAGAGCAGTCTTCGCGGCTGGAACCCACCCAGTCAGCGTCAATAAAGGCCCATTGAATCGTGGGTACGATCAATAGATACAGCACATACAGCCCCAAGAGCGTGAAGATGCTATTGACGGGCCCATTGAACAGGTTGCCACGCAGCCAGGCGATCGGGCCAATCGTGCCTTTAGGCGCCGGGCGCTGAGGGATGGTGTCTTTGTTGTGAATCATGGTGTCGCCTCCGGCCTAGCGTTCAACCAGCGCAACGCGAGCGTTGAACCAGTTCATGAACATGGACACCAGCAAGCTGATGACAAGATAAACCGCCATGGTCATGGCAATAACTTCGATTGCCTGACCGGTCTGATTGAGCGTAGTGCCGGCAAACACCGATACTAGGTCGGGATAGCCGATGGCGGTGGCCAGTGACGAGTTCTTAATCAGGTTAAGATATTGGCTAGTGAGCGGCGGAATGATGACGCGCATGGCCTGTGGAATGACCACCAGACGTAATACCAGTTTGCGCGGCAAGCTCAGTGCCTGTGCCGCTTCCGTCTGTCCATGGGGAATAGCCTGGATACCTGAGCGCACAATTTCGGCGATAAACGATGCGGTATAGATAGACAGTGCCAGCCACAGCGCCAGGAACTCGGGAATGATGGTAATGCCGCCTCGGAAATTAAAGCCGCGCAGTTCAGGCATTTCCCAAGTGACCGGCACGCCGGTGGCGATTAGCACCAGCAGCGGCAGGCCAAAAATGATTACCAGCGATAGCAAACCGGCGGGCAGGCGTTTGCCGGTGGCTTCATGACGGCGCCTGTTCCAAATAATCAGTGCGATGCTGGCAATGATCGCGACTACAAACGTAGCGGGAATCAGCCCAAAACCGGATTCAAACAGCGGCTGGGGTAGATAAAGTCCGCGAACATTCAGAAAGAAGGCTTCACCAAAGGCCAGGCTATCCCGGGCGCCGGGCAGCGTGCGCAGTACCGCGAAATACCAGAAAAAGATCTGCAGCAGCACGGGAATATTACGAAACGTTTCGATATAGGCGTTGGCTAAGCGTGCGATCAGCCAGTTGGGTGACAAACGCGCTATGCCGACAGTAAAGCCAATAATGGACGCGGCGATGACGCCCAGCCCGCCGACCAGCAGCGTATTGATCAAGCCAACCACGAAGGTGCGGCCGTAGGAGCTTTGCGAGGAGTAATCGATCAGGCTTTGAACAATGCCGAAGCCCGCCGTGTTACTCAAAAATCCAAAGCCGGTGGTAATGCCCCGAGCATTCAAGTTGGCTTGGGTATTGTGGATAATGTAGGCCAGGAAAGCCGTGACAACGGCGATCAAAATGATTTGGAAAATAAGTGCGCGCTTAGCGCGATCTCGCCAAAACGGCGGCTTGTGGCCGGCGTGGCGAATGTTGGGTCTTACCGACATGGATGGCGTCTCCGCTACACGGAAGGTCAATCAGATGGCCCGCCCATTCCTTGATATGAAGACTGGAAAAGTCGGCGGGCCAGGGTCAAGCGAGACGCTTAGCGAATCGGAGGAGCGTACTGGAAGCCACCGGCGTTCCAAAGAGCGTTCACACCGCGCTCAATTTCAAGCGGAGAGCCCATGCCTACGTTACGTTCAAAGCTTTCAGCGTAGTTACCGACCTGACTGATAATGTTGTAAGCCCAGTCAGCCTCTAAGCCCATGCCTTCGCCATAGTTACCGTCTTGGCCGAGCAGGCGAGCCACGTCCGGATTTTCAGAGCTGAGCATTTCCTCAGCATTTTCGCTGGTCACGCCGTATTCTTCGGCGTTAATCATAGCGAACAGCGACCACTTAACGATGTTAAACCAAGTGTCATCGCCTTGCCGCACGACGGGGCCAAGCGGCTCTTTAGAAATAATCTCAGGTAGAATGACCGCGCCTTCGGGGTCGTCAAGCTGGATACGTAGCGCTGCCAGCTGTGAGGTGTCGGAGGTCAGTACATCGCAGCGCCCGGCCTGGAAGCCGCCAACGGTTTGCTCAGAGGTATCGAAAACGATGGGGTCAAATTCCATATCGTTGGCGCGAAAGTAATCGGCCACGTTCAATTCGGTCGTGGTGCCCGTTTGGATACAGATAGCGGCGCCATCAAGTTCCATTGCACCGTTAATGCCAAGGTCGCGGCTAACCATAAAGCCGATACCGTCGTAGAAGTTAACCCCTGCGAAATTGAGACCCAGGGTGGTATCCCGAGTGGTGGTCCAGGTGGTATTGCGCGAAAGGACATCCACTTCGCCCGATTGAAGAGCGGTAAAGCGCTCAACGGCGTTAAGGGAGATGTAGTTGACCGCTTCTGAATCGCCAAGTACGGCTGCGGCGACTGCACGGCATACATCAACGTCCAGGCCTTGCCAGTTACCGTCGCCATCCGGTGCAGAAAAGCCAGGCAGGCCGTCACTCACGCCACACTGAACGGCCCCGCGCTCGATGGTATCTTCTAAGACGTCTGCTTGAGCCGTTGCTATTCCCGCTAACGTCACTGAGCCAGCAGACGCTAGTAGCACGAGGTGTTTTTTGTTCAGCATATAGTTCCCCTTGAATCAATTAGAATCCTGAATTCCCAGAATTACGCATGCCTTAGCATGTAACTAAACCTAGCAAGTAAGATGCCAACAAGGGTACCGGCGCTAATTCAGCGCTTTTCAACGCTACTCAACGGATTCGAGACGAACGTCTATATGCAAAAAACGAGACTGCCCACTTGCTCTTGCACCTTTCTAGGGCAGAACAAGATGGGCAGTGGTCAAACGACGGGCTAAGGGCGTTATTTACTCGGCCGCAAATGCCTTGCGCATAAACGGCGGTAGCACGAGCGCCCCACGGTGGGCATCAACGCTGTAATACTCCAGCGGCAGGCCGTGGCTTGCGGCGTCCTGTTCACGGAACGCATTAACGTCGATAGATTTACCGGCCAGCGTCACGCTCCACCAGCCTGAGGGGTAAACCGGCTGCGGGAAAGGCAGCGTAGCAACGCTGTCAAATCCGGCTTCTTGCATATCGTGGCGCAGTTCGCGAATGATCGATCCGCTATGATAAAGCGGCGACTCGCTCTGTTGCACCATTACGCCGCCACTTTTCAAAATGCGGTGACAGCGCTTTAGGAAGTCAGTTTTAAACAGCCCTTCGGCGGGGCCAACCGGGTCGGTGGAGTCGATAATTAACACGTCGATACTCTCATCCGGTGCATCGTCGACCCACTTCACACCATCGGCGAACAGCAGCTCGGCCCGCGGATCGTTATTCGACGCCACCAGCGTAGGGAAGAAGCGTTGTGATGCTTTGGTAACCTCTTCATCGATATCGATCTGAGTGACTTTTTCAACGCCAGGGTGACGCAGCACTTCTTTTAAGGTGCCGCAGTCGCCGCCGCCAATAATCACTACACGCTTAGGATCTTGATGGGTAAACAGCGCCGGATGCGCAATCATCTCGTGGTAAAGAAAATTATCGCGATCCGTCAGCATCACGCAGCCATCCAGCACCATTAAGTTGCCGTAGGTCTCGGTGGCGTAGACTTCTAAGTGCTGGTACGGACTCTGCACATCCAGCAACTTTTCAGAAATCTTCAGTGAGAAAGCGCTGCCGTGGCTATCAAAGACTTCGGTAAACCACTGGTCGTCGCGTAATTCGCTCATCAATTGGCTCCTGGATGCGTGACGTTGGATGGGGTCGAAATATCCCGGTGATACTGCGGGCTTAGCTCGTGCAGCGCCTCCATGAAGGCGGTGACGTTGTCCGGATGCGTAAATTGGCTGATGCCGTGGCCCAGGTTAAACACGTGGCCAGGGCCATGGCCGTAGCTTTCAAGCACGCGAGCAACCTCTGTGCGAATTGCCGAGGGGCGGGCAAACAGCACGTTGGGGTCCAGGTTGCCCTGTAGCGCCACTTTATGACCAACGCGGGCGCGAGCATCGGAAAGCTCGGTGGACCAGTCGATACCCAGCGCATCGGCACCGGCGTCAGCGATATTTTCCAGCCACTGACCGCCGTTTTTGGTGAACAGAATCACCGGCACGCGGCGCCCGTCGTGTTCGCGGATCAGCCCCGCCACGATCTGCTTCATATAGCGCAGCGAAAACTCAAGGTAGGCAGGTGTTGAAAGCGCGCCGCCCCAAGTGTCAAAAATCTGTACCGCCTGGGCACCCGCGCGAATCTGCGCATTCAGATAGTCGGTCACCGACTGCGCCAGCGTATTCAGCAGCTGGTGAAGAGTGTCTGGCGTGTCGTAGAGCATGGTTTTTAAGTGGCGGAAATCTTTGCTAGAGCTGCCTTCCACCATGTAAGTCGCCAGTGTCCAGGGGCTGCCAGAGAATCCGATAAGTGGCATACGCCCGTTCAGCTCGCGGCGAATAGTCGACACCGCGCGCATCACGTAATCTAGGTCGCGCTCGGCATTGGGCACGCTCAGCGCGTCAACTTCTGCCTGCGTGCGTACCGTTTTACGAAATTTAGGGCCTTCGCCAGTTTCAAAGTACAGGCCAAGCCCCATCGCATCCGGAATGGTTAAAATATCCGAAAACAGGATAGCCGCATCCAGTGGATAGCGTTCCAGCGGCTGAAGCGTTACTTCGCAGGCCAGGTCTTGATTGCGGCACAGGTCCATAAAGCTGCCCGCATCGGCCCGTCTGGCGCGATATTCTGGCAGATAGCGGCCAGCCTGACGCATCATCCATACCGGCGTGCGATCCACGGGCTGACGCGCCAGCGCGCGAAGAAAACGATCATTTTTCAACGGTGTAGTCGTCATAAACACTTGCTCTTAGGAAATTTGCCCGCATTGTATGGGGGTAATTGTACTTGAAGTTGTACTTGAAGATAGGCGCGAGAGCGGCTTACCGCGTGGCAAAATCGTCGCACCCAGCCAATTTTTCTCCGCTATTTAGCCGTCTAACCACCGTGAGGCGGGCGCCGCTTCCTGATAGAATACTTGCCTACTTTGCCAACACTGGTGTGGTTAACTGGTTTGGTTAATCAACGAGGTAACCTGTGACCATTCGCTTCATTGCCGCTTCCCGACTGCCCACGCCCTGGGCCACTTTTACTATGCATGGCTTCGAAGATGAGGCTACTGGCAAAGATCATATCGCGCTAACGCTGGGTGACGTGACCGGCGATGAGCCGGTACTTGGGCGTGTGCATTCTGAGTGTTTGACCGGCGATGCGCTGTTCTCAATGCGCTGCGACTGTGGCTATCAGTTGCAGGAGGCGCTCAAACGCATCGCTGAAGAGGGCCGCGGCGTACTGTTTTATCTGCGCCAAGAAGGACGCGGCATTGGGCTTTTGAACAAAATTCGTGCTTACAATCTGCAAGACCAAGGTGCTGACACGGTAGAGGCCAACGAGCAGCTCGGCTTTGGTGCCGATATGCGCCGATACGATCTGTGCGTGCCCATGCTCAATCACCTAGGCGTTACATCGCTACGCTTAATGACCAACAACCCGCGTAAGGTTGACGCGCTCACCCGCGACGGTGTCAACGTAGTAGAGCGCCTGCCCATCACGACCGGCCTAAATCCCCATAACGAACACTATCTTTCAACCAAAGCGGGCAAGCTGGGCCACATGATGGCCCTTGATGATTTTACCCGCGCCAGCGATGTGGATATTGAGCGTAAGGGCTAGGTAAGCGGACGGTGTCAGGCTAACAGAAGGGGCGCCATTGCTATGGCGTTAGCCCTTCTTACTCATCCGGTGAGAAGGGATAAACTTCGTTTGATTCTGTCTTGCTATCGCGCCGGCGCGCCCGGAGGTCTCGATAGACCGCGGTGCGCATAAGTAGCATTGCCACGACAGGCGCTGTAAGCAAAATGAACGCGGTGATGAGTAGCTCGTGAATCACCAGGCGCGACTGCAGCGCGGTAAAGAACAGCATTGATGCGATTAAAATGCAGCCAGCGCCTAAAGTGACCGTGATCGCCGGGCCATGGATACGCTGAAAAAAGTGCGGCAAACGCACCAGGCCTATCGCGCCAATCAGCACTATCAGGCTGCCCAGCACCAGCAGCAGAGTGACGGGCAGGCTGACCCATAAGGGGAGGTTTTCAAAGTCAGGGCTCATTCGATCACCTCGCCGCGCATTAAAAATTTCGTGAGGGCCACCGTCGAGACAAAGCCCGTCAATGCGATGAGCATGGCCACTTCAAAATAAATCAGATTACCAAAACGCAGGCCTAGCGCTAACGCGAGGAGCATTGCGCACATCCATAGCGTGTCCAGTGCGAGCACTCGGTCTTGTGCGGTGGGGCCAAGCAGCAGGCGCACGACGCACAGCATCATCGCCAGAAGGATACACACCAGTGTGAAGTTGATGGCTAACGATAAAAGGGCCGTCATTGGCGCGCGCTCCTATACATTGTCGAAGATCTCAATCAACGGTTTCTCGTAGCGTGTCTTGATGGTGTCGACCCACCATTGGGCGTCGTGAAGATCAAACACATGCAGCACCAAATCATGGGTGTCGGGTAAAATTTCTACCCACACCGTACCCGGCGTAGAGTTAATCAGGCACGACAGCAGCGCTAAGCCGTGAGAATGCTTCAAGTCCAGCGGTACTTTAATAAACTGTGAATTCAGCCCTTGAGGCTTGGCGAAGAGAATGATCCGGCTCACGTTGAAGCAGGAGCGAATAATCTCTATTAGCGATAGCGTCAACAGGCGGGCCATCACCAGCGGCTTTCTAAACGGTACCGGCGTCATCGGGCGCAGCGGCTTGGTCATTAAGGGGGCGGCAATCGCAAGCAGCGTGCCGAGCAGTATCTGGGCGGGCGCTACGCTCTGGTTGAGCATTAGCCACATAGCCAGCAGGGCAACGGAAAGCATCGGCGAGGGTAGCCAGCGGTGCAGGCTCATGTGCGTTCTCCCAACGGCTCTTGGGTGATCACCGGGGCAGACTCAATGCGCTCAATATACAGGCCCGGTTGATGAAGCGGCTCAGCGCTACGCTCCAGATAGGCCACGGTAGGCCCCGCCTGGGCCGTTAGTAGCACGCAGAGCAGCAGCAGCGCGGTGATGGGTGCCACCTCCGAGCGCTGTAAATGCGGTGCCGTGGTGTGTTTAGTGGCCCAAAAGGTGCGCACGCCAAAGCGCATCAGCGAAATAATGCCCGCCAAACCTGAAAGTACTATCAGCGTCAGCAGCAGCCAGGTCACCATGCCGGTCGACATTCCTTCTGGATTGAGCAAGGTATGCATCAGGCCAAATTTCGCCACAAAGCCCGATAGCGGCGGTAGGCCTGTGATCACCAGCGCGCATCCGGCGAAGGCGAGCCCTAAAAACGCCAGCGCACCTGGGATAGGCACACCCACCGGCTCGTCAGGCTTATCATCAACGGCAAAGGCTTCCATGGTCAGCGCTAGCATCGCCGCGCCGGGGGTTCTGATCCGCTCAATCAGCTCAATTAGCAGCAGGAACGCTGCGACGGCGAGCGTCGAGCTAATCATATAAAACAGCGCAATGTTGATGAGTTCGGGCTGCCCGTAGCCTACCGCTGCTAACAGCGTGCCGGACGAGATGACCGCAGCATAGCCGGCCATACGGCCTGGTTCTTGGCTGGCCAGCAACCCAATGGTACCGAATGCCAGCGTCGCGAGCCCGCCCCATAGCAATAGATCGAAGCCAAAGCCTGCCGCCGGTCCATCCGAGAACAGCAGCAGCCACAGCCGCAGCAGCACGTACACGCCAATCTTGGTCATCAGTACCATCATCGCGGCCACCGGCGGCGATGTGGCTGAATAGGTGGTGGGTAGCCAGAACCCCAGCGGCCACATAGCGCTTTTGGTCAAAAAGGCGAGCGCTAGAATAACAACGCCCACTTTCAGCAGCACCAGGTCTTCAGCGGCTAACAGATCTAAACGCGCGGCGAGATCGGTCATGTTCAAGGTGCCGGTCGTTGCATAAATCAGCGCCACGCCTATCAAGAAGAAGAACGATGCCAGCAAATTGACCACGATGTATTGCATGCCCGCGCGGATGCGCCGGGTATTGTAGCCGTGCAGTACTAACCCATAGGAGGCTGCCAGCATCACCTCAAAAAAGACGAATAGGTTGAACAGATCATTAGTCAGAAAAGCGCCGTTAATACCCATTAATAAGAATTGAAACAGCGAGTGAAAGTGGACGCCGATACGGCTCCAGCGCGACATCGAAAATACTAACGAGGCGATTGCCAGCACTGACGTCAGCAGCATCATCACCGCGGTAAGCCGGTCGACCAGCAGCACAATACCGAAGGGCGCCGCCCAGTTAGCTGAGAGATAAACGCCAATGCCGTTGGGCCAGTATTCGCGGTCAGACAGGTAAAGCAGCACCAGTGAAATTATTAGCAAAGACACGGTGCTGACAAGGTTAATAAGAAACTTACGCTCATGACGGCGCTCGTTAATCAAGATCAGCAGTGCGCCGCATAGCAAGGGTACTAATACCGGGGCAAGGATGAGGTGTTGAACCCACGGTAGGCTCATTTATCCATCTCCTTACCATCGACATGATCCGTGCCGGTTAAACCGCGTGCGCCGATCATCACCACTAGATAGAGGGCGGTGGTCGCAAAGCCGATGACAATCGCCGTTAACACCAGCGCCTGCGGCAGCGGGTCAGCGTACAGTGAAGGGTCAATTGCCCCTTCACCCAGCGTCAGCGGTGCTTGATTGATCGACAGGCGGCCCATAATGAAAATAAACAGATTCACCGCGTAGGAAATGAGCAGCAGGCCGGTAATGACCTGGAAAGAACGTGGGCGCAGGATCAGCCAGACGCCAGCGCCAAACATAATGCCAATGGCAATCGCTATGACGGCTTCCATCAGTTGGCCTCCTTGTTGATAACGGGGGCGATGTTACTAATGGGCAGACGATGGCTACGCACCGATTGGTGAGCCAAGGCCACGAGAATCAAGATTGTTGACCCTACCACTACGCCAAAGACGCCTAAATCGAAAACAAAGGCGCTGGGTAGGTGAATCTCGCCTAGTATCGGCAGCGTCATATGGGCAGTGTGCGTGGTTAGGAAGGGGTAGCCGAACAGCCAGGACCCCAGCCCCGTTGCGCAAGCGATGATTAATCCAAACGCAATCCAACGGTGTGGCTGTAAGCGCAGATGTTTTTCTACCCAGGTCGTGCCGCCTAGCATGTACTGAACAATAATCGCGACGGCAAACGTAAGCCCCGCAACGAAACCGCCGCCGGGAAGATTATGGCCACGAATAAAGAAGTAAGCAGCAATGACTACCATGATCGGAAGCAGCATGCGCAGGTAAACGGCGGGCACCATTAAATAGCCGCTTTCCACTTGCTGTACGGGCGTTTGGCCGGCGGCGGGGTCAACATTATTGGTCTGTTGCGCCGGAATTGGCAGGCTTTCCGGCGCAGGGCGAAAGCGCCGCAGCAGGGCGTATACCGTCAGCGCTACCACGGCGAGGACGACGATTTCGCCTAACGTATCGAAGTTACGGAAATCCACCAGCAGCACGTTAACCACATTGCTGCCGCCGCCTTCACTCAGCGCGCGCGTCATGAAGAAATCAGAAATGCTGCCCACGGGTGCCGAGCGCACCAATACCGCATAGCTGACAATACTCATGCACAGGCCCGCGACCACGGCGACCACCATATCCCGCGAGCGTCTAAACCACGAAAGGCGCGTGGCTCGCATGTTGAGCTCTTTGGGGGTAATCCGCGCAGGCAGCCAGCGAAGGCCAAGCAGAATCAGTACCGTCGTGACGGTTTCAACCATAAGCTGGGTCAGGGCGAGATCGGGCGCCGATAGCCAGAGGAAGGTAATGCTGACCACGATGCCGACACCGCCCACCAAACTGAGCGCTGCTAAGCGGTGGTATTTAGCCTGCCAGGCGGCTGCCACGGCACAAATGGCGCCAATTACCCACAGGCCGGCGAACAGCGGGGAAAACTCGCCGTTGGCTGAAAAAGTCAACAATGAAACGGGCCTAACGATCAGCAGCGGCACCGCTAATAGCAGCGTAATCATTAGCAGCAGTTGAGGCTGTACGCGCCGGGTACTCAATAGTTTTTCAAGCAGCGAGGCGCTGGAGGAAATCCTCAGCATCGTGCTCTCATAGGCTTGTTTGCCATTAAAGCGATAGAGAAACGGCACGCGGTTGGATTGGATCAAGCCGTGGCGTGTGCGTAGCCAGATATAAAGCAGTACGCCCCCGCCCAACGCCACCACACTCATTAGCAGCGGCAGATTAAAGCCGTGCCAAACGGAAAGACTATAGCCGGGCGTTTGCTCGCCGAGGACTGAGATTGCCGCGGTGTTGAGGAAGGGACCAATACTCAGCCCAGGAATCACTCCCACTACTAGGCAGCAAAGTACTAAGAACTCTACCGGGAAGCGCATCCAGCGCGGCGGTTCGTGCGGCGTACGCGGCAGGTCGGTCGCCAGCGGGCCAAAGAACACATTGATAAACCGCAGCGAGTAGGCAACGCTGAAAATGCCCATTAACACGGCCGCAGCGGACATGCTCCAGTTACGGGCCGACCCTACTGCCAATGCCTCGGCGAAAAACATTTCTTTAGAAAGAAAGCCGTTAAGCAGCGGCACACCGGCCATGGCCGCACTCGCAACAATCGCCAAGGTGGCGGTATACGGCAGCACCTTAAAGAGCCCGCGCAAATGGCGCATATCCCGGGTGCCGCTCTCATGGTCGATAATACCCGCCGCCATAAACAGCGATGCTTTGAATGTAGCGTGATTAAGCGTGTGGAACAGCGCAGCGACCATCGCCAGCGGCGTGCCAATGCCCAGCAATAAGGTAATTAGCCCCAGGTGGCTGATCGTTGAGTAAGCCAACAGGCCTTTAAGGTCGTGCTGGAAAATGGCGGTAAAGGCACCAATGAGTAGCGTGCAGAGCCCCGCGCCACCAATGATTAATGTCCACTCGGGCGTTCCTGAAAGAGACGGCCATAGGCGCATCAATAAAAACACACCGGCTTTGACCATCGTCGCCGAATGCAAAAAAGCCGAGACGGGCGTCGGCGCCGCCATGGCGTGAGGTAGCCAAAAATGAAACGGGAACTGAGCGCTTTTGGTCAGCGCCCCTAACGCGATTAAAATCAGCGTGGGTAAGTACCAAGGGTGCGCACGAATCAGATCCCCTGATGCCAGCACCACATCTAATGAATAGCTGCCAACGATATGGCCAAGCATCAGTACGCCGACCAGCAAGCAAAGCCCACCAGTGGCCGTCACGGTAAACGCCATGCGTGCGCCGCGCCGTGCATCTGCACGGTGGTGCCAGTAGCCAATGAGTAAGAAGGAGGTCAGGCTGGTCAGCTCCCAAAACACAACCAGCTGGATAAGATTACCCGATAGCACAACGCCAAGCATGGAGGCCATAAAGGCTAAGAAGAAAGAGAAAAAGCGCGGCACGGGGTCTTCGGGTGACATGTAATAACGTGCGTAAATGACCACCAGTACGCCGATGCCTTGAATCAGCATTGAGAACATCCATGCCAGGCCATCCATGCGAAGTATGAAATTCAGCCCGTAATCGGGCATCCACTCAAGCTGATAGCGGACGACGTCACCAGTGCCTAGTTCTCCAGTACCTAGTTCACCAGGGCCTATCTGAGTATAGAGATAGGCGGTGATGACTAACCCTACAAAGGCAATACCTCCGGCTAGCCATGCTTCACGGTTACGCGCATTGGTCGGCATGAGCGCGGCTATTATGCTGCCAACTACTGGCATTAGGATGAGTAACAGTAGCAGCATAGGGCTCCGTAAAAGGTAGTGAATCTTAGGGCGGGAAAGCTAAATCGAGGGCAGTAATGCACCAAAGTGAGTGAATGTGATATCGACTTTAGTGTTGAATTTACGTGATCACGTAATGATGCACAAGCGTAAATGTGCGGCTTTACGCACACATGTTAAGGAGATCAAACGATCTCAGCGCACACGACTTGGCTGTTTTATGGGGCTGAGATGCCCCTAGTAAGCCGCCTGCCTTTCCAGCGGCCGCCTCGCTAGAAAGGCAGGTAAGGACGTTAAGCCGCGTTTTCTTCGCGGGCTATAGCACGCGCCATAGCAGGGCGCTGAATGTGGCGTTCGCGATAGGCTATTAGCGTGTCAGGTAAGCGGTGTTTCATGCTGATCGCCCACGATAGGGTGTGGGTTAAAAACAGATCAGCGAGTGTGAACGACTCACCGACCAAGTTTTCTTGACCGTGGTAGCGACGCTCTAAAGCGGCCAGCGCACGCTGAAACTCCCAAGCGCACACCGGTAGAATCGCGGGAACACGCTTATCATCGGGCAGGGCAAACGTGTGCTTGGCTTGATTCCAAAGAGGCTGCTCAATTTCCGTCACGATAAAGCTGAGCCACTGGTCGATCTGAGCACGGGCAGCTGGATCATTAGGCAGCAGCGTGCCGTTGCTATACGTTTCGGCCAAATAACGGCAAATCGGCGCAGATTCAAATAAGTGGACGTCACCATCCTCAAGCGCAGGCACCTTCCCATCAGGGTGGCGCGCCAAATGCTCGGCCGTTTGGCCCTCACCTTTATCTAGCGCTATGTGTTGGCATTGATACTCAACGCCAAGCTCTTCAAGGGTCCACGACACCCGCAAAGAGCGCGATTTTGGAAAACTGTATAGCGTGATCATGGTGCATCACTGATATTGCCGTAGCCGACGACTTCGTCATCGGAGATCCATTCGATGCGGCCATCACTATCGCGGCTAACCCCGTAGCAGTTAATCTCGTCGTCACCGTAATCGAAGCACATGGTGTCATCAACGATGGTCGCCTGGCCTGAGTAACCGTCGCCAACAATTTCACCTTCGGGAAGGTAGATTTCGCTATAGTCTTGGCCGCCTGCCATCGCTCCCTGTACCTGGTTGCCCCACACCAGCTCACGAATTTCATCGCCAGAAAGTCGCTCACCAGCGGACTCAGCAAGCGCGCTAGCAGACATGCCGCCCAGCGCTATAGTGAAACAAACGCCCATAATGCTAGAAAGTTGTACGCGCATGATGCTTTCTCCAGTGTTGGAATAAGGTGCGTTTAACTCTAGCGCAGGTAGGCGTTGAAGGCGAATAAGCTGCGATGATCAAGCGCGTGATTCGCTGATACGCTCGTAGGCGTTGCCAATTTCGCTCGTGCGCGCCTGTGCAACGTCGCGCATGCTTTCTGGCAAGCCTTTGCCCGCGAGTTTGTCGGGGTGGTTTTGGCTCATTAAGCGGCGATAGGCTTTCTTTATCTCAGCATCGCTGGCGTCTTCAGAAACGCCCAGAACACGGTAAGCATCTTTAAGCGCTTCTTCGCTGGCGCCTTGAGAGTTCGCGGCAGCACCGTGCAGCATCGCTTCGATCTGCTGAACTTCGGCTTCGCTACAGCCCACCCCGCGAGCAACGCGCAGAATCATTTCATGCTCGGCAGGATGCAGAACGCCGTCGGCTGAGATAGCGGTGAGCTGAACCTGGATAAAAACCTGACGCAAAACGGGCTGACGCTGAGTCAGGCGATTAACCGCGGCCAGCTCAGCGTCTAAGTTGAAGTCAGCGGCGCGGCCCCGTTCGAAGGCGGCACGCGCCTTGGCGCGCTGCTCGCCTTGCAGCCGCATCTGATCAAAGAGCTTTTCGGCAACGCCCAGCTCGCCTTCGGTGACTTTTCCGTCGGCTTGGCACAGGCAGCCCATGACAGAAAAAATTGACTCCAAAAAGCCTTCTTGAATGCGCACGCGGGCGCCGTTTAAGCGGCGGCTGAGACGTTGCCCCGCCCACCAACCCAGACCGCCGCCAACCAGCAGTCCAACCGGTCCGCCAAACGCTAGGCCGATTAGGCTGAAAATGATAATAAGTAATAGCATAGAAATCTCAAAGTAGTTGAAAGATAAGGACTTAAGGCATTCTTGCGCGGCGAGCGCTCTGCTTGCTTAGTGCCGGTCAGTGACGGCGCTCATCGCTAATGGCGGCACTGCGCGTTCACTACTTGACCAGGCGGCGCTTTTGGTCGAACGTAACGCACTATAAGGAGGCAGGCTAATGACTAATACGATGCTTCCTTCCCTTCTGTATGGAGAAGCACGATGTCCTCGCCGAATCCTGATGCCCCAAAAAGCTCTAAGGTACACGATCCCAAGGTTTTTGAGTATCACAACCCGGCTGGGGGCTGGGGTGCGCTTAAAGCCGTGGGTAAGCATTTACTGCATAGCCGCGCCGTGGCTACCAATGCGCGGGCGCTGTTTAAGCTCAATCAGCCCGATGGGTTTGATTGCCCCGGCTGCGCCTGGGGTGACCCTGAGCACGGTTCTTCATTCGAATTTTGTGAGAACGGCGTAAAAGCAGTGACGTGGGAGTCCACTTCCAAGCGAGTGACGCGGGATTTCTTTGCCAAGCATACCGTTAGCGAACTCAAAACCTGGGACGACTATCGTCTGGAAGATCAGGGGCGGCTGGTCGAGCCGATGCGCTACAACGCTGAAACCGACCACTACGAGCCGGTTGCCTGGGACGCGGCGCTGGACTTGATGGCCGCAGAACTTAAGGCGCTGCCCACGCCGAATGACGCTATCTTCTATACCTCCGGAAAGGCGGGTAACGAGTCGGCGTACGTGTTCCAGCTGCTGGCGCGGCTCTATGGCACCAACAACCTGCCGGACTGTTCGAATATGTGCCATGAGGCGAGCGGCGTTGCCCTTGGCGCGGCGCTGGGGACTGGCAAGGGCAGCGTGCGGCTGGCGGATTTTGAGCAGGCCGAGGCGATTTTTGTATTTGGCCAGAATCCCGGCACCAACCACCCGCGTATGCTGGGTACGCTGCGTGAAGCCGCTGAGCGTGGCGCCACGATCGTCAGCTTCAATCCGCTGCGCGAGCGGGGGCTTGAGAAGTTTGCCAACCCGCAAAAGCCGCTTGAAATGCTGCATAACGGCAGCCATGCCATCAGCTCGCATTACTTTTGCCCTAAGCTGGGCGGCGATATGGCCGTTTTGCGCGGCATGGCGAAAGCGCTGTTTGAGCGTGATGGCGCAGGCGAACCCGTGCTGGACCATCAATTTATCGCTGAGCACACCGTTGAACTTGACGCCTACCGCCGCGAAGTAGAGGCCACTGAGTGGGAGACGATTGAGGCTCAGGCAGGCTTAAGTCGAGCGGAAATCGAGCAGGCCGCGATGCTGTATGCCCGCTCCAACGCCACTATTATCTGCTGGGCGATGGGCATTACGCAGCACGTGCACTCGGTGCCGACCGTTCGTGAAATTGTTAACCTGCTACTGCTTTGCGGAAACCTGGGTAAACCCGGCGCCGGTACCTCGCCGGTACGCGGACACTCCAATGTGCAGGGCGACCGAACGATGGGTATTTTCGAAAAGCCCTCGGATGCACTGCTGGACGCCCTGGAAAGCCGTTACCAAAGACCCATGCCAAGAGCGTTTGGCGTTGATTCTGTGGCCGCCGTACAGACCATGCGTGATCAGCCGGGCAAGGTGTTTATTGGCCTAGCCGGTAATTTTACCCGCGCTATTTCCGACAGCCGAGTGACCGAAGCGGCGATGTCTCAATGCCGCTTAACGGCGTTTATTAGTACCAAGCTCAACCGCAGCCACTTAGTGACGGGTAAAGACGCGCTGATTCTGCCTTGTTTGGGGCGCACCGAGGTCGACCGCAGCGCAACAGGCAAGCCGCAGCTAATTACCGTGGAAGACTCTATGAGCATGGTGCACGGGTCGGCGGGCATTAATCGCCCGGTGGATAGCACGCTACCCTCTGAAATCACCATATTGACCGGCCTTGCCGAGCGCTTGCTGGGTAACGACGTAGCCGATTGGGCCGCCATGCGTGACGACTACGACGTGATTCGCGAGCATATCGAAGCCGTCATTCCCGGTTTTGATAATTTTAATGAGCGTGTGCGTGAGCCGCGCGGCTTTTGGCTGATGAATCCGGCCTTTGAGCTGCGCTTCCCTACCCAGAGCGGCAAGGCCGAGTTTTCTGATGCCAGGTTGCCTGAGCAGGTAATGCACCAGCAGATGACGGGCCGAGAAGGTGGTTGGCTAACCCTGCAAACCATGCGCTCCCACGATCAGTACAACACCACGATATACGGCTATAACGACCGCTATCGGGGCATTGAAAACGGCCGCCAGGTGATTTTCCTGAATACCAAGGATATTGATCGGCTGGGCTTTAAAGCAGGCCAGTGGGTGGATTTGATTGGCGAATCGGGCGATGGCATTACCCGCCGAGTGGATGGCTTTAAAGTCGTTGCTTACGCAACGCCCGAAGGCTGTGCCGCCGCTTACTACCCCGAAACCAATCCGCTGATCCCGCTGGATCATAAAGGCGATCAAAGCCATACCCCAGCCTCCAAGTCGATTGCTATTCGCCTGGAAGCTAGCGCCCGGATTGTCTGAATAAATGTCTGAGAAAATGCCTGAACCCACGGAGGGGCAACACCTGCAGCGCGCACTCACCGCACTGCAGGCCGCGTATCCCGAGCTCGACACCCTGGCCGCGCTGGTGCTGCTGGCGCTTGATGCTTCGCCGCCCTCTGACAAGGGTGTTTCCAGCGCGCTATTAGCGAGACATTTGGATATTGAGCATGCGCTTATCCGTCGCGCCTGCACCACGCTTGAAGAGGCGGGCTGGGTTCATTCCCAGCCCGCTGGTGGGGCAAGCTCGGCACTGCGGGTGGTGTTGATTAAACCGCTTCTCGCGATGGGCTAAGTTAGCGGTTTAGCACGCAGCGGTTGCTATGGCTGCCGCTGGCGAATGGCGGCTTCGATGCCCTCAGCGTCCAGGCCGCAGTCGTGCAGCAGCTGGTCGGGCGTGCCGTGCTCGATAAAGGTATCCGGTAGGCCGAGATTTAATACTTCTATCTGCACGCCTTCGGCATGCAGCAGCTCGTTAACCGCGCTGCCTGCGCCGCCAGCAACGACGTTCTCTTCCAGCGTAACCAGCAGTTCGTGTTCATCGGCGGCGTGAAGCACTGCATCGCGATCCAACGGTTTAATCGAGCGCATATTGATGTGCGTCGCGTTTAAGCGTTCGGCAATCTCGGCAGCAGGGCCGTTTAAGCTGCCAAAAGCGAGCAGCGCGATGCGCACGCCGTCGTTAGAAGACTGGCGGCGGATCTCCGCTTTGCCAATCGCTAGAGGCTCAAGGTGCGTTGGAATATCGACACCCGGGCCGGTGCCGCGCGGGTAGCGTACGGCGGCAGGGCCGGGGTAGTGATAAGCAGCGCTGAGCATGGCGCGACACTCGGCTTCATCCGCCGGGGCGAGAATCACCATGCCCGGCACACAGCGTAAGAAGGAAAGGTCCATGCTGCCGTGATGCGTGGGGCCGTCTTCGCCTACCAGGCCCGCTCGATCAATCGCGAAGGTGACGTCCAGGTTTTGTACCGCCACATCGTGAATTAACTGATCATAGCCGCGCTGCAGAAAGGTAGAGTAAATGGCAACGACGGGCTTCATGCCTTCGCAGGCCATGCCCGCCGCTAGCGTTACGGCGTGCTGCTCGGCGATCGCGACATCGAAATAGCGCTCCGGGTACTGCTTAGAGAAGCGAATTAAGTCGGAGCCTTCACGCATCGCGGGGGTGATCGCCAGTAGGCGCGAATCGTGAGCAGCCATATCGCAAAGCCAATCGCCGAACACATTGCAGTACTTTTTCTTAACGACGCTTTTCGGTAGCGGCGCTTGCTTGAGCGCTGCACTGGGTTTTTCGAGCTTGGTAATCGCGTGATAGCCAATCTGATCCGCTTCCGCCGGTAAGAAACCTTTGCCTTTCACCGTTTTGATATGCAGAAACTGCGGCCCATCAAGGTCACGCAGGTTCTCAAGCGTCTCGGTGAGCGCGCCAAGGTCGTGGCCATCGATGGGGCCTACGTAGTTAAAGCCCATTTCTTCAAACAGCGTGGCGGGGCTGACCATGCCTTTCATGTGCTCTTCGGTGCGTCGGGCAAGCTCCAGTGCGCCGGGCAGGTGTGAAAGCACTTTCTTGCTCTCTTCGCGAATCTTAAGATAGGGCTTGCTGGAGAGTACCCGGGCGAGATAGGTGGCCATGCCGCCAACGTTCTCGGAAATCGACATTTCGTTGTCGTTGAGCACCACAAGCAGGTTAGCGTTGACGTGGCCTGCATGGGCAAGGGCTTCAAACGCCATGCCTGCCGTTAGCGCACCGTCACCAATAATCGCACAAACGCGCCGCTGGCTGCCCTGTGCTTTGGCGGCCAATGCCATGCCGAGCGCTGCTGAAATAGAGGTGCTGGAATGCCCCACGCCGAAGGTGTCGTACTCAGATTCAGCACGGTTAGGGAAGGCCGCTAAGCCGCCGTGCTGGCGAATGCTGAGCATCGTCTCACGACGACCGGTAAGAATTTTGTGTGGGTAGGCCTGATGGCCAACGTCCCACACCAAGCGGTCGTCCGGCGTATGGAAGGCACGGTGCAGCGCAACGCTGAGCTCGACAACGCCAAGCCCGGCACCAAAGTGCCCACCAGACACGCCTACGCTATACAGCAAATAGGCGCGCAGCTCGTCGGCCAGCTGGG
This sequence comes from Halomonas sp. AOP25-F1-15, assembly GCF_052378675.1. Taxonomy (NCBI): domain Bacteria; kingdom Pseudomonadati; phylum Pseudomonadota; class Gammaproteobacteria; order Oceanospirillales; family Halomonadaceae; genus Halomonas; species Halomonas sp. AOP25-F1-15. The sequence continues at coordinate 43,133 of NZ_JBQSXV010000003.1, forward strand.
CGAGCTGGTGCGCGTTCATGGCCCGCAGCGCAGCCGGGTGATCAAAAGAGTCGAGCAGGGGCGTTGCAGGGCGCTCACGGGGAATCTCGTCGAACAGCTTCATGGGCATGTTTTCATAGACATTATTTTCAGGGACATCGTTTGCATAGACATTATTTTCAGGGACATTGTTTGCATAGACATTGTTTGCATAGACATTGCTTAGTGGTCGCGCTCGATCATGTAGTGGGCAAGATCGGCCAGCGGTGCAGCACGCTCCCCCAGTGGGGCAAGCGCGGCAATGGCTTCGTCGATCAGGCTTTGTGCTTTACGCTGTGCGCCTTCTAAACCCAGCAGGCTGGGATAAGTGGGCTTGGCACGTGCGGCATCGGCGCCTGACGTTTTACCTAGGGTAGCGGTATCGCCGGTCACGTCCAGTATGTCGTCGTGAATCTGGAAGGCTAAACCAATGGCGGCTGCGTAGCGAGTTAACGCGCCTAAGCGTGGGTCGTCTTCATCAACCGCCACAAGGCCGCCTAGGCGCACGGCGGCAACGATCAGGGCACCGGTTTTATGGGCATGCATGTGGGCCAGCGCATCGACATCCGGATGACCACCGACCGCATCTAGATCCAGCGCCTGGCCTGCCACCATGCCATCGCGCCCTGAGGCGCAGGCAAGCGTATATACCAAATTACCAAGCCGCGGATGTGCTGTGCTGGACAGTACTTCAAATGCCAGCGCCTGCAGCGCATCCCCGGCTAGAATCGCGCTCGCCTCATCAAAGGCTTTATGCACGGTGGGCTGTCCGCGACGCAGGTCGTCATCGTCCATGGCGGGCAGGTCGTCATGAATCAACGAGTAGGCATGAATCAGCTCAATTGCTGCGGCAGGGGCATCCAGCGCATCGTCTTTTGCGCCTAGCGCGTGGCCCGCCATATATACCAGCAGTGGGCGCAGGCGTTTGCCGCCGGCTAGCAGGCCATGGCGCATGGCGGCCTCCAGCCGGGGAGCGACCGCCTGTCGATTATCAAGCTTTCTATCATCGTCCTGTCGATTATCAAACAATGCCGCTAGGGTCGCATCTACGCGGGCAGTGCTAGTACGGCGTAAAACGGCAAGCTGGCTAGACTGCGTGGCTACCATGGGGGCGTCTCCTTGCTGTCTTCCTCGGCGTCGTCCTTGGGCACGTCCTTGAGATCGTTCTTAGCATCGTCAGGGCCAGCAAAGGGTGTCACGTTTAAGCGTCCTTCGCTGTCTTCACTGAGTGCCCGCACTTTAAGCTCAGCGGTATCCAGCCGCTGTTGAGCATCGCGAGTTAATCGCACGCCCTGCTCAAATGCAGTCAGCGCATTTTCCAATGAGAGCTCGCCTGATTCTAGGCGTTCGACGATGGTTTCGAGTTGCTCAACCGTCGCGGCAAAATCCTGCGGAGATGATGTGGTGTCGCTCATTGGGGTGCCTGCAAGCCGATATTTTTAAATATAAGTACATAGTATACACCGACGCCTGGGGGGGGCGTCTGCCTTTCCATGTACGCGAAAGTTGACGACTTGCGACAGATTCATCGTTAGCACACACACTTTTCATCATCTTGAATCGGTCTGAATGAGGCGGGCTGTGCTAGGATATGGGCCTTCCGTGAACCGATACACGGCGCATGCCGCCGCCCATTAGAGGTTGATTCAGCCATGGCCAAAACGTCCCTGGACAAGAGCAAGATCAAGATCCTGCTACTCGAGGGCGTCCACCAAAGCGCGGTGGACAATTTTCACACATCAGGTTACGCCAGCATTGAGCACCTGCCGACGTCGCTGGATGAAGACGCGCTGATCGAAAAGATCCGCGATGTGCACTTCATCGGCATTCGCTCGCGGACGCAGCTGACTGAGCGCGTTTTCGAAGCGGCAGAGAAGCTGGTGGGTGTTGGCTGTTTCTGTATCGGCACCAACCAGGTCGATTTGACTGCAGCGCTGAAGCGTGGCATCGCGGTGTTCAATGCCCCGTACTCCAATACACGCTCCGTGGCTGAACTGGTGCTGGCAGAGGCAATTATGCTGCTGCGAGGTATTCCTGAGAAAAACGCTCGTGCCCATCAGGGCGGCTGGCTGAAATCAGCGAAAAATTCTCACGAAGCCCGCGGTAAAACGCTGGGTATCGTTGGTTACGGCAGTATCGGCGCGCAGCTTTCTGTGCTGGCTGAGTCGTTAGGCTTTAACGTTATTTTTTACGACGTGATCACCAAACTGGGCATGGGTAATGCCAGCCAAGTGGGCAGCCTTGAAGAGCTACTGGGGCGTGCGGATGTGGTCAGCTTACACGTGCCTGATCTTGCCTCAACCCGTTGGATGATCGGCGCGAAAGAGATTGCGGCCATGAAGCAAGGCGCAATCTTTATCAATGCTGCGCGCGGCAGCGTGGTAGAAATCGAACCGCTGGCAGATGCGATTAAAGCGGGCAAACTGAACGGTGCGGCGATTGACGTCTTCCCGGTGGAGCCGAAAGGTAACAACGAGGAGTTCCAAAGCCCGCTGCGTGGCCTAGAAAACGTGATTTTGACGCCACACGTGGGTGGTTCAACCCTGGAAGCTCAGGAGAACATCGGCATTGAAGTGTCAGAAAAACTGATTACGTATTCTGATAACGGCACCACTGTGACCTCGGTTAACTTCCCTGAAGTGGCGCTGCCTGCACATCCAGACAAGCACCGCCTGCTGCATATTCATGACAACGTACCGGGTGTGCTGTCGCAGATTAACCGTGTGTTGTCTGAAAATGGCATCAACATCTCCGGCCAGTATCTGCAGACCAATGAGAAAGTCGGCTATGTGGTTATCGATGTCGATAAAGCCTACGGCCCTCAAGCGCTGGAAGCATTGAAGCAGGTAGATCACACGCTAAAAATTCGTGCGCTCTACTCGTCTCACAACAGCTAGCGCTTAGCAGTAAAAGCCACCGCATAAAAAACGGCGCCTCTTTTGAGGCGCCGTTTTGGTTGGTGCAGGCTATTAAGCCAGGTCAAACAGCAGCACTTCGCCCGCTTCTTTACCGGTGAGAGTAATCATCTCTTCCGGCTGGAAAGCGGCCGCGTCGCCTGCGCCGAGCGTTTCACCGTTAATTTCCATGGTGCCGTTAACAACATGCAGCCAGGCATGACGGGCGGGTGGTGTAGTCGTGCTTTCCCCTGCTGCGAACAGCCCTGCGTAAAGGTTAACATCCTGGTTAATGCCCACAGACCCATCGCGGCCTTCTTCAGAAGCCACCAGGCGCCACTTTCCCTGCCGCTCAGCCGGCGGGAAGGCTTTCTGCTCGTAGCTGGGAGCAATGCCCAGCTGTTTTGGCTCAATCCATATCTGCAGAAAATGCAGGTCGGATTGCTCAGAATGGTTGAACTCGCTGTGCTGCACGCCGGTGCCTGCCGACATGCGCTGCACGTCGCCTGGGCGCATCACTTCACCGTTGCCCATATTGTCTTTGTGCTCCATTTCCCCTTCCAGCACGTAGGAGATAATCTCCATGTCGCGGTGGGAGTGAGCGCCAAAGCCATGGCCGCCCGTCACGCGGTCTTCATTGATAACGCGCAGGGCACGAAATCCCATGTGCTTTGGATCAACGTAGTTGGCGAAGGAAAAGGTATGGTAAGAGCGTAGCCAGCCGTGGTCAGCGTAGCCGCGCTCATTGGCTCGACGAATAATCATAGTGTACTCACTAGAATGCGTGGGATGGAATAACCCCAATATACGCTTCGTTGGAGCGGCGTGGGGTGAAGGTTTCAGTACGATCTCGTCGAATAAATCGATGGATTGAACTCGCCGTTTAATCCCCCGGCTAATGCATCCAAGATTCAAGCGCGCAGCGCTTTAGGGTAGAATGTGCGCGATTATTCACCCGGTCCGCCCTTTGCGAGGGCGACTACCAGGAGCTTCACATGTCAGTAGCCACCACAATCTCCAGTACGCCCCCCAGCCCCATGCCGCCCACCGTGGTCGCGGCGCTGTATAAATTTGTCACTTTGAACGACTTTGAAGCACTGCGTGATCCGCTGCACCAAACAATGCTGGATAACGGCGTGACGGGCACCTTGCTGCTTGCTAAAGAAGGCATTAACGGCACGGTGGCGGGCAGCCGTACCGGCATTGATGCGCTGCTTAGCTGGCTGACTGCCGACTCGCGCCTGGCTGACATTGATCATAAAGAGTCTTACTGCGATGAAACGCCGTTCTATCGCACTAAGGTGAAGCTCAAAAAAGAGATCGTGACGCTAGGCGTGCCGGATATTGACCCCAACGACACCGTCGGCACCTACGTTGAGCCAGAAGACTGGAACGCCGTTATTGCCGACCCGGGCGTGTTGGTGATCGATACGCGCAATGACTATGAAGTGGCCATCGGCAGCTTTGAGCGCGCGATAGACCCGAAGACCACGACCTTTCGGGAATTCCCTGAGTACGTGCGCGAGCACTACGACCCCGAAAAGCATAAAAAAGTGGCCATGTTCTGCACCGGTGGTATTCGCTGCGAAAAAGCCTCGAGCTTTATGCTTAAAGAAGGCTTTGAAGAGGTTTACCACCTAAAGGGCGGCGTGCTGAACTACCTGGAGAAAGTCCCGGAAGAGCAGTCGCTGTGGCGCGGCGAGTGCTTTGTGTTCGATAACCGTGTCACGGTACGCCACGATTTAAGCAAAGGTGAGTTTGAACAGTGTCACGCCTGCCGTATGCCGATCTCTGCCGACGACATGCAGTCCTCCGCCTTTGAGCCCGGCATTAGCTGCCCCCACTGTATTGATTCGCTGCCCGAGAAAACCCGCGCCGCTGCGCGCGAACGCCAGCGCCAGATTGAGCTTGCCAAGTCTCGTGGCGAGCCCCATCCCTTAGGGCGCGACACGCGCAAAATGAAGAAGTAGCGACCAATACGCGCACCTTGTGCGCTAGACTGATGGGCCATGTGCTACTCAAATTGGAGTTCATCATGCCCATCATCTCTACCGGTTCATCGTCTGCAGGTGCCTCTGCCTCCCTTCTGCAACGCAGCGACCATCTAGGCGTCACAACGCTAACCATGCGCGCGCCTGAGCGTTTTAATGCGCTCTCTGAAGCCATGCTGCAAGCCTTTCAGCACGCGTTAGCCGAGATTGCCGACGATAGCAGCGTACGCTGTGTTGTGATCGCCGCAGAAGGCAAAGCCTTTTGTGCCGGGCATGATTTAAAGCAGATGCGCGCCAACCCCACTAAAGCTTACTACCAAGCGCTGTTTACCCGCTGTAGCGAGGTAATGCAGGCCATTGTTAACCTGCCTGTGCCGGTGGTTGCTAAGGTCCAGGGCATTGCCACTGCCGCTGGCTGCCAACTGGTGGCCAGCTGCGATTTGGCGGTCGCTGCGCGCAGCGCTCGTTTTGCCGTGTCGGGCATTAGTGTGGGGCTATTTTGTTCTACGCCCGCTGTGGCTCTGTCACGCAACGTGGCGCGTAAGCGCGCCATGGAAATGCTGCTCACCGGCGAGTTTATCAGCGCCGAGCAGGCGGCCGAGTGGGGGCTGATTAACCGAATGGCCGAAGATGACGCGTTGGATGAAGTTCTTGCGACATTGACCACGAGCATCTGTGCTAAAAGCGCCGTGGCGGTGCGTGCCGGCAAAGCAATGTTTGCTCGCCAGCTTGCCATGCCGCTTGATGAGGCTTACGCGTTTGCGGGTGAAACAATGGCCTGCAATATGCTGGCCGAGGATGTGGGCGAAGGCATTGATGCGTTTATCGGCAAGCGGCCACCGCAATGGCAGCATCGTTAACGTTACGCTGCTGCTTTAGTGGAATTCGTTTCCGTAAACGCGACAGCGGTCGCATTGGCACGTTATCCTGATGCCCTGTTTATTTTTAGAAATAGTATGTTTAGAAATACTATTTTCAGGAACGGTATTGTCAGAAATGCTGTTTTCAGGGACGGCGTCTTCAGGAAAGGCGCTTTTAAGATAGTCTTTTAAAGTCGTTTTTAAGAGAGCCTTTTAGGAGAGAGCCCGGTGAGTGAAGCCAAACGCAGGACGGTCGGTCGTCCGGCGAGTACCGCCAAAGCCAGCGGCGGCCATAGCCAGTCGCTGGTACGTGGCTTAACGCTGATGGAACATCTCGCGGCTAGCCCGCTAGGCTTAGCGCTGTCAGAAGTAGCAGAGATGGCCGAGTTGGCGCCTTCAACCACCCATCGGCTGCTACAGGCGCTACAAAGCCAAGGCTTTGTGACGCAAGAGAATGAGCAAGGTCTGTGGCGAATCGATGTCAAAACTTTCCGTATCGGCAACAGCTTTCTGGAAGCGCGCGACGTGGTGGCGACCAGCCGTCCATTTCTGCGTCGGCTAACGGCCGAAACGGCCGAAACCGCTAACTTGGGCATTCGCGATGGGGCAACGGCTGTCTTTCTTGCCCAGCACGAGTCGCCTCAGATGATGCGCATGATTACTCGTCTGGGCTCCCGTGCGCCGCTGCACGCCTCGGGTGTGGGTAAAGCGCTGCTGGCGTGGATGCCTGATGACGAGCGCCTGCAGCTGCTGGAACAAGGCGAGCTTGTACGAGTGACGACGAATACGCTCTATCAGCCCGACACGCTGCAAGCCGAGGTGGCGAAAATTCGCGCTCAGGGCTTTGCCTGTGACCGTGAGGAGCATGCCATTGGCCTGCACTGCGTGGCTGCCTGTGTGTTTGATGAGCACGGCACACCGATGGCGGCGATATCCGTTTCAGGCCCGATGGCAAGGATTCCCGAAGCGCGTTTGCTGACCTTGGGCGAGCTGGTTCGGCAAACCGCCGATGAAATTACCCAGCAGCTGGGCGGGCAAGTGCCGCGCTAGCTTAGGCATGCCGAGGCTATGGTTACACCACGATGCTGAGCCTATTTTTTGTCGCTTTGGTGAGTGCTACGCTGTTACCCGGTGGGTCTGAGGTGTGGCTAGCACGGCTTTGGTGCGTGGGTGAGCCGCCGCTGGCGCTGTGGTTCGTGGCTACGGCGGGCAATACGCTGGGCAGCATGATCAACGTTGCGGTGGGGCGCTATGCTCGCCGTTTTCAAGACCGCCGCTGGTTTCCGGCATCGCCACGTAGCCTGGCCCGCGCCCAGGGTTGGTATCATCGGTTCGGTGAAATGAGTCTACTGGTGTCATGGGCACCGATTATCGGTGATCCGCTTACTGTTCTCGCCGGCGTGTTTCGGCTGCCCTGGTGGCGGGCATTAGCGTGGATTGTGGTTGCCAAAGGCGCTCGTTACGCACTGGTGCTGCTATTGGCGAATCAATGGCTGGCACCGTACTGTCAGTGAAACACCTTGTTAATCAAGTCGTGTTACCCTGTACAGCTTTATAGTCGGCTGAGTTGTCAGTGTCGGTAATATCGGTTGCGTAACACACAGCAGCCGTTAGATTGAAAAGAATACTCACCCAAAAGGAGGTTAAGGTGTGAAGCCACTTCGTTTATTACCCTGGCTAGGTGTCTGGCTGCTGGCAATGATTGCCTTAATGGCCACGCCAGCAATGGCACAGAGCACGCCTAGTGAATCGGCCAATGCCGATAGTTCAGCGTCATCTGCGCAGGCAGAGCCTGCCTCCTACGAGGCATTGGCGGGTCTCTTAGAGAATGAGCAGTCGCGACAAGAGCTGATTGATATGCTGCGCAATCAAGCCTCAGCGCTGCCCGCTGATATTGCCGCTGAACTATCGCCTGAAGCCGCCGCAGAAGGCAGCCAGCTGGCGCCGGAAGATGTATCCCTACCGCGGCAGTTGGCTGAACTCACTAGCCGTGTGGTGAGTGATGTGGGTGGGCAGTTTGAGCAAGTGGGAAGTATCTTAGGAGACCTGTTCACGGGGCAAGGGGCCGATAGCGTCTTTGATTTGGCGTCCTTCACAAGTGCAGCGATCAATCTGGGCATCGTGATTGTCGCTACATTTGTAATGTTTATGATTTTCAGGCGGTTAGCGAAGCCTCTATTTACTAAGATAAGCGGTTTGTCGCTCAACGGCAGCAACTTAACACCCGTATTGCGCTTAATTGGCTGCGTGGTGATTGCCGCAGTTATCGATGTGCTGCTGATTGCCCTTGCCTATGTGGGTGGCAATTTGTTGGCCACTTTTGCGGTAGGTGAAACCGGTGAACTTTCCACCCGCGCTTCGCTGTTTTTAAATGCTTTCTTAATTATCGAATTACTTAAAGCCGCGGTGCGGATGTTGTTCTCTTCGCGCTATGAAGGGCTGCGCCTGCTGCCTATTTCGGCCCAGGAAGCATCCTACTGGAACCGTTGGCTGGCACGCTTGATTGGCATGGTTGGTTACGGTCTTATGGTCGTGGTGCCGCTGGTGAACTTCTATCTGGCCGCGTCGCTTGGTCAGGCAGTCGGTACGCTGATCATGTTAATGGCGTTCATTTACGCCGTCGGCTTTGTGTTTAAAAACCGTGTGCGCGTGCGTAATAACCTTAACGCGACCGCATCGAGAACAACGATGACGGCCAGCCGCGTCTCACTGCAGCTGTTTGCACGCACCTGGCATCTATTCGCACTGTTTTACTTCCTGATGGTGTTTGTACTGACGTTAACTCGCCCTGGCGATGCGTTGCCGTTTGTTATGTTCGCCACGCTGAAGACGTTAGCGGCCGTTGTGATCGGGCTATTGGTATCAACTTTCCTTACGCAGACGATTGGCCGCCGCATCACGCTGTCAGACGATCTGCGTCGTAAGCTGCCGCTGCTTGAAACGCGGCTAAATAGCTATGTGCCTAATGCGCTGCGCGTGCTGCGCACGATCATTTTGGTCGTGGTCATCATGCTGGTGCTAAATGCCTGGGGCGCCTTTAATTTAGCCGCTTGGTACGCCTCTGAGCGCGGCGCGAACTTAGTCGGCAACCTAACCGGCGTTGCCGTTATTTTGATTGTTTCACTTATAGTTTGGCTGTGCTTGGCAAGCTTGATTGAGCACAAACTTAACCCGGAAACGGGCATGGGTGAGCCTTCTGCACGGGCGAAAACGCTGCTCAGCCTGTTCCGTAATGCACTGGCCATTGCGATGGTGACCATTACCGGCATGATTGTGTTGTCGGAAATTGGCATCAACATTGGCCCGCTGATTGCCGGTGCCGGTGTGCTCGGTTTAGCGATTGGCTTTGGCGCCCAGAAGCTCGTTCAAGACGTGATTACGGGCGTGTTTATCCAGATCGAAAACGCGATGAATACCGGCGATGTCGTCACCGTGGGTGGCGTTACCGGTACCGCTGAAAAGCTTAGCATCCGCTCTGTAGGGATCCGCGATCTCTCTGGTACGTATCACATTGTGCCGTTCTCAAGTGTCGACACCGTCTCTAACTATATGCGTGAGTTTGGTAATCACGTTGGCGAGTACGGCATTGCGTATCGTGAAAGCATTGACGGCGCCATTGAGCAGCTCAAACTTGCCTTTGAAGATCTCAAAGCCAGCGAAGAGCATAGTCATAAACTGTTGGCCGATATGACGGTGGCAGGTGTCGTCGCCTTGGCAGATAGCTCCGTGAACATCCGTGTGGTGATTAAGACCACGCCGGGCGATCAGTGGGGCGTTGGCCGTGCTTACAACCGTTTGGTCAAGCTGCGCTTTGATGAGGCGGGTATCGAGATTCCGTTCCCGCATACGACGCTTTACTTCGGGCAAGACAAAACCGGCTCTGCGCCGCCCGCGAACTTACGGGTTATGCAGCAAGCCTTTACGATTGATGGTAGCCCCGCAGGGCAGCCTAAAGCCGGTGATCTCTCCACGTCGGATGATCGGTTTGACCCTCGCAGCCTTCAATCAGCCCCTGAAACGTTTGAGCATGAAAAGCCTGATCATGATGATGTGGGTGAAACCTAAGCCGCTGTCATCTTAACCCTCAGCGAGGCCGCCTACGGGCGGCCTCGCTGCGTTGCGTAAGCGCGACTATTCATTCCTTTGCCTCGACTGTTGGCTTTGAACGCTTCAGCGAGAGTCACTTAATTCGTCATGCATTCCAATTTGGCATGCATTGAGCGTTTTTTTTCGTTTGTGATCTACCGTTTGAATTTGCTTTGATAAGGGCATTAACCCTTGAATGACAGAGAGAAGCAACGGCGATGGATCTTCCCCATGTAAGTGCCGCGTTGGGCGTGTTACATCCTATTTGTATTGCTCGCGGACTTAATGCTGAGGTTTGGGATGAGTCCGGTATGCGCTATATCGATTTTATCGGTGGCATTGGCGTGCTTAACCTTGGTCATAGCCATCCGGCCGTGGTTGATGCCGTTAAGCATCAAGTAGAAACGTTAATGCACTCTGCATTTAATGCCGTGCCTCATCGTGGCTATTTAGCGGTAGCGGAAGCCTTAAATCAGTTTGTCCCGGTTTCGTACCCACTTTCCTGCATGCTAACCAATAGCGGTGCAGAAGCTACTGAAAACGCATTAAAAGTTGCCCGAGGCGTTACCGGTCGACAGGCGGTTATTGCCTTTGATGACGCTTTCCATGGCCGTACGCTGGCTGCTTTGAACCTGAACGGTAAGGTTAAACCTTATAAATCAGGACTTGGCGCCTTGCCTGGCCCTGTCTATCACCTGCCGTTTCCGAGTCGCGATAGCGGTGTAACTGCCGAGCAGTCGCTGGCCGCGCTGGAGCGCATATTCGAGGTTGAAATACCTGCCGATGAAGTGGCCTGCATCATTGTTGAGCCGATTCAAGGCGAGGGCGGTTTCCGTTTGCTCTGCCCGCAGTTTGCTCAAGCCATGCGCGATATTTGTAATCAGCACAACATCTTATTGATTTTCGATGAAATTCAGTCTGGTTTTGGGCGTAGCGGTAAACGCTTTGGTTTCACGCATGTGGGCGTTGAGCCGGATCTTATCTTAATAGGTAAAAGCATCGCCTCTGGGCTGCCGCTGGCCGCTGTCGTAGGGCGGGCCGAATTGATGGATGCCTTACCCAAAGGCGCTTTGGGAGGAACATACTCCGGTAACGCTGTGGCATGTGCAGCGGCACTGGCCGTGATGGACGTTATGCAAGAAGCGACTTTGGCCGAGTGGGGTGCACGTCAAGAAACGCTGATGGTTGAGGCCTACCAAGCATGGCAATCAAGCGAGCGCTTTCCTATGCTGGGCGCCATGACCGGTGTTGGTTCCATGCGTGGCATCGTCTTTAACGATACGCCAAATGCCAGCGGAGCTGAGCATCTGGCGGCGCTGTTAGCAGCAGGACGCAAGGCCGGTATTCTGCTGATGCCGAGCGGGCGAAAACGCAATATTCTGCGCTTATTGCCGCCCCTCACCACGGAGCCGGAAATCTTAAAAGAAGGCCTAGATCTTATTGAGCAAGCGCTGGAAACGCTAAGTGCATGATTGCAGCAGAAGCCGGTGAACGTATTAGTGCGTTACACGCGCGCTTTTTACAAGCCCTCAGAATACGCGGCTTCGACGGCGAAATTGCCCCTGACGATGCCAGCCGCACTGTGCTGGCCACCGGGTACTTCTGTCGTAGCCAGGTAAAACGGTTTTCAGATCATATATTGCAGCACCCCCTTCAAGCGCTGTTGGCGCAACTGAAGGCGAGCACTCCCTTTTCACCGTAACAATACACATAGAGAGCCGTGAAATGACCCATACCCCTTTTTTAGCCACCAATGACGTGCGCGACCGTTTCTCCACGGCTATGTCGGCGATGTATCAAACGGAAGTGCCCCAGTACGGCACGCTGTTGGAACTGGTGGAGCAGGTTAACCAAGAGACGCTGAGCCAGCAGCCTGAGCTGCGCCGCCGCTTGGAAGCCCAAGGAGAGCTGGCGCGACTGAGCGTAGAGCGCCACGGGGCAATTCGCGTAGGTTCCGCCGATGAGTTATCCATGCTGCGCCGCCTGTTTGCGGTGATGGGCATGCACCCGGTCGGCTATTACGATTTGTCCGCAGCGGGCGTGCCGGTGCACTCGACGGCTTTTCGCCCTATCGAAGATGAGGCGCTGGCGTGTAATCCTTTCCGCGTGTTTACTTCACTGCTGCGCCTAGAGCTTATTGAAAGCGAGGCGCTGCGCCAGCGTGCTGAAGAGATTCTGGCTAAGCGGGATATTTTCACACCTAAAGCGCGCGATTTGATCCAGCGCTTTGAGACGCAAGGCGGATTAACCAGCGACGAGGCCGATCAGTTTGTTAACGAAGCCCTAGAAACGTTCCGCTGGCACCAGGATGCCACGGTAGACCTAGACACCTATCAGGCGCTGAGCGCTGAACACCGCCTGATTGCCGATGTAGTGTGTTTTCGTGGCCCGCACATCAACCATTTAACGCCGCGTACCCTGGATATTGACGAAGCTCAGCGCCGTATGCCGAGCGTCGGCATGAATCCCAAGGCCGTGATCGAAGGCCCGCCGCGTCGTGAAAGCCCCATCTTGCTGCGCCAAACGAGTTTTAAAGCATTAGAAGAATCTATTCGCTTTGCCGGGGATGCTCAGGGTACGCATACCGCGCGATTTGGCGAGATCGAGCAGCGAGGCATGGCGCTCACACCTAAAGGCCGGGCGCTTTACGATCAGCTGTTAAATGAAGGCCGTAAGCAGACGGCAGGGTTAGATAACGATGCCCACCAAGCGGTGATGGATAAAGTATTTACAGCGCTGCCTGACAGCGATGAAGCGATGCGCCGCGAAGGACTCGCCTACTTCCACTATCATCTCACCGATGCTGGAAAAGTCGCTACAGGCAATACCAGTAGCGATATGGATGCCCTGATAGCACAGGGTTTGGTTGAGGCGCAGCCCATTACCTATGAAGACTTTTTACCGGTCAGCGCGGCGGGTATTTTCCAATCTAATTTGGGCGGCAACGCCAGCGATGCCTATGCTGGCAACGCCAATCGAGAGGCGTTTGAAGAAGCATTAGGGGCGCCGGTGACGGACGAACTGGCGCTTTATGCCGAGCGGGAAAACACTTCTAAAGCGAAGGTGTTGGCAAGTTTATAAGATGACGTGCTCGTTTCAATCCTGAAAGCTGGTGGCACAGATATGTGCTACCAGCGATTTTAATCCATAAAGATTAGAAAGTGGGCCCAGATTGATTTTTGGCGCACATAAAATAATCAGGCAATAACATATTATCGATAGTGTCTGATAGAGCATCTAATCATCTGAATTATAAGTTAATGTTACAGTCTGGATATCTGCCTTGCTGTTGCTATTAATAAATCCGATAAATTCTGTTCCAGCTCGTCAGGCATGCTCCGTGCTCGAGACATTGAGATACTGACAGCTGCACGTGGTTGGTTATGTCGATCTAATATAGGCACTGAAATTGATATATCGGATAGAAAATATTCCTCTACTGATATTGCATATCCTTGGCGCCGAAATCTTTCCAAGCGCTCCATTATCGCAGGCAGTTCGTAGATGGTATTCGGCGTATAAGCCTTTCGCTGAGTTTGCTCCAATAGAGTAAGGGCATCTTTTTCATCTAACTGCGATAGCATTGCCAGCCCTGGTGCCGTGCAAAAAGCCGGAAGACGCGATCCGATCGTGATATCGGTATCGAGCATGTTACGGCTCAGCAGGCGAGATAGATACACCACATCCTGTCCATCCAAAATCGTTAGACTGACTGAGCCTTCTGTTTCTTTACTCAGGTTCAGCAAGTAGGGACGAACCTTATCAACCAGTGGATGCGCATGCAGGTAATGCGCGGCGATATCCAGTGTGCGCACGCTCGGTTCGATCAGCTGTGTTTCCTCGTTGCGCTGCAAGTAGCCAAGCTGCATCAAAGTGTGCACAAAGCGCTGAGCTGCGCTTCTGTCCATGTTACAGCGTTCTGCGAGGTTCTTGATGCTCATTGCTGGATGCTCTGCATCGAAAACCTCGAGAATCCGAAACGCTTTAACCACGCTCTTGACCATTAAATGGTCCACCTTTTTCTTTTCGTTCAATTTTTCACCTTTTAATTGACTGGTATCTGCGGAATAAAATCATTCTTGTATATTTGTTAGCTTTACAATGAGCACATTTCGACTATATTGATTGTATGTTGATCACTTTGATCGCATTACAATCAATCAAAGCGCAAATAGAGAGATAATCATGTCTGAACATATCCTCACCAGCAAGCAAGGTCGCGTAGGTGTCATCACTTTGAATCGTCCAAAAGTTCTTAACGCTTGGCATAGTGAAATGCGTCAACAACTTATCGCCGCACTTGAGGAGTTAACAAAAGATGATTCGCTCGGCGCTATCGTGTTGATTGGGGCGGGCGAGCGAGCCTTCAGTGCCGGTCAAGACCTCAACGAGACCCGTTCCTTCGACGCCGAACGGGCTAAAAGCTGGGTTGGCGAGTGGGAGATGCTCTACGACAAGCTGCGTAGCAGCCCTAAGCCTATCATTGCTGCCCTCAACGGAGTTGCGGCTGGTTCGGCCTTTCAAGTAGCCCTACTGTGCGACTTCCGCATCGCCCATGTCGGCGTCCGTATGGGGCAACCTGAAATTAATTCGGGAATCGCTAGCACCACCGGCCCCTGGATCATGCGCGAACACCTGGGGCTAGCTCGAACCATCGACCTGACCCTAAGCGGTCGTTTGATGAATGCCGAGGAGTCTCACGCCCTTGGCTTGATCAACCGGGTGGTTGCAGCCGATCAGGTTCTGACTGAAGCGCTGGCGTTGGGTGAAGAGCTCGCCGACAAGCCCCCTGTTGCAATGCGCCTGGATCGTCAGCGTTTTCAAGAGATCACCGAGCCCGGTTTCCGCGACTGTCTCGAGGCGGGGGTTCGCATCCAGGGGGAGGCCTACGCCTCGGGAGAGCCAGCACGCATGATGGAACTCTTCCTCAAGCGTTGAGACGGTAGAAGACATAGGTTGGACAACTGTCGCTGGAGCGACGTGACGCGTGAGACGCAAAGGGCATTCGGATTGCTATGATATTCAACCTCAACGATCCCAGTTTTATTCTCGCGCTGCGCGATATCGCAACGCGTGAGCCGGAACGCTTATTCGGGCACTTCGATCAACGTCCCTTGACATTTGGAGAGCTCGATCGTCAGGCCGAGGCTCTCGCCGCCCACCTACGCCGAGAGCTGGGCATTCATCCTGGCGAGCGTGCCGCGGTTATGATGAAAAACGGACCGGAGGCCATAGCCATCCTGTTCGCCCTGGCCAAAGCAGGCATCATTTGGGTGCCGGTCAATGCCCGTCAACGCGGCAATGGCTTGAAATATATTATCGAGCATTGCGCCCCGGCGGCCCTGTTCATCGATGCTGATCTTTGGCCTATTGTTGTCGATAGCGGGGCGGCCTTTACGGGCAAGACATTGCTGCTAGGAGGCGCTAAAGACACAGTATCAAAGCACTTGGAAGGCAGAGAAAGACTGGACGCACCGGCGCCTGCCATGTGGGAACCATACGCCTTAATGTACACCTCCGGCACGACGGGAAAGCCAAAGGGAGTACGCGTTACGCATGCGATGATGGCATATGCCCTGAAGAGCGTTGAGCTGCTCTGCTCGATCAAGCCGGACGACATCTTCTTCCAGTGGGAGCCCTTCTATCACATCGGCGGCGCCCAAATGTTGTTGCTGCCGCTGGTCTTCGAGGTGCGACTCAGCCTGACCGAGCGCTTCAGCGCTAGTCGTTTCTGGGAGCAGGTTCATGCAAGCGGTGCGACTCATATTCATTATCTGGGTGGAGTTCTGCAGATCCTGCTGAAGCAGCCGCCTAGTAAACTAGAGTCCACCCACAATGTACGTATCGCCTGGGGTGGGGGATGTCCAAGCGACATCTGGTCGACCCTCCAGAGTCGTTTCGGCTTCGAGATCCGTGAGTGCTACGGAATGACGGAAGCCTCAAGCCTAACCACCTTCAATGCGGTAGGAAAGCCAGGGTCAGTGGGCCATGTCGTTCCCTGGCTGGACGTCTCTATTCACGATGATAGAGGAGGTCTGCTAGCGACAGGCGAGCCGGGCCAGATCGTGGTTCGTGAAACGCAGCCAGGTGTGCTGTTCGATGGTTACTTCCACAATGCTGAGGCTACTGAGAAGACGCTAACGAAAGGCATGCTGCAAACTGGCGATCGCGGCTGGCTCGATGAGGACGGGTTTCTCTACTTTCTTGGACGTATCACCGATAGCGTGCGCTGCCGAGGTGAGAATGTCTCGGCTTGGGAGGTGGAGTCGGTCGCTCAGCAGCACCCCGATGTTGAGGAGTGCGCGATGATAGGAGTTGCTGCTGAGATTGGTGAACAGGAAATCAAGCTTTTCCTGAAACCGAAGGCTGGTTGTGACATCAAGCCTCGTGAACTTCATCTATGGCTGAACGAGCGTTTAGCCTCCTACCAGTGCCCTAGGTACCTTGCTGTCGTGGAAGAGTTCGAGCGAACTCCCAGCCACCGCATCGTCAAACATTGCCTACCCAAGACCCTACATGAAGCCTGGGATAGTCGGCGTCTTCACTAAACGTGATCCAGAGGAAAAAATGAACAATAACGACAAGAGAAAAGCCCTAACTGCCGTTCCTACAACTAGAACAAGGGAGACTAACAGCATGGTCCATATACTTCACAAGACTGCTGCTATTACGACGTTATCTCTAGCAGCCAGCGGCATTGCCTACGCCGAAGTCTGGGATTTACCTTCCCCGCAGCCGGCGGACAATTACATCACCGAGAACGTAAGCTGGTTTGCCGATCAAGTACGCGAAGTCACCAATGGGGAGTTAGATATACGCGTTCACCCGAGTGGATCGCTATTTCCTGGCGATCAGATCAAACGCGCTGTCCAGCGTGATCAGGCTCAGATGGGTGTTCACGTACTTTCCGCCCATCAGAACGAGAATATTCTTTATGGTATCGACTCAGTGCCTTTCTTGGCAAATTCCTTCGAAGAGTCCGCACAGCTCTGGGAAGTGACTAAGCCGGCACTGGACGAGTTGATGGCGGAGCAGAATCTTCAACTGCTCTACCACATTCCTTGGCCTCCTCAAGGCATCTTTTTTGACCGCGAGATCGAATCGTCCGAGGATGCAGAGGGGCTTAATTTCCGGGCTTATAATACAGCGACGGCGCGCTTTGCCGAACTGATGGGCATGACGCCAACCTTGATCGAAGAAGCCGAGCTTTCACAGGCTGCTGCTACCGGCATGGTGCAATCACTGATCTCTTCCGGCGACCCCGTCTACAACCACCAGCTATGGGATTATCTCCCTCACTTCTACGATGCCAAGGCGTGGCTCGTGCTTAGCCACGTCTTCGTCAACAAGGATCGCTGGGAAGCTCTTGACGAGGAAATGAAACAAGATGTTCTGGCCATTGCCATAGAAGCCGAGCAGCGCGGCGAAGAGCAGGCCAGAGAGCTCACCGATGAGCTCAAGAGCCGACTGGATGATAAGGGTGTTGCGATCAACCAACCCAACGCAGACCTGCAAGCGGAATTTAGCCGTATTGGTGAAGTTATGCAGGAGGAGTGGCTAGAGAAGGCGGGCCCGCAAGGCCGGCAATTGGTAGAGGAATATCGTGCCATGCAATAACGGTATGATTCACGTCCTCATTCCGAAGAATGGGGGACTTCGCTTAGCTGGTTGAACTAGGGGCTGCTCCTATGAACACCTTCTCTTCTCGTGCAGCCAGATGCCTGGAAACGCTCTATCGCGTCTTCAGCTATCTTGCCGCGCTATGCATTTTTATCATGCTGTTAGTGATTGTCGCTCAGGTGGTGCTGCGTTGGAGTGGCACGACTCTGCCTGGCGCCACAAATTACGCTGGCTACCTGATGGGTGCCAGCACATTCCTTGCTGCGGCGTATACCTTTCACGAAGGCGGTCATATCCGTGTTGGTCTCCTAGTGGAACGACTCGGACGCTTTCGCCCCATTGGCGAGCTGTGGTGCCTGTTAATCGCAAGCGGCATTGCTGGTTTTATCACGTGGCACGCTTTCGACGCGGCCTACTGGTCCTACCGGTTTGGTGACGTCTCATCAGGACAGGATGCGACGGCGCTTTGGATCCCACAGTCGCTGCTCGCAATCGGTTCTACAGCATTCACGATTTCAATTCTTGACCATTTCGTGCGTACACTGGCCACGCTGTTTCGTTCCGCGGGCGCCAACCACCAAGAAACCCATCCCATGAGGAGTCTATGATGGATTTCACCGAACTGGCCGTTGCGCTGCTGTTTATCCTTTTCCTTCTGCTGGGTTCAGGTGTCTGGGTGGCCCTATCCTTGGTTGGGGTGGCCATCCTATGCATCGCATTTTTCACTGGCCGTCCTATCGGGGCCTCAATGTACAGCACACTGTGGACATCTTCGACGAGCTGGACGCTAACGGCTCTCCCTCTATTTATCTGGATGGGCGAAATTCTGTACCGCACGCGGCTTTCCGAAAGCCTTTTTCGCGGACTGAGCCCTTGGCTTAGCTGGCTGCCGGGTGGGCTAATGCATACTAATGTCATTGGTTGTACGCTGTTTGCAGCGGTCTCCGGCTCTTCTGCTGCCACCCTGACGACGGTAGGCAAGATGTCTTTGCCGGAGCTTAAAAAGCGTGGCTATTCGGATTTCATGAGTGTGGGGACTCTGGCCGGTGCTTCTACCCTAGGCCTTATGATTCCACCCTCGCTAACTATGATCGTCTATGGCGTGATTACCAATCAATCTATACCCATACTATTTATCGCGGGCATACTCCCCGGTCTGATACTGGCCATGTTATTTATGGGGTATGTCGCTGCATGGGGAATCCTGAAAAAGCCTAATATTGACCAAGAACCAGCCATGACAATGAAGCAGCGTCTCTATGAGTCGCGTTTACTGATACCAGTTGCGTTACTGATACTTATCGTGATTGGTTCGATGTACTCCGGTCTTGCTACTGCAACCGAAGCAGCCGCTCTCGGGGTTGTCGGCGCTTTGTTACTTGCGGCAATACAACGCAGCCTGACCTTTTCCTCGCTGTTGGAAAGCCTAATTGGAGCCGCTAAAACCTCTTGCATGATTGCACTTATTTTGGCTGGGGCTTCGTTTCTAACCCTAGCAATGGGATACACGGGGTTACCTAGAGGTTTGGCTGAATGGGTGGGCACACTCGATCTAACGCCTTTTATGCTTCTGATGGCATTAATGGTTGTTTATATTGTGTTGGGATGCTTCCTGGATGGTATTTCAGCCGTAGTGCTGACCATGGCTGTAGTCACTCCCATGCTGAACGATGCAGGCATCGACTTGATTTGGTTCGGTATATTTGTGCTAGTCATGGTAGAAATGGCTCAGATTACTCCACCCGTGGGCTTTAATCTGTTTGTAATGAAAGGCCTAACAAATCATAGCCTCAGCTTTATTGCCAAAGCAGCCGCTCCAATGTTTTTAATTATGGTTTTTATGGCGCTATTGCTGATTGTCCTTCCTGAGCTTGCAACCTTTCTACCTAGCTATATGAACGAAGCCAAGATATGAAGAATTGATATGTAGTGGTAGTGATTTGGTGTGAAATGGTATTGATGCAGGCTGCCGGGGCCTGCATCAATTGGCTTGTTTTGTTAATTTTTTAATCCAATTAAGTTAGTTGTGATTTAGTCGGTATAGAGCGGAGATGTTAGAAAAAAATTATTATTAGTTTATGTGAGAGTGTCATTAAATAGCCAGTTGGAGACTGATAGTCAAAATTTTAAGAGGCGCTGGATACCCAGTCAACAGCTGAGCAATCGCTCTATGCAGGGCGCGAAAACGCTTTTAAAGCGAAGGTGTTGGCAAGTTTAAAGGGCTATTTCATCGTTTATAATCAATATGCAGCACAGGATTATGCTGCATGTTATTTGTTTTAAATAAATTTTTTTAGGCAGTAATTTAAATTATACAAACGTGCGCTTGCGATGGACTTGTAGCGCACGTTTTTATTTAAAGTCTATTGATGATTAACAGCGTTATTAGATAAGCACCCGTAGACACTGACCCGCATGATACAGTGAGAAACCACTCTCATAGGCGCAGCTCCACAGTGAGCGTGCTTTGATAGGCTTGGGCTGTGACAACGGAAGAGGCAGCAGGCTGTCATCCTCGTTTGCAATATAATGGGCAAAACCTTGACCGACCACCGTGCCGGTAGTAATGCCGCGCCCGTTATAGCCAGTGGCTGACAATATGCCTGGGGCTGGTTCGAAAATACGTAAGGTGTGATCCGGTGTGAAAGCGATCTTGCCGGTCCAGGTGTATTCCCAGCGAACGTTGCCAAGCCCAGGGAAGTAATGATTTTTTATAATATCGGCCCAGCGAGTTAAGTAAGCCAGCGGCTTGCCTTCACCTTTACCCAGACTGCCCAACAGTAAGCGCCCCGCCTTATCTCGACGAATGCTGCTAAGCACCGTCCGAGTATCCCAGGCGCCTTGCTCCTCTGGCAGTATCGCATCGGCGGCTTCACCGGTAAGGGGTTCTGATGCCAATTGATAATAATGGCCGGTAAAAAAGTGTTGTCGAACGTGATTCCAGTCGTCTTCTGTATACGCATTGGTCGCCATTACTACTTTGTTCGCGATCACGCTGCCGTTGTGAGTTAACACGCGCCAGCGGTCTTCCTGTCGTTCGATGCCTGTTACTGGGCTTTGGCAGTAGAGAATAGCCCCAAGATTTGCTGCCGCACGCGCGAGACCACGCGTATAGGTGCAGGGGTTGATAGTGCCCGCGCGCTTATCAAGCAGCGCGGTATGTATCTGAGAGGTTCCCGTCATCCGCTCGCATGCTTCGCCTTCCAATAAGGTCACCGGTGCCCCACGGTTTTGTAACTGGTCGCAGCGGCGTGCGAGCTCTTGGCAGCCTTTGGTGTTATGGCCAAGGTGCAGGGTGCCTGTACGCGTTGCATCGCATTCAATGGCATAGCGCTCAATAATGTCGAATACTTTTGATGGGGCGCCGCCCAAAATAGTATTAACGCGTTCACCTTTTTCTTCACCTAGCGCGGCCACGATGTCGTCGGGTGGAATCCAAAGCCCGGCATTAACCAGGCCAACATTGCGGCCTGAGCCACCCGTGGGGATATCTCCCGCCTCCAGCAAAATTACCTTGATGCCTTTTTCGGCCAAATGTAACGCGGTGGACAGGCCCGTAATACCGCCACCAACAACACAGACCTCGGTCTCTTCCTGGTTCGCTAACGCAGGATAGTGTACAGGGACTTCCGCGCTCGTTTGCAGCCAAAGGCAGCGCTCGGAGAGGGTCGTTTGCATCTTATAGTATCTCCTGAAAAGAAGCGCAGGCCGGCCATAGGCCGACCTTGTATGGCTATGAAGTAGGTTGGGAGGAGTCGTTGGTTTGAGGCGTATAGGGTGATTTTTCAGCCATGGCCTCGGGGGATTTACGAGGAATGAGACGGCCGGTTAGCGCCCACAGCAAGACGAATAAAGGGCGTGCCCCAAGAAGTGCCTGTGGCGAGCGATACCAGAGAACTAATGACACATGTCGCTACGAGAAAATAGGAGGGCGAAACCAACTGAAAACCGTAATACATTAGTGTGGGCACAGTGCCGGATAGGATCCATGTTCCAATTACCATGCCGACCGCTAATAGAATAAAAATAGCTGGCATTCCTAACTTGACCACCTCCAGCATGGAGGCTTCCATTTTTCCCCAGGGGACGCCCCGTATACGCGCACATAAGGCACAAATCATAATGCCGAAAGCCAATGGAATATGGGGAGTAAAGTCAGAAAAAATAAAAAACTGCACAATAAGAATGGCGGTAGTAGCCAGAAGTGGTAATAGCGCCATCGCGAGGCCCGGCGTCGGGCCGATTTGGACATCGTCACGCATAAATCACCTTCTTTTTTTTATGATTTTAGCAAGGGCCCTGCAGGTAAGGGCCCTGATACGAGGAAGGGTTAGTCGAACTTAATGCCTTGGGCCAATGGGAGTTCACGAGAATAGTTCACGGTGTTAGTTTGGCGACGCATATAGCTCTTCCAAACGTCGGAGCCGGACTCGCGACCACCACCGGTTTCCTTCTCGCCGCCAAACGCACCGCCAATCTCAGCACCGCTAGGGCCGATGTTGACGTTAGCGATGCCGCAGTCACTGCCTGTCGCTGATACAAAGGTTTCAGCTTCGCGTAAATCGGTAGTAAAAATGCACGATGATAAGCCTTGAGGGACATCGTTATTCGTGGCAATAGCCTCATTCAGATCTTTGTAGGTGAGCACATAGAGAATGGGGGCAAAGGTCTCATGCTTTACCAGCGAGTTTTGCTCGGTCATCTCAACGATCGCTGGGGTAACGTAGTAGCCCCCATCGTTACTTGGGATGTTGACGCGATCGCCACCAAACACCTCAGCCCCATGCTCTCGTGCTTTGGCCAGCACACTCTGCATGGCATCAAAGGCTTGATGATCAATCAGCGGCCCGACCAGATTGCCTTCCAGCGGATTTCCAATAGTCACTGCGCTATAGGATTTCTTCAAGCGGGACAGCACTTCATCCTTAATGGATTCGTGCACAACCAGGCGGCGCAGAGTGGTACAGCGCTGGCCAGCAGTGCCCACTGCCGAGAATAGAATCGCGCGAGTCGCCATATCTAGGTCTGCGCTTGGCGCGAGTATCATCGCGTTATTACCGCCCAGCTCAAGAATGCTACGACCAAAACGCGCAGCCACTTTGGGGCCCACTTCCCGGCCCATGCGTGTGCTGCCAGTGGCGCTAATAAGAGCAACACGTGAATCATTAACCAACTGCTCGCCCATCGCGCGCTCGCCAATAATCACTTGGCTTAAATGCTCGGGGGCCTCATCGCCAAACTGCTCAATGGCACGATCCAGCAGTGCTTGGCAGGCCAAGGCGGTTAACGGAGTTTTTTCTGACGGTTTCCACAGCAGGCTGTTACCGCATACCAGAGCGAGGGCCGCATTCCATGCCCAAGGAGCTACCGGGAAGTTGAAGGCTGTAATCAGCCCAATAGGACCTAGAGGATGCCAGCTTTCGCGCATGTGGTGGCCTGGACGCTCGGAAGCGATAGTCAGACCGAACAGCTGACGTGACTGACCAACGGCCAGATCGCAAATATCGATCATTTCCTGCACTTCGCCAAGCCCTTCTTGCAATATCTTGCCGCACTCCCAAGTCACTAATTCACCCAGTGTCTCTTTGT
The DNA here is from genome assembly GCF_052378675.1 of Halomonas sp. AOP25-F1-15. Lineage (NCBI taxonomy): Bacteria > Pseudomonadati > Pseudomonadota > Gammaproteobacteria > Oceanospirillales > Halomonadaceae > Halomonas > Halomonas sp. AOP25-F1-15. The sequence goes on from NZ_JBQSXV010000003.1 coordinate 66,191, forward strand.
GCTGGCGTAGTTGGTCGCCAAATAAACGAACTAATTCGCCGCGACGTGGAGCAGGGATGCTTTTCCAAGTAAGAAAGGCTTTTTCCGCGTTGGCAATTGCTGTGTCTACCTCGCTTTGTGAAGCGACCTTAAGGCGTCCGATTTCACTGCTATCTATCGGCGTAGTTACTACAAGATCACCGCCTTGATACAGGTCACTTGCTACGCCCATTTTTTCCATTAGAGAATGAATCATTCTTCCACCTCGTATTATGTTTTGAATTGTCTTGATGTGGAGTCAGTATTGCTAGGCATTGGGTAAACGTTCAAACGATGATTGAGACAAACATCATTCTTTTTTTTCATCAAGTGGGGTTAATATGCGTCGCAACCATCTACCATCCTTAACGGCTTTGCATTGTTTTGAGGCAGCCGCAAGGCATCTGAGTTTTACCCGTGCAGCGGATGAGCTGAGCCTAACGCAAAGTGCCGTGAGTAAGCAGGTCGCTCAGCTTGAAACGACCTTGTTACACCCCTTATTTCGTCGGGTAAGAAAGCGTCTGCATTTAACGCCGGAAGGGGCTGTATATTTAGGTGAAGCGCGCAAAATTCTTGCGCAGGTGGAGATGTCAACACGCTACATGCAGTCTTACGGCGTGGAGTCAGATGTACTCAATGTGGCAACCCTGCCAACTTTTGGTGCGCGCTGGCTGATTCCTCGTTTGAATGGGTTTCGCCATAAACACCCCTCTATCAATCTGAATATTTCGAACCGAGCAGAGCCGTTTGATATGCAAAAAGAGCGTATTGAGATAGCGTTCTTTTTTGGTCACGGAGTATGGCCGAGAGCAGAGTGCCTTAAACTATTGGATGAGAAGTTGGTGCCGGTTTGTGCCCCTTCGATGCTTAAACAGCAAAGGATGGATACCCCCCTAGCATTGGCTGATTTAGTGTTATTACAGGTATCCACCCGGCCCGAGGCATGGCACGAATGGTTTGACGCGCAATCGCTATATACCGAGCACAGTTATCACGGGCCGCGGTTTGATACGTTTTATATGGCGCTGTGTGCTGCCCGCGCTGGCTGCGGCGTGGCGCTAGTGCCACAATTCTTAGCCCAGGAAGAGATTGATGAAGGAAAGTTGGTGATCCCTTGGCCGTTCTTGCTAAAGAGCAAAGATGCCTACTATATGGCGTATCCAGAACATATGGTCGAGCTTTATAAGGTGCGTGTGTTTATCGAGTGGATTCGCAAGCGCCTGGATTAACGCTGGTATTTGCTGTTATATACTCGACAAAACGGCGAACTTTAGCCAGCTCGCCTAAGTGCTCGGGATAGACCAAATAATACGCGCTTTCGCTATGCAAACGATGCGGCCAGGCCAGCATAAGCCGGTTGGCGGCCAGCTCTTCATCAACGACAAAGTGTGGAACCAACGCGACACCGCCGCCGGCCATGGCGGTACGCACCAGCATCGGGAAAGTTTCAAAGCGGGTGCCGTGATAGCTGCGGTCAGTCGCAATCTCCTGACCGGCAAACCAGTGGTGCCAGGCATCAGGGCGAGTGGAAAGGTGCAGTAGCGGCAGTTGAGCTAAGTCGTTGGCAGCCTCAACGGGATGCTGCGCCAGAAGAGTAGGCGCGGCAACGGCGACCATCTCTTCATCTACCAGTTTATGGCAGGCAAGATTAGGCCAGCTGCCGTGACCGTAAAACAGCGCGATATCGATATCTTGCTGCTCTAAATCAAAGTCCTCCACGCGGTCATGAAACTCCAAACTAATACCCGGGTTCGCGGCTAAAAAGGCCGGCAGCTTATCGGCTAGCCAGCGGCTGCCAAAGCTTGGCAGCGTGGCGACTTTGAGTACCTCACTATTGCCACTGTAGGTCATGATGGTATGGGTCGACATCTCAAGCTGTGCAAGCACTTTGCGTACGTCGCTCAGAAAGATAGCGCCTTCTGGCGTGAGCAGAAGGCTGCGTCTAACCCGACGAAACAGCTTATGTTGCAAGATCGACTCAAGATGCGCGACCTGCTTGCTTACCGCACTTTGCGTCAGGCTCAGCTCATCGGCTGCCCGGGTAAAACTCATATGACGCGCCGCAGCCTCAAAACACTGCATGGCGGCGGTTGAAGGAAGATTACGTGATGCCAAGCGAGGAGCTCCTGAAAACCTATGAATCGCCCCGGTGCCTGAGCACCGGAGTGATGTAATAGGTTGATCATAGCTCATGAGGCGTGCGGCTTCGCGTCCTGAAAAGCATCCGGGCGGCGCGACTGCCACCAGCCAACTGCCGCCATGGCTATCAAGCCCAGCCCGCTGGTCAGTAGCTCAGGAACAACCATAGCAAGTCCTGCTGCCAAGATTACCAAGCGCTCCCAGAAGTGAGAGTCACGCACAAAGTAGCCGAGCAATGCGCTGCTCACGCCCATAATCCCCAGCAGCGAGAACCCCAGCGCGGTGATTAATCCCAGAGGAGTGGGGTCGACCATTACCAGCATCGGATTGTAAATAAACGCATAAGGAATAATGAAGGCGCCAATGGCCAGCTTAACCGCGGTAAAGCCGGTTTTCATCGGATTCGCCTGGGCGATACCGGCACCGGCAAAGGCGGCTAGGCAAACGGGCGGCGTAATATCGGCAATAATGCCGAAATAGAATACAAACAGATGAACGGCCATCGGCGGCAGACCGAATTCATTGATCAGCGCTGGTGCGGCAATCGTCGCTGTTACCACATAGTTGGCGGTTGTTGGCAATCCCATGCCCAGCACAATGCAGGCAATCATTGTGAACAGTAGTGCCAGTATTAACACGCCATCAGCCAGGCTAATGATACCGGAAGCAAATTTCGAGCCCATACCGGTCATGCCGACAACGCCCGCAATAATGCCCGCACAGGCCACTGCCGCAATGACGGGCAAGGCTACCCGAGCACCTTGCTCAAAAATATTGAGTATGTCTTTGAGCGATGGGCGAGTCTCTTTACGCACCAAACTTACGGCAAAGGCACAGGCGATCCCCAAAAGGGCGGCACGCTGAGCCGTGAATCCGACGCTGATCGTAGCAATGATGACCAGCAGCGGCAGCAGCATGTAGCCTTTTTCCAGCAGCAGTTTACGTTTGCTAGGCAGTTGGTCTTTAGGAAGGCCCAGAATACGATGGCGCTTAGCTTCAAAATGGACGCCAATAAAAATACTGGCGAAATAAAGAATCGCAGGGATAAGCGCGGCGAACATGATCTCGCGATAAGAGACGCCCACGTATTCCACCATGATAAACGCGGCCGCCCCCATCAGTGGTGGCATAATCTGCCCGCCCGTAGATGCGGAAGCTTCAATGGCACCAGCCACTTCAGGCTTGAAGCGCGCATTTTTCATCATAGGAATGGTGAACGAGCCAGAGGCCACGGTATTACCGATAGAACTGCCTGAAATCATACCCTGTAAAGAGCTTGCCATAACCGCCGCCTTGCCCGCACCGCCGGTAAAGCGGCCCGTAACGGCAAAGGCTAAATCATTAAAGAAACGGCCAACGCCGGTGTGCATAAGCACAACGCCGAAGAACAAAAACAGGAAGATAAAGCGCGCCGATATTTGCAAGGGCGTACCAAACACGCCACTTTCTCTAAACCATAAATAGGGTGAGACTTGCTCAAGCGAAAAGCCTGGATGAGACAGCAAGGGGCTGGGAATTAGATTCCCAAACAGCGCATAAGCAATGGCTAAGGCTGCCATGATCACGATGGGCATACCCACTGTACGGCGAGTGGCTTCTAGAACAAACAGCACCCCGAGTACGGCAATAATGAGATCAAACGTAGAGTAGCCGGTAATACGGGCACGCAGCACTTCTTCATAAAAGATAATTTTATAATAGGCAGCGAACGTTGCCGTGAAGGCCAACACAATATCGTACCAAGGAACGCCCTGGCGAGGGCCAGCACCGCGGGTAGCCGGAAAGATAATAAATATCATCCCTAGCGCCATGCCCAAGTGAACGGCACCCTGCTGCTGTGAGGGTAGCGTACCGAAGTAAGCGGTGTAGAGATGGAAGCAGGTAAGTGACACGCCCATTAACGTGATGAGCCATGCCCATTTGCCTAATTGTAACGGCGAGCGAACCTGATATTCGCGGTCATATTTCTCTAAGAGAGATGCTTCATCAGATGTTTTTTTTTATCCACGGTTAAGCCTCATGCGGATGACGCCGCTGGTTTACCCAGCGGCGATATAAGGAGTTGTTAATCAGCCAGATCGCTTAGGCTTTCAATCTTGGAGCGTTCGCGAGTAACAATTTGGATAATTTCTGGGTAAATGTGGCCGATAAAGGCAACGTTGCCGATGGGGCCACCTTCGAACTCACCGCGGCCTTCAACAGCTTCTTGGGCGGGCGCGTGAACGGTCATGCCCAAATCCATCGTATTGTCGCGGATGCTTACCAGGTTCTCGATAGAGGCGCCGGTTTCAATGTTGGTGAAATTTTGACCGTCTAGGTAGCGATTCCAGATAGTCGCCATTTCGCCACCCAGCGGATAGTAAGTGCCGCCCTGGCTACCGGTGCCCAGAATGAACTCACCTTTAGGCTCGATATCACCCAGTTCAGCGACAGGGTTATCGACAGTCAATCCCTGTTCTTCGTAATAGCGTTTGGCACCAGGATGAATAGGCAGACCTTCAGAGCCATTCAGGGCATTTTCCAACGTTATAAACGCTGATTGAGCGTGAGTGTTCTCTTCAGCATGCTCGTGCATCAAGCGCGCTAGCTGATAGCCCAGCTCCTCGTCGATGGTCTGAGTGTTACCCACCAAAATGGCATAGGCCGTGATAGTTTCAACGTCAGCATCCTGGAAGTCGTAACTTTTGGCCGGAATTGTAAACCGCTTATAGGCGCTATTCGCTTCGATGTAATCAATTGCATCGTCGCTTAGGCTCATCAAGCGGACATCGCCACTAGATGCCTGCAGGTTTTCAATGCTGCCTGAAGGCAAGCCCAGAATGCCGATCGAAATATCAATATTGCCATCTTGTACACCGTCGAGCGCGGCGCCAAAGCCTTCCTGATATGTCTTGTATTTGTCGCTGCCAATGCCGTAAGCATCAAAAAGCAGCTGAGAAACGCTTTGCGTTGTGCTGGCAGGAGGCCCAACCGCAATATTAGGCTTGCTTTCGCTACTACATCCCGCGAGGAAAATGCTGGCACTTAAGCCACAGAAGACCTTGGACAGGGAAAGCTTCATGTTAACTCCTGCTAGTAAGATTATTTGTAATGGTTCAGTGCCGCTCATTGCGGTGCCGAGCCTTCGGTGCATTGACCAAAGGCGGCTAAACGAAAGCGCGAGCGGAGAATTGACTGGCTATTGTTCACGTACGAAGGGCGGCAGACAAAAGAAATTAAGTTGCGTATGCATTCCGAATTCTCATGATTCTATTGGACGCTGTTTTATAATCGCTTCAGAAACTGATCATATACGCTAGCTTTGATGGCTAAAGTTCTTATTAATCAGATAGTTATTTTTTTTGAGGTGGTAGGGCTACCCAAGGTTCTTATTACGATAGTGTATTCGGTGAGGGAATGCATAGCCTCTAATGAGGCTATGCCAAACGTCACTGCCGTGATTAATAGCAGCGGGTTTGATTAACGGTCAATAATCCCTTGCTCACGCGCCATGGCATAGGCCGCTTTAGGGCCATCCCATAACGAAGGCAGCAGGATGAATGAGACCGGAATGGCAGTGACCACAATAAACTGCTGAAGCGCAGCGATCTGCCCTGATCCCATATGTAAAAGCACGCCCGCCATGATCGCCATGGCGATCCCCCAGAAGGCACGCATGACTGCGCTTGGGTCATCGTGGCCTGCACCCACGACGGCAATGGCGTAGCTCATTGAGTCGCCGGTGGTGGCCACAAAGATGGTTGTAAGCAGCAAAATGGCCATGGTCATAATGGAGCCGCCCGGTAGCGACTGGGCAACGGCTAAGGTGGCCACATCAAACTGGAAGTTGCTTAGCGGCTCGGTTAAATCAAACACGCCGGTCATCTGGTAGTAGATACCTGTACCACCCAGCAGGGTGAACCACACCGTGGTGGCGATAGGCGCCAGTATCGCCACAGCAATAATCATCTCGCGGATGCTGCGACCGCGGGAAATACGCGCCACAAAAATAGCCACTAGCGGGCCAAAGCCGATAAACCAGGCAAAGAAAAATACCGTCCACCACTGCATCCACCAAGCGGGAGCAGTTTCAGCGGTCATCGTTGCCATCGGGAAAAAATCACTGATGTAAGTGCCCATTCCTGCAACGTAGCTGTTAAAAAGAAACAGCGTGGGGCCAAACACGAAAATCACCGCACCAACCGCCAGGGCTAGAAAGACGTTGAAGCGGCTGAGTATCTGCATGCCCTTATGCACACCACTGACGGCCGACAGCACATACATCGTGCCCAGGACGGCGAGAATAATCAGCTTGCTGGTGTAGTTATCGGGAATATCAAACACTTCATGTAGCCCAAAGCTTACTTGGGTCGCCAGAAAGCCAATCGGCCCGACCGTACCGGCCACAACGGCAATCACACAGCAGGCATCAATGATGCCGCCCAGCGGGCCGCGCAAAAGCCGTTCACCCAACAGAGGATAAAGCAGCGTGCGTGGCTGCAGCGGCTGGCCTTTTACATAGTGGGCATGCGCCAGCACGATAGCGGACAACGAGCCAAGTACCGCCCAGCCAATAAACCCCCAGTGCGTGAAGGCCTGCGCCAGAGCACCTGCAACGGCGTCGGGCGTGCCTGGCTCAGTGTCAAACGCGGGTGGCGTGACCAAAAAGTGAGAAATCGGCTCACCGGCAGCAAAAAACACTCCACCACCTGCCAAAAGCGTGCACAGAATGATCGATAGCCACTTGAATGTGCTCATTTCTGGTGCATCCAAATTGCCAATTTTGGCTTTTGCCGCCGGGGTGACGGCAATCCCCATGGCAATAAAGAACGTGAGCAGCAGTAGTAGTTGGAAGTAGCTTCCAAAGACCAACGCCGTCCAACTGAAGCTGGTGCTGATGGCACCCGCCACTAAGTTAATGTCGTAAAAGGATAGGCCTAGGAAAGCGACAATAAATCCAATACTTAGTGTGAGTACGGTCGGATCGCCAAGCGAGTGTCGCGTATGGCTTTCAGCACTTGGAGTCGGTTGGTTCATCAATAAGAACACCTTGGGTGGAACATGAAGAAACAGCGCAAATGCGGAAAGCGCAGCAAAAAAAAAGCGCCATTCAATGAATGGCGCGAGGACAGGAAACTGGAGACAGTATATCTCTAATATAGACCAACGTCTAACTCGTTTTATTTTGGTGCGTAAAAAAATCAGCCTGCACGCTTTTGGCTCACCAGCGGTAAAGAAGTGACGCACTCACGGTGCTGTCGGTACGCTCACTGGCATCGGCAGGCGGCTCGGAGTTGTGCTTGATTTCGTGTGACAGGCGTAACGAAAGCTTTGAGTTGAGTCGTGCGGTAAGCGCTGTTAGCGAGCGGGAAGTGATATTTTGCTCGGTATACTCCAATGACATTTCCTGCTGAAGATCTGCATAGTCAGAAAATCCCCAGCGGTAGTCGAGTGCGGTGTAGGCCACTGCCAGTCGATCGTTGTCGTCATCTCGCAAGCGGTCGTGTCGGTAGCCCGGGCCTGCTTCTAGCGACAGCGTATGAGCATCGGTCTCAAAAATCTGTCGGCCATAGCCGCCAACGACGGAGAGCTGCTGGTCATAGCCGGCAAAGCGGTCTTTTTCCCAGCGGGCGAATCCAAACAAATAGTGTGGGCCCTCTAAGTCATAGCGCTCGCGTCCGGCCACCAAATATTGCTCAGCGCTGGTTTCGTCATCCTTTGTCACGTTGCGGACTTCACCGCGCAGCGAATAGGTAAAGTTACCCGTTAGCCACGTTAACAGCGTTTTGCCAATAAGCGTTTGGCTGTCGGTGTTGCCTGAAAGGCGGGTAAAGCCGAGTTCAGCATCGCCACTGAACACCGGGGCGTCTTCTTTCGGCGCTGGTGGTGCATAGAACGGGCTGGCATACGCTGCTGTTAGCCACAATGGCCAGCAGGCCAGCAAGAGCATCCATCGAGTGATCGCCACAACGTCCCTCCTTGAGTAAGGCATTCAGCCATTATATCAGCGAACGATGACAGAAAGTGGCGACGTTCAACGTCGTTTGCCGGCGCGTGTCATAATGACGCTGTCACGTATTTTGAGCGTATCTATGACCATTTCTCGTCCCCGCACCTTAGCTGACCTACAGCGCTGGCGCCGTACTCGCGCCAGACGCAGCTGGTATAAACGCAGTTTTCGCCTTCAGGTAATGCTGTTAGTCGGGCTACTGCTAGCCGGCATGCTACTGGCACAGGGTACGTATCTCAATCATCGTAAGTCGGAAATTATTAGCCAGCAGATGGGCGAGCGGGCGCTGGCGGTAGCTAAAACGGTGGCGTCAATGCCGCAAATTATCAACGCGTTTGCTATTCCCGACCCGTCTTTCATTATTCAGCCGCTAGCAGAGCGCATTCGCCATGAAACGGGGGCGCGCTACGTGGTGGTTGGTGATGCGCAAAGCAGGCGCTACTCGCATCCGGTGCAGGAGCGGATTGGTGAGAAAATGGTGGGAGGAGACAACGACCAAGCGCTGATTTATGGTCAATTTTATGTCTCAGAGGCGACCGGCTCGTTGGGTACCGCCATGCGAGGAAAAGCCCCCATTTGGGATGAGGAGGGTAATATCATTGGCGTTGTTTCCGTCGGCTTTATGATGGATCGCGTCGCCATGGACGTCGGAAGATACACCAGCTTCGGCTGGTGGCTGGTCGGATTAATGATTTGCTTAGGGTTTGCCGGAGCTTACGGGCTGTCACAGCATCTTAAACGCGTGATTCTGGGGCTTGAACCCTATGAAATTGCCCGCTTAGCGATGGAAAAAGAGGCCATTTTGCAATCGATTCACGAGGGCGTGCTGGCGGTTAATCGTGAGGGTCATATCACCCTGGTTAATCAGCAGGCGCGGCGCTTTCTTAATCTAGACGATGCGCATGTGCTGCTCGGGCAGCCCATCCGCGGGGTGGTACCGAATTCTCGGCTTTTAGAAGTCCTCAAGCACGGCGAGCGGGAGTTTGATCAGGAGATGTGGCTAGGCGATCACCCAGTGGTGGTGAACCGAGTACCGATTCTGCATGAGGGCGAGATCGAGGGCGCGGTGGCGACCTTTCGTAGCCGCCGCGAGATCATTGATCTGTCTCAAGCACTGACCCAGGCAAGCCGCGACGTGGATATGCTGCGCGCTCAGGCGCATGAGTTTTCTAATAAGCTTTACACTATTTCGGGCTTGCTGCAGCTAAAGCGCACTGACGAGGCGCTGGCGCTGATCCACCAAGAAACGGAGCTCGCCCAGGCACAGATGAGCTTTTTAATGCGCCATGTGGCTGACGCCGTGCTTAGTGGCACGCTACTGGGTAAACTCACTCGGGCGCGGGAGCTTGGCGTGGTACTGGAAATCGACTCGCAAAGCTCGCTTTCTTGCCCGCTCACGCCTACCGGGCAAGAAGTCATGATGAGTGTGGTTGGCAACCTGCTAGATAACGCCTGCCATGCCGCGCTTAACGGGCCGAGTAAGGAGCCTAAAGTGCGCCTGTTTTTCACCGACCTAGGCGAGCAGCTGTTGATTGAGGTGGAAGATAACGGCCTAGGCGTTCCCGCTGAACTCGCAGAGTCGATTTTCCAAGATGGCTTTTCAACCAAAAACGGCAAGCACCAGGGCATTGGCTTAGCGCTCGTCGCAAGGCTGTGTCGTCAAAACGGAGGAGCAGTGACGCTAGAGGAAAGTGAGCTTGAGGGCGCGTGCTTTATCGCCGTGCTAGACCGCTCGCTGTGCGCCGCTTCCCGCACCGTATGAACGCAGCGCTTTGGGTCTAATCGACACAAATGAGCAACACCGGCGCCTGTTACCACCGCCACTACACATTGCCACTACAACAATGATGAAACATTGCTAGGGGAAAATGCATGTCTGCCAAGCAATACGGTATTTTGGTCATCGAAGATGATTTTCGCATTGCCGATATTCATAAAGCCTTTATTGAGCAAAGCGACGGTTTTTACGTCGTCGGTATGGCGCGAAATGGCAGTGAGGCTAAAGCGCTGATGGCCCAGTATGCCGATGATATTCATCTGATTTTGCTGGATGCCTACTTACCCGATGTAGAAGGGCTGGAGCTTTTATGGGCTATCCGGCGCGACTACGTGCATGTGGATATCGTGATGGTTACGGCAGCTCGTGAGGTGGAAACGATTAGCGAGGCGCTGCGCGGTGGGGTTTTTGATTATTTGATTAAGCCGATTGAAGCCGCCCGGATGAGCCAGATGCTCATTCGTTTTCGCCGTGAGCGCGAAGTGTTGGCCAACTACGCAGAGCTGAGCCAGGATGAATTGGATCACGTACTGGCCCGATTACAACCCAGTGGTGCGGGACGTTCGTCGCAGAAAACACGCGTGCTTCCCAAAGGTATTGATCGCCTAACCCTGCGTGCGGTGGTGGCTGCGCTTCAGGCATCATCTCAGCCTCAGGCTGCGATGCAGGTAGCGCGGGAGATGGGCACTAGCCGCTCCACGGCGCGCCGCTATTTAGAGTTTTTGGTTTCGGTGCAGCTGGTAAACGCCGAGCTGGGCTACGGCGATGTCGGCAGGCCCGAGCGCCGCTATCGTTTGGTCGGTGACGCCTTGCCTTGGTGTGAAGAGGAGTAGCGTCGCAAGAGAAGACGGGGCCGCGTGAACAAAATGCACACAACGCTCAAAATGAACTTTTTGTTCATTATGTTCATAACGTTGAGAGGCGTTGTGCCAATCCTTTAATGTGCGTTCAGCACGCCAGCTTAGTAATGATTTCTTCACAAGAAGAGCGCCATGATCGTCAGAATCCCTGACATTAAGGCGTTTTAAAGGGTCTGGACTGCCTCAGATGTTCCTGACTGGACCTAGTGTCACCCCCGAGGTGAATGCGCAGGATCCTTCCCATTTCAGCCAATTTCTAACGCTAGTCAATTCCTAGGGCGGGGAGAATACCCCGACTCAGTTATTAGCCAACCGACGCCTGTTGCTATGCACCTGGTGTGGCTGAGCGCGATGTGGCTCGTCAATAAGTCTATTGAGACTTAAGGCGGGCGCGTGTTCTGCGTTGCTAGGGATGATTAAGCTTAAGAATTAAAGAAAAGGTTAATGACGAATGAGCTTAAGTGTCATTGGTTTTATCACCATCATCGTTATCGTCGGCCTCCTTATTAGTGGGCGCGTTTCTCCTCTGGTGGCAATGGTTATTCCGCCGGTAATCGCAGCTTTTGCGGCAGGCTTTGATGCGACGGATCTAGGCGAGTTTTTTAGTGCGGGGCTAAGCTCCGTGATGAACGTCGCAGTAATGTTCATTTTCGCCATTATTTTCTTTGGAATCATGCAGGACACGGGGCTGTTTGAGCCGGTGATCAATAAGATGATCGCGCTATCGAGAGGCAATATTATTACCGTCGCTCTGATTACCGTGCTCATTGCCATGGTGGCTCAGTTAGATGGCTCCGGCGCATCCACATTCCTGATCACTATACCGGCACTATTGCCGCTCTATCTGCGGCTACGCATGAATCCTTACTTACTATTGCTGCTTATTGCAGGCTCTGCCTCCATTGTGAATATGGTGCCGTGGGGCGGGCCATTGGGGCGAGTGGCATCGGTACTTGATGTAGATGTCACCGAATTATGGTATCCACTAATTCAGATTCAGGCCATCGGCGTAGTGTTAATGCTGGCGCTGGCGGTTTTTATGGGAATTCTGGAAAAGCGCCGGATTTTAAGAACCTACGGCACGCTTCAGCCGGGCCAGGAGCATGACGAAGGCTCACTAACCCAAGGCGTGTTCTCAAATGATGTTGATGTCAGCCTGCTGCGACCAAAGCTGATCTGGGTTAATGCCATCATCGCTATTGCCGTCATCACGATTCTGGTTGCCGGTATATTGCCTGCGGGGTTGGCGTTCTTACTGGGTGTCGCTGTGGCGCTGCTGGTGAACTATCGTACGCCTAAAGAGCAAATGGCGCGCATTCAAGCGCATGCGCCGAGTGCCTTAACAATGGCCTCTATCATTATCTCCGCTGGCCTGTTCCTGGGAGTCTTGAACGGTACGGGCATGTTAAATGCCATCGCCAATGATGTGGTGACGGTGCTACCGAGCGCCTTCTCCGACTATCTGCATATTATTATTGGGGTGCTGGGTGTGCCGTTGGACTTGCTGCTTAGTACGGATGCCTACTACTTCGCTCTGTTCCCTGTGGTAGAACAAATCGGTCTCTCCTTTGATATCGACTCGTATTCAACAGCCTATGCCATGGTCATTGGTAACATCGTGGGCACCTTCGTATCTCCCTTGGCTCCCGCCGTGTGGCTGGCGCTAGGGCTCTCCGGTCTAGAGATGCACAAGCACTTGCGCTACTCGTTCTTCTGGATGTGGGGGTTGAGTATTGTACTATTGATGTGTGCTGTTTTACTCGGCGTGATAGCCGTTTGATCCAAGGATGCTTCACGGCTAAGCTGAATTTGGGAAGCCGGTAGCAATGGAAGGCGGCGCATTATGGAAGATGCGCCGTCACAACGTTAATGCGCGGTTAAGGCGAGTGAGCACAATGAACAAAATGCCCATAAAGAACTTTTTGTCTTTTATGCGCATAAGCTTGTCGGTCAGGGGCACGGTCTTCTAACGTTCGCGACGTGTCATCACATAATAAGACCAATATTTATACAAATAACCATACAACAACACTGAGATCTGGAGAACGCCATCATGACCTCGCTTACTCTTAAGCGCTTATCTGTATTTGCTCTACCACTAGCCGCATTTGCTGGAATGACGACCGCCGCACAGGCGCAAGAGTGGACACCAAGCCGCTCTATTGAATTCGTCGCGCCAGCTAATCCGGGCGGTGGTTGGGACACGCTTGCCCGCACCATGTCGCGGGTGATCCAGCAAGAAGGTCTGGCCGATGAAAGCTTCGCCGCGATCAACGTACCCGGCGGTGGCGGTGCCGTCGCCTGGGCACAAGTGGCGCGCGACGCCGGCAATCCGCACAAGCTATTTGCGACCAGCCCACCGATGATTTTGGTGCCGCTGGCAGGCGCCTCACGCTATGACCACACAGACTTTACCCCGGTCGCTAGAATTAATACCGACTACTCGATCATTCTGGTCGCGGCAGACTCTGAGTATCAAACGCTGGAAGATCTGTTTGCGGCTCTTAAAGAGAACCCCCGTTTGAGTGTTGGCGGTGGTAGTGCACCGGGTTCGATGGATCATATCTCTGTGGCAGGTTTGGCCTCAGCGGCGGGTATTGATGCTGCGGACATCAACTATATTCCGTTTTCGGGCGGCGGCGATGCCATGACTAACCTGATGGGTGGCCATATTGAAGCGGTCATCACCGGTGCTGGCGAGTCAGTTGGCCAATTGGGTGAAGGTAGCCAGCTCCGCGCGCTGGGTGTTTCCTCTGAAGAGCGCTTGGGTGGCGGCTTAGCCGACGTACCTACCTACCAGGAACAAGGCTACGACTACACCTTCGATATCTGGCGCGGCATCATGGGCACGCCGGATATGCCTGAAGAAGCTGTGGCTTACTACGAAGATCTGTTCGCTGAAATGCTTGAAACCGACGCCTGGCGTGAAGCGAGCGACCAGCTGGGCTGGATCGACGCCTACCAAAACAGCGAAGAATTTGGTGCCTTCCTGGATCAGCAGCAAGAGCAGTTCAGCGGTGTGCTGAGTGAGCTTGGTTTGCTGCGCCAGTAATCCTACTCCTGTATAACCCAGCCGCCTAAGTGCGGCTGGGGCACCCCTGTTGTTAACCACTTGTTTTTTCTTAAAAAACCGTGACTAAAACGGGTTGTTAACGACAGTCGGTGCGTTGGCTCCTTCGGAGAGATTCCTATGACTCGTTTAAATACCAATCAGTGGTTAGCGCTGATATTGGCGCTATTGGCTGTCGCCTACATCGCGATGGCATGGCAAATCCCGACTTTCCCGCTACCGCGGCCGGTCGATTCAGACCTGTTTCCCAAAGTATTAGGATTTTCTTTATTGATCCTGTCGGGCTTTCTGTTCTTTGAGAAGCCTACGCCGATTGCCGGTGCTGACGAAATTGATCAAGAGGCACAACAAGGGCCGCTGCTATTAACGCCCTGGGCACGAGTCATCGTGACCTCGCTGGCAATTGCCGCCTATGCATTTTTACTGGTACCGATTGGCTTCGTGCTCGCCTCGACGCTGCTTTGCGTGGGTTTAACGGCTTACTACGGCTACCGCCGCCATACGGTTAACCTCGCTACGTCACTGGGGGTGGTGTTAGCGCTTTATCTCACCATGACGCGAGTGATGGACGTCTATCTACCCACTGGCGTGCTGCCTTTCTAAACCAGCCGTTTTAGTCGAAATTAAGCTAGCAGGTCTTTAAGAGAGTAATTCCCATGGATGCCTTCAATAATCTGATGTACGGCTTTGGCATCGCGCTTGAGCCGATCAATATCGCTTACGTGTTTGCTGGCGTATTCGCCGGCACTATTATCGGCATGCTGCCGGGCTTAGGCCCTATCAGCGCACTTGCCCTTATGATTCCTATTACCTTTGCCATGGAGCCTTCGTCAGGTTTAATTTTAATGGCGGGGGTTTATTACGGCGCCATCTTCGGCGGCTCTACGTCTTCGATACTGCTCAACGCCCCCGGCGTGGCGGGCACGGTGGCGACCTCTTTTGATGGCTACCCGATGGCTAAAAAAGGGCAAGCGGGCAAAGCGCTGGCGATTGCCGCCTACGCTTCCTTTATCGGCGGCACTGTTTCCGTTATTTTCTTAATGCTGATCGCACCGCTGTTGTCGAAAGTGGCCGTCAGCTTTGGCCCTTCTGAGTACTTTGCACTGATGGTGCTGGGCTTAACCGCCGTGGTCTCGCTGTCGGATAAGTCTCTGGTCAAAGGGCTCATTGCCGCCGTGGTTGGGGTGATTATCTCGATTGTGGGTATCGATATGCAGACCGGCACCGAGCGCTATACGTTTGGCTCCATTCAGCTTCTCGATGGCATTGATTTCCTTGTCGTAGCGCTGGGTATTTTCGCGCTTGCCGAGGTGTTTTATATGCTGCTGCGCGGCGGCGGTGGCAAAGAAGTGCCGCGCAATGCGATTGGCTCGCTGAAGTTGACTCGCAGTGAAGTAAAAGAGATCGCTGGCCCCATTGGCCGTAGCTCGGTACTGGGTTTCTTTACCGGCGTACTGCCAGGTGCGGGCGCAACCATCGGCTCATTTTTGGGCTACAGTATGGAAAAGCGTATTGCTAAAGATGGCCACACCTTTGGACAGGGCAATATCAAGGGCGTTGCGGCACCAGAAGCCGCCAATAACGCTGCTTGTACCGGCTCCTTTGTACCGCTATTAACGCTAGGCGTGCCGGGCTCGGGTACTACCGCGGTGCTACTGGGTGCGCTGCTGGTAATGGGCGTGAACCCTGGCCCCATGATGCTTGAGCAGCGCCCGGACGTGTTCTGGAGCGTGGTTGCCAGTATGTATATTGGCAATATCTTCCTGCTGGCGCTTAACCTGCCGCTGATTCCCTATATCGCCAAAATTCTCGATATGCCCCGCCCATTGCTGTTATCGCTCATCCTAATCTTCTGCATGATCGGCGTTTACGGCATGAGCTTCAGCGTGTTTGATCTGCTGCTGCTGTTGGGCTTTGGCTTGGTTGGCCTGGGAATGCGTCTGTTTGGTTTCCCGGCGGCGCCGCTAATCCTGGCGCTGATTTTGGGTAATATCATGGAAGAGTCCATGCGTCGTGCGCTGCAAATCTCGGGTGGCGATTGGACAACGTTCGTCGATAAGCCGATTGCGCTGGGGCTGCTGCTGGTTGCCTTACTATCGCTTGGCTTACCGCTACTGAAAAAACGCCGCAAGAAACGTACCGCTATGTAACTCATTAGTGGGGTGTTTTGGATGATTAATAAGGAGTCTTGGGGATACCCAGGCTCCTTTTTTGTATCTCACGCTTTTGTCGGTTTTGTAATCAAATGGTGAGCTTAGCATTGCTGTTGTGTGTCGACGCCCGACAATTACCCGATTGGTGCACAGGGTTTTATTGGTGCATTGATAGCGTGCTTAAGCTCAGGCGTCGTGCTTAATGTTGGTGCATTCGGCTAGACTATGGTTTTTTATAATATCAATAAGTCATTGAATAAATGGCTGTAAATAAGTGTTGTGCCAATCTGGCGCACCCCTTGCAGGTGTTAATGGCTAGTGGACGTATTGGGGGAACTAACATCGCAGCCCTAAATGCGACGCCAATTAACAAGCCCCACACATAAGGGGTGCAAGGAGGTTCAAGTGATCACATTGCCATACAACACAAGCGCTCGCTCGACACACCTGAGCGCAACCCGCTCGCCGGGTCGCTTTGCGCTCGCCTTGCTAGCCGCTGTCGTGATGGGGGCCAGTGCTCAGGCCATCGCTCAAGATGCTGATCAGAGCGAAGATCCGATTAAGGTCGGCATTCTACATTCGCTCTCCGGCACTATGGCGATCAGTGAGACCGTTCTTAAAGACACCGTCGAAATGTTGATTGAACAGCAGAACGAAGCGGGTGGCCTGCTGGGTCGCCAGCTAGAGGCCGTTGTCGTCGACCCCGCTTCTAACTGGCCGCTGTTTGCTGAACGCGCCCGTGAGCTGCTGGCTCAGGAAGAAGTTGACGTTATTTTCGGTAACTGGACCTCGGTTTCCCGTAAAGCGGTGCTGCCCGTCGTGGAAGAACTCAACGGCCTGCTTTTCTACCCGGTGCAGTACGAAGGTGAGGAGTCCTCAGAAAATGTCTTCTACACCGGCGCGGCGCCTAACCAGCAGGCGATTCCTGCCGTTGAGTATCTGATCAACGAAGTGGGTATCGAACGCTTCGCGCTGATCGGCACCGACTACGTGTATCCGCGCACGACTAACCGGATTCTTGAGGCGTTTCTCAAAGATGAGTATGGCATCGCCGACGAAGACATCATGGTCAATTACACGCCATTCGGTCATTCCGATTGGCAGAATATCGTGTCTGAGCTGAGCCGTTTTGGCGAAGAGGGTAAGCGTACCGCCGTCATCTCAACGATTAATGGCGATGCCAACGTGCCGTTCTACACCGAGCTTGCTAACCAGGGCATCGATGCCGCCGATATTCCGGTCATCGCCTTCTCCGTGGGCGAACAGGAGCTTACCGGTATCGATACGGGCCCGCTAGTGGGTCATTTAGCCGCTTGGAACTACTTCATGAGCGTCGATAATGATGACAACTATGACTTTATCGATGCCTGGATCGACTACACCGGCGACGAAGAGGCAGTGACGAATGACCCGATGGAAGCACACTACATTGGGTTTAATATGTGGGCAGAAGCGGTTCGTAAAGCAGGCACCACCGATGTCGACAGCGTAAAAGATGCGATTATTGGCGTGACGGTGCCGAATCTATCCGGTGGCTACGCGGCGATGATGCCCAACCATCACATCACCAAGCCGGTGCTGATTGGTGAAATTCAAGACAACGGCCAGTTTGATATTGTCTGGCAGACGCCGTCTACCGTGGCAGGCGATGCTTGGTCGGATTACCTACCCGGTTCGCGTGATCTGATTGCCGATTGGCGCAAGCCGATGGAATGCGGCAACTTTAACGTCGTTAACGGCTCGTGCGGCGGCAGTACCGCCGTAGAAGAAGCCGAAGCGGCCCTCGCAGAATAACGATGATTTCCCTCTACGCCTGACTGAAAAGTGAGGCGTAGAGGAGCACGCTACCTTTCCCTCTCAGATAACCAAAGGAAGAACCCCATGAGGCGTTTCCTTTCCTTAGGGCTACTGTGCCTGCTGTTGTTGAGCATCACAGTCACCTCGCAAGCCCAAACGAGTTCTACAGCTAACGCTGACGCCGCCGCCCTTGAGCTGCTAGAAGCGCTGAACGTTAAATCATATAGCGCTAAAGGCGACGCCATCACCGCTATTTTGCAAAGCGATGATGAGCGCGCCCGCGATTGGCTGCAGGCGCTATTGGATGGCCGCTTACAGAGTACCGACGATGGCAGAATAGTGCTGGTGCTCGACAACAGCGGCCGCGAGTGGCCGGTTGCCGATGTACTAACGGGCGAAGCGCTGGGCCAGATGTCGCGCCGCGACTTAGATCGTATCGGCATAAATAACGCGCTGCGCAATCAGCTGCGTAGCGCCATCGCCGTGGTTGACCTTTACTCGCCTAACATTGAGCGTCGTCGCCACTCGGCAGAACGGCTATTGGGCGAAGTGGATGAAACGCTGGCCGAGCCGCTCAGTGAGCTGATTGCCGGCGAGCAGGATAGCCAGGTTGTCCGCAGGCTTTCCCAAGCGTTAGCGATCTACCAAGTGGAAAGCGGTGAGCTGGCGGGCGTTGAAGCGCTGCGTGGCAGTCTGCATCCTCGCGCCCGAGTCGCGCTAAGCCGCGCCGTGAACGGAGATGACCCCATTGTGGCAGACGCAGCGGCGAGCGCTTTGGGCAGCATTGAACAAAATCTCAAGATTAATCGTGGCTTGGAAACGCTCTACTTCGGTTTAAGTCTCGGCTCGGTACTAGTGCTGGCAGCGATAGGCCTGGCGATTACCTTTGGCGTCATGGGCGTGATCAATATGGCCCACGGTGAGCTGATGATGCTGGGCGCTTATACCACCTGGGGAATGCAGCAGCTGCTGCCCGGCCAGCCGGGGCTGGCGCTGATTCTTGCTATTCCTGCGGGCTTTATGGTCGCAGCGCTGGCGGGTATTGCCATCGAGCGCGGCGTTATTCAGTTTTTAAAAGGCCGCCCGCTGGAAACCTTGCTGGCGACCTTCGGTATCAGCTTGATTCTACAGCAACTGGTGCGCACCGTTATTTCACCGCTTAACCGTACGGTGATTACCCCTGAGTGGATGAGCGGCTCTTTAGTGATCAATGATGCGCTGTCTCTCACGCTTAACCGTATGGTGGTGCTCGGTTTTGCGCTGGTGGTGTTTGCGGCGCTGATGCTGATTATGCGCCGCACACGGCTAGGGCTTGATGTGCGCGCCGTGACGCAAAATAGGGCCATGGCCCGCTCGATGGGCATTCGCGCTACCCGTGTCGATATTATGACCTTCGCACTGGGTTCGGGCGTGGCCGGTTTGGCAGGTGTCGCGCTTTCCCAGTTGACCAACGTCGGCCCTAACCTGGGGCAAAACTACATCATCGACTCCTTTATGGTGGTGGTGTTTGGCGGCGTCGGCAATCTGTGGGGAACGCTGGTGGCGGGCCTCTCGCTGGGGATTATTAATCAGGTATTAGAACCTTGGGCGGGCGCAGTGCTGGCCAAAATTATCGTCTTGGTCTTTATCATCCTATTCATTCAAAAACGCCCGCGTGGACTCTTCCCGCAGAAGGGCCGGGCTGCGGAGGGCTAAACGATGTCATTGACGACCGAATCATCGACCAATTTTTGGCTAACACGTCCGTTCAGCGAGCGCTCTACGCAGATTTTTTTAGGCGTGCTGGTCGCTGCGCTGGCGTTAGTCACGCTGCTACATGTGGCGATACCGCCGGAAAACCCGCTGCATATTGGCGCGTATACGGTCAATTTGTTCGGCAAGTACCTAAGCTATGCGCTGCTAGCGGTGGCAGTAGATTTAGTGTGGGGCTATCTGGGTATTTTGAGCCTGGGGCACGGTGCGTTTTTTGCTATTGGCGGCTACGCCATGGGCATGTACCTGATGCGCCAAATAGGTGATCGGGGTACCTACGGCCACCCGGTGCTGCCGGACTTTATGGTGTTTTTAAACTGGGACAGCCTGCCGTGGTTCTGGCAGGGCTTCGACATGGCCTGGTTTGCCTTTGCCATGGTGCTCTTGGCCCCCGGGCTGCTGGCGTTAGTGTTTGGCTTCTTGGCGTTTCGCTCGCGAGTGACCGGCGTTTACCTGTCGATCATTACCCAGGCGTTAACGTTTGCCTTAATGCTGGCGTTCTTTCGCAATGAGATGGGGTTTGGCGGTAACAATGGCTTAACCGACTTCCGCGAGCTGCTGGGATACAACCTGCGCAACAACGATACGCGCCTGGGCCTGTTTATCGCCACCGGGGTTGCGCTGGCGCTGGGCTATATTCTGTGCCGTGCCATAGTGACCAGCAAACTGGGCCGGGTCAGTATCGCTACGCGTGATGCCGAAGCACGTACGCGCTTTCTTGGCTACCGAGTCGAGCGCTTTCAGCTGTTTGTGTTTGTGGTGTCGGCGATGTTGGCAGGCTTGGCGGGGGCACTCTATGTGCCGCAGGTAGGGATCATTAATCCCAGCGAGTTTTCACCCATTTTCTCTATCGAAATTGTGCTGTGGGTGGCCCTAGGCGGTCGCGCTACGCTTTATGGCGCGGTGATCGGCGCTATTTTAGTCAACTACGCCAAAACGTTTTTTACCGGCGTCATGCCGGATGCGTGGCTGTTTGCGCTAGGGGCGATGTTTGTATTGGTCACGGTATTTCTGCCCAAGGGTGTGGCGGGGCTGTTTCGCCATATCAAGCGGCGTAAGCGCGACGATAATAGCGCCAAACCCACCGCGCCCAAGGAGGCTTCCGCATGAGCTTGCTGCAATCGCTAACTCAGCGTGATCGGGTGTTCGACTTTATGGCGCCGCAGGATTCACCGGTGGATGTGCGCCATGGTCCTATCCTGTATATGGAGGATGTCACCGTTAGCTTCGATGGCTTTAAAGCGATCAATAACCTCAATTTGACCATTGATGATGGCGAGCTGCGCTGCATTATCGGCCCTAACGGCGCAGGTAAAACCACCATGATGGATATTATTACCGGTAAAACTCGCCCTAATAGCGGCAGCGTTTGGTTTGGCAGCCGCCATAACCTGCTTAATATGAACGAGCCAGATATCGCAAGCTTAGGCATTGGGCGCAAGTTTCAAAAGCCCACGGTGTTTGAAGCGCTCTCGGTGTTTGAAAACCTGGAGCTTGCCATGTCGGCGGACAAGCGCATTTTTCCCACGCTCACCGCCCGCATGACCGGTGAGATTAAAGACCGCATCGATGAAGTGCTGGAAACCATCGGCTTGACGGCGCTACGCCACCAGCCCGCGGGTATCCTTTCCCACGGCCAGAAGCAGTGGTTAGAGATCGGCATGCTATTAATGCAGCGCCCGCGCTTACTGCTGGTGGACGAGCCAGTCGCCGGCATGACCGAGCAGGAGATGGAGCGCACCGCCGAACTGCTCACGGGGCTTGCTGGCAAGCAGTCCGTGGTCGTCGTGGAACATGATATGGGGTTTGTGCGCTCGATTGCCCGCCAAGTCACCGTATTGCATCAGGGCAGCGTGCTGGCGGAAGGCACCATGGACCAGGTATCCAGTGACCCCAAAGTGATCGAAGTGTATTTGGGTGCTGATGATGAGGAGCCCGCCTGATGCTAGCCATTGAAAAGCTCAACCAGTTTTATGGCGAAAGCCACACCCTTTGGGATTTAGACCTTGATGTGCCCGCCGGCCAGTGTACTTGCGTGATGGGCCGCAACGGCGTGGGTAAAACCACGTTATTGAAAGCAGTGATGGGCGAAGTCGCGGTGAAAAGCGGTGCGTTACGCTACACAAGCGGAGAGGCGGGTGAGATCGAGCTAACCCAAAAAGCCGTGGAAGCGCGTTCGCGCCTGGGGATTGGCTATGTGCCCCAGGGACGGCAGATTTTTCCGCTACTGACCGTGGAAGAGAACCTGCGCACCGGCTTAGCGGCGCGTCGGGACGGGCTGAAGAAAATCCCCGAACGGATATACGAGCTGTTCCCCGTGCTGAAAGAAATGAAACACCGGCGTGGCGGCGACCTTTCCGGTGGCCAACAGCAGCAGCTCGCCATCGGCCGCGCGCTGGTGATTGCACCCCAACTGCTCATTTTGGATGAGCCGGGGGAGGGCATTCAGCCCAATATCGTCGCGCAAATTGGCCAGGTTATTCGTCAGTTGATCAATGAGGATGGTTTGACGGTGCTACTGGTCGAACAGAAGCTGCCCTTCGCCCGCAAGTACGCCGACCGTTTCGTGATCATGGACCGCGGTCGGCCGGTCGCCAAAGGCGAGATCAGTGAGCTTTCTAACGCGCTGATTAAACAGCATTTGACGGTATAACATGCTGAACGAGGCCTTTGAAATAGTCTAGTAGCGCTCCATTGGGTGTGGCAGATTGGCGCAATTGGCCACTCTCAATGGATAAATAGGCCTGCAACCGCTAGAGTCATTGTCAATGACGTTAACCTCAATGCGGACTACTGTTTAAAAGCCCACTTATGCGTAAAAACCGTCCCTTCATACTGCTTGTCGCCATTCCCCTTACCGCCATTGTCATTTTGGGCGGGCTCATCTTTGGCAGTCAGGCGATGTCTGATCAAAACCAAGAAGGTGATATTCAGCGAGCATTAGCGACGGCGACAGCGCTTGAAACGCCTGATGACGTGGAGCTTCAGTATTTGCAGAGTGTTAACTATGGTTACGGTGTGTGCGGCCTGTACAAAACGCCGTCAGCAGAAAAAGGTTTTGCGCCCTTCTTTTATGACACGACTAACCACGACCTCGTGCTCGATATTAATTCGCGTCGATATAAGTCGAACTGTAGCCTTGGCTCTCTGTGTTAATAGCGCTTATTGACTAACGCTTGGTTAGACCATGACGGCATCCGCTGAGTTGTCAACGAGTGTCTAATCAGGCTAATACTTTGCTGTCCACAACTTAACGTTAACAATAAGGGGAAGTTAAAATGCTAAACATGCGTACTAAAGCGGTGTGGGGACTCTTAGCGTTAGCGCTGTCGGCAGGCAGTGTGCAGGCTGCTGAACCTGAAGTCACCGATGCGAGGCTGAGTCTATTGCCCGGCGACTCACCTGGTGCTGGCTACTTTAATATTACCAATACAAGTGATGAACCGCTCACCTTGGTGGGCGCAGAAAGCGCTGCGTTTCATATGACCGAAATGCACGTTAGCACCACTGAAAATGATATGGCACGCATGGAGTCTGTTGAAAAAGTCGACGTCGCGCCTGGTGAGAGTTTTGCCTTTGCTCCCAAAGGTTATCATCTTATGTTCATGCACAGAGCTGAACCGTTGGAGCAAGGCGATGAAGTGGATGTGCTGCTTCACTTTGAAAATCAGCCAGAGCTGCCGGTTACCTTCACCGTCGTTGCTCCCGGATCAATGTAAGACAGTTCTTGTGATGGATGTTTAGCGATGATTAAAAGGCTATGTTTGTTTATCGGGCTATTGTTGCTAGTAGGATGTAGCGACGAAAGTTGGCGCACTAACGACGTCTCCGACATGCTGCCGGAACTTGATTTTGATTTAGTCAATGAAGATAGCGAGGCCGTCGATGAAACAGCCTATGCCGATAAAGCCACGCTGGTTTACTTTGGCTTTACGAACTGCCCTGATGTTTGCCCTATCATGCTAGCAACCGTTGCATCAGCCATACGGCAATTGGAGGAGGGTGATCGGGACAATCTACAGGTGTTGTTTATTTCGGTTGATCCTGAGCGTGACACGCCCAGCGTGCTGCAAACATATACCGATGCGTTTGGGCCCGAGTTTATCGGCCTGACCGGCGACAGAGCGGATATAGACGCGGTCGCTAACCGATATCGTATTGCCTACGAATACGGCGAAAAGGATGAGCACGGCAACTATGAGGTCACTCACTCCAGCGCCGTTTTTGCGTTTGATCGCCACGGTAAAGCAAAATTCATGATCCGCGACAGTGATTCGATGACGTCTATTGTTGCTGACCTTAAGAACTTGGCTTCAGGCTCCTGATAATGCGTTTTTAACCACGCCAGACGTGGTTGCTAAGGCACATGTTGAAATACCTTCCGGCCCTTATGCTAGTGATAGCATAAGGGCCGGAGCGTTATTGAGCTTAGCCTAGTCGTTTTTCCTGTCTTGGACGCACAATTAGCCAATCAAGCAGCAGCATAACGATCAGCGACGCGCCGACAAGCGGAAATAGCAGACCACCGATTGCCAAAATGGCAATCAACCCCCGGAAAACGCGTTTATCAGCCGGTAGTGGCGGTACGCCCATCGCGCGCGAGGGACGGCGCTTCCACCACATCACGCCAGCCGATACCGCCAGCAAGATAATCGCCATACAGACGGCCAGAAACAGCAGCTGATTAAATAACCCAAACTGCTGGCCCATATGCACGTTAATGCCAAATTCCAGCCAGCGACCCATGGGCCCGTAGTCGGCGTAGCTCATGTCGATCAAGCGCTCGCCAGTGTACTGGTCCAGATGCACTACGCGCTGTTGGCTAAGATCATTGGGGTAGACCGAGCCGGAGTACACCCCGGTTTCCGTGGCCGGCAGGCTGACCGCATAGCCGTGATGCAATCCCAATTCATCGAAGATGGTGACAGCACCGTCAAGGCCAATGCTCGTTGTCTGGCTTGGCCACTGCGTGGATGTTGGAATTTGTGCCTGTTCGAGTGACCAGCTCGTCAGACTTTGCTCGTTTAAACGTGCCTCGGACATGGGCACTTCCACCCGTACACCGGCTGGATAGCCGAAATTGTTACCGTTAGCCCACTGATTAACCTGCGCGCCCCATACGCCTGACCAGGGCATGCCGGTAATGGCTAGAAAGACGATAAACCCGCCCACAAAAATACCCAGCACGGCATGCAGATCGCGCCAGAACACGCGTTTTTGGGGCTTGCCGCGCACGCTAATCACACCGCCCGCGCCTTTACGCCGTGGCCACCAAAGGTAAATGCCGGTGAGCACCAGCAGAATTGACCAGCCGCCGGCTATTTCAATCAGTTTGCGCGCCGTAGGGCCAAAGTATTTCAAACTGTGCAAATAGCGAACGGTCCACATTACCGTGCCGCGATCATCCAGCGCACCCAGCACATGGGCAGTATACGGGTCGACGTAAACCGCTAATCGCTCGCCCGCGGTTGTATTAACCGTGATTTCTGCCGAGCTTTCCGGCGTCGCGGGATCAGTGAATTTTACAGCGGTGCCGGGGTGTGCTGTCAGGGCCGCACTTACCAGCGAAGAGGGAGGGAGCGTCGCCTCTTGAACGGCCACGCGCTTCACGTCAGCGTGTATCAGTGCATCCAGTTCGTCTTTGAAAAGATATAGCCCGCCGGTGATCGCCAGGATAATCATAAAGGGCAACACTAAAAGACCGGCATAAAAATGCCAGCGCCAGACGGCGCGGTACAGGTCTAATGAGGCTTTGCGCCCAGCCTGTGGGGAAGAGGTAGTCGTCGACATCATCGTTTCCTGACGCGTTAGCTTGTTTCGCTAAGCGCCAATTGAATTTGCATAAGCAGCCGTCAGCCAAAAGCGATCTTTAGGCTGATAGGACGAAGAGAAATGGGCTATACAGGTTGCGAGAACGGCGGTGCGCGAGTAAGTGCGTGAGGGTAGGTATCACAGGACTGCGTGCCCTGAGCCGGTTGCGACAGCAGCCGTTCATGGGTGATGAACGCTTGCTGGCCGATCGCGGGAAGCAAGGCTTGGGTGGTCGGAAACTGCTGCCAGACAGCGCAGTAGCCACACTGATGAAACCAGTTAAATATTGGCTCTACTGTTTCAGCCTGGCCCGCATGATGGTGGTGGTCAGTGCTTGCTTGCGGCGCCGCGTGTTGATGATGGCCCCCGCCATGGTGACTAGATGGGTGGCTAGGTGGGTGGTGAGTGCCGTGATTAGCGTGATGTTGACCACCGGCTTGGTACTGCGAAATCAGCGGCCCGCCCAATAGGAGATGCATCGCCACAAACGCCATAAAAAGCGCCATGCGATACCAAAGAGTCCCTACTGAACGTGATAAATACATTTACTCGATACGCTTTGTTGGCCGTGTTGTGTTTTTTATATAGATTCTAGGATTTTAGCTGATGAGAGAGTGACAGTTGTGCGGTCAATTGCCACGTTGTGATAACCATTGCCAGGTAGGGAACTATTGGGCCGGGTTCGGAGTTGCCTGCAGTGCACCTGCGTCATGGGGCACAATGACGGTTGAAGTTATCCCCCTACGCCCGCTCGACGGGCGTAGGGGGGATGTTTTACGAGGTTAGTAGTGAAAATCAGTAGTGGACAACAGTAGCTGTTATGGCATCAGCATCGCTTGTTAAAGCTGTCTAGAAGTCCAGTGAGGCCGAAAACATAAAGGTGCGGGGGGCGCCTAATGCGAGGCTTGAGAGTTGAGGCATTGCCCAGTACGTTTTATCGGTCACATTGTTAACAGTGGCACGCAGTGTGAGTGGATAGCCGGAAAGGTTAGAGGCGTAGCGTGCGCCAACGTCATAAATAGTGTGTCCGGGGACTGATAGGGAGTTGTCACTATTAATGTACTGCTCTGACATTGCGGTGGCATTAGCGGTCAGTGTCAGCCCTGGTGCTGCGCGCAGATCCCATTCAGTGCCTAGCTTGGCTTGCAGGTTCGGTACGCCGGTTGCCTGATTACCTTGCTCTTCATCGCTCGCGGCGCGGGTGATTTCAGGATCGACATAGGCGATGCCACCCATCAGGCGCAGGTTGCTGATAGGAGTGCCGAAGAAGCTCCACTCTACTCCACGGTTCCGCTGCTCGCCCCCAACCGAGAAGGTATTGGTGACCAGATCGGTGTAGCTGCTGGGCCGCTTTATTTCATACAGGCTAAGCGTGTGTGAAAAATCACCCAGATCAAGCTTCACGCCAACCTCGTTCTGTTTAGTCGTGTAAGGCTCAAACACCTCACCCGCGTTAGCGGCACTCATAGGTGCTGTGGCCCCCTGACTGAGTCCCTCAATATAGTTGGCGTAGAGCGATACCTGGTCGGTGGCTCTGAAGAGTAGTGCTGCGGCGGGGGTGACCGCGCTTTCATCATAGCGGGAGATACGTTCGCCGGTTGCCACGCTGTAGGCATCGCTCACTACCTCCTGGCGTCGGGCGCCGAGCGTCAGTTGTATACGATCATCGGCAAACGAGAGCGTGTCTGCCAAGCCGTAGCTGTTTAAGCGTAGCTCTGTATGCATGATGTGCGGCGTGATGAATTCGGCAGCGGCGCCCCACTGCGGATCGTATAGGTTGGTGACCCAGTCCGCACCGGGGACAATTCTGCGGCCGTAGTCGTGCTGCTCATGCTCGTAATGGGTGGCATTGACGCTAATTGCGTGGCTGACGGCGCCGGTCTGGAAATGGCCGCGAAGCCCAACTTCCGCCGATGTTTTCTCGACATCGAAGGCGAGCTGACCAATGCTTGTGCGATAGTTGCCTTGATCATCAAGCACCTGGGCTAACATGGCACCGTTGTAGGTGTAGTTCGTTTCGCTTCGACCCATTGACGCGTACCCCATGATCTCGTCGGTAAAGTCGAATTCGCCACGCAATATGGCGCCCTTGTCTCGTGTGTCGGCAAAGGCCCAGTCCGGATTGATCAATGTATCGGAGTCGGGAGGCGTCGGAACTGCCAGGCCTGGGGCCAGGTTGATACCTCGAGCGGGGCCATCAATATGGTCGTCAGCACTGTACAAGTCAGCTGACAGTCGAGCTTGCTCACCGCGCCAGTCCAGCCCTAGAGAGCCCATTTGAACCCTTGGTTTCTGGTTGTCCACAGCACCCTCGCCGTCGCGGTATACGCCGTTAAAGCGAACGCCAAACTGCTGATCGTCACCCAGGCGTCGGCCGACATCAAGGTGCCCGCCAAGCTGAGCGTCGGACATATACGTGGTGGTGAAACGCGTCAGCGGTTCATCGCCAGCCCGCTTGGGAACCAGGTTAATGGCTCCACCAACGGAGCCACCTGGTGGCATCCCGCTGAGTAGTGCCGAAGGCCCCTTGAGCACCTCGATGCGCTCGAACATTTCTGGGGACGTGCGGTAGTAAGGGGCCATACCGGCCAGACCGCCGAACGTTACGTCACGTGTGCTGACGTCAAAACCACGGATCGAGTAGGTTTCGCTCCAGGCACTGGTGACGCCGTTGCTGAAGACACTCGGATCAGTCGCTGCAATCACATCGGTAATATTCTGAGCTTGTTGATCCTGGATGAAGCGGTCCGTATAGCTGATGGTATTGAAAGGCGTCTCCATAAAGTCTTTATTACCCAGAAAACCAGCCCTATTGCTGTAGGTGACTTGGCCGCCGGAATACGTATCGTTAACGGATGTCGCTTCTCCGTGTACGGTGATAGGGGCTAGGGCAGTACTACTGCGGGTCTCGGTCTCCTGGGCCTGTGCTAGAGCTTGTGAGGAAAGCAGCATGGCAGCACTCGCGCTCAGCGCCAGCGGAAAGGCGCTCCTGACGAGCGATAAAGGGCTTGAGCAAGAGGCGCAATGTGGCGCTCTCGTCGGCTGTAGGGGGCGGTGGTGGCAACGTAAGGGCATGTCGATCTCCATTTTTAAAGACAGAGGAACTACACCGCTTCAATTGAGCAACTGTTAAAAGGCTCAATGAAGCAGTCGATGAAAACGTTTTTTTTTAGGTGCTCTGGGACGACGAGCCGCTAGTTCCGGTATCCGTCGATAATGTCATCCGCGATGATCGCCAGAGAGCTGACGCTGGCTGCGGTGACATACCAGGCTTCGGGGTCGACAAAGACCACCCGGTCCTTTCGCCAGGCGTTAGTTTGGCGTAACAGGGGGTTTGCCAGGCTGTCGGCACTCATGGTGGGCCGGTGCTCCATCACGGCAGTACGATCTACGACATAGATGATGTCGGGGTTAGCCTGCTGGATGAATTCGCTAGAGACCGGCTGGCCGTGCAGGCCGGTATCAATGTCAGGTGCGGCGGGTGCAACGCCTAGTTCGGTGAAGATGAAGCCGTAGCGTGACTGCATGCCAAAGGAGTGGAAGGCACCATTATTGTGCAGCAGGATAAGGGCTTTCTCAGGGCGGCCCTGGGTAACACGTCTGACTTCCTCGACGGTATGAGCCAGCTCGGCAACTCGCTGACGGGCCAACGCCTGTTTACCAAAGATCTGCCCAAGATCCATGAGATGATCCATGACAACGTCAATGTGGTTGGTCTGGCTGTTGCGGTAATCCACGTCGAAGTGCAGCGTGGGGGTGATCTGCGTCAGCTCGTCATAATCGTTGGCCTGTAATGACGTCATAAGAATGAGGTCAGGGTTAGCTCGATGCACTCGCTCAAGGTTAGGGCGTACGATAGCGCCCAGGTCTTCAATCGTCGGGTCGTCCCGGTACTTCTCCAGAAAATGGGGAATAAAGTCCTTTGGCATGCCCACCACCGGAACGTCCAACTGATCCAGAAAGTCGACTTCATTCATGTCCAATGCCGCTACCCGTTGTGGACGGTGATTGATCACAGTGCTGCCCAGCGCGTGGTGAATCGTGAGCGGTGTCATGGCCTCCTGTGCGGGCATGTCATTGGCTGAGGGTTGATCGCACCCTTGTAGCAACGCCACCAAGGCGAGTGGGAGAAAGCGTGCCAAGCGGTTGTTGAGAGATTGTTTCATTCCAGGTTTCCTGAGGGCTTGAAGTAATTACATAGATAGCCGCGTTCGTTATGGGCGATGTCGAACTTCAGGCCGTAAAGCTCACTCAAGCGCCGTTCGGTGATGACATCGGAGACGTTGCCATCGCAGTGCACGGCCCCGTCCTTCATGGCGACGATGTAATCGGAATAGTTGGCGGCGAAGTTGATGTCATGAACGACCAGGATGACCGTTCGTCCATGCTCATCGCAGAGGCGGCGAAGCGCCTGCATGATCTGAACGGCATGTTTGATATCGAGGTTATTCAGTGGCTCGTCGAGCAGTAGGTAATCGGTCTGCTGTGCAATGGTCATGGCCAGGAACGCCATCTGGCGCTGGCCGCCGCTGAGCTCATGCAGATAAGCACCGCGTAGTGTCGTCAGCGATAGAAACGACAGGGCGTCGTCAATCACACGATGGTCATGCCGAGTGAGCGTGCCACGGCTATAGGGAAAGCGGCCAAAGGCCACCAACTCCTCGACGGTCAGGCGTAGATTGAACTCAGGCGTCTGGCGCAGTGTGGCCACCTGCTTGGCATACTCACTGATGGGAATGCGCGTTACCTGGGAGCCGTCGAGTCGAATATCCCCACGAGTGGGCTTAAGCAGTCTCGCGAGCATCATCAGCAGCGTCGTCTTGCCCGCACCATTAGGGCCCACCAAGGACGTTAACTGTCCTGATGGAAAGCAGAGATTGACCGCCGATAGCACCGAACGGTCGCCGTAGGTTTTATGAAGGTCTTGAACCGTGATCATGCTGCGCCCCGCTTACGCACCATCAGCGAAAGGAAGTAAGCCCCACACACAAGGTTGACGAGGATGCCGACGGTGGTTGTGTAGTTGAAGAGATGTTCGACCAGCAGTTGGGCGAGGATGAAAAGGGCAATGGCGATGGCACAACCCAACGGCAGCGTGACCCGATGACGGTAAGTCCCGGCAAGCGCATAGGCGGTATTGGCCACGAAAATGCCCATGAACGCCGTAGGGCCAAGCAAGCTGGTCGATACAGCCACCAGCGCGGCGATCAGAAAGAGCTGGCGCTGCACGCAGCGTCGATAATCGATGCCAAGCGATATGGCCTGCTCTCTGCCCAGCAAGAGCACATCGAGCATTGGGAGGCTTTTCAGGCCCACCAGGCAAATCGTGGCCACGATCAGCGTGGCGTAGAGCAGTTGTGTGGCGTTGGCGTTACCGAAAGTGGCTTGGCTGTAACCCATCAGAATGGAAAACTCACCTGGGCTCATCTTAAGCTGAACGAACTGGGTGAACGTGGTAATGACCATTGTCAGTACCAGTCCTACCAACAGCAGGAAATAGACATTGTCTCTGTCGTCTCTAAACAGCCAGCGATGCAGCGTCCAGGAGTAGCCAAGCATCAGCAGGATCGAGAGTGCGGCGTTGCCGTGCTCGCCGAGTACCATCAGGCTGTGAGTGCCCAGCATCAGCATCAACAAGGTCTGAAACAGCAGATAGACGGCCTCATAGCCCATGATGGCAGGCGTTAATATCCGGTTACCGGTAAGGCTCTGAAACGTAATGGCGGACCAGGCGACACAGATGCCACCGATCACCATGGTGGCCAAGCGTTCAAGTCGTTTCGGGATCACATACTCGAAGTCGAAACCGGAGCGTACGAAGACAAAAGCGAGCGCAAGAGCGATCACTGCCGCCCAAACGGTGTGGCTAGCTTTGATAGTCATCACTGTGCCCTCCTGACAATCAGGATCAGAAACAGCACTCCTCCGACACAAGCCGACGTTAAGCCGATGGGCACTTCAAAGGGATAGATCAGCAGGCGTCCCGCAATGTCGCAGGCCAGCAGCAGGGTTGCCCCCGACAGTGCTACGGCGGGTAGAGTGCGAGCCAGGTTATCGCCGTAGTACAGCGCCACCAGATTGGGAATCACTAATCCGACAAAGGGGATGGCACCCACGGCGATGACCGTGACCGAGACAGTAATGGCCACCAGCATCAGTCCAATGGCAGAGGTGACGAGATAGTTCACGCCTAAACTCGTCGCCATCTCTTCGCCCATGCCCAGTACCGTGAAGCGATGAGCGTAGACGTAGGCGAGTATAACGACCGGCAGAATAAGGTAGATAATTTCGTAATGACCCTGGACGATCTTCGAAAAATCTCCCAGCAGCCAGCCCTGCATGCTTTGCAGGATGTTATGGCGGTAGGCGTAGAACTCGGCGAGGGCGCTTAGTACGCCGCCGTACATCAAACCGATGACGGGAATCAGCACCGTGTTGATGAACTTGATGCGGCGAACGATAGCGATAAAGATAACATTCGCAGCGAAGCAGAAGAGCAGGGCGGCAAGCATTCGTGATCCAACGCCAGCCGTAGGCATTAGTGGCAGCGATACGAGAATGCCCAGTTTGGCGGCATCAAGCCCACCCGAGGTGGCGGGCTCCACGAACTTATTGCGCACGATATGCTGCAGAATCACACCGCAAATCGCGAGGCCCACTCCGGTCAATGACACCGTAATCAGGCGTGGCAGCCGGCTGGCCGTCAGCGTCAACCAAGCATCATCCGACAGGGTGATGAGTTGGTAACCGCTTATCTGCCGCGCGCCGACCAGTAATGATATCCCGCACAGCAATACAAACAGGAGAGGCAAATACACGCGCATCACTGTGAGGTTTCTCGCGTTTTATCCGGGGTGATGCGCCATCCTTTGGCGGTTTGGCGTTGGCCAAGGAACGTGGCGTATCGCCCCTGCTGAGCGAGCAGTTCATCGGGCGCGCCTTGCTCAATGATACGCCCCTCATCTAGCACGATGATCTGGTCAGCCATGCTCACAGTAGAGAGTTGGTGGGCGATCACCAAGAGCGTACGTTGGCCTCTCAGTCGCACCAGCGCCTGGGTAATGATGGCCTGATTTTCCGCATCCAGTGCGGCTGTCGCTTCATCCACCAGCAGAATGGGCGCATTCTTAATGAGGGCACGGGCGATGGCGATACGCTGCCGCTCGCCGCCGGAAAGGCGGGTGCCTGCTTCGCCCACCGGGGTGTCCAATCCTTGGGGCAGGCGTTCGACGATCTCGATGACACCGGCTAGACGCGCGGCTTCCATCAGTGCGGCATCGCTGGCTTCGGGGCATCCAAAGCGAATATTGTCAGCAATGCTGCCAGCAAACAGGTAGCTCTCCTGAAAGATCTGACTGACTTGGTTCGCCAGCTGGGTGCTCGACATATCGCGCACGTCTACGCCGCCGACGAGCACACTACCGTGATCTGCATCGAAAAACCGCGCTACCAGTCGTGCCAGGGTGGTCTTGCCTGAACCTGACTCGCCGATCAATGCGGTCATGCTACCGGGCGTGATAGATAGGCTAACCCCGTTGAGCACATCGGGCTCATGCGGCGCATAGCGAAAGCGGACAGCTCTCAATTCGATGGAGGCGTCACGCGGCGGCTGAGGGGCGGTGGGCTCGGCTAAGGGGGGCGCGTCGAAAATCGACTGGATCTCTTCGAGTTGCCCTCTTGCACTGCGCAAAATGTCGCTATGTTGAGCGACATCCAGCAGCGGCTCGACGAACCGGCTTACCAGTACCAGCGCAATGATGACACTGATGATGCTCGCTGCCGTCAGCGATCCTTCTAGAAGCGTATTGATCCACAGGGTCGTGACGATCAGCAGTACGGCAAAGACTGTCTGTACTGCCCAGGCATTGAGCAGCGCCGAAAGTGCCGAGAGGCAAGCCAGCCTGGTTCCCGAACGCTGCTGTTGTTGCATGGCCTGTTCCAAGAAGCGCGTGCTGTGGTTGTTGCCACTAAAGGCGCGTAAGACGGCCTGGGCACTGGCGAACTCAACCATGCGCTGACTGGTATCGGCAAAGTGTTGCTGGAAGGCTCTGTCGGCATGCCGGGCAAGCTTAGCGGTGAGTAATAAAACCCCCAACAGCAGCGGCAGTGCGACCAGCGCTGCAATGCCCAGCGGTGTATGCAACACCAACAGCGCGGCAAGCAGGACGATAGGCGTGACAAGCCCGCTGATTACCGGTGTAAAGACGTGGGCAGGAAGCTGAGCCACCGCCATCATACCCTGCGTGGTGGCATGGCTAAGTCGCGCGGTGTTCGTCGCGGTAAACCAGCCGACCGGCAGGTGCGCGACGTGTTCGCCAAGGCGATGGCGACCCGACTGCAAGATGGCGACGCCGACACGGACGCCTGCCTGCTCCACGTGCCATCGCACGCCCCAACAGACCAGGATGCCGAAAAGCAGCGCTGCCAGCCATGCGGTGGCCACGCTGAGTTGGCCGATCAGGAGGTAATTGAGAAGCGGAATAAGGGCCAAGATGGTCAGACCGCTTAGCACACCATAGACAATGGCCAGCCCGAGATAGCGACGTAAAAGCGCGGTGTCGTCGCCAAGCAGTTGATTGAGCATTTTCAGCACGCTGCCACCTTCGATTCCAGTGAGTTTGTTATCTCTTCCAGTGCCCAAAGGCGAGCATAAAGACCCTTGCTGGCTAGCAGTTGGTCGTGATCGCCTTGCTCAGCGACCTTGCCGTCATCGAGTACCAGAATGTGGTCGGCGTGCATAATCGAATTTAGGTGATGCGAAATAATCACAAGCGTGCGCCCCTGGGTTAAACGCGAAAGTGCCTGCTGAATGGCCAGTTCGTTGCTGGCGTCAACGGCTGCTGTCGCCTCGTCCAGCACCAATAGAGGCGGATCAAGTAATATGGCGCGGGCGATACTGACACGCTGCTGCTCGCCACCTGACAGTTGAATATCCTCGCCAACAATCGAGCGATAGCCTTGAGGGAGCGCTGCAATACGTTCGTGAATATTCGCCGCGCGAGCGGCATCCTCGATTTCCTGTTGGCTGGCCGAAGGTCGGCCCAACGCAATGTTGTCACCAATGCTGGCATGGATAAGACGCACGTCTTGCAGAACAAAACCAATACGCTGGTAGAGCGTTGACATCTCAAGATGGCGCAGATCCACCCCGCCTAACGTAATGCGCCCATGGGTGGGGTCAAAAAAGCGCAGCATCAGCCGTGCCAGGGTGGACTTGCCCGCACCAGATGGGCCAACAATTGCCGTCACGCTGCCAGGTGCAAGCGTAAAGTGAAGGTTAGATAGCCCGTTTTGAGCGTTGTCATAGACGTAACTGACGTTTTCAAAGCGTACTTCATGGTTGTTTGGGAGCTGGCGCTCATCAGGGGGGATTGATGACAGCACCGGCGTTTCAAGCAGTGCCATGACGCGCTGGGCGGCGCCAACGGCACTGCCTAAGTCGTGCAGCAAAGTATGCAGTAGCAGTAACGGAGCGCAGATGCCGGGTGCTACCAGAATGAAGGGCACCAGATCGACCGGTTCTGACCAGCCATTGGCGACGCAAAATATGCCAAACGTGAGCGTCAGACCCAATATCGTCCCCGTTGTCACCATCGCATGGACATGCGCCATAGAAGCGACCAGAGGGCGGGTAAATTGCTCAAAGGCATGAGCAAAACTATCCACGGCGGCTTGGTAGCCACGATAGGCTTGTCCGGTGGTACCGAAGGCCTTGACGACGGGAATGCCACAGACAAATTCATTGATGGCGTTATTCATGCGCTCAAGCTGGGCAATAAACTCACCCATATTGGCTTTGCCGGCTTGCATCAGCCGGCGCAGGAAAAGAAAGAAACCGGGCAGCGGCAGTAACGTAATCACGGCGATTTTCCAATCCAGCGCGAGCAGGTAGATCACCGAGATCAGTAAGGCGCCAAGCACGCGTCCTACCGCCGTGTAAAAGTGCGCGGTCAGGCTGTGCAGCGTCGCAATATCGTCTTGCATCGCCTGTTTTACATCGCCGGATGCACGGCTGGTAAACCAGCCAAGCGGTGCTTGGGACAAGCGCCGCATAACAGCCAAGCGTAACTGGTAGGTGAGTTGGTTATCCGCCAGATGCGCGACCAGCTCGCCCAGGAACATGCACCCCATGCCGACGAAAAGGCTCGCGACGCTGGCGGCTACCACCCAGCCGATTTCACGCATGCTGGCGGTTGATAACGTCCAGGCGGCGCCTGGGTCAGACACAAGAATCTTGGCGATATGTGCCATACCGGCAAGCGGCACCATCGTTAATATCGTGCCGATGCCCGCCAGCATTGCCGCGGCAAAAAGCCGTGTGCGTATAGGGGCCAGCACTTGGCTGATGGGGCTCTTACCTTGGGATTTCGATGTATCGTGCGTGCTCATGAAGCGTTAGTACTCGGCCATAGGGGGTTATCGAACCTGCATAGCAGCAATCTGTAACGAGAATTAGTCGCGTTTAGTTAGGCTAATAGATAATTAGTTTCATGGCAATAAACTAATTAATATAATTGCATGTCAATCAACTAATTGACCCTAAGGTGAGTGAGTGGCTAGATAGGGGACGTCAGCGATCAAGGATGCAATATGACAACGCAACAGCCAGTTAAAGCACGCGGGCGGCCGCCTACCATCACGCTTGAGCGTATTGCCAATGCGGGTATCGAAATCGGTCTGCCCAACATCACCTTTGTTGGGGTGGCCAGCGCGCTAGGCATCAGCCATATGGCGCTGTATAAGCACGTGACGAATCTCAAGGCGCTGAAGAGGTTGGTGGCCGAAGAGATTTTTCGACGCTGGAGCATTCCGCGCGCTCGTCGAGAGGAATCCCAAGCGCTTCAGGCGTATCTGTTCACCTTTGCCATGTCGATAGCCGAGTTTGTCAAAGCGCACCCAGGCCTAACGCCCTACGTAATCCGTCGCTTGGCGGCGACCCAGCCCATGATTGAAAAAATCCATGCGCACCAAGCGCATATTGCGGAGGTCTATGAGATTTCCCAGGCCCAGGCGCGTTGGCTGCTTGCGACGGTCGCCTTTCACTGTTTTGCCGTGGCAGACACGATTTACTCGGTGATAGGACAGGCGCCTGATGACGCGGTAGATCGTGCTGAAGAAGAGGCGGAAATGGAGATTGATCTAGCGCAAGGTATGCAGGCGCTGATTACCGGCGCGCTAGTTATACTGACCGAAAACTCACTTGAGGAAGCTCACCATTCCGCCCTTTGAGAGCCGGTAAAATGGTTAGGCCAGAGTCGCTAAGCAGAGTCGCCAAGTAGAGCCGCGTCCTGCGGGCTAGGCTTTGTACGAAAAGTCGGCGAGCGAAGGCAGTTTTCGTACAGAGCCTAATGTCACGTTTGCAAGGTGATGTCTAATACGTTGCCCACACCTCTCTCCAATACCTGGCTCCTTCACTCCCTTGCGGCAGAGCGGTTGTCTAGCCGCGTTATCCCCTTTAATCGATATATTTACCTGCTTATGCAGCCCCGTTGGCAGCATAAGCAGCGCCTGTACGTTCTTGTTTGGTGCAAATTGTTATTTTTTTGATCTTTTGTGGTGCATTGAAAATTTTTAGGTGTAGGGAGAAATTGTTTAAGTCATTGTCTTAGAGCTGGAAAATAATTTTTCACCATTTTGGCGCATTAATTGCACTACTTAGCTAACGGCTTACTGAAAGGAAGCGATAGCTAATTATGATGCTATGCGATATCGCAAAATCTCCCCTTGCCTCTGGCCACCGCTTTGATCAAGGCCGCCACTGGGCGGCTTCGTTGGACTTACGTTTTGCCCAGCGCGACGGCGTTACCCGCATGGTACAGGCGCGCCACCAAGGCCCGCTGCGGGTGCAACGGCCGTTTTACCCAGAAGGCCGAAGTGAGGCGTGCCATGTGTACGTGCTTCACCCACCGGGCGGACTGGTGAGTGGCGATGCGCTTACCATTAGTGCTCATGTAGAGAGCGGTGCCCATGCGCTGCTGACGACTCCGGCTGCCAATAAACTCTATAAAGCCGACAGCCAAGGCGTTGCCTGGACTCAACATACCCAGCTAAGCGTGGAAGATAACGCGATTCTGGAATGGCTGCCCCAAGAAACCATCGCCTTTGATGGCTCGAAAGGTGAGCAGCGCACGCATATTGCCCTACACGGCAGTGCTCGCTGCTTAGGTTGGGAAATGATGGCGCTGGGGCGCCCGGCAAGCAATTTGCCCTACGTTTCGGGGCGCATTGAACAACACTTTCGGCTCACGCTAGATGGCAAACCGCTGTGGTTAGAGCGCCAGCCGTTAGACCCGCTACACCCACGCTTTGCGGGGCGCTGGGGGCAAGGTGGTGCGACCGTACAAGCTACCCTCTGGGCGGTAGGTATTGCTGATGCACCTGCCGCTATTGATGCCCTGCGCGAGGCGTTGCCGGATAACCCTCGTTGGGCCGTCACCGTGCGTTACGGCGTACTGCTGCTGCGCTACTTGGGTCATTCACGCAATGAAGCCTGGTCGCTGTGCGAGCAGGCCTGGCGGCTACTGCGTCCGCGTTGGATTGAGCGTGAAGCGCATACGCCGCGTATCTGGTTAACCTAGGGCTGTGGTGGACACAACCCTAACGGCCGGTTCTTACCAATCCCAGTTCAATGAAACGGTGGCACTACGCGGTTCGCCCAGCCAGTACTGGCTATAAAAGCCAATTTGCTCGTAGTAATCCTTGTCGAAGAGATTATTGACGTTTAGCTGAGCGTTCAGATTGTCATTGAAGCGGTATCTGGCCATCAGGTCGGCAACAGCATAAGCATCCTGGCCGACCTGCACACTACCGTTCGGGCTAGAGGCAGCGCGCGAGATATCACTTTGCCAGCGCACGCCACCGCCCACGGTCAGGTCGTGCCATGTGCCCGGCAACTGGTAGGCGGTAAACAGCTTAAGCTGCTGGCGCGGGTGGGACGTATTGGTGCGTTCTCCCTGGGCCGTTTCTGCCTGCGCTAAGGTGTAGCTCGCGCTCAGGTTCCAGCCAGGCTGCACCTCACCGATGAGTTCCAGCTCCAGCCCGTTAACTTGATTACCATCAATGCTTCGGTTTGCCTGTGTACCGGGCTGGCCGATAACCTCTACGCCCGGGATCGCTTCAGCGGCGTTATTTTGCTCTGTTCTGAACACGGCGACACTGGCATCCAGCTGGTCTCGCAGCAAGCTGGTTTTAGCGCCGATCTCATAGCTACGCCCCTGCAGAGGATCCAGCAGTGAGCCGTCTTCAAAGCGAGCGTTCTGAGTCTGAAAAATTTCCGTAGCGCTCGCGTATAGCGAGGTATGCTCGGTCACGTCATAAACAAGGCCTGCATAGGGCGTTAGCTCGTTGCTATAGCGATATTGCCGCTCATCGCCGAAGTAGTTTTGATCCAGCTCCCAGTCACTCAGGCGTGCGCCGACAATCAGGCTCAGCGGGTCACTGAGTGAAAAGCGTGAGACCACATAGCCGCCGCTTTGAGTGACGCGCATGCTATCAGCGTTAGCAAAATCTCCCCATGCGGGCTTGGCAACCACGCTGTCGCGCCAGTTGAAGAAGCTACCGGCATCCGGCGCTGCACCCGCGGGTGACGCGGTCAAAATATCGAAATCGTCCTCGTTATACATCCAGCCTATGCCCAGCTCATGCTGGCGCCCCAAGAGGCCAAAATTGCCCTCTGCGGAGAGATTGACCGTTTGCTGAGTACGGTTGCCGCGGTAGTTCAAGTAAGAACTCGACATGCCAAGGCCGGTATCTCGGTCGGGGTAGCCGCCACGGTATAGGTACTGCATGCCGTAGTTACCGTCGTTATGGCTGTAGGCCGCCCGCAAGGTCCAGCCGTTATCCAGCGTGTGGCTGAGGTCTGCAAACGCGCGCGTGGTTTCGTTATAGAACGTTGACCAGGCGGTATTGTTAGAGGCACTGCGATCAAAGTCGGTGCGGTCGCCATCGGCGTAAAAAACGGGCACGCCAGAGCCCATGCCATCAGAGTCATTGCGCTGGTATTCAACGCCTGCCGTTAACTGCGTCGCAGACGACAGTTCACTGCTGATCACGCCATATAACGTGTCGTGATCATCTCCCTGGTGGCTAATAAAGCTGTCATTGCGATCTTTGGCAGCGACAAAGCGGATGCCCGTCGTGCCATCGCTGGTTAACGGTGTCGAGACATCAGCGCTTATCCGGCGTCGATCCCATCGCCCTATGCTGGTAGAAAGCGAGATTGCCGCGTCAGGCAGCGGGCGTTTGCGGATAAAATTCACGCTCGCAGAGGGGTCGCCTGCACCCGTCAAAAGCCCCGTCGCGCCGCGTACTACTTCCACACGGTCATAGATAGCAGCATCCCAATCTGTATCCCCAAAATTCCAGAAATTGTTGATGGGAATGCTCAGCCCATCGAACTGAAAGCTGCGAATCGTGAAGCCGCGTGCGGAATAGCTCATACGGTTACTATCGGCACGACTGGGTGAAACGCCAGGTACCTGAGCGAGCACGTCACCGCTGGTTTGTAATGCTCGGTCATCAATCTGCTGGCGGGTAATGATGCTAACGGATTGCGGCGTTTCACGAGGCGTCAGCGACAAGCCCGTTGCACTACGGCTAGCCGGCACCGTGTATCGCTGCGTGCTTTCGCTATTATCGGCAAGCCGCTCTCCGGTAACGACAAGATTGTTGAGCGTCTCCTTTGCATCCGCCAATGCGTGAAGGGGATATGCCAGTAATAAAGCAGTGAGCGTTAGACGGGGAAAAGATGGCATCGGTTATTCTTCTCAAGTGAATTTTTTAACAATTGAGAATTATTCCATTAATGGAGTGGGAATAGTTATGCCATCTCAGCCATGCGTTATGCGCAATCGTCAGATCGCGTCAAATGCGGGAACTTTCATTCAGCCCGCCTGATGGCATAAACCGCCGGGTGAGATGCCATACAGCTTACGAAAAGCCGTAATGAAATTACTGGCGTGACGATAGCCACTTAGGTGAGCAGCCTGTTGCACGCTATGACCACGCATGAGCAGCTCCTTGGCTAGCGCTAAGCGGCGCTTTCGCAAATAGTCGATGGGGGCTAATCCGTAGGCCAGCTTAAAGTGGCGTAACAGGGTGCTTGGGCTCATCGCTGCGTGCTCGGCCAAACGGGCTAATGAATGATTCAGCAGCGGTTCTTCATCCAGCCAGCGACGAACTTGTTCAAGGCGCTCCTGGTAAGCGCATAGGGGTGGTGCTATGCATTGCTGGGGCTGAGCCGACATGCTTTGCGCTAATACCTGTAACGCTAGTCCTTGAAGCTGTGTGCGCTGAGCAAGCTCTGAGCCAACACGGTCGCATCCTTCTTCAAGAGCGAGGCGTAAGCCGGCACTCAATCGCCACGTATGAGACATGGTTTTAGCAGAAGATGCGCCACACCAGCTATTGATCGCCGGTTTCTGCAATGAAAGGCATAGCGTGCGCAGCCGTTGATTGGCGGGGTGAAGAGCGCTGAGAGTCCGCTCCTCCGTCAGTCGCAAACAGCATGCCTCGCCTTCGGTTAGCCAGCGGCGCTGGCCTGAAATATCAAAATGGACCCGGCCTTCTAGCAGCACGACAATCAATAACGTTTCACTGCCCTGTGAGCAAGATCGGTAGGGGCGCTTAATGTCGAGATCGGAAATGAATAGCCCCATCCCGTCCATCAAGTCATGTTCTTCTACGCGGCCAATAGCAACGGCTGCATGAGGCAGGTAAGTGGGGGCGGCATTCACGTCGGGGAAGCGATAGTCGATGCAATAGCGACGGCCATAGTCCAGAAAGTGATTGATGGTGTAGCGTCGAGAGACCGTCACGTTATGGGAATACCGCTATGAATAGGTCCTTAAATGATAATGGTTTTTATTTATTTTTTGAAGACGGCATATGCTTAAATTCTTGGTAACGCCAAAATGCACTATTTTGGTGCCTGGGCGGGGTGGGTTGATTGATTTGGTGCATTTAAAGCGTTCGGCTAAGCCCAGTGATTAATTATAAGTTTTTGAATTTTAATTTCTTTTCCTTTTATTCACCATTTTGGTACATGGGTTGCGCTATGTTACTACAGTCCCGCCTAACCTATGTAACGGAGACACCTCATGGAACTAACCCCGAGAGACAAAGACAAGCTGCTGCTGTTCTCAGCCGCCCAATTGGCGGAGCGCCGCAAGGCACGTGGTTTAAAACTCAATTACCCGGAAGCGGTGGCGCTTATCAGCTTCGAGATTATGGAAGGTGCTCGGGATGGCCGCAGCGTGGCGGATTTAATGAGCTATGGCCGTGAAATACTTAGCCGTGAAGACGTAATGGAAGGCGTTGCCGAGATGGTTGACGAAGTCCAGGTAGAAGCCACGTTTCCGGATGGCACCAAGCTGGTCACTGTGCATACCCCCATCAACTAAGCGCCCCTCTTGGAGAAGATACGATGATTCCTGGTGAGTATCAGTTAAAAGAGGGCGATATCGAGCTGTGCGTGGGGCGTGAGCGCATTACGGTAGACGTTGCGAATACCGGTGACCGCCCCATCCAGCTAGGCTCTCACTATCATTTTGCAGAAGCCAATCCCGCGCTCATTTTCGATCGCGTCAAAACCCGCGGCTTTCGTTTAGACGTGGCAGCAGGCACGGCGATTCGCTTTGAGCCTGGCCAGACCCGTGAAGTCACGCTAATTCCGTTTGTCGGCAAGCGCGAAATTTATGGCTTTCGTGGCGAAGTCATGGGCGCGCTCGACGGAGG
Organism: Halomonas sp. AOP25-F1-15; assembly: GCF_052378675.1. Lineage (NCBI taxonomy): Bacteria > Pseudomonadati > Pseudomonadota > Gammaproteobacteria > Oceanospirillales > Halomonadaceae > Halomonas > Halomonas sp. AOP25-F1-15. The sequence continues at coordinate 108,291 of NZ_JBQSXV010000003.1, forward strand.
TAAACAATGAAACCGACCAACAAGATCAGTCGGCGAGCCTACGCCGATATGTACGGCCCTACGGTGGGCGACCGGGTTCGCTTAGGCGATACCGAGCTGTGGATTGAAGTCGAAAAAGACGCCACTCACTACGGTGATGAAGTGAAGTTCGGCGGTGGCAAAGTGATTCGCGATGGTATGGGCCAAAGCCAGCGTGTTGATGACTCGGTGATGGATACCGTCATCACCAACGCGCTGATTTTAGACTGGTGGGGCATCGTTAAAGCCGATGTAGGGCTGCAAAATGGCCGTATCGCTGCGATTGGCAAATCTGGCAACCCGGACGTACAGCCCGATGTTGATATCGTGATTGGTCCCGGTACTGAAATTATTTCAGGCGAAGGCAAAATTCTTACCGCTGGCGGCATCGACTCGCATATTCACTTTATTTGCCCCCAGCAGGTCGAAGAAGCATTGATGAGTGGCATCACCACGATGCTAGGCGGCGGCACCGGGCCGGCTACCGGTACCAACGCCACGACCTGTACGCCCGGCGCATGGCATATTGGTAAAATGCTGCAAGCCGTTGATGACCTGCCGATGAATATCGGCCTGCTGGGGAAAGGCAATGCCAGCCTGCCCGAAGCGCTTGAGGCCCAGCTAGAAGCGGGTGCCATGGGCCTAAAGCTCCACGAAGACTGGGGTACCACGCCGGCCTCCATTGATAACTGCTTAACCGTGGCGGAAAAGTATGATGTGCAGATTGCTATTCATACTGACACGCTAAACGAGTCGGGTTTTGTCGAAGACACCCTGGCAGCCTTTAAAGAGCGCGGTATTCACACCTATCACACGGAAGGGGCGGGCGGCGGCCACGCGCCGGATATTCTGACCGCCTGTTCGAAAGAGTATGTGCTGCCGTCATCCACCAACCCGACACGGCCCTACACGATCAATACCATCGACGAGCATCTCGATATGCTGATGGTGTGTCATCACCTCGACCCTAATATTCCTGAAGACGTGGCGTTTGCCGATTCGCGTATTCGCCGCGAAACCATTGCCGCTGAAGACATTCTGCATGACCTTGGCGTGATCTCGATGATTGCCTCAGACTCCCAAGCCATGGGGCGCGTAGGCGAGGTGGTCTGCCGTACTTGGCAAACCGCGCATAAAATGAGAGTACAGCGCGGCTTACTGCCAGAAGATGAAGCGCTGGGCGCCGATAACTTTCGCGCTAAGCGCTATATCGCTAAATACACCATCAACCCCGCGATCACGCACGGTATTGCTCATGAAGTGGGGTCGGTGGAAGTGGGTAAACTGGCTGACTTAGTGCTGTGGAAGCCTGCTTTCTTCGGCGTTAAACCGGCACTGATTTTAAAAGGCGGCATGATTGTGGGCGCGCCCATGGGCGATCCCAATGCGTCAATCCCCACACCCCAGCCGGTTCACTACCGGCCCATGTTTGGCGCTTTCGGCCGTGCCACCAGTCAAATTCGACTCAACTTCGTTAGCCAGGCCGCGCTAGATGCCGGTATTAAGGAGCGCCTGGGCCTGCAAAGTACGCTGGCTGCGTGTAAAAACGTGCGCGGCGTGCGTAAAAAAGATATGAAGTTGAACGATGCGTGTCCTGAATTAACCGTGGACCCGCAAACCTATGAAGTGCGCTGTGACGGCGAAATTTTAACCTGCGAGCCGGCCACCGAACTGCCGCTGGCCCAGCGCTATCACTTGTTTTGATTGAACTATTATCCGGGGCGCCGGGGATAGGCCTACGAGAGGGCGCTGTGAATACGTCCGTGTACGCTACTTTTGCCATCCATGGCAAAAGACCCTCTCTACTGCCTACCCCCGGCACAGCCGCACCGAGCGAGAAAGGACGCTAGTCATGCTAAAACTGATAGAACGTTTAGGGCCGATAAACGAGAGCGCTGCTAGCGATACACTAACGCTGCCCTTTGAGCTGCGAATTCGTGGACGCCTGAAAGCCAAAAGCGACAGTGGCCGTGAGCTTGGGTTGTTTTTAGATCGCGGGCCGGTACTGCGTAGCGGCGAAGGCCTAAAAGCCGAAAGCGGCGAAGTGGTACGCATCTGCGCCGCCATAGAACCGGTGGTTACCGCGCGAGTGAGTACTGGCTTACCGCTAGCGCGACTGGCCTATCATCTGGGTAATCGCCACGTTCAGTTAGCCTTAGGTGACGATGAAAAAGGCAGCTGGGTGCGCTTCCCGCCAGATCACGTGCTGGAGGAACTAGCCGTGCTGTTAGGCGCCACGCTGGAGCACCATGACGCGACCTTCGACCCAGAGCCGGGCGCCTATAGCCAAGTAGGCGGTGGGCACTCCCATGGCCATGCGCACGGCCACGACCATGTGCACGATCACGATCACCACCATGCCCACTGAGCAAACCGCATCCGCCGGGCAGCACGACGATTTAGCGCTGTTGGGGCTGATGCAACTGGTTAGCCCGGCGTTGCCCATCGGGGCATTTGCTTTCTCGCAAGGCTTGGAAAGCGCATTTGAGCTTGATTGGGTACGGGATGAGGCCAGCCTGACTGAATGGCTGTGCGGCGTCTTGGAAGATGGCATAACACGCTGCGAACTACCGGTACTGGCACGGCTGCACAAGGCCATTGATGACGCAGACCGTGATTCAATCGCGCAGTGGGATGAGTGGCTGGCCGCCACGCGGGAAACGGCGGAGTTAGCCGCTGAAGATAGCCGCCTGGGCGCATCGTTAAAGCGCTTGTTGGGCAGCTTAAATCTGATGCCGAGTGAAGACTTACTACCGCCCTTGTTACCGGCCCACCCAGGCTATGTGACGCTATTTGCCTTTGCGGCCCACTTGCGTGGCGCGTCTATTCGGCAAATGTTGCTCGGCTTTGCCTGGGCGTGGCTGGAAAATCAGCTAGCCGTGGCCTGCAAAGCGCTACCGCTTGGTCACACCGCTGCGCAGCGTATTATTGAGCAGCTGCGCCCCGCTTTGGTTGATGCCGTTGATCATGCGCTGACGTTATATGACGACGAGCTAGGCCCTGTGCTGCCTGGGTTGGCGCTCGCCAGCGCATTACACGAAACGCAATATTCACGCCTGTTTAGAAGCTAACAGATTCACGTTTTGTAGACGTTAGATAGCTCAGCAGTTAATCCGCTTATTGAGGACATGTTATGACGCACTGTTTACGTATTGGAGTAGGCGGCCCGGTGGGTTCCGGTAAAACGGCGCTGCTCAAGCAGCTTTGCTTAGCGCTGCGCGATTATTACGATATTGCCGTGGTCACTAATGATATCTATACCCGCGAAGATGCCGATTTTTTGCTCAAACACGATGCCCTGCCTGCCGATCGCATTTTGGGCGTGGAAACCGGCGGCTGCCCGCATACGGCTATTCGTGAAGATGCTTCGATGAACCTTGCCGCCATTGATGAGCTACAGGCGCGTCATCCTAAGCTTGAGCTGGTGATGGTGGAGTCGGGGGGCGATAATCTTTCAGCGACCTTTAGCCCTGAGCTTTCCGATCTAACGCTTTACGTGATCGACGTTTCTGCCGGCGACAAAATTCCACGCAAGGGCGGGCCAGGGATCACCAAGTCCGATTTGCTGATTATCAATAAAATGGATATCGCGGAACAGGTGCACGCTTCGTTAGACATTATGGCGCGAGATTCTAAAAAGATGCGCGGCGAGCGCCCCTTTGTATTTACCAATCTTTATGATGGGGTGGGGCTTGAGGAGATCATCCGCTTTATTCTCGATAAAGGAATGCTTGACGAGCGTCGGCCTGATGTTGCGGCAGCCCTATAAACAAAAAAGCCGCCCTGACCAGGCGGTTTAAGTGGTCAGGGCAACTGAAGAATGTGGTTAGCTGCTTGCTAAAAACGGGCCATCCTTGGCCACCACCTAAGTAGATTGGACGACTAAGGTAATGCACACCTTAACCCATGTTATGAAACCTACAATTGTTAGCTAAATAACTGCTTACACAGTAGAAAAATACCTAAAGTGGGCAAAAATGGCACATATAAGGCCTTCAGTTTAGGGGCTTTCGCGTTAGCCATCCTGTGCATAGGCAGCTGTTGTAAGAGGGCGGTGATAGATCAAATGACGACCTGGGCGTGCAAAGCCAGCCAGCAGTAAACCCGCCTCGCGGGCCTGTTCCACCGCCAGCGCCGTGGCCGCAGAGACAGCGACCAGTGCACCAATGCCTGCGCTGGCACACTTGTGCACCATCTCGTAGCTAGCCCTACTTGAGACCAGCACAAAGCCTTCATCAAGCAGCACCCCATCGCCGGCCAAGGAGCCGATCAGCTTGTCTAGCGCATTGTGGCGGCCAACATCCTCGCGTAACCGTTGAATTCGTCCATTTAAATCGCACCAAGCAGCACCGTGGCTGGCGCCAGTCACCGCCTGTAACGGCTGGTGAGCGAGTAATTCGCCCAGGGCATGCTGAATAGCCGCGTCGCTCAGCGCTGGCGCAATCACATGGGGAATCGGGCTAATCGCTTGTTCCAGGGATTCGGTGCCGCATAGACCGCAGCCGGTGCGGCCGGTCAGGTTGCGGCGGCGCTGTTTGAGTTCCACCAGTCTTTGGGTCGAAATTGTCAGTTGAACGGCCAGCCCATGCTCTTCCTCACGTAGTTCCATGTCGTAGCACTCGTGCGGATGGGCAAGGATACCTTCAGAAAGGCTGAACCCCAGCGCCAGGTCTTCCAGGTCGGTAGGGCTGGCCATCATCACCGCGTGGGAGATACCGTTGTAGACCAGCGCCACCGGTACTTCCAGTGCCAGCATGTCCTCCTGAGCGTTGGCATGCCAGCCGCTGGCATCGTGGCGTACCTCCATTGGCTGATACGCCAAGGCGGCCTCTGGTGGAGATGACGAGCTTTTTGGGCGCTGTGCGTTCATGGTGTCTCCTGCTAAGCCCGACCAAGCCATCCTGGGCTTGGTCAAAGGCATTGAAGGGGAAGGGCTGCGGTCAGTAAATTCCAACGCTGCTAACGCCCTGACCAGCCCATGAGTATCGGCACGTAAACGACCAGCAGCAGCACGCCAATCAGCCCCAATAAGTACGGCACGATGGCGCGGGTGATGCGCTCAAGCGGCAGCTGCGTGATCGATGACGCCACGTAAAGGTTAATCGCCACCGGCGGGGTAATCATTCCAATGGAAAGCCCCACCACAATGATCAAACCAAAGTGAATAGGATCAATCCCCAGCTGAAGCACCAGCGGCAGCAGTACCGGCGTGAGAATAATCAGCGCGCTGGCCGTTTCAATAAACACCCCGGTGAGCAAAATAACGCCGACCACCAGCAGCATAATCACGTAGGGGTTGGTCGAGAGCGACAGCACGGCTTGGGCAATGGCGCCCGGCACCTGCCAGCTGGAGAGCGTCCAGCTCAGCACCGCTGACATCGCAATCACCAGCATAATCACCGCCGTGGTCATCGCAGAGCGAATCAACAGCTTATAAACCTGCACCAGCGTTAGGTCACGATACACAAGCAGCGATACCAGCATGGCGTAATTGACCGCGACGACCGCTGCTTCTGACGGTGTGAATAGCCCCGTGAAAATACCGCCCAGGATGATCACCGGCGTCATCAGCCCCCAGCTGGCATCTTTAAAGGTGCGCAGAATAGTGGCTAGTGATAGCGGCGTACCTTTAGGGTATTGGCGCTTATAGGCCTGCGCAATGGCGATGGCCATTAGCCCTAATCCCATCGCGAGCCCTGGCAAAAAGCCGTTTAAAAACAGCTTGGATACCGACTGTTGGGCGATGACCGCATAGATAATCATCGGCACCGAGGGCGGAATGACCACGCCAATGGTGCCGCTCGCCGCGATCAGGCTAGCCGCCGAGGCCGGGTCGTAGCCCTTGCGTTTAAGCTCTGGTACTAGGCTTGAGCCTACGGCTGCCGTGGTCGCGGCCCCTGAGCCGGAAATCGCCGCAAAGAACATGCCCGCCATCACGGAAACCACTGACAGCCCGCCGCGCATAAAGCCCACTAGCGAATCGGCAAAGCTGACCAGTTTTTCGCTCACCTTACCCTGGGCCATTAAATCACCGGCCAGAATAAACATCGGGATCGCGACCAGCGCAAAGGAGTTAATGCCCTGGAACATCTGCTGGGTGACGACCATCAGCGGTACGCCCGACTGGTACAGGGCATAAAGCGCGCTGGCACCAATCGCAAAAGCGATCGGCACGCCCAGCAGCATAAACAGGAAGAAAAGCCCAAATAGCAGCAGCGTCATAGCGGTTCCTCCTGGTGATGGGAGGTCTCACCGTTAAGCAGCAGCTCTAGAATATCGACCAGCGCATACCATGCCATAATGGCCGCGCAGATCGGCATCACCGCATACACATAGGTCATCGACAGGCGCAGCGAGGCGGATTTCTGAAAGCTCTGCACCTGCATATAACGGTAGCCAATCACAATCAGCGTGATCATAAAGGCCAGCACGATGAGCAGGGCGATAACCCGTGCCGCTTGGCGCAGACGGCCGGGTAGGGCATCCACCGCAAAGGTCACGGCAATATGCCGCCCGCGCTGAAACGCCAGGGTGCCGGCCAAAAAGGTGATCCATACCAGTAGAAAACGGGCGACTTCTTCGGTCCAGCCGACGGCGCTAAATAGCACCCGAGAGACAATTTGTAGCGTGATCACGCCAATCAGGGCAGCCATGCCAAGGAACACGATAGGCTGGAGAATCTTATCCAGCCCGCGCTCAATGCCTCTTAATAGTGATAATAACGATTGCGACAAAGTGGCCACGTTACTGCAGCGCCTCCTGGATACGGGGGAGGTAGTCACCGAACTGACTGCCGTATTTTTCGTAGACCGGGGCTACCGCGGCCTGAAACGCTTCAATATCCGGCGAGTCGTTGATTTCCATACCGGCGGCTTCAAGGGCGGCTAACTGCTCGGCTTCCATTTCCGCATTTTGTTCACGTGCGTAGGCCGATGCCTCACGTGATGCCTCAAGCACTAAGGTCTGCACGTCTTCGGGCAGTGAATTCCACTTGGGCAGGCTCATAATAAACAGCGCCGGTGCGTAAATGTGGCGGGTCATGGTCAGGTAATCCTGAGTTTCCGCCAGGTTGAACGCATAGATCGCATTGATGGGGTTTTCCTGCCCATCAATGGTGCCTTGCTGTAGGGCGGTCAGTGCTTCGGTCCAGGCCATCGGCACGGCGTTAGCACCCAGCGTGCGGAAGGTATCCACATACACTTCATTCTCGATTACGCGCAGCCTTAAACCATCAAGGTCGTCAGGGGTATTAATCGCGTTGCGGCTATTGGTGATGTTACGAAAACCGCGCTCGGCGTAAGCCAGCCCTTTGAGATTGACGCCTTCCAGCTTGTCGAGGATCTCCTGGCCGATGTCACCATCTAACACCGAGTAGGCGGCTTCGGCAGATGGGAACAGAAACGGCAGCTCAAAAACGGAAAACTCATCAACGAAGTTAGCCACCGGCCCGTTGGTAATAACGCCCATATCGACGGTACCAATCTGCATACCTTCCAGCAGCGTACGCTCATCGCCTAGCGAAGCATTGGGGAAAATTTCGATGCTAATCGCGCCGTCGCTCTTTTCGCTGAGCAGTTCCTGAAAGCGCGTTGCCGCAATGTGATAAGTGTCATCGCTATTAACAACGTGCGCCAAGCGCAGCGTGGTGGCGGGTAGCGTGTCAGCATGAGTGGCCAGCGAAAGCCCCAGAAGACTGGTGCAAACCATGGCTAGCGTCGCGCGCTGAAGCAGTTGGTAAGGCATATTGGAACGTGTGGCGTTATCCACGTGATCTCCTTGGAGTGGGCAGTTTTTTATAGTGAGACAAGGGGCTATCTGTGACAGGGGCATCATCTATAGCATATTGGTTTTAGCGCACAAATAAATGATTCTACTCCTGTGATTCATCATAGAAAGAAAAAAAGTGCTAGAACGCGGGCTCAAGAGGTAATCCTATCGACACCAGAAACGCGATAGGCAAAGATCGGTCAAAAGTGGATGTTTTTGGCAGGAGAAAGTTTGCTGATCAAGCCTCGCGCTTGATCGGCACTAAGTGATCGAAAATCCACGTGAACACGAAGGTGAAGACCAGGAAGAAAACCAGTAGCGCCACTTCCATTTTAAGTGCATCGAGCGGCCCCACTTGGTACCACCACATGAACAGAGGGATTAAAATGATGACCAGGCCACCTTCAAAACCAACGGCATGGGCAACACGAAGGCCAAGGGAACGGGCCTGAATACTGCGGCTCATCTCCCACCGTTCGAAGAGCGTGTTATAGATAAAATTCCAGACCACTGCGGCAAGGGAGCTTGCAGCTGCAACTGGTAGCGAACTGTGTGCTTCACCCCCGTTGAGAGCCATGAGAAGTAATGTCGCAAGAGCGATTGCGAATGTTTCAAAAACTACCACGTAGGTGGCCCGGCGAGCGAGTGGAGAGAGAGTCATTTACATTCGATCCTGCTTGATTGAAAACTTGCGACATTAGGTATGTCAGTATATAAATACGACCGTATTTTAACAGGGTGAAAAGGGAAATAGTATGGCTAGGCCGAGATTGATCGATCGTGAACAGTTGCTCGATTTGGCGGAAGGTGTGATTGCCAGCGGAGGCGCCGCTTCGTTGTCGTTCGGATCATTAGCTAAAGCAGCTTCCTTGTCGAAGGCAAGTGTGCAGACAGTCTTCGGCACCCGCGAGGCGATGGTCGAGGCGTTACTGGCGAGGTGGATGGTCCGCGAGGCTGAGGAGTACCAAGCCATTCTCGGGGATAACAGAACTGCTGATGCCCGTTTGAAAGCCCACCTCCAGTCTACACAACGAGAAGAGAGTCACGTAGGCAGGACCGTCTCCGCGATGCTCGCCACACTAGCAAGCAGCGGCTACGCCAGCTCAGAAATGCAGAGCTGGTACCGGGTTCGCATAGACGATCTGGACGCAAATGATTGGGAGAGTCGACAGCGCAGACTTGCCTATTTGGCGGCAGAGGGCGCATTTCTTCTACGCAACCTCGTTGGTTTGGAGATAGACGACGATAAGTGGGCGTTAATCTTTCGCGACATCGAAGAGATGGTCGGCTGAAGCAGTTTCGCTTCCATTATGTCCTAGCCGCCTTGCATACCTATCATCGTCGAAGTGTAATGACATAGTGAATTTGGCCCGGAATACATCAGTGCCACCCTGGCTGCTTGGGCAAAGAAGCAAGAAATGACAATGGTCTTTATTCAGCCCGGAAAAACCCGTAACTCGCCAGATTGCTCACTGCGCCGACTGGCCATAATAGGAACAGATAATGGACACGCTGATTAACGATCTTTTAAACATCGTAGGCAAAACAGGTGTGCTGCTAGGCGACGATATCGCGCTGCGAAGCGTCGACTGGTTCACCAAAGCGCCTTGCGAAGCGAAAGCGATCATCAGACCGCAATCGACCGAGCAGCTCAGCCAAGTCATGGCGAAATGCCATGCCGCCAAGCAGCCGGTGGTGACGCACGGCGGATTAACCGGCATCGTGCACGGCGCCGTGGCCAGCCCCAATGAGCTGGTGGTATCGCTAGAGCTGATGAATCAGATTGAGACTATCGATGCGATCGGTTCGACGATGCAGGTACAGGCAGGCGTGACGCTTCAGCGTGTCCAGGAAGCTGCCCAAGAGATCGATATGCAGTTTGCACTCGACCTGGGTGCGCGTGGTTCTTGCACCATTGGCGGCAACATCGCTACCAATGCAGGCGGTATCCGGGTTATACGCTACGGTATGATGCGCCAGCAGGTGCTGGGGCTAGAAGTGGTATTGAGTGACGGCACCGTGGTGAGTTCGATGAATACCATGCTGAAGAATAACGCCGGCTATGATCTTAAACAGATGTTCATCGGCAGCGAAGGTACGCTAGGGATCGTTACGCGCGCCGTGCTGCGCCTGCATCCCAATATGCCCAGCGAGCAAACGGCCCTGGTCGCTGTGCCCTCGTTTGACGCGCTGACATCGCTGCTGAAGCTCGCATCTAAAGAGCTTGCGAACAGCCTGAGCGCCTTTGAAGCGCTGTGGAACAATCACTACGCGTTGATGACCTCTGCAACCACCAAACATACGCCGCTGTTGGCAACCGACTCACCGTTCTATGCCATCATCGAAACCCTGGGTTCGGATGAAAAACAAGAAGCCGAGGCGTTCGCCCGCGTGCTAGAAAAAGCGCTGGAAGCTGGGTTAATCACCGATGCCGTGCTGGCTAACTCCAGTACGCAGCGTCAAGGTATTTGGGATGTGCGCGAGGATATCGAAACGCTGGTGCATGAGCTTAATCCCATGTTCTCCTACGATATCAGCCTGCCGATCACGCACATGAATGAATACGTAACGGCATTAGAGGGCAAGCTAAACGCGCAGTGGCCGGAAACCGGCACGATGGTCGTGTTTGGCCATTTGGGCGATGGCAACCTGCACATTATGATTACGGTGCGCGATGCCAGCCCGCACAGCCGCCGCGAAGTGGAAGAGCTGGTGTACGGTTCGCTAGTAAAATACAACGGCTCGATTTCCGCCGAGCACGGGGTGGGGCTTGAAAAACGCGACTACCTGGCGCTTTCACGCTCGCCAGAAGAAATCGCGCTAATGAAGCGCATGAAACTGGCGCTAGACCCTAAGAACCTGCTCAATCCAGGCAAAATTTTAGCCTGAGCGCGATATGTAATAGCTGCTTTAATCTAAGCCAAAGGCCACCAAACGGTGGCCTTTGGCGTTAATGGATCAATTGATTCCTAAGGTGCTGCTTACTCGCTCAGCGCTTCGCGAATACGCGGTAGGTAATCGCCAAACTCCTGGCCGTATTTTTCATAAACAGGCGCAACGGCGGCTTGGAACGCTTCAATATCCGGCGTTTCGTTGATCTCCATGCCTGCTTCGCGCAGCGCTGCTAGTTGCTCGGCTTCCATCTCAGCGTTGACCTGGCGCTCATACTCCGCCGCTTCCTGCGCCGACTCTTTCAACACCACCTGCACGGGCTCGGGTAGCTGATTCCAGACCGGCATGCCCATCACAAAAATAGCCGGTGCGTAGGTATGGCGCGAAAGCGTCATGTAATTTTGGGTTTCATCGAGCTTGAACGAATGGATCACGTTCACGGGGTTTTCCTGCCCGTCGATCGTGCCCTGCTGCATCGCGGTGAGGGCTTCGGTCCAGGCCATGGGAATAGCATTGGCGCCTAGCTCACGGAAAGTGTCGGTATACACCGGGTTTTCCATCACGCGAATACGCAGGCCATCAAGATCTTCTGGCGCGTTAATCGCCCGCTCGCTGTTGGTCAGGTTACGAAAGCCGCGCTCGGCGTAGGCCAAGCCTTTCAGGTTGACGTCTGATAGCTTATCCAGCAGCTCCTGGCCAATCGGGCCATCAAGCACTTCATAAGCGGCTTCTGGCGAGGGAAACAGGAACGGCAGTTCAAACACCGCCATTTCTTCAACAAAGTTGGCCACCGGCCCGTTAGTGATCACGCCCATGTCCACGGTGCCGATCTGCATTCCTTCTAACAGCGTGCGCTCGTCGCCCAGCGAAGCATTGGGGTAGATCTCAATATCCACCTTGCCCTCGGTGCGCTCTTCCACCAGCTCTTCAAACTTAGTGGCGGCGATGTGGAAACCATCCTGCTCATTGACCACGTGGGCCAAGCGCAGGGTAACGGGGTCCATATCCGCAAAATCAGCGGCGTTCGCGGCGCTAACTAACGCCAGTGAGATGCCCAATGCCAGCGTGCTGCGTGCAAATATTTTCATTTTATTATGTTCCCAGTGTACGAAGGTGAGAAAGTGCCTACGAAGCATGCACCAGAGAAAGGAAAAGGGTCAATTGACCAAAGGACTCAAGCGGCATACGGCTGGACACATCGCGCCCGCACGGTTACGATACGCACCCACAAGCGCCCGTAGCTCAGTTGGATAGAGTATCGGCCTCCGAAGCCGAGGGTCGCAGGTTCAAATCCTGCCGGGCGCGCCATAATTTCAAGGGCTTACGTTAACGCGTAGGCCCTTATTTTTTGTCTGTGACCACCCTGTGACCAGATCGTGGCCACAGTCTCTTCATTACATGCCTGATATGTCTATTCGTTTATGACCTTTGGCTTTTTCTTGCCACTAGTATGGTCACATGTGTAAGTTCTCTTAGATTCACTAAAATTAAGCACTATGGTAGCCTGAAATGACCTTCGGCCTTTGAAGTGTGCTGGACATAGTGCCATTCATCGTGATCATCAAACTAGAGATGAGAAAACAACGTGCAGTTCAAACGGTTGCTAGACACTCTTGCTAGGTCATCGGCTCAAGCGGTCACCACGCTGGGACAGGGACAAAAAGAACAAGATGAGCTAAAAAACTACCTCTACGTTGAAACTGAAATCGAGAAAGATTTCAGAAGATTGCTGGAGTCCAACCCGACACAGGATACCGTGATTTTCCTATGCGGCTCATCCGGTGATGGCAAGTCGGAGATCCTCAAGCGCTATTACGAAAGTTACTCGAACAAGTTCAGGTTTCATTTAGACGCGACGCATGCCTTTAAGCCAGATCAAAATGCGATTGATGCTCTTGATCAACTGTTCGATGAGCATTATCAATCTGCGAAGCCATTGGTTATCGGCATCAATGTTGGGATGCTGTTCAATTTCTCGTCGCAAGGGGCTGCACGACACGAGGAAATCAAGAACGCAATTGAATCCTACCTGCAAAATGGGAATCAGACTGTATCCTCATACAAGTTCCTGAACTTTGAGAAGTACCCAAAATTCAGTATTGAGGATGGCAAGACTGGATCTAGCTTTATCAGCGAACTGATTGCTAAAGTAGTAGTTGCTCAGTCCGACAGCAACCCGCTATACCGAGCATATCTGGATGCGGCCCAAACGAGCCCTAGTAAACTGACTATCAACTATGAGTTGCTTCAGTATGAGCAGGTGCGCAAGCAAATTGTCCACCTGCTCCTTTCGGCGCGGCTAAAGTTCGATCACTTTCTTTCTGCTCGGGCACTTCTTGATTTTGTCCATCATTTGATCACCGGCCCAGGTTTACTTTTCGATAACCTATTCGTCGCTGGCCATAATGATTTGAGCGATGTGATCAGTCACTTTGACCCGTGTTCGGTTAGATCCCGCCTGATCGACCAGTTCCTAATACAGCACCCGCTAGGGATTAGAGAGGCAGCCTTCGACGAGTTCCAAAAATCCGTCTTTGAAAGCTTCGGCGTTTCGAATATTAATTCCGTAGGTTGGCTTAGATTTTTCTACCTTTTCCGGGATGTCGATATTGGAAATAACTTCCATAAGACCTTCCAAATCGATTTTCAGCAGCCGCTTTACGATAGATATATCGAAATTTGGCGTTTGCACAAGAATTACGATGGGAGCGCTGTGCAGCGCCATACGCTTCGGAGCTTCTATAAGGACGAACTTGTGTCCGCATTGTTTAGATTTGGGAACAGGTTGGACCCCTCGTTAACAACAAAGCAGCACTTGTTTTTATGCTCAAGAAATGGAGTTTTCGTTTCTGCGGCTGCGGATATTAAGCCAGATTTAAAAAGAATTGAAGGTGAGAGTATAGTTAATATACACGAGTTTCCGGTTTGTCTTAAAGTTGGTGACAAGCCACTTCGAAAATTCAATGTGAACTTAAGCTTTCTAGAACTGGTTTCTAAAATAAATGACGGCTATAGGCCTAATAAACACGACAAAAATACGATTGTGATATTGGAAGAGGTTATTGATGACGTAACGAAAGTAATACTCCGTTCAGGCAAAATTAATTTTTCTGATGGGCGCAATCAATTTTCCCTCACAAACGAAGTGGAAGATGACGAATTTCTTGTGGGGGGTAGCGAATGAGCGTTTCCAAGAATTTACTAAAGCTGGATGACCAGGTCATCCAAAATAAAAACTTTGTCAAAAATTTTCTGCCATTTCGATCCCAGTCTTCTGGTCTTGATTTCGAAGCGATAGCTGGAAATGTTCTTGCCACAGCTTTTCGAAAGCGACTTGGTAAAGATTCTACATTAGAGAGTTACAAATCGGCAGTTTTTGAGCGCTTGCGAAGGAAACTTACAGATCAAGAGTTCGAACCGCTCATCGAGAAAATGTATTTCAATAATGATGCCTCTGGACTTTTCAAAGTTTCACCAGAGTTTCTAATATTTAAAGCCGCCCAAGCTGAGGCTTCGACAAACAAGCATGTGGCCCAGATACTTATAGGTTTTATTGGCAATTCGAGTGATCGCTTTCGAAAGCTCAGCAGTGAAGTGAACTTCCTTGAGCAAGAGCTTTTAGAAGAGTTTCAAAAGCGATTAGTTGACCTCAGTGAAGCACCCGTCGAGTATCCATACTTGCCATTCGTCGCAGAATATTTTACTCAAGATCTAAGCTTCCTTTTGGAGCACCCAGGCTACTTTCTAGAAAATCTCAGACTGTTTTTTAATCTCTATACGTTTTTATACAGTTCCCAGCTGGCGTTGAATATCAATAGCTGGACAGAAGTACCTGAAAGTAAGCCTCTTTTCTTTATATTGGATTCTGAGAAAGCCAGCCTTGAGAGAAAGTACGTTAGAGAGTCGTTTCCTCTTCTTAAATCTAAGGCTTTAGATTTATTTCCATTACTCTCTATGCTGGAATATCTAAATAACCCTCAGGATAAAAGAGCCAATAAATTCCCCCTTTGGAAGGTTTTTTTAGATATCGATAATATGAGTTATTCAGAGAGGGCTGAGGTTGGAAAATCTTTGGCAGAACTCTGCCAAAGATATCGCAAAAGACGAGAACTTCCTGAAATTCAAGAATACCCTGAAAATATAAAAGGGTTGTTTGGGTTGCTCAGTCGGACAGCAAAGGAAATTTTCCAAAATAAAGGTACGAGTCAATATGATGTTAATACCAAGTTTGTGAATACCTTTGAGAACGAAATTGCGTCGGACTTTATCCAAGTTAGAGGGCGCTCTGGCAGAGTATTAACCATTTCCCAAGATTACCTTTTGTTACTTACAAACCTAGCAATTGGCAGGAAAAAGCAAGTTCAGTTTCAAGAGTTATTAAATGAGTTCAAGAAACGTGGGGTGTGGTTCGATAGGCAGTCAGAGCAGGCGATTATCCGATTTTTGGAACGAATTGGTAACGTCGAGAGAATGAGCGATAGCGGAGATGCGGTTTATGTCCGAAAAACACTTTGAAGCCTTCTTGGTAAGCAATCTACGTCATTGGCTTCAGTCCCGTATAGAAGCTGGCGCCCGGTATCAGTTCAAGTCACCAGATCCAGAAAACACGACTGGCCTTGTCTCTGAGTTACTAACGCGGAGCGATGGTCAACTACGTTATGGCGAGCATGAACTCTCATATCTCGAAGTTAATGACGTGCGTTTGCTGGTGGCAGGGCATTTGGAGCAGCCTGATATCCAGAACGGGTGTTACACAGAAAACTACATTTCAAACCTTCGGGATACCGTGGCAGCCCAGATGCCTCCTTTCGAGCGATGTGCTCTGCTAATCGTTCACAACAGCCTACTTGATACCCTGATTAATAGCGCTTTCGATCTGGCTCAGGGCGATGCTGTTTGGTCACCTCGTCAAACAAAAAATAAACTGGATCTATTGATATCTGATGGACATCAGAACCAAATTGCCTCTCGGTGTCTCTTGGAACACCAGGCTCGAATAATCACAGAAGAAGGCTCCAGTGTGTTCGGGTTTCGGCATCTCCATGACGCGTTACTGGACGGAGACTTACGTTTCCAGGAGCTAGGGTTGTTCAATGACCCTCAGGTGTTAAGCAATTCAAGCGAGAAGCAGGTACCGCGCCGACTGGAGTCAAATCGGCAGCTAAGGGAAGAGATAGAGTTTGCTGTTGAACATTTTCCGAATGACTTGGAAGATAAGCTGACGAAGTTTGGATCAAAATTCATACAAGAACATTTTGGAGAAGGAGCAGAAATTCCATGGACGGAACTCAACTACCAGGACTTTAGAGACGAAGAGGAGCACCAGAAAAAACTGACTCTCGACTATGCAGGTATCGAATTTAATGGCTGCGAAATTGACGTGCGAGACAAGAGAGATACCTCGGCTGGTAGGCGAGATAAACATCTCATTATTGAAGTTCCTAGTGGTCAGTACCTATTCAGTTTCAAGATCAGGTTTATTGGTCAGCGACTAGAAAAAAAGGAGCTTTTGATAACGCCGAAGGCAATGTCTGAGGTTATTGACATTGATTTCTCTTCTAGAGGCGATAAGTCGACATTCACTATCTCGGGATCATGCAGTGTTGAACCTGGATTTTTTAGCCTTAGACTCAATCGAGATTCTTCGAACGAAAAATACAGCTTCCATTGCCTGGTCGTCCAACAGGGAGACTTTCATCTGTCTGCCTTTGAGAATCGCTTTCTCATCGATAGAAAGAGGAGAGCGCTCGTACTTCAGGCAGACCAGCATTGCCTTGACGTTAATCCTGACCTAACCACCGAAGCGGTGTTATCCGACAGTGGTGAAACAATTGATATAAATTCGGTGGGAAAGGTCGATTTCGATCAGCTCTATGATGAGTCTGACGAAGTTAATTTCACCCTGGCGAATGGTGACAGATCACTCTTTGTACTCGTCGAAGGTGAACCGAGCAAAGAAGCACTTCGACTACCAGTGATTTTTGACACAAGCCGGTTTGCCAGGCTTTTTAAAGACGATAATTTTAATGGTGTGTACCGGCCAGGAAAAGAGACGGTTGTCTTCGATAATCAAGAATCGGGGCCAGTATTCTTCCGAAAAGCCTTGCTTCAGGCTGAGTCGTCCTTCGTTAATGAAGAGTGTATTGAGTGGGACAATGATCGACGGAAAGGAACCCCACTTTCAAGTCTTTCATTTGCAGACGACAGAATATATCAAGCCTACAGGGCCCTTATTACTTACTTCCAAGAGCGCAAAACGTTGCCTTCGTTGGCTAGCTGGGGACCTGAACTCGTTTCCCTAGGTAAAGAGTATATTCAGGCTTGCGTTGATTACTTGGATCAAATTCAGAAGGGCAAGCCGCTCAACAGCTCTGAACGGCTTGTGATTCGTATCGGGCTGGCAACAGTAGAGGAGCGCCGATTTTTTACTCCGTTCCATCCGCTGGTGATGGCCTACTATCTAAATTTGGTTGAAGAAATTGTTGAAGATGGCGAGGCGCGTAGCTTTCGTGAACTACCAGAGGTTACTAAAGGACGATTAAATGCACGGGGATTGATCCCTCATCTTTTCGACAAAGATAATCGTTATAGCTATACACAGGCAGTACCAGAGAATCCTCTATGGTTGGAGGTAGTGGCACATCAGGATACAAGCTTCGATTTTGTGATAAACCTTGTAAAGCACAAGATTGAGGAGTTCACGTCTACATTTGAGCAGCTATTCTGTCAGGTCGATGATGCCCCGCTGCTGATTAACTCCGTCAACAACACAGAAAACGCAGAGTTGTTTAGAGGACTGGTGTCCTACTATCAGGCGAACTTACTCGGCGGTTGTCACATACACGTCAATCTATACGACGAGGAGCTGGTCGAGACTGAGTTTGATCTTTTCGCTGAGCTGGGGATGTATGACGAAATCAAAGAACGGTACGGGCTCGATCGGGGAGCTGCACGTCGTAACGCCGATGCGGTAATTGATTTGCTGCGGACAAGGCTAACGTTTAGCAAGTTTCAGCATAACCATGTGGAAGAGCAAGCTTATGCTCATCTGACATTCTTCAAGAATGATCAGAAAGTGGAAGCTGTTGACAATAACATTGATGAACACCTCTCGGGTGTCGCTTGTGCTGGAATATTATCAGGTGAGTCTTCGAGGAGCGAGGGCGACCAATACTTCACGGCATTTGGCTTGAAAGGTGTTGATTACAGCTCTTTACCTCACCTGAAGCTGGCTAAGTTAATAGGAACGCTTTGGCGTCCCTCTCAGTCGAAGAATGATGTCTATCATGACCATTCGGCTACTAGCCTAGCAGTGAGTCAGGAGTTTATGTCCTTATTGGAACGCTCTTACGATAGTTCTGTATGGACGACCATCATAGATCCAAAGGTCACGCTGAAGTTCTTTGAAGCCACCGAAGGCGTGATCTTGATTCATTACTCCGATCAATACACAAGTTCGTCGGGTTATGACGCGATCACCGTAACCAAACAAGTTGATCTTTATAAGAACGTCTTGGGCAATGCTGGCAATGAATTAATTCGAGAGTTCAATGCGTTCAATGGTGAATGGTTGCTCAGACTGATTACCGATCCCTCGAAAGAAAAAATTGCGAAAGAAGGCATTATCGGTGCCTATAAAATCGTTAGTGCCCTTTTGGCCGAATCAGATGTCACGTGGATTCCTATCTCTGTCGCCGAGATGATAAGAGTGGCTGGCAATATTGGCCTTGCGATGACCGATAGTGATTTCTCGCGCCACAATCGCAAGATTAAAAAAGGTGCAATTTCTGACGACATCTTGTTCGCAGGTTTTAAGGAAGGACAGCTCTACCTTTTACCTGTGGAGGTAAAAGCTGGGGGCCGCCCTGATTTCTCCAAAGCGAGAGAGCAGGCGCTTGAGTTGAAGCGATACATGGAAGAAGACCTCCTGGGGCCGGATACGCTTGCGTCGCGTCTCTATCGCGGACTATTCATTCGCCAGGTGCTTCTTCAAATCGAGAAGTATCAGTTGTATCAAGTGTTCGAGGGTAGCCATTTTACGGACTTCCTTAACCATCGCGAAGAGTGGCTAGAAGGGCAGTATGGAATTGGTCAGCTGCCGAATTATCCCAGCGCCATGGTCGTTGCCCATATCAATAATGAATCCTGTTTTGAAGAGAAGTACGAACTCACGGAGGGTATTTTACAGGCTGAAATACCGATGGGGCTTCTCGATAAGCTGGTAAGAACCCCTTACCAAGAACTCAAGGAGAAAATCGACAATTCCTCACTTCTTCACGTGCCCAAGGAATATTTTCTGCAGCCTTTCACTGAACAAGAGCTTGCAGACGTGAAAGAAGATACAGCGAAGGAGTCTGGCTCTAATCAGTCGGAAACGGTTATGTACCCGTTTTCAAAGCATGATAGTGGTGTCTTCCCTGCTGTGGCTGATGATCCTTCCGAAGAGAGGGTAGGCAATTCCGTACCTGCGACACCCGCCGAGCCACTCAAGGTCGAGTTTGGCAAGAATGTTCAAAGCGGTGATGTAATCTATTGGGAGCCTACGAATACCGAAAAGCTCTTCAATACGAATACCGGAATTATTGGCACGATGGGCACCGGTAAAACTCAGTTCACCAAATCGATGATTACCCAGCTGGTGCGTAATCAACAAAACAATGTGGGTGGTACTGACATTGGCATTCTAATCTTCGACTACAAAGCTGACTATATTAAGGATGAGTTTGTAGAGGCCACCAATGCCAAGGTATACGACCTGTTCCATTTACCATTCAATCCGTTCGCAGTATTTGGTAACCGGCCAATGCAGCCGATGCATACGGCCAACCTATTCCGCACCACCGTAGCTAAAGCATTTGGACTTGGCCCAAAGCAACAGAACAAAGTGCGTACTCTCGTGATGGATGCGTATGAAGCAGCTGGTATATCTCCGGAAGATCCTTCTACCTGGGGCAGGTCAGCTCCAACACTTGCAGATGTTTGGGCAGAGTTTCAGGCGCAGGAGAAGGTTGAGCAGGACTCCCTCTACGCTGCCCTAGACGATTTGATTGGTTTTAAAATCTTTGAGCCAGATACCAATAAAACTCAGTCACTCTATGATTTAGTAGACGGCGTAACTGTGATTAACCTATCGGGTTATGATCCCAGTATCCAGAACCTGGTTGTCGCTCTGACT
The DNA here is from genome assembly GCF_052378675.1 of Halomonas sp. AOP25-F1-15. Taxonomy (NCBI): domain Bacteria; kingdom Pseudomonadati; phylum Pseudomonadota; class Gammaproteobacteria; order Oceanospirillales; family Halomonadaceae; genus Halomonas; species Halomonas sp. AOP25-F1-15. Next base: position 128,143 of record NZ_JBQSXV010000003.1, read on the forward strand.
TTGGATTTGTTCTATACCCAGATGCATCAGCAGGGTAGCTCAAAGTTGGATGGTAATTTCCGCCAGATATCCAAGATGATTTTAGTCGACGAGGCTGACAACTTTATGTCACAGGATTTTGATAGCCTCAAGAAAATTCTGAAAGAAGGTCGGGAGTTCGGGGTTGGTACCATTCTCTCAACACAAGAGCTGACACACTTCAAAACAAGTGATAATGATTATTCTACTTTGATTCTTTCTTGGGTGATTCACCAAGTGGTTAATATAAAATCACAAGAGATTAAAGCCATTTTTAATACTCAAGCTAAGAGTGATGAAGAGTACTTTATGATGCAAATCCGGAAATTGGAAAAGCATTATAGTTTATTTGTGGATGGAAAGAAGAAAGTAGCTAAGATGAAAGATTTGGCTTTTTGGGAGCTAGGTCAATGAGTTTTCGGAAAAAAATAGTAAGAAAATATAATGAGATTTTAGATAATACTCATTCTCAAACATTAATTGCTTGTTTTTGGATGCTTCTGGGTTCGTTTCTTCCTATTTTAGTCGATTCAGCTATAAAGTGCTGGATATTTTCAATAAGCTACTCGACTGCATTTTTAGGAAATATAAGAGGAGGCGAGGTTTTTATTTTAACAACAGCGATGATTACTCCCTTTTTTCTATTGCTAATTAAAAAGGTTACAGGTCGAGTGAACGTTAGGTTCAAAATGTTTTCTTGGTTCTTTTTCTTTTCTTTGTTCTCATTGATTGGAGGGGTGTTAAGCTTTTCCTATTTTAGAATAGGCACAATAATAAGTTCAGGAGAAACGAATTTAAGTGAAGATGATAATGAGTACTTAGTTGATCTGTTTAGTTATGATCTTACGCTTGTAGGTTTGTTGATATATGTCATATCTTTAATAGTCTGGTATTATGCTGCTTATCATGAAACGCCCCCTTCGCCTGAAAACCAATATAACAATAAAGTTACTTCTGCTCAAGCAAGCTTAAACGATAAAATTTTTGATAATTGAGGTTGGCGAAAATGAAATATTCTATAGTTTTTGACGCAATTAAAATTAGCCAACCTGTTGGGGATTTTTATTGCGGAGTTATGAATGCTGCCGATGTATCAAAAATTGCAGAAGCTGATGTTAGAAGAATCAAAGAAGATGATGTTGGTAAATATTTAGGAATTCAGAGAGAGCTTAAGCTTGATCGAGTAAAACAAATTAGTTCTTATGTAAAAGGTATTGATGCAACTTTCCCTAGCTCTATTATACTTTCAGTAAATGAGGATAACGTTAGTTGGAATGAAGAGCTAAAGGTGATAACTTTAACTTCAGATGAAGGGGAAGGGAAAAAAATAGCTTCAATATTAGATGGTCAACATCGGTTGGCTGGATTTAATACAAGCAACTTTGAGTTTGAAAACCCAGATGGCTCTAAATCTCCTTTTCAGCTTTTAGTTACCATTTTTGTTGGAGCTGATATTTCGACTCAAGCAGGGATATTTGCTACTGTAAATCTTGCCCAAACTAAAGTTAATAAAAGTTTGGTTTATGATTTGCAGGCACTAGCTGAGGCTAGAAGCCCTGAGCGAACTTGCCACGATATCGCTGTGATACTCAACAAAGAACCCAAAAGCCCTTTTTATAGATCGATTAAAAGGTTAGGTGTTGCTACTCCTGGAGTAAAAGGAGAATTTCTGACACAGGCAGCTTTTGTTGAGAATGTTGTAAAACTCATATCTCCAAGCCCTAAAGAAGATAGGGATTATTTTTTATCAGAATCAAGGTTTTGGAATAAGAAGAAAGAACTGTCACACTTGGATAAAGAAAGTCTTAAAAAATATTTTTTTAGAAAGGCTTTCGTCGAAGACCGTGATGAAGTGATAGCATCAAATTTATTAAATTTTTTTAATGCTGTTAATAGCAAATGGCCGAAAGCTTGGTCAAAAAGTGAAAAAAAATCTTCTTTAAATAAAGCTATCGGCTTCAATGCCCTGGTTCGGATATTTAAAGATCTATATAGATTGGAAAACCCGAGTTTTGAATGGGATGCGGTTATTAGTGTTGACAGCTTCTCAAAAGCATTTTCTAAGTGTGATTTGAGTGACCAATTCTTTATAGATTTAGAGCCTACAAGTAGGTCGGCTAAAGTTATTTATGATTCAATATCTGAATTTCTTGATTGATAGGTGATTTTGAATTTCTTGTTGATGGTTAAATGTTATTAGGTTAATTTTAAGTCATTAAAATAAATAGAAGTTGTGGAGACTCTGTCTATGTTAAGCGCAGGCTGATATTTTAAGGGTGTTATAAATGGTTGCTTATATGGTTAATGTAGATGCCCGCTAAAGTAGTCGGGCATATATGACATGGTCTTAAAAAGTATATAATATTAAAGATTTTTAGCGAAAAAAGTATGTATGTCGAGTAGGCTTTTTACGTGCCCCATCTTATGCAAACCGCTGTCAATTAGTGAACGTAGAATGTCTTGGATATTAGAGTCGATTCCTTGTTCAGCACAGAACTGCCGGATTAAGGCTTCATATATTTTTTCCTGATCACCAAATAGCACGTCACGATTAATTACGTGAACTTGCTCAGGTTTACTCTCATTAATCGCAGCTGTATGAATATCACGCAACGCTAGCGAAATCGCCATACGTGCAATAATGTTCGGTGTTAGACGCGTTCTTGTTTGCATATATTGCAAACGATCCCAGGTTTTCTTACTCAACTGGATGCGAAAAGGAATCATATTAGCTCCGACTCCTGCTTTTGCCAGAAATAGCCTTCACGAACCTGAGTAGCTCCTGCTCTCGGGTCATATTCGAGCTTATAGGCACGCGAAATATCTGGTGATAGAGCTGCATAAAATGCTTCGTCGACTTCCGTATCTGTCGAAAGAACAATCATTTGATGACTCGCGGTTGGAAAATAACCTTCGATTAGCTTTGTTCGATGCTCCGAGTCTAGCCGCCCTAGAGGGGTATCAACGATCATCGGCAGTTGGCGTCCTGAGGTCTTTGCCAATGCTTCGAGCACTGCGATCGCAAAAATCTGCTTTTCTCCGGCTGAAAGCTCATCTTTTGCAATTCCTCGACCTTTACCAGAGAGAAGACTTACATGAAAAGTTTTGGGATCGATGCGGATCTGTAGTTCCAAGTCTTCCTTACGTGCAAGCTTTGCAAAGCATTCCGTGAACTGTACTTCAAGGTCTTGAATTTTTGCTTTAGCTGTCTGGTCTACATAGTCGTTTAGAAGGCCATTGGCATTGTTTATGTAGTCGAGTACACGTTTTTGGTCACTTAATTTCGCAGCAGTTTCGTAAAGTCGATCAAGTCGTCGGGCAACATCAACAGCTTCATTCGCAGTCTCTTTACCTTGTTTTCGAAGGGTATCGATTTCAGCGTCTAGCCTGCCAAGCTTTTGCTGTAGCTGCTGAAGATTCTCGAAATCCGTCGCGATCAGTGAGTCATCTGGTGCGCGCGCTAGTGAAGCACCTATCTCATCAAGAGCCGCTTCAATTTCTTCTAAAGAAGTGAATAAGGTTGATACTTCTTTTCGCTGCTTTCGAGCCTGATTAAATGTAGTGAAAAGGTGACCTGCTTGCGAAGGTGTCAAATCATGTATTGGCTGATCGAGGCTCCGATCTTTTGAAGATAGATCAAGCGTATCTAATTCATTGAGAACAATGCTTAAAGTATCATCCGTTAACTTTGAATCAAGCGACTCAATTAGTTTTGTACGATACTCTTCATGAATTCTATGCTCCTGAAGAAGACTGTGAAGGTTTAGGTCGCTCTCTATTTGGGTCTCCGTCCTTACACAGAACTCCTCTGCAAGTGCGATAGGCGCCGCATCAGATACTAGGCTATTAATCTGAGAAACTAGATGTTCCCGCTTATCCTGCAGTTCTGACAATTCATCTACGAGCTGTGTTCGAGAGGCAGAAAAGTGTCCACCTCGATCATCAATCCCTTTTTGGATCTTATTAGCTCGATCCTGAATCTCAGCACGTTGAGCGCGAGTCGTAGTGATCTCTTGTCGAATCGACTCGACACGAGTACGGCAATCCTGAAGGTTAGATTGTTCGGAACCTATTTGAGCTTGAATCTCTTGAGCTGATGATCGTTTGGTCAGGTTGCGGTTGAGAACCGTCAAATCGCCGGAAAGCCTTTCAACTACGTCCAGTCCCAGAAGCTTCTTAATGGATTGCTCTAAAGCGGCTCCTCCTGTGTCATCCGCTAGTTGAGCTATCTTTTCACCATCGAAAAAGAACAAGTCAGATACGCCAGCAGGAATAAGTTCATTAAGAAAATTTTGTGCTTGGTCGTAATTGAGACCTTTAATAGGGGTGCCGTCCTCAAGGATTGTCAGAGTTTCTTTGACACTGCTTCCCTTCCGTTGCCATTCACGTAGAATATGATATTGGTTTTCCGTGCCAAGCTTGGCATACGTGAACGTTAGCTCAACAGATGCCTGGTTCGCAGAGCGGTCAGTCTCTTTTGAGTGATGTAGGGCGTCCAGGAGAAACTCATCGTACCGTTTCTGAGAAACGGTAGAGCCAAGACATAAGCGCCCGTATAGGGCAAGCCTGACGCCTAGAAGAATACTTGTTTTACCTGCGCCATTTAGCCCTCCAAAGAGAATGATGGGTCGGGTTTTTCCGAAATGTTTTTCGGGAGCTAAATTAAAATGATTGGTGCCTGCATAAACTCGGAAATCGGTCAGCGTCAGCTCTTTGATAAGCATTAATGCAAAAACTCTGAAAATTCGTCTTTTACTTCCTCAACGTACAACTTGCCACGCTTGCGAAAGGACTGATTACGTTCGTTGATAGCCTCAAGCTCTTCCCAATCGCGCTGAAGGATGCTTTCTAAGCTATTTAAAATACCTCTACGTTTTCCAAGGCCCGACACCTGAAGCTCTGCTTCAAGCATCTTCCGGATTAACGCAGACGGAACGCCGTATGTTTCGGAAAGATTTTCCAATGTTTCCGAATCAGCGCGCGTGAAGGCGCCAGCATCGTCTTCCACCCACTCAAGGTCTTCACCATATACGTCACGGTATATATGGGGTAGGGAGTCTTCCCAATCAGGTTCGTTTGGATCTCGCAGCCACTCTCTTCTGATCAAATGCAATTCAGGTCGCGTGATCAGTTCGATGGACTCTCCGCTCTCGTTAATTTCTTTCTCAATGGTCAGAAGTTCACGAAGAAATTCTTGGCGCTTTGATAGCCAATAAGGGCCAGGTATGTGGCGAATTTCGTGAATGCTGTCATCGCTGATATCTCCTGAGTTGTATGACACACGACCAGTCCGGCGACGGAAGTTGCGATACTCCTCGGAATTTTCAGGTTGCCGAGATTGGTAGAGCATATTCCTGAAAGCCAGCAGAGGCTTCATCCAATTGGCTCCTGACTCGATCAATCCATGAAGCGCTTTGTCTTCAGTAACAACGGTGCAAGTCCAGCAGCCAAAGCGACTGTTGCCACAAGAGGGAGTGCTTTTGTCAATAACAATGGGGCATTCACCCTGGTTAGACCCTTTGTAAAGTTCTAGCAACTCTCTGTTAGAGCCGCCCCAGGGGCAAGGGGCGCTCATTAGATACATCCATACTTCATCTGCCGACCAGCTTTCGATTGGCATGTATGTGTATGCATTAGGCAATGAGCTATGGCGGCTTAAAGCAGAGCCGTCGATCTTGTGCTTAGAGATTACCTGGGCTCGTGAAGCACTTTCCTGGCTACGGGAGCCTAATACAACAACGGCCTCACCAAACTCAGCGACTTTATTCAGTATGAACTCGCTAACAGGGTCAATCTTCATACGCTCCGTACACCAACGGAAAGATTGGTTCGGCGCTGGGTAGCCACGGCCCAGTAAATTTACCCAAAAAGTTTGATCGGTTTTCGGCACCACGCTGTGAGCGCTCATAGGTAAGCTTTCACGGGGTGCGGACTCATTGATAGTGGCTATTACTCGCTTAATCATGTCAACAACGACAGGGGTTTCTACCAATGTGTCAGATGAAACGACATAAACATGTTTTTTGCGCTTCTCTATTGGTAGCTGAAGTAGCGCCATGTAGATAAGCGATAAAATGCAGGTGGAGTCTTTGCCACCGCTAAAGCCAATGATCCAAGGACGGTCATCGGAGCAGTAAATGGTCTGAATTTCTCGTACTAAATCCACGAGTGGACGGCCACCAATTGTGTAATCTTGAATCATGGAAAGGTGGTCTGAGAAAATAAATTTCTCTTCTGATGCCATCATTTGAACGACTCCTCGTATTCCTGCTCTGTAGGGGTAAGCGGAACACCGAGCTGTTGTTTGATGTAGTTGCCGCTGAGAACTACGCTGCTTCTTGCTTTGCTGATACGACCATGATGCATGGCGCGACCTTCCCAATCACTATTCGCGCGAGCCCAATCAATTTTTTGTAGGCCTTGTAGGATTCCACTCCACTGCGATTTGGGTTTGCAAATGAGATCAGCGCCTAGTTGTCCCATGGCCTGCAACATAACACCGTGAGCATGAACATATTGTTCTCGCAGGTCACAAGTGGCTACTTTCTTTTCTAGGGCTAGCTGCCAGTCCCTCATGTTTTCAGCTACTTCGTTCCAGAACTGAATCGCTAGTTCCTGTTCCTCTTCAGTGATGGGGGCATTCTTTCCCTTCATCAGCAAAGCTTTGGATGCATTTTTTATTGCTGACAAGGTGAAAAATTTGCTGCTTCGATTAGAGATACTTGATCTCTCCATTTCAGTTAGTCTCGAAAAAACTTTTACTTCTCGAACCACATTTCTAGCAAGTTCAGATAAAGCGTCTCGATGATCATAGAGTGTGCTAATTGAGTCGCTTGGGCGTACTGCGTGCTTGTTGAGGTCGGCGAACATTTGTTGACTGCGTTTAAGGCCGTCGTCGATGAAGAAAAGCACTGGGATATTGTCATACCCAAGTTCCGGATTTTGTTCTATCGCTTGTACGATAGCCTCGCGGCGGTGTTGGCCGTCGTTAATTAGGATCTTAGCGTCCATCGGAATAGATAGCAGTCCGAGGTTTTGTCCCAATCCAGTGTCAGTACTAGGCTCAAAAGACACCTGACCATCTACAGATGCAGTGATGCCAGAAAGTGTGTAGTCAGATGGGTTATCTACTAGGTAGCTCACTATGTCGGGAATGCGAGTACGGTTCAACACCCGCTGGGCTCTCAGCTCAGGAGGGACTTCCTGCCCATCAAAAATAAAAATTTTAGGTACTAATCGAAGAGGGCACATTGCTACGTAACATGGCCGTCCAGACTGAATGCCGCGAGCAGCGGGAAAAGTATGAGAGAACTCGGCCATGAAGGTCCTCGATGCCTGGAAGTTAAAATTTAAGTGGAAGTTAATTTACTAAATACAAACTTCCAGGTCAATGCGATGGTATCTCTATCCAACGACAGACACTATGACTCCACTGTTTATTTACAGGCTATGAGCATTATTTTTTGAAGAATTTAATTTATAAATTTAGTTGCACTGCTCATGCCATGTTCACGACATAGCTCTGGAACGGGTGCACCGCCTTCAGCTTGCTTGAGAATCGGCAGTATTTGGCTGTCAGGAAAATGTGATTTTTTCATGCAGAATCTCCCTGCGTTTAGCTTACGGAAAATTCTACTTTTGAGCACCCTGGTTTTGCGGGGGGATGACCGAGGTTCTTAAGCATCATATTCAACGTTTTACCTTCTCATCCAATCACGCAATATGAAGCCAATCGTTATAAAGATTTCCGGCTTTAGCTCTGCTGGCTACCTACCAAGACTTCGGTTAGATCTTCACCGGGGGCCACGTTACGGCAAGCACATCAAGTTTAAAAATAATAGCAAATTGCTATAAATAGCAATTTGCTATTATAATGTGGCCGAGCGAAAGGGGTTACGAATGCACGTGGTCACGCAAAAACGTATTTGGGAAGCGAAAGGCAAATGGCCGCAGTCGGCCAGCGCTTTATATGCATGGTTTCGTATCATGAAGGGTAGCGAACCTCAGAGCTTTGCTGAGATGAAAGAGATTTTCCCGGCAACCGATAAGGTCGGAAGCCTCCATGTTTTTGACATTGGTGGGAATAAGATTCGACTGATAGCCACCGTGCATTATCGCGCTAAGCGCGTTTTTATCCGCCATATTCTAGATCATCCAGAATATGACAAGGGTAAGTGGAAGGAGTGAAAATATGAATGCTGTTCTCGATCAAGCGGCTACTCACTGGCAGTACATTGCGCCTCTTCTCTCTGCGCCTGAGTCAGAGGATGAGTATGACGCGAAAGTAGAGGCGCTTGATGAAATTCTAAGCTTGATTGGCGATGATGAAACTCATTTTCTATCCAGCCTTGCGGCGCGCCTCGGTGATCTTCTAGAGGCATATGATGAGCGAGTACGCCCCATGCCCGTCGCTGGGGATACTGACGTGCTGCGCTATCTCATGGAAGAGCGGGGCATTACCCAAAGCAATTTGCCGGAAATTGGTGCTCAGTCTGTTGTTTCGTCCATTTTGTCCGGTAAGCGCCATCTTAACTGGCGCCAAATTTGTGGCCTTTCCGACCGCTTTAGTATTCCAACGGATGTTTTCAAGCAGGGTAAAATAGCTAGGGATATTAGCTAACGTTGATTAGAGCTTTCTTAGTTGCAAGAAAGGGCTGCGAGTAATCGCATGCCCCTTTTTTGTAACTTACTTTTGCCAATTCTGGTGTGGCTTACTCTCTCTGCTTCAACTCTGCCTGCCTAGGTGGGCTCCCTACCCGTACTTCGCTGAGATCCTCCTGAGAGAGGCCGCGGTAAAGCGAGAACATCATGATAAAGACCAGAATAAACATCGGTAGGCCGACAACGGTGATGACCTGCTGGAGTGCAGTCAGCCCGGCATCGCCTGCCAGTACAATGAGCATGGCAGCCAGCATCCCCTCAGAGACACCCCAGAAAACACGTTGATGCCAAGGGCCAGGGTCGGCGCTGCCGGTACACAGCATATCGACGACCAGTGACGCTGAGTCCGATGAAGTAGCGAAGAAGATCGCGACGATCACCACCGCTAAGCCTTTAATCAATGTCGCGGCCGGGAAGTTATCAAAAAACGCGAACATGGCGAGCGGGATGCTTTCGGCGACAGCCGCTGACAATATGCCCGCTTGATCCCCCAATGCCGCTCGGGCAGCGGGCCCAATGCCGTCAATCTCCATTGCCGACCAGCCAAAGATCGCAAACCAGACCAGCGTAAAGATAGAGGGGGCGAACAGCACGCCAAGCACGAACTCGCGGATCGTCCGCCCGCGAGAAATCCGCGCCACGAAGATACCGATGAACGGTGACCAGGTGACTGTCCAGGCCCAGTAGAACACCGTCCAGCTGCCTTGCCAGCCCCAGGCGCCGCCTTCACTGGAATAGCGTGCCAGTGTGTCATTCCAGAACGCCATGGGCAGCAGGTTGGTTATGTAGAGGCCAAAGGTTTCGACCACGGCGCGCAAAAGAAAAACGGTCGAGCCGGTAAAGAGCACAAACAGCAGCAGGCCAACGGCCATACCAATATTGATATTGGAGAGCAGTTTCACGCCTGAATCCAGCCCCGCCACGATTGACCCTACGGCCACGGTGGTAAGCACAGCGATGATCAGCACTTTTGTTATCACCGCATCCGGAACCCCCCACAGTTCCGTTAGCCCCGCATTGATCTGTTGGGTGCCCAGCCCGATAGAAACGGCTACGCCAAAGAGCGTGCCGAGAATGGCAAAGATATCGAGCGATTTACCGATGGGGCCGTAGATACGTTCACCTAAGAACGGATAGAAGACCGAGCTGAAACGCATTGGTAGGTTGTAACGATAGATAAAGTAAGCAAACGCCAGTCCCGGCATGGCGAAAATTGCCCAGGTATGTAGCCCCAGGTGATAAATCGCAAAGCTCATAGCATCGTCAGCGGCTGTTACAGAGAATGGCTCGACATCCGACCTTGGAGGATTGGCAAAATGAGAAATCGGTTCGGCGACGCCCCAAAACATCAGCACCGTACCGATACCGCCCGCAAACAGCATGGCGAACCAGGAAACGTTGGTATACGTCGGTTTCGCATCATTTCCGCCTAAACGAATCGCACCATAACGGCTCATCGCCACCCACAGCAGAAATGCTACCCAGGTGGTTACCCCTAAAATAAAAAACCAACCGAGGTTGGTGACGATCCATTCACGCCCCGCGCCGAAGGCTGCGCCTATGGCGTCTGGCGCAATTAACAGCGCCACTAAAAACAGGATCATGATTCCGGCCGATGTGAAAAATATGGTGGGATCTGTCCTGAGGCCCAGCTTTCGCGCAAGTGCATCCATTGTTATAGCTCCCTATGTCTTTACGACTTTCTTTTACGACTTTCTTTTATGACTTTCTTTACGACGCTGGTTTTCAAACCGGCCTTTAAAACACGCCCTTAAAACAACGTAGGAGCTATAGGGCGATTACGCCACGCCGGCAAAAAAATACGCGCTGTCAGCATCGCTTTCTGATGCCAATAGCGCGTCTATAGAGGCGCGTGCTGTTTTAACGACTCTCTACACGTAGAAGTCGAGGTCCTCTTGCGCTTTGAGCAGATCGCGCATCTTGATGGGGTCATCACCAAAGAAGAAGACCAGGCCCCAGTGCGTGCCGAAAGCAGACCGGTCAGGCACCGTCTCTTCCGTAGGCGCTACTAGCTCATGTGACTCGAAATAGGGGTGATCAACGCACTCTGTAGGCATTTCCAGTTTGCTGACAACACGACGGCGCGGGTAGACACCAAAGCAGCCTGCGTAACCCTTCGCATCGACCACTTCTTTGGGGAAGAAAGCTGCTACTTCCTCTTTCGTGCTTTTCGGATCGAACACTAGCATGGACGCCTGATAGGCATTGAAGCCGTAGGCTTTTTCGATCAGTTCAAACGCCTTAAACCCGGGTGGGCGGTAGGCCACCTCGCCAAAGTACATTTCACCATCAGCGGTGACGAAGTACTCGGGGTGAATCAAGCCAAACTTGATATCAAACGTTTTAATCAACAGCTCAATCTGCTTGGTGATCGCATTACGCCAGCTTTCAAGCTCTGCCGTCGCCGGTACGAATACCGAATAGCCCAACGTTACGTATTCAGAAATGTTCAGGAACTGGATTTTACCATCATGAATCCAGGCCTCAACGGCGAACTCCCAACCATCCAGATGGCTTTCCATCAATAAGGGATATTCTTCGGCCGGAATGTTGTCGATTTCTTCGAGCGTGCGGATCATTCGGTGACCGAGGCAGCCGGCTTTGTCGAACGCCTTAACGTGAATCGGGTCGTTCGGGTCGCCATCAAGTTTGAGCAGCGTTTGGTTCACGCGCTTCATGAAGCGAACGATGTCTTCTTTCTCGTGGGCCTCTTCGAAGATACCGACACGGATACCGCCAAGCTGCGCGCGACGCTTCATTAAGGCCTTGTCGCGGAACAGAATGGATTGACCAAACATGCGAGGGCTATCAAGGAGGACGGAGTTGATCGCACCGGACCACTCAACGGTCTCTTCAAACAGCGGAATGGCGATATCGACGCCTTCTTCCTTCAACCTCTCGGCGATTTCCATGGACCGATCATTCAACCGGATAAAATCCCAAGAGATAAAAGGGATATTGTTGGCGGTGCAAAAATCCGCCGCCCACTCGGGGGCAATCACGATATAACGGCGGTCAAATTTTTGCGCCGCTTTAATGGCATTAATACTCCAGCCAAGCAGGGCGATATAGCCTTTATTGGGATCTTTGGGCGTCTCGGTGCCTTTAACCGAGTCCATTTCTGGATCACGCCAAGCCACTACTGATTCGGGCAACTGCTTTTCTGATGTTATCGACATTCAATGTCCTCCGTGCTGGTTGACCCAGGCTGACTGCGCGGCGGTTGGAGCGCACCAAATAGGCGCAGTCGCAGTCAGTCATGTTCAGAAGCGAGTGAGTAAACCAGCATTAGAAAAGTTTTAGCGCACCCGTGGTAACAAAGTTAGTTGAGATCGTTACAGTTAGCAATTAGGTTGTAGAGTATCTGTGGAATTAATGTAGAGGTTTTCTCGCTGCTGAGGAGAGGATTATTGTCTAAAGAGAACGGTATGACATACGCCGTTGCGTTACGCTTTGCAGCCCATCACTACTCTGCATTTGAATCCCATTTATTTAGAAAAATACTTCCTTATCAAACCTTTGAAGTCCGATAGCGTGCACTCGTCTGTGCCCCCTGCCTACTGGAAATCAGCGTTTCGAATCACTCTTTTAAAGGCCTGCTATGAGATGCCTTTTGATGTATAGAAAGTTGTTGTACAACCAGAGGTAGATTTTGTAGGAGTTTTTGGTTTTTAATGCCTTATTATGTTTACCTGTACACCTAGTGTCAGTTGCTGCAGCGGAGACACGACGATTACCAAAAGAGTGGTGGCTATCGACATTTGTGAGTGTTGTCATCGTCACTTAACGATAAAGGCGCTTAAAAATATGACCTCTACACGTTCCTCTACTGGGCGAGAAGCATCGATGTCGCCTGATCTATTTCCTCGTACTGTCATGTTGGCCGGTAATGATCCGGAAGCAACGCGCCGCAGCATTGAGGCCTGCTTCACTGCCACCTTCGATCGATATGAGTCACTGTTTACAACGCTTGCCAGCGAAGAGGCCTACCGGCGTAAGTCGATATCTCTTCGGCATCCGCTAATGTTCTACCTCGGACATACCGCGACATTCTTCGTTAATAAGCTGGTGTTGGCTAAGCTCTTACCTGCTCGAATAGACGCGAACATGGAGTCTATTTTTGCGGTTGGCGTCGATGAAATGAGCTGGGATGACCTCAATGATGCCCACTATCAGTGGCCGTTGGTCAGTGAGGTGATGGCTTATCGCGCGAAGGTTCGCGCCGCGGTGCTCGCTTTGATTCGTGAGCTGCCCGTTTCGCTGCCCATTGGTTGGGATAGCCCCTTCTGGCCTATCGTCATGGGGATCGAGCACGAGCGTATCCACCTTGAAACGTCTTCGGTGTTGATTCGCCAGCAGTCACTCGATCTGGTGTCACCACAGCCTGAGTGGGCGCCTATTCGCACCGCCGGTGAGCCGCCGGAGAACACGTTGATCACGGTGCCTCAAGGTGAGGTGACGTTAGGCAAGTCGTTTGATGACCCATGGTACGGCTGGGATAACGAGTACGGTCATCACCGTGCCGACGTTGAAGAGTTTAAAGCGAGCCAATTCCTGGTCAGTAATAACGAGTTTCTGGAGTTTATTGAAGCCGGTGGTTATTTGACCGACTCCTTCTGGTCGGAAGAGGGGTTAGGCTGGCGCAATTTTGCCAAAGCGACCCATCCCACCTTCTGGGTGTGGAAAAACGAATGGCATCTGCGCTTGATGACCGAAGAGGTGACAATGCCTTGGGATTGGCCGGTTGAAGTCAACTTCCACGAGGCTAAAGCCTTTTGTGGTTGGAAAAGCGAACAGACGGGTCAGCCCGTGCGTATGCCTACGGAAGATGAGTGGCATCGTTTGGCGGATGAAGCGGGTGTGTCCGAGCTGGAAAATGACGCGCCTGCCAATGCCAACCTGCATTTAGATCACGGCGCTTCTTCGTGCTCTGTAACGCGCTTCCAGCATGGCCAGTGGTTCGATGTGGTGGGCAATGTGTGGCAGTGGGTGGAAACGCCCACCTACCCGTTCCCAGGCTTTGATGTGCACCCGCTGTACGATGATTTCACCACGCCGACGTTTGATAACCAGCATAACCTGATCAAGGGCGGTTCCTGGATCTCCTGCGGTAATGAAACGCGGCTTAACGCTCGCTATGCGTTTCGGCGGCATTTCTTCCAGCATGCGGGCTTTCGCTATGTTGTGTCCGACGCCGAAGTCACGCTACCCAGCGCTTATTACGAAAGTGATGCGCGCATGTCGGAGTACGCAGAATTCCATTACGGCGATGAGTGGTTTGGCGTTGCCAACTTCCCGCAGGCACTGGCAAACAGGGCATTAGCCAGTATGGCTGGCCGACCCAAGAAACGCGCGCTGGACCTGGGATGCGCCAGCGGGCGCTGCAGCTTCGAGCTGGCCCGTGAGTTTGAACAGGTAGATGGAGTGGACTTTTCCGCCAACTTTATTCGCCAGGGTGTCGAAATGGCGGAGCAGAAAGTGCTGCGTTATACCCGTGCAGAAGAGGGCGAACTCGTCACCTACCAGGAACGTACGCTGGCAAGCCTTGGGCTGGAAGACGTGGTCGAACGCATAAGCTTTCAGCAAGGCGATGCGTGCAACCTCAAACCACAATTCAGCGGTTACGATTTAGTAGTGGCCGCTAATCTGATTGATCGGCTGTATAAGCCTGCACAGTTTCTGCAGACCGTGCATGAGCGGATCAACGTGGGCGGCATCCTCATGATCGCCTCGCCCTACACGTGGCTGGAGGAATATACGCCGAAGGAGGAGTGGATTGGAGGAATCAAGAAAAACGGCGAAAATGTCAGCACCTTGGATGGCCTTAAGGCGCTGCTTGAACCTCATTTCCGGATGATTAGCGATCCCGAAAAAGTCCCCTTTGTGATTAGAGAGACCATGCATAAATACCAGCACAGCCTCTCGGAAGTCACGCTATGGGAACGTCGTTCCTAACGAGGCATTCAGCACTTTGGGGGTAAACTAAGTGCCCAATGGCCCGGTTAATCGACACGTGTTCGGTTAACTGGGTCTTTATAGTGTTGACAGGCCTTGCTAGAAGATCAGCATTAGAAGGCCAATAACCACTATCAGGCCGATCATAAAGATGATACCGACGGTGCTAGCTAAAAATTTCAACATGCTCTTCTCCTTTGTGTATCTCGTTAGCTCATCCTGAGTTAACGCTGATTATGACTTTATCATAGAAGCCAACGTTAGTTCGCGCCAACGAAGTTTGCTACGCCGTTCTTTAAATAATCAGCTAATACAAGCGCACTGGAAGCGATTAGTTTAACTGTCCCAGCGCGCTTGGGGCACCGCTAGCCTTGGGAGGTGGCGAGCGCTTGGTCAATATCGGCCAGCAGGTCGTCGATATGCTCGATGCCAATCGACAGGCGCACCATGTCCGGGGTGACGCCGGCTTTTTGTAGCTCTTGGTCATTCAACTGGCGGTGCGTGGTCGAGGCCGGAATAGAGGAGCAGCTCTTGGCATCGCCAATATTAACCAGCCGCAAAATAAGCGAAAGCGCATCGTAGAAGCGCTCGCCAGCGGCTTGGCCACCCTTAATCCCGAAGCTAAGAATGCCCGAAGCGTGGCCATGCATATAGCGCTGGGCTAATGCGTGATCGGGATGGCTTTCCAGCCCGGCATAGTGCACCCATGCCACTTGGGAGTGACCTTCTAAATGCTTAGCAACCGTTAGCGCATTAGCGCAGATCCGCTCAATTCGTAGTGACAGTGTTTCCAGCCCCTGCAGAAGATTCCAGGCTGCTTGAGCAGACAGCGCCGCGCCCATATTGCGCAGCGGCACTACGCGTGCGCGGGTAATAAAGGCTGCATCGCCGACATCGCGGGTATAGCAAATGCCGTGATAGGAGACATCCGGCTCGTTCAGCAGCGGAAACCGGTTGGCATGTTCCGCCCACGGGAAGTTGCCAGAGTCTACAATAACGCCACCCACCGTGGTGCCGTGGCCGCCAATGTATTTGGTGGCCGAATGGACGACAATATCCGCCCCGTGTTCAATGGGCCGGCATAAAAACGGTGAGGCCGTGGTGTTATCCACAATCACCGGGACTCCGTGACGATGCGCGGCATCTGCAAGCGCCCGCAGGTCGACGATCCCGCCAGAGGGATTGCCGATACTTTCGCAAAATACTGCTTTCGTGCGCTCATCAATTAGCGCTTCGATGCCGGCAATGTCGTCTTTGTCGGCAAAGCGCACCTGAATGCCCTGGCGCGGCAAAGTGTGAGCGAACAGGTTGTAGGTGCCGCCATACAGCTCGCTAATCGAGACGATGTTGTCGCCCGCTTCTGCAATGGTTTGAATGGTGTAGGTGATCGCTGCCATTCCTGATGCTACCGCTAGGCCCGCAATACCGCCTTCCAGCGCGGC
This sequence comes from Halomonas sp. AOP25-F1-15, assembly GCF_052378675.1. Lineage (NCBI taxonomy): Bacteria > Pseudomonadati > Pseudomonadota > Gammaproteobacteria > Oceanospirillales > Halomonadaceae > Halomonas > Halomonas sp. AOP25-F1-15. The sequence continues at coordinate 144,240 of NZ_JBQSXV010000003.1, forward strand.
TACTCGTTGCTCTAGCACGGCGCAGGTCGGGTTCATGATGCGAGAATAAATATTGCCTTCCACTTTCAGATCAAACAGATCCGCCGCGTGTTGTGCGCTGTCAAAGGAAAATGACGTGGTCTGGTGAATCGGAACCGCAACAGCATTTTGCGAATCCGGTGAGTAACCATGATGGAGGGCGATCGTTTCAGGTTTCATAAAGGCAGCTCGTGAAAGAGAGGAGTAGCCCTGATCTTAGAGAAGTCGACGCGGGTGAGCCAACGTCGTTTAGTCGGATGCCCTGCCTCAATCGAAGGCCGAGTGAGGTCACTATGTATCGGCGATGGCCTGTTCGGCAGGCGGCTGTCAAGATTGCCGTGTCTCATTTGGTGAGATGAAATAGTAAAATTGTCTTGCTATGTTCTAAACCACACCAACAAAAAATGACGCGCGCCATGCCTGCACACATGCCTGCACACATGCCTTCACCCGGTAGAAATACGCAACAGACTCCCTCGACGTTGGTTCATGCCATGCAGGTGCTGCAGATCACGGCACGTTGCGGGCACCGTGGTGCCAGCATCAATGATTATCTCGATGCGCTCGAATTCAGTCGCCCAACGCTTTATCGATTATTAAAAGGGCTCAAGCAGCAAGGGTTTTTGCGCTCTTCTCCTGTTCGTGGGCGCTATCTATTAGGGTATGAACTGCTGGTGCTCGGCGCTCAGGCGGGCAATGGCGCCGGGCTGCGTGACCTGGTTCGGCCAAGGTTGCTGGCTTTAGCCCATCGTTGTGGCGATAGTTTTTATCTCTTTGCGCGCGATGGTTTTAATGCTGTTTGCTTGGAAGTACAGAACGGCGCCTACCCTGTGGGCAGTTTCGTTAGCGCTACGGGCGGCCGCCTGCCGTTAGGTGTTGGCCAAGCATCTATCGCCTTGCTTGCCTATCTGGAAGCTGACGAGCGCAGCGATATACTCAGCCATAACGCCGCACGACTGCTTAGCGAATACGCGATCGCCGTTGCTGATGTTGAAGCGGAAATACACTATCTACTCACTCATGGCTATGCTCACGGCGTGGAGGGATCTCTGCTGCCCGAGTACAGCGGCTTGGCCATTCCTATCCTTGATCACAGTGGTCATCCTTTGGGTGCGATGAGCTGCTCGATGCTGAAATCGCGTATGACAGCTGACCACAAGGCGGACGTTCTCAAAGGCATGCAGGATGAAGTGGCTGCCATGGTTAACAAGGCCCACGGCCTTTTGTATTTGGATTGAATCATCATGAAACTCCTCACACACCCTTCCCATCAGCGCCCGTGCGGCTGGAATTCATGGCTACCTTCGCGAAAGGTGCGCCCAGCGTTAAACGGTCAGTCTGAGGCAGAGGTGGTCATCATCGGCGCGGGTTATACCGGCTTTGCGGCGGCCACTGCCTGGCAGCAAGCGCAGCCGGATGATCGCATCAAAATTCTTGAGGCTGATCGAGTCGGTGAAGGTAGCCCGGGGCGCAATTCTGGCTTCATGTTGGAAATTGCCTTAGCGAACGACGCTCGGCCCGAAGAGCTTGAGCGCATGGGGCAGTTAAACGCGTTGAGCCGGCAAACGATGGCGCTGCTACGTGAGCGTGTTGAGCGTCTAGGTATCGACTGCCAGTTAGCGCATAGCGGCACCTACCGAGCGGCCAGAAGCGCGATAGGCCAGCGTTCACTTAAACAGTACGAAGACTTTCTTAACGCTGCTGGACTGTCCTATCAGACCTTAAGTGGGGGCCAGCTCGCTGAAAAAATTGGTACCCATTATTACTCGCATGGCCTTTATTCGCCGGACTGTTATCTGGTCCAGCCAGCCGCATTGATTACGGGCTTGGCAGATTCGTTGGAACCCGGAATAGAGCTGCACGAATATTCGCCCGCCACGCAGATTGTGCCTGACGGCAAAAAGTGGCGTGTTTCGACCTCGGAAGGTGAAGTATTGGCTGGGCGAGTGATTCTCGCCAATAACGCTTTTTCGAGGGCTTTCGGTGCCGACTCTTCGCGGCTAACGGCTATTTATACCTATGCCGCTATTACCGAGCCATTAGCGGAGCATGATCGTCAGCGTATTGCTGCTATAACCTGGGGGCTGCTGCCTGCGCACCGGCTGGGTTGTACGCTGCGCACCACGGCCGACGGGCGATTGATGATTCGTTCAGGCTACAGCTATGAGCGCGAAGCCGATAACGCGCGTGTCGAAGACGGATTAAGAGCAAGCCTTGAAGCTCGCTATCCCAACATCGCCCCCGTGCGCTTTGACCAGATGTGGGGAGGCACCACCGGGCTTACCTATAACGGCGCGCCATTCTGGGGTGAGATTCAGCCCAATTTGTATGTATCGGCAGGGTGTAATGGTGGCGGGATCGTCAAGGGCACCTTCCTAGGCGATGCGCTGGCGCGCAAAGCGTTGGGACAGCCCGTTGAGGATATTGCGTCGCTGTTTGGCACCGCTAGTTGGATGCCGCCTGACCCTGTGCGCCGGTTAGGGTTTTATCTAACCAGCCAAGTAGAGCGCCTCAAAGCGAAATCCGAAACCTGATCCCAACCTTTATTATAAAAAAGAGAGATTACAATGAATCCTCAAGAGCATATTGGGCTGTTGTCTATCCTGCCGGCGGCACTTGCGATTGTGCTGGCATTCGTCACGCGTAATACCGTTTTTTCATTGGCCGTTGCTTGTTTTGTTGGGGTAATCACCCTGGGCAATGGGTTGATGGGGTTTCCGACGCTGTTAAAGGAAACGCTGGGCACGACGAGCTTCTCCTGGATATTGTTGCTCGAGCTATTCATCGGTACGGTGATCGCTTTTTTCCAGCGGACGGGGGCTATTCAAAACTTTACTGCCTGGGTGGAGCGCCGCGCCTTATCGCGTGTGAAGGTTCAACTGATTGCCTGGGTCATGGGGATGTTTGTTTTCTTCAGTGACTATTTCAGCCCGCTGTTTGTCGGTAGCACGATGCGTGGCCTGACGGACCGCTACCGTGTTTCCCGTGAAAAACTCGCTTACATCGCGGATTCAACCTCAGCCCCCGTGAGCGTTCTGATCCCTATCACCGGCTGGGCGGTATTTATCTCTGGGCTGCTGATCGGAATGGGCCCTATTGAGAATGCGGCGCAGGCAATGAGTGTGTTTCTCTATGCCATCCCCTTCAACCTTTATGCATTTCTTTCTGTGCTGGTGGTGGGGCTGGTGATTGTTGGCGTTATTCCGCTTTTCGGACCAATGCGTGAAGCTGAGCGTCGGGCCCAAGAAGAAGGCAAGGTATTGCGTGATGGTGCTGAGCCGCTGGTGGGAGAGGAGCTAACCGATATTCCACCTTATGAAGGTGTGCGCACCAGCCTATTTTGGAACTTCTTCGCCCCGGTCATGGTGGTGATCGGTGTGGCGGTAGGGACGTTTATTGTGATGGATTCGGCCAAGACCATGGAAGCCTTCCTGGCGGCGTCGGTGTTCTTAGGGATTGTCATGCGACTGCAGGGCATTCCTTTCAACGATATTATGAAAACCTCACTCTCCGGCATGAAGGGTGTCATGCCCGCGATCATCATCCTGGCGCTGGCCTATTCGCTGAATCAGCTGTCAAAAGATATGGGCACGGCCAACTACATTGTTGAAGCAACCGCCGGTTGGCTGACGCCTGCGTTACTACCCGCCATGACGTTTTTGATTGCCGCCGTCATTGCCTTTTCCACCGGCACATCATGGGGCACCTTTGCCATTATGATGCCGTTAGCCGTGCCTCTCGCCTTCAATTTCAGCGCAGATGCCATTACGCCATTGCTCTATGCCACCGTCGCTGCAGTCGCGGGCGGCGGTGTGTTTGGGGACCACTGCTCGCCGCTATCGGACACATCGGTACTTGCTTCTACCGGCGCCGCTTCCGACCACATTGACCATATCAAGACGCAAATTCCCTTTGCGCTCGCTGTCGCCCTGGTGACTCTGGTCGCGTATCTATTGATCGGCCTCATGTTGTGAGGCTTGTTTGATGCCGGAGTTAGCGCTCCGCAGGGCATAGGCGCAAAAGAGTAATTATAAGCACCCCCTGCGGTGCTTATTTAGCGATCCAGCGGTGCTTTTTAATCCGATACATATGCGCATCTGCATAGCTGAGCAGAGTGTCAGCATGGTGGCCATCGTGCAAAGCACACGATCACCCGCGCCACGCCAACACGCACTCTTTCTTCTTCATACCAGCGAGCAGACCATAGGATATGCACGATTGCGAAAATCGATATAAGGCTGACCGCTCATAACACGTTGAATGGAGCTGTGGCTGGCCGCGAGATCATCTGGATGCATGTAGCCAGTGATCAGGGTGCCGATCAGCTCATTTAGCCGCGCTGATCTGATCTGTCTTTATAGTGGCTTTCTGAGCCTGTACAGATCAAGGGTGTATAGGCATAGTTCTCATGCATAGATAGCATGATGTCGATGTAATGAAGGCAAATAGCGGTCAGTTTTTCGACGGCTCTTGATGGGTAAGCAGCAAGTGGAGGACGTTCTTTGATCTATATTATTTTTGTCATAATCCTTGTGGGCGTAACGGCCGCTTTGTACCAAGTGTATGACGTTAACCATAATATAAATGTCGGCAATGAAAAGAAATTATCGCGAGCGGATAAAGCCCGCTTAGCAGAGCTCTCTGCCAAAGCAAAAACGTCTTCAAACGAGCATTCAGAGGCAGAGTTTGGCCAAGCCGCTGCTGCTGTTTTTGGCCCTGGTATTACGCGGAAAATGGCCTTGACGGCATTTAATGATGAGGAAGAGGGGCGCTATGCCATTCCTCTACTAAGGCGCAGAGAAAAGTTGGTTTATAACGGCGATATTAAAGTAAAGCATCTATCGTTTTGGGTAACGAAACTGCCTACGTTTGACGTGCGTGGCCTGCTAATAACGCTTGTTATTATTAACTGCTTTTTGGCACAGCTTTTAGGCGGGATGAGTATCTATACCATTCACTATAAGTTTTCGGCGTCCGCACTTTTATGGATTAATGAGCCGTTTTATTTAATGATTATTATTTATGTATTAATCTTTATGACGTTCTGTATTTCAAGGTTTGATATGTATATGAACGATATTTATCAAATCGGTAAGCTAAGTCGGTATGTGAACTCAGGCGAGGGTGGAGTGAGCGTTTAATGTCACTCCAAACGCCGTTGGCTGTGTAATAACTTTCCGAGAGTTTCCATGCCGTGCTCGCTATAGGCAGTCCAGGGGTGGCCGTAGCTCAGGCGTATGCAGTGGCGAAACTGCTGCGTCGCCGAGAAAATAGGGCCAGGCGCTATGCTAACGCCGTGATCAAGCGCCATGGTGAATAGACGCAGTGAATCAATATGTTCCGGGAACTCGACCCATAAAAAGTAGCCCCCTGCAGGCCGCGTTATGCGGGTTTGGGCAGGAAAATAGCGGTTTGCAGCGGCCAGCATACTGGCTTGCTGAGCTTCTAGAGCGTGGCGGAGCTTACGCAAATGGCGATCAAACCCGCCGTGCTGCAAATAATCGGCAAGAGCCGCTTGTGCTGGAATAGACGGCGAAATGGTCGTCATTAGCTTCAGCCGTGAAATGGCCTTGGCATAGCGGCCACCCGCTGCCCAGCCGACGCGATAGCCCGGTGCCAAACACTTTGAAAAAGAGCTGCAGTGGATGACCAGTCCCTCGTCATCAAAGGCTTTTACGGGGACGGGGGGCGCACTGCCGAAATAAAGCTCCGCATAGACATCATCTTCTAACATCGGTACTTGGTGCTGCTTTAACAGCTGGTAAAGAATCCGCTTGCGCTCTTTGCTAAGGCTGGCGCCGAGTGGATTTTGCAGATGGCTCATAAACCAGCAGGCTTTAATAGGGAGTGACGCCAGTCGCTCTGCCAACACCTCAAGGTCGATGCCGTTTTGAGGATGTACCGGAATCTCCACCGCTCTTAATTTCAGCCGCTCTAACACTTGCAGGGTGGCATAAAAGGCGGGCGATTCGACCGCGACAAGATCGCCCGGCTGGGTCACGCACTGCAGGGCTAAATTGAGCGCCTCCATGGCACCATTGGTAATAACTAGCTCTTCGATAGGTCGTTGAATGCCACCCAGCATGTAGCGCAAGGCAATTTGCCGCCGTAAGCCGGTATGCCCTGCAGTCATATCAGCCACCAGCTGCTGTGGCGAAAGAGCGCGTAAGCCGCGAGTCATGCTGGTGCTTAACCGAGTCAGTGGAAAAAGCTCGGGGCTGGGGAACGCGGACCCAAAGGGTACCGTTTGTGTATCCTGCAGTGAATCGAGCACGGAGAATGCCAGCTCGCTCACTTTTACTTCCGCCGGGTCTGCGTGTTGCAGCGTGACGCGTGGTTCATCCCGCAGGCGCTGCGCATGCTCGCGGACAAAATAGCCTGAACGTGCGCGAGCAGTGATCAGCCCTTGGTTTTCCAGTAAGTAATAGGCCTGAAATACCGTAGATGGGCTAATGCCATGATGGCGGCTGGCCTGGCGAACTGAAGGTATTCGCTCCCCAGGGCTTATTACGCCCTCGCGTATCAGCGCGGCTATCTCATCGGCAAATTGCTCATAGCGTTTCATGGGGCAGGTCACCGTCGTTTTATTACTTGTTTAAATACAGGGTTGCTTTCTGTGCTCTTAATTGTATCAAATGGTTACGTTATAAAAATAAAAACTGGGGTATTATCCAAGGCCATAAAGACAGTTACGTGTGAATCATTGAGACCTTATTGCAGGCAAACCATGTATACAGTCGATCTATTTCCTCTCGATAATTTTCCGGTGAAATGCATGGTCACCGATGATAAGCGACGTATTGTCTATATTAATCGCTATATAGAAAAACAGTACGGTTATTCATCGGATGAACTGTTAGGTGCGGATCGATTTGTTTTACTCAGCAAAGCCTCTCAAATTATGTATGACACTTATATCGCTTCTTGCATAACTGCTGCCGGCGTTACAACACGTGCATGCTATGAACATACTGGATAAACGCGCTTTCTATTTGCTAGAGGTCAGCAGCTGTGGCGGTATCCGCGCAGCGGCTGAGCATATGAATATCAACCCGTCCGTGGTGAGCCGTCAGGTGCGGGGCTTAGAACAAGAGCTTGGCATGGCGTTGCTGGAAAGGCAGGGGCGTCATGTAATGCTGACGGAAGCGGGCCGGCTAGTGCTGGAAAGCTTTCTGGCCCAGCGGCGCTTGAATGCTGAACTGAGTGATACGCTTTCCCGCTTACGCAATTTGCAGACGGGTAAAGTCGTAGTGTCGGTGGGCGACGGCTTTGTCGATAGCTTTATTAACCACGTAATGCGGCGTGTTTCCGAGCAATATCCCGAGGTGCTAATCGAAATTAAAACGGGCATCTACTATCCTCGCGAGCCGCATGAAATGGTAGCGACAGATGAGGTAGATATTGCCATTACCTATGGCCCGATTTCCGACCCTAGGCTAGTGGTTCACTCCTTTGAGCGTGGGCCGCTATGTGCACTGGTGGCGCCTTTCCACCCACTGGCTTGCCAGACGGGTGTCACCGTGGCTGAGCTGTTGCAGCACAAGTTGATCTTCTTGCCGGATGTATCAGGATCTCAGCAGTTTGTTAGCGCGGTGCTTGGCGCCGCTGGGCAAAGAGCAACGCCTGCCTACCGCTGTAATCTACACTCCGTCTCACGGCGCATGGCAAGCGCGGGCATTGGCGTATCGTTTATGACTGCCGCCGCCGCCCGAAATGAGATAGAGGCGGGGTTATTGAAAGCGATCCCCATTACGCACTCTCTAGCTGCCAGCAGCCAGGGAAATCTCGTGCGTCGAGCCGGCAGAAGGCTTTCGCCCGCTGCCGACTATTTGTGGAAGCTGATGATGACGATGCAATAATGTCGCGAGGCGTTAGCTTGCCATCATGTAAACACCAGGGCCAATCGGCCATCCCATGGCAAGCCAGAACATCAGGAACGCCGACCAAGCAATCAAAAAGCCGAGTGCCATCGGTAGCATCGTGGCAATCAGTGTTCCCAGCCCCATATCTGGCTTGTAACGCTGCATATAGACCAGCGCGACCGAAAAGTACGGGCTCATTGGGGAAATAATGTTGGTGCTCGAATCGCCAATACGGAACATCGCCAATACAAAGGCTGGGTCAAAGTCGATCATCATCAGCATTGGAACGAAAACCGGTGCCATTAATGCCCATTGAGCCGAGCCGCTGGTCATAAAGACGTTGAGTATCGCACTCATAGCAATAAATGCCCCGACTAAAGGCAGGCCGGTAAAGCCGGTGCTTTGCAGAATATTAGAGCCCTCAATGGCAATATATTGACCAAGTTCTGACCAGCGGAAGTAGGCAATAAATTGCGATATTGCAAAAAACAGTACCAGCGTCGGCGCAAGATCACTGGCGGATTCTGCCATCCGCTGGGGCACGTCGCGGCTACTGGTAATTTTGCCGGTGGTGATGCCGTAGACCAAGCCAATCGTTACAAAATAGATAAACATCAGTGGCACTAGCGAGCGCAAGAAAGGCGATGGAATGAGACCACCTTCTGCATTGCGTAGCGGCGACGCCTCAGGAATCACTGCAATAAGCACCAGGGCCAGATAAATCAAGGTGGCAAAACCGACACGTTTAAGCCCCTTTTTTTCCGTAGCGCTTAGCTCTGGTTTAACGATGTCCGTTTTAAAATTTTTGTCCATCGGCAGGGTGCGCTGAAGCCTTGGTTCCACTATTTTGTCGATGATGAGCGTGCCAACGATAGCTAGCACGAATACCGAGCAGGCAACGAAGTAGTAGTTGTCGACCGGCGAAATATAGGCGTCGGGATCGATCAGGCGCGCCGCGTCGGTGGTAATGCCCGCAAACAGTGCGTCTCCCACCGTGATGAACAAACTGGCATCAAAGCCAGCACCTGCGGCAGCGTAAGCCGCAGCGGCTCCGGCAATAGGATGACGGCCCACTGAGTAGTACAGCATGGCCGCCAGGGGGATCAGAATTAGATAGTTAGCATCGGATGCAACGCTGCCACAAATGCCTGCCAGAAATACGCAGAAGGTAAGCAGAGAAGGCGGAGCTTTGGCCACACTCGCCTGCATCAGTGTCGACATTAGGCCTACTTTATCCGCAAGGCCGATGCCGAACATGACCACCAAAATGAGCCCCAGCGGTGGAAAATTTACAAAGTTACTGACCACGCTGGTCAGCATGAATTCGATCCCGTCTGCAGAAAGCAGGTTGCGAACGGCGACGCTGTCGCCCGTTTGCGGGTTGATGGCAGAAACACCAAACATCGCGAGAATGGCGGAGATAACCACCACCACGGCGGCCAGAATGGCAAACAGAATAAACGGATGGGGGAGTTTATTGCCCACCCGCTCAATAGAAGAAAGTACGCCTTGCATCGTTTTAGCCCTTATTATTAAACATTATTTTTAATCTAATGGGGTGTCGAGAGGCCACTAACGCTGGGATAACACGCTTTTTGCCAGGGCCACAAACATGCCTGCAGCGACCGGTAAGATCTGGTCATTGAAATCATACTTTTCATTGTGTAGATAAGCGCTGTCACCGTTACCGACAAAGAAAAAGCAGCCGGGCACTTCTTGTAGATAAAATGCAAAGTCCTCTGCGCCCATGGTAGGCATGTAATCTAGCTGCTGGATATCGTCGCTAACCGCATGCTCCGCGGCTATTGCCAGCACTCTTTCTGACCATTCTGGATCGTTAACTAGCGGCGGAATTTGATGAAGATGCTCAATCTGGAAGTGCGCGCCGTGGGCTGTACATAGGCCCTGTATCACCTGCTCTAATTTGCCGGTCAGCGCCTCACGTGAAGAGGGGCGGTCACTGCGAATATTGATCAGCAGCTCAGCATGGCCGGGAATAACATTGGCGGCATCTCCGGCGTGAAAAGACGCTACCGTAATCACGCCAGCTTCGAGCGGAGACTTATGGCGAGCCACCAATCCCTGTAGCTGCTGTACCAGTGATGCGCCTACGTAAATAGGATCAACCGCCAAGTGCGGCATTGCAGCATGCCCGGAAACGCCCTTAATGATGACTTTGTAAGTGTCGTTACCGCCCATGGCCGAACCGGATTTGACGAATAGCTGGCCGGCTGGAAAGCCAGGGCGGTTATGGTAGCCAAATACGGCGGATACGTTAGGTTTTTCCAGCACGCCTGCCTTGACCATTAAGTCTGCACCGTTGCCGCCTTCCTCTCCTGGCTGGAACAGCAGCTTTATATAGCCGCATAGCTCATCACGCATCGCCATAATGGCCTCGGCGGCAAGCAGTAGCGTGGCGGTGTGCCCGTCGTGGCCGCAGGCGTGCATCAAGCCTTCCTGCTGGGAGCAGTGATCAAAAGCGTTAGCTTCCAGAATAGGAAGAGCATCCATATCGGCTCGGAAAGCAATCACAGGGCCGTCTCGCCCGGTGTCCAGTTCAGCCATCACACCCGTGATAGCAATGCCTTCTGTAACTGTGTAACCAAGCGCACGAAGTTGCTTTGCAACTAGCGTGGCAGTGTCGGTTTCTTGGAATTTAAGCTCAGGGTTTTGATGAAGCCTATGCCGCAGCGCGGTGGCATCTTGCAGCTGTTTTTCTGAAAAAACGTGTTTTGAAAGCATTGCCTGTTCCTGCCGTTATTAGCGTCATTATTTTAGAGGCTATAAATTAAGCGACTTAGCAGACAGGAAGGAGAGGCTAGCGTGACAAGTTCGTTGCTTTTTGAGCAACAGTGGGTAGTGCTTTACGTTCAGCAGGCCACACATCACCCCCCCCTAGGTTAAATGAATCTAGGGGGGGTGATGTTTATTACATCTCTGGCGGTAGAAGCTCGGCGGGTACGTCTAGGCCAATTTCCTGATAGTAGCGCACGGCGCCTGCATGAAGCGGGGAGGTAGTATTTTCAACAGAGATGGCTGGCGTCATCCCTTGGGCGGGAGCAAAGGTCTGGCTTAACCGCTCGATATTTTCCCAATAAGCACGTGTGAACTCGTAAACTGCATCTTCGGATAGATCAGCGCTGCTTGCGACGCCGATATAGGTGCCCAGCGTGGTCGTTTCTGGCATGTCCCGATAAGTGCCTGCTGGAATAGTCGCTGCAGACAAGAAGGGCAATTTTTCCGTTGCGGTCGCTACTTGTTCATCACCCATTGATAGCACGCGCAAAGGTCGTGCCGAGTGAACCTCCGTAAAGGCTGGAATGGGGGGAATGCCGTTATAACTGAATCCAATGATGCGGCCATCCACAACGGCATCGGAGGCATCCGACATGCTCATACGCTGATAGTCGGGAGTGATTTCAAGCGCATCGAAGACGCGTTCGGTGATGTACTCGCCTCCGCCACCAATGCTACTGGGGTTAAAGCGCTGGCCGTCCAGGTCTTCAAACGTTTCGATACCGCTGTCCTGACGCACTGCCCAATGCATGGTGGAAGGGGCAACCCAAAGTACCATTCTGATATCGTCGATGGCTTTGTTCTGATAGCGACCTTCGCCATGATAAGCCTCGTAGGCGCCGGGGGCATCTACGAGTGCAAAATCGATCTCACCACGACCTAAACGAATGGTATTTTCTTGAGAGCCCCCTGTTTCACGAACAGAAATTTCTAAAGGGGAGTCGCTGCTAATAAGCCTGGAAAGCTCGGAATAGCCGAAATACCAGCCTGAAGCCGTTGGAGCCACGCCAATGCTAACGGATTCGCTAGCCATCGCTTGCGCCGAAAAGCCTGCTAAGAGTATTGCTGCCGCTAATGGTTGTCCAAAGACTCGAAACGATTGTGGACGCTGAATTTTCATTAGTACTATGCCCTTGTTGTGGTATTGGCCTGAGCCATCATAAGGCATAGTAACGTTCTAATGTCACACAATGGCAATTGTCGTTTCGACTAATAGAAAAGTTGCCGCTTGGATAAGAAATTTTCTTCGATAGGCGCTGGGCGTTAGGGTGGCGTCAGCTCAGAGGCCATCTGAGATGGCCTCCGTTTGAGGCTCGGGTGTGTCATGCGGATCGGGAAAGCCCGGCATTCAGTCCTTGAATGATTTATCTATGATTTGATGCTTTTTGTTACTTATGGTTTTTTATTATTATTTAAGTTGTCTGTATAGTAAATTTTGTCAGCATTTTGTTTATAAACCGCTGCTTTTTTACTAAGAAAAGCAGCTAATAAAGACTGTCGAGATGCGCTATTTTTATTTTGTTTTGATATTAATAAAAATTAGTTTATAGTTATTTTTTATTAAAGAAAAATTGATAAAAAGTCGTAACCACTAGCATTGTTAGCTGTCTATCGACAGCCATAGCTAGTTGTGCCTTGATAATTTTGTTCAGCGGAATATCTCTTCCCAGGAGCTCACCATGCTTGTATTGAACTTCTCTCGCACTGCTAGCCTGAGTACTTTGGCCGCGACGCTTTTCGTTACATCCACTTTAGCCAACGCTCAAAGCGTTACCGGCACCATTGATGCCTCTATCACATTAGAGGCCACATGCTCAGTTGGTGGCATTGAAGGCACGGGAGTCGACTTCGGCAGCCTAGCATTTGGCAGCCATTCGGCACTATTCGATCAAGTCGATACTGAAGTAGCGGGTGGCAGCGGTATCACAGTACTCTGCTCGCCGGGCGTTGCGCCCACATTTACATTAGTGGAAGGGGGGAATGATGGTGATGCAGCTCCCGCAACTCATGCAATGCAGAATACTGAAGGCGGCACTTTTGTGGGCTACACGTTATATACCGATGCAGCCCGCACTGATCTGCTAGCTCTCAATGGAGACATCGTGCTAGACCCATTCACGAATACGGCTCAAACTATTTCGCTTTATGGCCGAGCTTTTGGTAGCCCAGGCAACCTGCCTGCTGGTACCTACGAGGACACCCTACAAGTTCAGCTCGCTTGGTAGCGTTGAATGATTAAAGGCTGGCAACTTGTCAGTTCCGCAGTGATGGTAGCGGGGCTTTCTCAAGCCTCGCCAACCGACACCTTTATGGTATCGGCCACCATTACTCCGGGCTGTTTAGTTAACCAAGAAATTCCGTCTAACGGAACACTCCTTGGCATGATAGGTAGTTTGGCTTTTGGTACTGCATCAGCACTTTCCCAAGACATGCGCAGTGCATCACTAGTCACGTCAAGCGCCTTTACGTTGAGCTGTACGCCTGGAACGCCGCTAACGCTTCGAGTTGATGGCGGTCAGCAATGGGACGTAGAGCGCCAGCTCAAGCGTGTAAATGGAAACGAGACGCTCGCCTATCAGCTTTATCAAGATGCCGCACTTCAGAACGCCATCGGGGTCAGTCAACCAGTCTCCATAGATACTTCGACCACACCAGACAATATCACCTTGCCCATTTGGGGCAGGCTGATGCTGCCGGGTAACTTGCCTGCAGGCAGTTACAGTGATGAATTATTAGTCACATTGGAGTGGTGACGTCTCATTGGCGGGATAATAAGTAACGAAAGGGAATACCTAGTGCGAATAATGCGTTTCAGTTACGTCATTGGCGTTCTCGCTTTGCTAAGCCTGCTGGCGAGCCCGATTTCCGCAATGGCTAGCTCTTTGTTGATCTGGCCCATTTACCCTGTTATCGAGAGCGACCAGCAAGCCAGTGCTCTTTGGCTCGAAAATCAAGGCAGTCAGCCAGCCAATATGCAGCTGCGCATATTTGCGTGGTCACAAGAAAGAGGGGATGACCAGTATCAGACCCAGCAGTCAGTGGTAGGGAGTCCGCCAATGATGACAATCGCTCCCGGCGAGCGGCAGATGGTACGCCTGATTCGGCAGGCAGTGCCGCCCGTTGGTCAAGAGCAGGCCTACCGAATTATCATCGATGAAATTCCTGCGCTAGCACCCGGTAATGAGGTGCAGAATACGCCACGCGCTGCGGTTAAGTTACAGATGCGTTACTCATTACCGCTTTTCGTTTACGGTGAAGGAGGCATTCCACCAGAACGCGTAGCTAATCATAGTAATAGCGGGTTTTACCCAGGACTAAGCTGGCGGGTTATTCAACAGGGCGAGCAGGCGCAGTTGGAAATTCAGAATACTGGCCAACACCATGTGCGCCTGAGCCAAGTGGCCTTCAAACAAGGTGAAACACGCGCGGAAGTTTCCGCAGGTCTACTTGGCTATGTACTGCCCGGCGGTACGCGCCGCTGGCTACTACCCCAAGGAGTCAGGCCTATGGGCGAGCTACATGCGCAAATATTGGGTGAAAGCCATCGCGTTTTACCTAAATAGCCACCTGTATGAATTGTCGCCTTAATCGGCTTTTTCGGGTATGCCTATTGTTGTGTTGTAGCGCTCTGCTACCCGCTATCACATCAATGCCGGCGCTTAGCCAAACACTTCCAGCGCCTCCTACTGCGGATAATGCCGATACCGTTCAGACGCTATATTTAGAGATCGTTCTCAATCAATACCCTACCCAGAGGGTTATTGCCGTTATCCAGAAAGATGACTCTCTGCTGATTAAGCGTGAATTGTTGATTGATATCGGGTTGCCCGCTGAGCGCTTAGCAGGCCAGGAGGAGGTCATCAATCTAAGTCGTTTGAGCGATGTAGAGGTTCAATATCACAGCCCGACCCAAAGGCTTTACATCAATGTTCCTCCTCACTGGCTATCCCGCCAGTATCACGCCAGCGCACGCACGAATAGTCGTTATCCGTTGCAAGCAAGCCCAGGCGCGTTATTCAATTACGATGCCTACGTTAGCAGTGCTCGGCGAGGAGGCACTACGGCGAGTCTTGGTCATGAGGCACGCCTTTTCGGCACCACGGGAACATTCACCACTACGGGGATTTACCGACAAGCTTTGACGGGTGAAAGCGGCATTAACGAAGGCTATCGACGTTTCGATACCCGCTGGGAGTACGCTGACCAAGAGACAATGGTTCACTACACCGCAGGTGACGTGATAACTCGGCCGTTAGGCTGGACCAACGCAGTGCGCTTAGGGGGCATTCAAATTTCCCGTGATTTCGCTCTTCGGCCGGATCTCGTGACATACCCTCTGCCCGAATTCTCGGGGGAAACGGCGGTTCCTACTACCCTTGATCTATTTATTGATGGAACGCGCCAATCTTCCACGGCATTGGCCCCTGGTCCATTCACTCTAACTAATATGCCAATGGTGACCGGTGCGGGTGAGGCGATAATAGTCACTACGGATAGCCAGGGTCGCCGAGTATCTACTAATCTGCCCTTTTATATTTCTAGTGAATTGTTAAGTCCGGGGCTAACTAGTTACAGTGCTAGTGTCGGTGCCCTACGCAAAGACTTTGGCCAGCGCGATTTTGCTTACCGCAATATTGCAGCTACCGGTAGCTATCGACGTGGTATTAATGACTATTTCACACTCGAGCTTCAGGCAGAGGCAGCCAGCGATGTTTCTACCGCAGGTGCGGGCGGCGCTTTTAAACTATGGCGGCTCGGCACGCTGGAGTCCGCCTATCGACAGAGTTATAGCGAAGGAATTACAGGAGCATCATATACGACGGGATACCGCTACCGCAGTCGCGGCTTCAATATAGGGCTGCGTCATCAGGTGGAGCAGGCGGAGTTCGTCGACTTAGCCAACAGCATTCAACGTAACTCAAACTATAGAGCACAGCGAGAGATCTCTCAACTCACCACCGGCCTCAGTTTGGGGCGTTTAGGCTCTTTGGCTGGTGGCTACTTCGATATTAAAACAGATCAAGATAGCCGTTCGCGTCTACTTAATCTGACCTACAGCCGCCCTTTATGGGAGCGTATGCATCTCTCGCTATCGGCTAACCGAGAAGTTGGTGGAGATTGGAGTGCTCTGGCACAAGTCACGCTACCGCTCAGTCGCCGCCCTGGCACGCTGAGCGCTAGCGTTCGCCGAGATGCTGAAGGGGGCATGTCCACTCGCACTCAATATACTCAAACAGCGCCGATACAGGGCGGTTGGGGTTGGAACCTAGCCTATGAGCAACGCAGCTCCGAAAACGACTATCGTCAAGCTGAGTTAGCTTGGCGCGGGGCCGCTACTGAGTTGCGAGGTGGTACTTTCGGTACTCAACAAAATGCCGTGCACTATGCTGATGCCAGGGGCTCACTAGTACGCATGGATAGCCAATGGTTTGCTGCCAACTACGTACGCGACGGATTTGTTGTGGTCAGCACCGATGGCCAACCCGGTGTTCCAGTACGCTACGAGAATCAGTTGGTCGGCAGCACCCGAGACAGCGGCCACCTACTCGTCCCGTGGGCACGCGCCTACTACGCAGGAAAGTATGAGATAGACCCTTTAGTACTGCCCGCTAACCTGAGTGTGGCGCACGTTGAACAGCGCGTCGCTGTCAATGCAAGAAGCGGCTATTTACTTAATTTTCCGGTTAAGCGCGTCATTGCAGCAACGCTAGTATTAGTCGACTCGCAGGGTGACCCTTTACCTCTCGGTTCCCGTGTCATAACCAACAGCGGTGCAGTTTCGCTAATAGGCTGGGATGGTCAGACCTATTTAGAAAACTTAGAAAGCGCTAATCAACTTCACGTAACGCTGCCCAGCGGCGATAGCTGCGAGCTAAGACTGGCCATTGACGTACTCTCTGATGAAATACACCACCTAGGAAGCCAATTATGTCGTTAGGGAAGCGTGAAGGTACGCCAACACGGTCTAAATACGGCGGGCTATATGGTTGCGTACTGCTAGCCTTAGCGATTGTTAGTCCTAACGCCTGGGCTTGCACGATAAGTCCAAGCGTTAGCGCAGCCTTTGGTAGTGTCAATTCTTTTGTTATCGAAAGCTCGCCTCAAAATACCTCGGCTCAACCCAGTGCAGGTGCTGTTTGCCAAGGCGCTTTGCTAGGGCTAGCCGTTACCTCCAACCAGAGGATTCGTGCCACGCTTAACAGCACTAACCAAGGACGGCTGGTTAACATCGAGAATAACGACGCAATCCCTTATCGCATCTTTGCTCTGGCATCACAGAATGAGCAAATGTTCCTCGGTACGGCTTATAACTATTTTAATCCTGTGCTGATTGATCTACTTGGTCTGATTGGTGGCCAAAACATTAATATTCCCATGGAATTTAGAACCTTACCCACTACCAATGTTGCAGCCGGCATGTATACGGACACACTGACCATCAATTGGAATTGGCGAATCTGCGACATTGGATTGTTAGGAATTTGCCTAGCAAGGACGGGTACAGGAACTACTACCATCAATCTTAGTATCATGGTCACTCCTGACTGCGCGATTCAAGCCCCCGACCTGGATTTCGGCAGTGCGCCGCTTGTAGCGGGTTTTGACACAGTCTCTCGCACGATTGACATTACCTGCACGAAAGGCAGTGACTATTCAGTTGGGTTAAGCGACGGGCAGCATGCCGCGGGTAACGTGCGACGAATGGAAGGCGGCGGCCAATACCTTAATTACCAGCTTTACAAAGGAACGACTGGTAACAGCCGCTGGGGAAATGGTGGCAGCGAACGACGCGCCTCGTCGACAGCCGATACAAACCCTGGCACGCCGAGCGGCAGCTCTCAAGGTTTTACTTATCGTGCCGAGATACTGCCGGGACAAAGCACGCCACCGGCTGGCACCTATACCGATATGATTATTGTTGATGTTGCGTTCTAAGTCGCTTTTGCCCAGGAGCCCCGCAATCAAGCGCCCTTAGACGCCGCTAACGTGTACAAAAACTCTAATCCCAGCGTGGCGGCGGCGAGCGAAGTAATGTCGCCGTGGTCATAAGCGGGATTAACCTCCACCACGTCCATGCCGATTAAATCCATACCGACCATGCCGCGGATGACTTTCAACATTAAGTCAGTCGACATGCCGCCGCAAACGGGCGTGCCGGTGCCGGGGGCGTAGGCGGGGTCGAGACCATCAATGTCCAAACTAACGTAGGCCGGGTGATGGCCAACGCGGGCGCGTATACGTTCCAGCACCGCAGCAGGGCCATGGTCGTTGACCCAGTCAGCATCCAGCACTTCATAAGGATGGTTGCGGCGGTCGTAGCTGGTACGAATGCCAATTTGTAGCGAGTGCTCAGGCACGACCAGGCCTTCTTTTAGGGCGTGGTGAAAAATGGTGCCGTGATCAAAGCGCGTGCCTTGCTCGTAAGTGTCAGTGTGAGCATCGAAATGAATCAGTGCTAACGGGCCGTGTACCCGAGCATGGGCGCGCAGCAGTGGCAGGCTAATGTAATGATCGCCGCCAAGTGTCAGCATTTTTTTACCCGCGCTTAGCCAGCGATGGGCATGACTTTCCAGATTGTCTACCAGGCTTTCTGGCTCGCCATACGCATAGTCAACGTTGCCGGCATCGCACACGCTTAGGCGTTCTTCTAGCGCAAAGTCCCACGGCCAGCGTTTGCCTTCCCAGATTAAATTAGCGGTGCTTTGACGAATAGCATTTGGCCCCATGCGGGTGCCGGCACGGCCCGAACAGGCAAGGTCAAAAGGTACGCCACTTACCACGACATCGGCGTCGGTTGCCTTGGGGTCCGTCGCTTTTGCTACGCCCATAAAGGTAGAAATCACATCGCCATAGAGGCTGGGCATCGTTTGTGCAGACATTGCGTGGTGGTGAGTCACCGGTGTGCTTCTCCTTGTGGTCAGGAAATCGCTGATAGTCGCGAATGGGGCAGACGATAAGGAATAATTGGTAATAATTTAAATGAATGTTTAGAATTTAATCATTCATAAAATGAATAGCAGTCATTTATGCGATCGTTCCGCCATTTCGACCTTAACCTGCTACTGGTCTTTGAGACGCTGATGCGCGAGCGCCACGTTACTCGGGCGGCAGAAGCGCTCTATCTCAGCCAGCCAGCGCTGAGCCACGCGCTTAAGCGCCTGCGTGAGTCGCTGGGCGACCCGCTGTTTGTGCGCACAGAAAACGGTATGCAGCCAACCCCACGCGCACTGGCGCTATTGCCCGTCGTGCAGCAGGCGCTGGCGCTACTGCGTGAGGGCCTTGCGCCGCCTGCCTTATTTGCGCCTGCCGAGAGCGCGCGGCGCTTTACGCTTGCCACCACGGACTACTTTGAAGAGGTGATGTACCCGCCTTTTCTTAGCCAGCTATTGGCCTATGCGCCGGGCATTAGCTTTTCAATCGAGCTGATTACCCCTGATGTATTAGGTGAAGGTCTTGAACAACGCCATGTCGACATGGTGGTAGGATTGGATAGCCAAAGCGCGCTGCCTAGCGGCGTAATACAAACGCCCTGGATGGATGAGGAACTGGTCTGTTTGGCAGCGACTCACAATAAGCGCATAGGGGAGGCGTTAGATATCGTGCAATTTGCCCGCGAAAGGCATGTGGAACTGACCGATATCAGCGGCTTGCGCCCCAGTAACATTGACAGCTGTTTGGTGCAGCACGGCTTAACGCGGCATGTGATTTCTAAGAATCTCAACTATATTGCCGCCGCGCGGGTGGTGGCGCTAACAGAGGCGATCATGACGCTCCCGCGGCAAATGGCTGAACGGTTTGTCGATATGCTGCCGGTACGCTTAGTGGAACCACCTCAGGAATTGCCAGCGTTAAAAATGACCCTGATCCAGCATGGGCTCTATGCCAGCGATCCGGCCATTGCCTGGCTTTATCAGCAGCTTATGACGTTTGCTCAGGCATTCAGCCACCGGCCTTCTGCGGCTTAATAAAAGAAATATTAGCTTTTAATGTTGTCCTGACAAGATTAAAGACGGTTGAAAGAAAACTAGCCGTCAGTAATGATGCTATGCCTTGAGCGGAATGTGCGTTGCATTACGTTCATTTAAGGGGCGCTGTAGACAATTAATAAAAGGAGAACGCCAGTGAAAATAGGCGCACCGAAGGAGAGTGCCCGGGGAGAAGCGCGTGTAGCGCTAACCCCTGAGAGCGCAAAGCAGATCCAGAAACTAGGCCATGAGTGCCTAGTTGAAACTGGCGCAGGCCTTGCTGCGGGCTTTAATGACGACACTTATCGCGATGCTGGTGTGACGGTGGTGGACGGGCCTGAGGCGCTCTGGCGTGATGCTGAGGTGGTCATTAAAGTCCGCGAGCCCTCTGATGAAGAGGCCGAACGCCTGCGTGAAGGTCAAACACTGATTGCCTTCTTCTGGCCGGCCCAAAATGAAGCGCTGCTAGAGAAGTGTAAGGCCCAGGGCGCGACCGTTGTGGCGATGGATATGGTGCCGCGTATTTCTCGTGCCCAGAAGATGGATGCGCTCTCTTCCATGGCCAATATCGCGGGCTATCGCGCGGTGATTGAGGCGGGCAATAACTTTGGCCGCTTCTTTACCGGCCAAGTGACTGCCGCGGGCAAAGTGCCACCGGCTAAGGTGCTTGTGATTGGCGCGGGCGTGGCGGGGTTGGCCGCGATTGGTACAGCCACCAGTCTGGGCGCAGTCGTCCGTGCGTTTGACGTGCGCCCCGAAGTGTCTGAGCAGATCGAATCCATGGGCGCGGAGTTCGTGTTCCTTGATTTTGAGGATAGCCAGGACGGTTCTGAAAGCGGTGGTTACGCATCACCTTCAAGCCCTGAGTTCCGCGAAAAGCAGCTTGAATGCTTCCGTGAGCAGGCTCTCGATGTCGATATCGTCATCACTACCGCACTGATCCCCGGCAAGCCCGCGCCCAAGCTTTGGCTGGACGATATGGTCGCGGCCATGAAGCCAGGCTCGGTGATTATTGATCTAGCCGCCGAAAAAGGCGGCAACTGCGATCTCACCAAGCCTGACGAGCGCGTGGTCAGCGATAACGGCGTAATAGTGATCGGCTACACCGATTTCCCATCGCGCATGGCAACGCAATCATCCTTGCTCTACGCCACCAATATTCGCCATATGCTGACGGATCTAACGCCTGAGAAAGAGGGCGTGATTAATCACAATATGGATGACGATGTGATTCGTGGCGCTACGGTGACGCATCAGGGCGAAATCACCTTCCCACCGCCGCCGCCCAAAGTGAAAGCGATTGGTGCGGCTAAGCCGAAGAAAAAAGAGAAAGAGCCCACGCCTGAAGAGAAAAAAGCCGCCGAGATTGCCGGCTTTAAAGCGCAAACCACGCGCCAAGTGGGGCTGTTGGCCATCGGTGGCGCGTTGATGCTGCTGCTCGGTCAGGTCGCGCCTGTTTCCTTTATGCAGCACTTTATTGTCTTTGTATTAGCCTGCTTTATCGGTTTCCAGGTGATTTGGAAAGTAAGCCACTCGCTGCACACGCCGTTGATGGCGGTGACCAATGCGATTTCGGGCATCATTATTTTGGGGGCGATTCTGCAGATTGGTTCCGGCAGCGCAGTGGTTAGCGTATTGGCGGCAATCTCAGTGCTTATCGCGTCAATTAACATCGTGGGTGGCTTCCTGGTGACACGCCGGATGCTGGCCATGTTCCAAAAATCCTAAGCGGCGGAGAGACGATATGTTGGGTCAAGGATTCGTATCTGCCGCGGCAATCGCGGCAAGCGTACTATTTATTTTGTCGCTAGGCGGCTTAAGTAACCAAGAAAAAGCTAAACGCGCCGTGTGGTACGGCATCGTCGGTATGGCATTGGCGGTGTTTTTCACCGCCTTTGGGCCAGGCATTGGCGGCTACTGGTGGCTGATTCCGATGATGCTGATCGGCGCAGGGATTGGCGCTTATGTCGCGGGCAAGGTCGAGATGACCGAAATGCCCCAGCTAGTCGCCGCACTGCATAGTTTTGTGGGCTTGGCTGCGGTACTCGTGGCGTGGGGCGCCGATTTAGAACGCCGTCGGGTAATGGCCGCGCGGGCCGCTGAGGCCTCGCTGGATCAGTTCTCCGCGTTTGCGGCGCTGGTCGCTACCAAAGCCCCTGACGAGCTGATGTTTCTGCAGGTTGAGGTAGTGCTGGGCATCTTTATCGGCGCAGTGACCTTTACCGGCTCGGTGATTGCGTTTGGTAAGCTGGCGGGCAAAATCGATGGCAAACCCCGTCAACTGCCCGGTGGGCATTTGCTCAATGCGGGCGCGGCGGTGCTGTCGCTGCTGTTAGCCATTCTTTACCTGAACGGTGCCGGCTTCTGGACGCTGATACTGTTAGCAGCGCTGGCATTCTTTATCGGCTATCACCTGATCATGGGGATTGGCGGGGCGGATATGCCGGTGGTGGTGTCGATGCTCAACAGCTACTCCGGCTGGGCGGCGGCGGCTATCGGCTTTACGCTCTCCAACGACCTGCTGATTGTGACGGGTGCGCTGGTAGGTTCATCGGGTGCGATTCTCTCCTACATCATGTGTAAAGCGATGAACCGCAAGTTCATTAATGTGATCTTAGGCGGTTTTGGCGGTAAGCAAGGGCCCGCGGCGGAGATTGAAGGCGAGCAGGTGGCCATTGATGCAGGCGGCGTAGCGAGTGCCTTGAATGATGCTGATAGCGTCATTATTGTGCCGGGTTACGGCATGGCCGTGGCTCAAGCACAAAGCGCGGTGAGTGATTTAGTGCGTAAGCTGCGCGCGTCGGGTAAAACCGTTCGCTTTGGTATTCACCCGGTGGCCGGGCGCTTGCCAGGGCATATGAACGTGCTGCTGGCTGAAGCCAAAGTGCCTTATGATATCGTGCTAGAAATGGATGAAATTAACGATGACTTCGCCTCTACAGATGTGGTGATCGTGATTGGCTCCAACGATATCGTTAACCCCGCGGCTGAAGAAGACCCGAATAGCCCCATTGCCGGTATGCCGGTGCTTAAAGTGTGGGAGGCGAAGCAGGTATTTGTCAGCAAGCGCGGCCAGGGTACCGGTTATTCCGGCATTGAAAATCCGCTGTTCTTCAAAGACAACACGCGGATGTTCTATGGCGATGCACGCGATAGTCTCAATACGCTGCTGCCGTTGATTGATTAGGTTCAGGCGAGGACGTGAAGCGGCGTTAATCCGTCGTTAGCTGCGTCAGTCTGCACGTAAGCCCGCGATTATTCGCGGGCTTTTTTGTGCTGTGCAGGCCATTGCCACTCCTGCTATGGTCATTAGCCGCCTTGGCTGCTGAGCACTCACTATTATGAATCAACGTTCTAACCCCCGTGTGCTGCTGCGTTTGCTGGGACTCCTTCGCCCATACCGGCTACGGTTAGCATTGGCCGGCCTGGCGCTGATACTGGCCTCTGGCAGTGTGCTGCTGCTGGGCAATGGGCTGCGCTTAGTGATTGATCGCGGTTTTATCGGTGCCGATGAGCGGGCCCTTGCGCAGGCATTGGTCTTGATGCTGGTCGTCGTGGCCGTACTGGCACTAGCGTCTGCACTGCGTTACTACCAAGTGACCTGGATTGGCGAACGCTTGGCTGCTGACCTGCGCCGGCGCGTGTTTGACCATTTGCTTTCCCTCGAGCCCAGCTTCTTTGAAAGCGCGAGTGAAGGGCGTGCCGCCGGTGAAATAGCCTCTCGGCTGACCGCGGATACCAGCGTGCTACAGAGCTTGTTTGGCTCCTCCGTATCGCTGGCGCTACGTAATGCCGTGATGTTAATCGGTGCGGTGGTATTAATGCTGATCACTCAGCCTTGGCTTTCGGCGCTGGTGCTGATTGGCATTCCTGCCACGCTTTTGCCTATTGTGTGGTACGGCCGTCGAGTGCGGCGGCTATCGCGTACCAGCCAAGACCGCGTGGCCGAACTTGGCCGCTATGCGGAGGAGGCGCTGAGCGGTATCCAAACGCTTCAGGCCTTTACCCATGAAGCTGAGGATAAGCGCCACTATGGCCAGCGTGTCGAGCAGGCGTTTGGCAGCGCCGTAGAGCGTACGCAGCAGCGCGCCTGGCTGACGGGCATTGCCATGCTAGTCGTGTTTACGGCCGTTGGGCTGATGCTCTGGCAGGGTGGCCAAGCGGTATTAGCAGGCACCATGAGCGCCGGCGAGCTATCGGCGTTTATTTTCTACGCCGTGCTGGCAGCGGGTTCTATTGCCACGCTTGCCGAAGTGGCGGGCGATGTGCAGCGTGCAGCAGGGGCCGCTGAGCGGCTGCTGGAACTGCTCGATACGCCGCCCGCTATCCAGTCGCCCATAAGCCCTCACGCGTTACCCAATCCACCGCGTGGCGAGATTAGATTAGCGAACGTTAGCTTCGTCTATCCCGGTAGGACGACGCCAGCGCTCGAGGCGTTTGATTTACATATCCAGCCAGGAGAGCGAGTGGCTATTGTCGGCCCCTCGGGAGCGGGGAAAAGCACGCTGCTGGCACTGCTGCTGCGTTTTTATGATCCTAGCCAAGGGCATGTTTCCCTCGATGGACTTGATATTCGTCGCTTAGATCTGAGTGCTTTGCGCAGTGCCATCGGGCTAGTGGCCCAAGAGCCGGTGCTGTTTAGCGGCTCGGTAGCGGACAATCTTCGCTATGGCGACGCCGAGGCTGATCTTGGCAAATTACGGGTCGCCGCTCAGGATGCCAGCGCGCTTGCGTTTATCGAGGCGCTACCCCAGGGCTTTGATACGCCGTTGGGGCCGGGGGGTGTGCAGCTTTCCGGTGGCCAGCGTCAGCGGCTCGCTATTGCCCGAGCGCTACTAAAAAATCCCGCCGTGCTGTTGCTGGATGAAGCCACCAGCGCCTTGGATGCCGAAAGCGAACGACTGGTACAGCAGGCGCTGGATCGGCTGATGGTGGGGCGCACCAGCATCGTGATCGCCCACCGGCTCGCCACGGTCATCGCGGCAGATCGATTACTGGTGTTGGATGGCGGGCGACTTATTGCGGCGGGCACGCACGCTGAGTTAATCACCAACAGCCCGCTCTATCGTCATTTAGCCGCATTGCAGTTTGGCGGTGAAACGTTATAAAACTGTTTTAAAGCCGGGAGTTCCTATGTCGAGTTTTTTCCAACGTCTTAATGCTGTTAATGCCCCTTCGATTGGCCTGGGTTGTATGAACCTCTCTCACGGTTACGGCAGCGTCGTGCCTGAAAGTGCTGCCCTGCGTGCTTTGGATGAGGCCTTTGATATGGGCTATCGCCACTTCGATACCGCTACTATGTATGGCGCTACAGCCAATGAGCGTTTGGTCGGTCGCGCCCTGGAGGGCAAACGACATCAGCTGTTTCTAGCCAGTAAATGCGGGATGGCGATGGATCCTGAGTCGGGCAAGCGGGTGATTGACGGCCGCCCGGCAACATTGCGCAAACAGTGCGAAGCGAGCCTTGCGCGGCTGCGTACCGATCATTTAGATCTCTACTACCTGCACCGCTTGGATCACCAAGTCCCCGTTGAAGAGAGCGTAGGCGCGCTAGGGCGCTTGATGGAAGAGGGCAAAATTGGTGGCGTGGGGTTGTCTGAAGTTTCTGCGCTAACCTTGCACCGCGCGGTGGCTGAATACCCAATTGCCGCGGTGCAGTCAGAATACTCGCTGTGGACGCGCAATCCTGAAATCGCTCTGATTGATGCGTGCCG
Source organism: Halomonas sp. AOP25-F1-15 (assembly GCF_052378675.1). NCBI lineage: Bacteria > Pseudomonadati > Pseudomonadota > Gammaproteobacteria > Oceanospirillales > Halomonadaceae > Halomonas > Halomonas sp. AOP25-F1-15. The sequence continues at coordinate 169,596 of NZ_JBQSXV010000003.1, forward strand.
TGAGACAGGCACGGCGATGGTCGCGTTTAGTCCTCTGGGGCGGGGGTTTTTAGCCGGGGCCATTAACGACCCCGCGCGCCTCGAAGAGGGCGATATGCGTCGTAATATGCCGCGTTTTAGCACCGAGAACTATCCGCACAATGTCGCGCTGTTTGAGCGCCTTGCGACGTTGGCGCAGGCATTAAGCGTCACGCCAGGGCAGCTGGCGCTGGCGTGGTTGCAGGCAAAAGGCAGCGACATAATCCCTATTCCGGGCACGCGCACGCCTGCCCATATGCGCGAAAATTTAGCAGCACAAACGCTGCGCCTTGATGACATCACCCTGACACAGCTGGATGCCATGATGACACCAGACCAAGTGGCAGGTGCCCGCTACGGCGAAGCGCAGCAAGCCGATATCGACACCGAAGAATTCACAGCGTAGCGGCGGTTAGCGAAAGTTGATGACGACAAATAGTTAAAAGCTATTAACATTTTAATAAAAAGCAAATTGTGACTATGGAAGTTCTGCTTTAAAACAGAGCTAGGTGAAAGTGCTGGGTAAGCGCATTACATTTTTTACGCACAGTACTAGCGTGAGCAAGCTCACGGTCAGTTGACTTGGTCGTCGGTCAGACGAGCGCCACCAAGGCACAAGCAATAAGGGAGAAAGCTATGAGTGGTAAATGTCCTGTCATGCATGGTGGTAACACCTCAACGGGCACGTCGAATAAAGACTGGTGGCCTGAAGGTATTAATCTGGATATTTTGCACCAGCATGACCGCAAAACGAATCCGATGGATGCTGATTTTGACTATCGGGAAGAAGTTAGAAAACTCGATTTTGACGCGCTGAAGCAAGATGTTCATGCGCTAATGACCGACAGCCAGTCGTGGTGGCCAGCCGACTGGGGCCACTACGGCGGCCTGATGATTCGTATGGCATGGCATTCAGCGGGCACCTATCGCCTTGCCGACGGCCGTGGTGGCGGTGGTACTGGCAGCCAACGTTTTGCACCGCTCAACTCCTGGCCGGACAACGTCAGCCTTGATAAAGCGCGCCGTCTACTATGGCCAATCAAGAAAAAGTACGGCAACAAAATTAGCTGGGCCGACCTGATGATTCTGGCTGGCACGGTGGCTTATGAATCCATGGGCCTCCCTTCCTACGGCTTTTCGTTTGGCCGTGAAGACGTCTGGCATCCGGAAAAAGATATTTACTGGGGCAATGAGAAAGAGTGGCTGGCGCCTTCTGATGAGCGTTACGGCGACGTTGAAAAGCCGGAAACCATGGAAAACCCCCTAGCGGCGGTGCAAATGGGGCTTATCTATGTAAATCCCGAAGGCGTTAACGGCGTGCCCGATCCGCTTAAAACGGCTCAGCAGGTGCGTGAAACCTTCGCTCGTATGGCTATGAACGATGAAGAAACCTCCGCGCTCACCGCCGGCGGTCACACCGTAGGTAAATGTCACGGCAATGGTGATGCGGGGGCGCTCAGTGCCGTGCCCGAAGGATCATCGGTTGAGAGCCAGGGGTTTGGCTGGGGTAATCCGGCCATGGGCGGCAAGGCAAGCAATGCCGTGAGCTCTGGTATTGAAGGCGCCTGGACGACCAACCCTACGCAGTTCGATATGGGCTATTTCGACCTGCTGTTTGGCTATGAGTGGGAACTGAAGAAGAGCCCGGCAGGCGCCCACCAGTGGGAGCCCGTGAATATCAAAGAAGAAGATAAGCCGGTTGATGCCAGCGATCCCTCTGCTCGTCGCAACCCGATCATGACCGATGCAGACATGGCGATGAAGATGGATCCGACTTACCGGGCGCTTTGTGAAAAATTCATGGCGGACCCCGAGTACTTTAAACAGACCTTCGCCAAAGCGTGGTTCAAGCTGACCCACCGTGACCTAGGCCCGAAAGCGCGTTATATCGGCCCGGAAGTGCCTGCCCAAGACCTGATCTGGCAAGATCCGATTCCGGCGGGCAGCACTGACTACAGCGAAGAAGTGGTTAAGCAGAAAATCGCTGAGAGTGGCCTGAGCATCAGCGAGATGGTTAGCACTGCGTGGGATAGCGCGCGAACCTATCGCGGCTCTGATATGCGTGGCGGTGCCAACGGTGCTCGCATTCGCTTAGCGCCCCAGAAAGACTGGGAAGGCAACGAACCTGCGCGTCTCACCAAAGTGCTGGCAGTATACAAGCAGATTGCTGCCGACACCGGTGCGAGCCTTGCCGACGTGATTGTTCTGGCCGGCAGTGTGGCGATTGAAAAAGCCGCTAAAGCAGCAGGTTATGATGTTCGCGTTCCCTTCCTGAAAGGGCGTGGCGATGCCTCTGCTGAGATGACCGACGGTGAATCGTTTGAGCCGCTAGAGCCGCTGGCAGACGGGTTCCGCAACTGGCAGAAGAAAGACTATGCAGTGAAGCCGGAAGAGCTGCTGCTGGACCGCGCCCAGTTGATGGGGCTGACAGGCCCCGAAATGACCGTGCTGATCGGTGGAATGCGCGTACTGGGCACCAACTACGGCGGTACCCAGCAAGGTGTATTTACCCACCGTGAAGGCCAGTTGACCAATGACTTCTTCGTCAACTTGACTGACATGGGCAATACCTGGAAGCCAGTAGGTAACAATGCCTACGAGATTCGCGACCGTCAAACGGACGCCCTCAAGTGGACCGCTTCGCACATTGACCTAGTGTTTGGCGCTAACTCGGTTCTGCGTTCCTACGCAGAAGTGTATGCCCAGGACGATAACGGCGAGAAGTTCGTGAAAGATTTTGTCGCAGCCTGGACGAAAGTGATGAATGCGGATCGATTTGATATTGCTTAATCACGACGAGGTTTAATTCGTTTTGCCAAGCCCGCATCTAGAATGCGGGCTTTTTTAGTGTGGCAGTAAAGCCGATTTTAGCGTCTCGCGAACGGCGTCAGGGGTAAAAGGAGGGTGAGTAAAGCGTACGCCTGTTGCATCGAAGAGCGCGTTAGCAATCGCGGGAGCGCCGGGTAGTGATGTGGATTCTCCTACGCCTAATGACGGCAGTTCCGGGCGATCAAGCAGCATGACATCAATTGCTGGAAGATCCGAAAAACGCAGCACTGGATATCCGCCCCATTCCCTGCTGGTGGGTAGGCTATCTTCAAAGGTGACACGTTCTTTTAAGGTGCGGCTTAGCATCTGAATGACATTGCCATGTACCTGATGGCGAACGCCGGCAGGGTTCACCATTAGGCCCGCATCCTGCCCTACGAATAGCCGTTCCAAGACAATACGTCCGCTCTTCGTATTCACTTTAAGCTCGACAACCCAGGCGGCGAGTGCCGCGCCAAAGCCTGGAAATTTACTGTGCACGTATTGCGCATAAGCGAAGCCTCGGCCATAGCACCAGTCAGCGTCTTTTTTCGGATTTTTATTGGCGACACCTGCTTTCCAGTTCGCACGCTGCACGAGCGCTTCAATAAGCTCGCAGGCGCGGACATCAGGCAAGTTGCGCAATCGGTAGGCGACGGGATCTTCGTTTGCCAAACAGGCCAGTTCATCAATGTAGCTTTCATGAGCGAAGGTGTTGGGTAATGCCGAGACGCCGCGTAGCCAAGAGGCGCGCACAAGCGTTGGCACGTCGTCACAAATGATTTGCCGATGAGGGTAATGATAGGGCGGCACTGATGTTCGGTCGCCCATTTCAAAGGGGATATCGATCGGCGGGGTTGTACCTGTCAGAAGCAGCGCCAGTGTCGGTGCACTGTTAGAAGGATAGCGTGAGCTAAAACGATAGCCTGCTGGGCTACCGTCTGCGTTCAGCCCGCCCTCAATAGCCATGTACTGAGCGGCTCCTTTAGGCTCCCACGTGTGTTCTTGCTCGCGCGTTAACTGCACGCGAACAGGGCGGCCGACTGCCTGGGAAAGAAGCGCGGCGTCGGCGCCCACATCGTCAGCGCAGTTGCGGCCATAGCAGCCCGACGTCTCCATGCGAGTGACGGTAATGACGCTCTCATCTAAGCCTGTTAGGCGCGCTAAGTCTGCCCGCAAACTATGTGGATTCTGTGTTCCCGACCAGACGTGAAGCGCGCCAGCTTTAGCATCAGCCACTGAGCAAGAAGGGCCTATCGAGCCATGCAGTTGAAAAGGCCAAACATAGCTGCGATTGAGCTGCTGGCTGGCCACGCTAAGCGCGCTATCTAGCTCACCCTCATCGATAAGCATGCGCTGCTTGCTGGGTAAATCCAGTAGCGCTTGCTCAATATTGTCCAGTTGGGGAAGTCCTTCGACCGGGCGCCACTCAACTTTAAGCTGTTTAGCAGCAGCGGCGGCTTGTTCTTCACGCTCAGCAACGACACCGACAAAATCCCCTATCACGACAACGCTAATCACGCCTGGCAAATGAGCAACAGAGCTTTTATCAACGGCTATCAAGCTAGTGCCGATAAACGCGCCGTTATCGTGACCTACATAAGGGGGGCGAATCACTCGGCCATGCAGCATGTCGGGAAGGCGGAAGTCATGGACGAAGGTTAATTTGCCTGTGACTTTGTCAGGGATATCAACACGAGCCATGGCTCGACCCACTAGCGTGTAATCGCTGGCGGGCTTGAGCGGTGCGCGATCATCTAGCTTCAACGCATGGCGTGCACCCTTTAGCAATGCTCCAAAGCTTATCGGCGGGTGATGCTTGTCGTTGGGCTGGATAGTACTGTTGAAATGAATAGCGCCGTGTTGGCAGCTGAGTAGGGAGCGCTCGACGCCAAAGTGTTTGGCAGCCAGTGTGAGCAAATATTCGCGTGCCTGTGCCGCGGCACGGCGAAGAGGTTCCGCGGTAATCTGAATCGTCGCACTGGCGATGGTGGGTCCTTGGTTGGGCACATCAAAGGGATTGCCGAGCACCATGGTGACACTATCGAACGCCGTACTCAGCTCTTCCGCTACGATTTGTGCCAGTGACGTGCGTATGCCGGTGCCGAGATCTACGTGTCCGTTGAACGCCACGATATGGCTATCGCTCAAGATGGCGATGAATATCTCGGGCTCAATGGGCGTGAAGAGGGAAAGTGTGCCAGGTTGACCTGGAGCTGGTTTGGGCGGCGTTATAGGGTCTCTATAGACAACCAGAAGATCTGGCTCATGCAGCAGTGACTGTCTTGTATAGTTTGATTTATCCGCCATAACCGCTTCCAAAGCTATCTTTTAAATTAATGTATTTGAGGTGATGAATTGGCGATAAGTAAGGTAAAATTATAGCGTATACGCCATAAAAGCATGGTGAATTGTTCTCACGCAAGCAGTATTTCGTGGGCTGCTACGTGCCCTGATCATCAGTGCCATACTCAGTACATCTCGGCGCCAATACATTAAGGATATTGAATGACAACGGATAGTGCGCTTCATCACTCGTCGGCCGGTGAGCATCCTACGCCTTCAGAGCAAGGCTATGATTTTTCAGAACAAGTGGGGCACCTGCTACGCAAAGCCTATCAGCGCCACACGGCTATTTTTCAGCGATACAGTAGCGATAAACAGTTAACGGCGATCCAGTTCGTGACGCTGTGCACGGTAATGGAACGTGGTCCCAGCTCGTTAACCGATATCGTCAACGTCACGGCGATAGACCCGGCGACTATCCGTGGCGTTATTAAACGCCTCAAGGCCCGCGAATGGATCTCGCTGACCACGGACCCTAATGATCAGCGCAAAGTGATGGTTGTCATCACTGAGTTGGGCGCTGAGTTGGTAGAAAATATGGTACCCAGCGCCAAGCAAATCAGCGATCAGACCATGCAAAATCTCAATCCCGCAGAGCGCGTTGCGCTGATGCATCTGCTCGAAAAAATGAACGCGGATAGCTAGCTAGTGGCTAGGTGATCCAAGGTTTCATTCAGGCTAATGACATCTCCGTACTTACTATCGATATCAAACAGATTGGCTTCGTGGGGCGCTGGGTGGCGGTCGCCGACGCAGTCGCGCACGACGATCACGCGAAAGCCGTGCTGTAGGCCGTCAACCGCAGTGGCGCGGATGCAGCCGCTGGTTGAGCAGCCGGTGATGATCAGTGTATCGATCCCCATCGCGACAAGCGTTGAAGCAAGCGAGGTGCCGAAGAAGGCGCTGGCATACTGCTTTGTCATCACCAGCTCGTCTTCACGCGGTGTTACCTCTGGGCAGAACGCTGCGTAAGGGTTGCCCGCTACCATGGCGCGCATTACCGGCGCTTTTTTCACCCATATGCCGCCATCAATTTGATCCGGGGCGTGATACAGGATGTTGGTATGGATGACAGGAATACCGCTATGCCGGGCTGCGTCTAACAGTGAGGGCATATTGGCAACGGCATCCACCACGCCCTGGGCAAATAGCGGCGAGCCAGGCGTGGTGTAGCCCTGCATGAAATCGACCACTAGCAGCGCAGGCTTGTTACCAAAGCCAATGCGGCCATCCCAAACACCTTTGTAGTTGTCGTCTAAAGAGCGATCGTCAGCACCTTTGCCGCTGGCTGTCTGGTTAGAGGGCGTCATGATATTAGCTCCTAGTAAGCTCCTGACAGCAAGGCACCAGCGCCGGGCACAATAGGCTCTAAATCGAGCGCTTTAAGCATGGCGTAGGTAGTGGCGATAGCAGCAGTGACCACTGGCTTGCCCGTTAAGGCTTCTACCTTGGCAACGGCCGCTAGCGATGGCATTTGTACACAGGCTGATAGCACGATGGCATCGACGTTGTTTAAATCGAGACTAGCCACAATGCCAGGAAGATTAGCGGGATCGTGGCGGGCGACATCCAGGTTGTTAGGGATTTCGAGTGCTCGATAATCAAGCACTTCAATGCCTTCTTGGCGAATGTAGTCGACCACCATCTCGGTGAGTGGCTTCATATAGGGCGCTACCACGACCACGCGTTTGGCTTTCATCACGCCTAGTGCATCGACCAGCGCGCCAGCGCTCGTCACCACCGGCGTATCGCAGCCGTTCTCTTTGGTGCGGCTGCGTAAGCGCTGTTGTGATTCGCGGTGATAGCCAGGCCCCATGGCCATGATCGCGACCAAACAGGCGTAGCCCATCACATCGACTGCCGCATCGGAAAGCTCCAATGCACAGCGGTCTGACTCAGCATCCATCGCTGCGAGCTCGTCCTTGCTGACATTTTTCATGCGCATACGGCTGGAATGGAAGGTAAAACGCTCAGGCCGGATTAGCTGCCGTGCCGCCAGCATGGCCGGAATTTCCGTTTCCATCGTGATGTTAGAACTTGGCACGATCTGCCCGATGCGATAGCTCTTGGAATAGTTCCTGGAATAGCTCTTGGTGCTGTGAGTCATGATCATTGGCCTTTGTTAGAGTTGTTTGCCGAGGAAGTCTTCAAAAGCGGCAAAAAAGCCGTCGAAATCATCCCAGGGAATCATGTGGCCCGCGTTTTCCGCGGTGGTAATCCGCAGGGTGGGCAGCAGATCGATCATTTCAGCGCGATCTTCATCCTGGATAACGCCGCCTTTGCCCGCGCACATCAGCAACGTAGGCACGTTGATGTTGGGGAGGTCTTGGTGGATATCGACGCTGTGAAACTCTTCAAACGCCTGAACTATGGCCGGCTCAAAGCAGGTATGCAGCCACTCGGCGCGCAGCCGCAACTGCTCATCACTCCAGGTCGGGCAGTAGTGACGCATGGTCTCAATGTCGGCGCCACGCGTGCAGTCACGAATCGAGTCCACATACCACGGCAGCTTGCTGGGATATTCTCGACGTCCTGGTCCTGAAACCGGTGGGTCGATCAGTACCAGTTTGGCAATGCCCTTTGCGCCGCGGCTCATGGCGCGAAGCGCAAAGCGCGCGCCCATGGAGTGGCCCGCTAGAATGACATTGTCGAGCCCTAGCTCATCAATAAACGCAATCACATCGTCAGCGCAGGTGTCGATGTCGTAAGCGAGCTCGGGGCCGGTAGACGATAAGCCCCGCCCACGGACATCCAGCACGTAGGTATCGAAGTGCTGACCCAGCCGCTCGGCTACAAACCCCCAGGTGATAGCAGGGCTCGTAATGCCCGGTATCAGCACCAGGGGTTGGCGTGAGGACTTAGCGCTATCGCCGAAACGCAGGTAGTGCTGGCGAATACCGTTGGCATGTAAGTTCGCGCCATAAAGATAGGTGCTGCTCATACTGGGCTTCCTTCATTGATCGCGTCAGGTTGCTTCAGTGGTACTTCAAAGGCATCGTAGGCGAATACCCAGGCCGGGTCTTCATCTGCGCGTAGCCATGTATTGTCATGGGAGACCTGCTGCACTCGCGAGGCACGCTCAAAGCGATTGGTGCGATAAAGCTCGAAAGCACGTTGATAATTGTCAGCGCCAACATCTTCCAGGCAACGCACCAGCATGGCAGCATCTTCAATCGCCATGGCGGCGCCTTGAGCCATATGTGGCTTCATTGGGTGACAGGCATCACCAAGCAGTACTAATCGGTTTTCATGCCAAAGTGGTAGCGGATTACGTTCCAATAAAGGCCACTTCGTGACGCTTTCTGTGCAGTCAATCAGCGCTTGTACGGTGGGGTGATAGCCTTTGAACGCTGTACGCATTTCTTCCTGGGAGCTATCGACGAAGGAGGTGCCGTGGTTCCAGTCGGGTTCGGGCACGCCCGTCACGTAGTAATACTCTTTTTCGTCGCCGGTGACGAAATAAACCATCATATGACGATCTTCAGACCACCACTTCACGCACGCCTCAAAATCCAAATCGTACGCCTTGAGCTTTTCAGCGGAGATAATCGCACGGTGGGCAACCCAGCCACTGTAGATAGGTGCTTCAGTGCCGAGTAATTTCTCACGCAGGCGTGAATTAACACCATCAGCACCAATGACTAAATCCGCCTCTTCCGTCGAACCATCGGCGAAGGTCATGACGACTTTATCGCCGCTGTCATCGACATCTACCAAGCGCTTATCGAAATGTAGATTATCCTGGTCGAGCGTGCTCACCATTAATTCGTGGAGGTCGCCACGGTGGACGGTGATATAGGCTGCCCCGTAGTTTTCGAGAGCAAACTCACCCAGCGGGATACGCGACTGATATTCCCCCGTCATGCCGTTACGGCTGAACCAGTAATCAGGATGTGACCCCATGGCATTAAGCTTGTCCTCAATGCCGATACGCCGCATGACTTTCATAACATTGGGGCCAAGGTGAATTCCCGCGCCAAGGCGAGAAAAAGCCGGCGCTTGTTCGTAAACCTTGGTGGGATAACCCGCTTGCTGCAGCAGTGCGCCAGCCGCGGCACCGCCAAGGCCGGCGCCAATGACTGCAATGGTGGGTTTGTTCTTCATATCGTCGTTGCCTCGCTGTTTTTATTCACACACCACCGTGCAGAGCGCCTCAGGGAGTGAGTTTGTGAATGCTATAAAACAACGTATACACCATTTATTTGTTGGTCAAGGATTTAATGGGAAAATTATTTTTATGAACAAATAGGTTGATTGAGTATATATTATGCTGAATTTAATGACTTTTTTTGTATTTTTATGGTTTTTATAAAAACTTGAAAGACTCATCAATTGAGTGCTATATGTTTATTAGTATTTTTTTATGGCGTGTACGCTTTTTATGCATGTTTGTGAGCATCGCCGCACTTTACCGGTGCACGCCTAGCGATGAAGGCGAAAATAGGCTGATTATTCAGTACGACGAAGAGTGTTTGGCAAGCAGGCCGTTTTAACAATAAGATGATGATTCCTTATGACGCTAACGTTGACAGTCAATGGACAAGAACATGAGCTGGCAGTGCCCCCGCATACGCTGCTACTCAATGTGCTGCGTAATGACCTAGCGCTTAATGGGCCTAAATACGGCTGTGGCTTGGGCGAATGTGGTGCATGCAGTGTATTGATCGATGGCATGGCCGCACGAACGTGCGTGCTACCCGTGTCCGCTGCCGTTGGCCATGACGTCATTACGCTTGATGGGCTGGCCAGCTACGGCCAGCTTGATCCTGTTCAGCAAGCCTTCATTGATGCGCAAGCAGCCCAGTGTGGCTACTGCCTGAACGGCATGATTATCACCGTTCGTGCGCTGTTAAATCATAACGCACAGCCTTCAGCGCAACAGATTCGTACCGCGCTTGAGCATAATCTGTGCCGATGCGGTACTCACGTTGAAATTCTGCAAGCAGCGCGCCTGGCTGTTGACCTCAATGCGAGCCGATTGCAGGAGCCACTTCATGAGTGAAGGGCAGCGGCTTCGTCGTCAGCATCATCAGGCGAGCATTCCCGCGGCATTGGCGCATTCACGCTATGGCGTCGTCGTACGCCCACCTCACTATCATTGGGATGGCGAGCGGTTTGAAAGCGATCGCTTAATTAGTGTTGATAGGTCCAGCATCGGCTCACCACCAGGTGCTATTGAGGTGGTGGTTGAAGAAGACTTTGTCGGTGTTGTTGCCGGCAGTTTGGCCTTGGCTATTGATGCGGCTAAACAGCTCAAGGTTGAGTGGCAATCCGTGCGTCAGCCAACCAATAGCGCACCTGATTCTATTAAATCTACGTCTCTCAAATTCAGCGCTGTTAAAACAAGCCCTCAATCGCAGGCGTCAATGCGTCAGCAGTATGGCTGGCCGAGCCGGATGCATTGGGGAAATAGCCCCGGCTGGGTGATCGCGGATTACCGCCAGCACCAGCTCGATATTTGGGGAAAAACCGTTACTCCACTGGCGCTTAAGCACGATTTAAGTCGCTTAACCGCATTGCCCGTTAACCAGATTGAACTCTATTGCCTCGACCAAACGCACGTGTCGCGTCAAGCAACCGGGCTTGGCCGCCATTGCGGCGATGATGCCGCTGTCGATGCGGCGCTAATGTCTAAGGCGGTGGGGGCCCCGGTAGCGGTTTGGCTTGATGCCCGCTATGCAAAAGATAAAGAGGCGCTGGGGCAGGCGCAGAGGATGACGCTAGAAGCCGATCTTGCCAGCAGCGGTGAGATCACCCGCTATCATTACCAGCAGGCTAGTATTATCGGTGAGGTCGCCGCTGTCGGGCTCTGGCTGAGTGGCAAGGCCGCGATCACCGAGCTTAGGGCTGAGGCTACTGAGGCTTCGGATAATAGTAACGATGCGGCGCCGTTTTCACCTTACGTTTTTCGAGACCAATATCTTGCTGCAAGAAGCCAATCCAATAGCCTTTCAAGTGATTCTACTGTCGTCGACATTCAGCAGGCGTTTGCGCGAGAGTCGTTTCTAGATGAGGTGGCTCGTGATAGCGAACAGGACCCCATTGCGCTGCGTCTTCGTCACCTCGACGATGCGCGTGGCATAGCGCTAATAGAGTCGGTCGCTAAACGGGCTGAGTGGACGGTGCCTCTGTCGCCGCTTTCTCCCACGTCAGCGCCAAATTCAGCGCCGCAGGACCTGCTGCGAGGTCGCGGTTTTGCATACTCTCAGCTGCCAAGCCGTGATCAACGTGAGGCACCCGGTGTACGCTCCGCGTGGATTGCCGACGTAGTGGTTAACCGGATTACCGGTGAGGTGCAGCTGACCCGCTTGGTTGTTGGCCAAGACACGGGCCCTGATGTGGATACCGCGCGTCTTCAGCAAACGCTCCAAACACGGGTATTGGGTGAAGCTCGCCCGCTTTTGGGGCAAAGCCCTGCGTTTGATGAGTGGGGTGATGGCCGCAATGTACTCGTGCCCGTCGCTTCAGGAGCAGGCGAGCTGGCTACGCGCGGCTATCAACCGGCAACGCAAAGGGTGCCTTCTTCTTTTAACCAACCTGCTACCGATGTATTAACCGGGGCTGAGCTATCGCCCGGTGTTGCCGTGATTGCCAACGCGCTATTTGATGCGACCGGCATTCGTTTTCGCCAGCCTCCCTTTACTGCCAAGCGTGTCCGCCAGGCACTCCAAGAGCCGACGGTGGCGATTGCCGGGCGTCCGGCCAAACTGCAGCGCCCTGCGAGGCGGCGCTGGTTAGCCGCTGCGGCACTGACTACAATGGCGGGCACGGTGGCTATCGCATGGCCGTGGAAGGGCGCCGTGGCCCCTATTGCTCGGCCAGCCACTAATCTTTATTCCGCCGATACCATTGAGCGCGGGCGGCTAGTCGCCGCCGCTGGTGATTGCGCAGCGTGCCATACCGCTGACAATGGTGTAGCCAACGTGGGTGGGCGTTCATTTGAAACGCCTTTTGGAACGCTCTACAGTACTAACATTACGCCAGACGAGGTAACGGGTATTGGTCAGTGGTCCTACGCGGCGTTTGAACGAGCAATGCGCCATGGCATCAGTCGCGATGGCAGTCATCTCTATCCCGCTTTTCCCTATACGGCGTTTGCCAAAACAAGTGATACCGACTTACAGGCGCTGTACGCCTACCTAATGTCTCAGCCGGCGGTGTCATCGGATAAAACCGTTAACGATCTTGCTTTTCCTTTCAGCGTACGCGCCTTAATGGCTGGCTGGAACACGCTTTATCACGACCCCACTCCCTTCCAGCCAGACCCCATGCAAAGCGAGCTTTATAATCGAGGCGCCTATCTGGCAGAAGGGTTAGGCCACTGCAGTGCTTGCCATAGCCCACGTAATGCCATGGGCGCGGAGAAAAGCGGCAAGAATTATTTTGCAGGGGCCTTTGTTGATGGCTGGGAGGCGCCGCCACTCAATGCGCTGTCGCGTGCGCCGGTTGCTTGGAGTGAAACATCGCTCTACGACTATTTGCGCCATGGTGAGTCGGCGCTGCATGGGGTTGCCTCTGGCCCGATGGCACCAGTCGTTGCGGGATTGGCCGAATTGCCTGAATACGACGTGAGAGCCATTGCCCACTATGTGGCCACACAGATGCAGGCACCGACGGATGATAGCGACGTAGCGGTGGCGAGGGCGGAGCAGCGTGTGGCTGGCGCAACGCTTAGTGCGCCCGGCTTGGAGGCGGGCGAGCGCCTATTCGATGGCGCTTGCGCAGCCTGCCACGTGGCAACCGGAGTACCTACTTTCTCCAGCGCGAGTACGTCACTCGCGCTGAATACCAATATTCATAGCGACCACCCCGACAACGTTATTCAGTCGATTTTAAGCGGTGTCCACGCAGACCACGTTCCAGGAACCGGCAGTATGCCTGGTTTTTCCGACAGTTTTAGCAATACCCAAGTCGCTGATTTAGCGATGTATCTTCGAGCGCGCTTTGCACCAGATAAAGCACCTTGGCAACAACTAGAACAACGTAGCGCTGATTTACGCCAGCCTCACCAAAACAACACACACTCTACTCCATGATGTAATAAAACGAGGTGGACTATGAAACCTGAGTTTGGAAAACGAAGTAAATGGATATGGCTCGTATGGATAATTGTCCTGCTGAGCTATTTAGTGCCTTACACCCTGTTGAGCAATGTCGCGTTTTGGTACGGCAGCTTCTTGTTTTGGGCGGTTGCAGGGTTAATTGTCATTGCGCTGAACGTGTTTATCACTAAAGACTTCGAGGATCACAGCAATGACTGAGTCACTCATTTGGTGGTCTATTGCTATCTATTTATTGATTGCGGTAGGCATTGCGATTATGTCGCGACAAGGCGCTGCAGAAAGTATGTCAGGATACTTTTTGGGCAATCGACAGATGAATGGTTTTGTCTCGGCGCTGAGCTACAGTGCCACCACCTACAGCGCGTTTATGATGGTCGGTTTAGCAGGCCTCACCTACGCCGGAGGCGTGGGCGCACTGGGGTTTGAAATTATTTATTTTGCGGGCGTTTCCCTGGTGGCTATCTTCGGGCCGAAGTTTTGGGCCGTCGGGAAAAAGTTCGGCTATGTGACGCCAAGCGAAATGCTGGGTCATCGCTATAACAGCAAACATGTCGCAATGGCGGTTTCTCTTGCCAGCTGTATCTTCCTGATTCCTTATTCAGCGGTTCAGTTGGCGGGTGTAGGTTACCTGTTGCAAGGTATTACCGACGGGGCGATTACCTTTACGACGGGCGTCATCATGGCCACGATGATTGCTATCTTCTTCTCTTATATAGCGGGAATTCGCTCGGTCATGTGGACCGACTCTCTCCAGGCGATCATGATGATTGTGGCCTCGACGCTCGTGGCATTCCTGGTCATTCAGGGCCTGGGTGGTTTTGGCGCGCTATTTGACACGCTTGCGACGGAGCATCCTCAGTCACTCACGGTGCCGGGCTCGGGTTTGTTCAGCTTCGTTACTTTCTTAGGGCTAACGATTCCTTGGTTCTTCTTTAGCCTCTCTAATCCCCAAGTTAGCCAGCGCCTGTTTATGCCTTCTTCATTGCGCGCAATGCGTCAAATGCTGATTGGTTTTCTAGTGTTTGGCTTTATCTACACCATGGTGTCGGTACTGTGGGGCTTCTCAGCTTTAGCCGCTTTCCCCAGCCTTGCAAGTGCCGATTTGGCGACGCCCACGCTGCTAGCATCTGAGTTTGTACCACCGGTACTGGGTGTAATCGTGATGGTCGGCATTATGGCAGCAGCCGTTTCTACTATTGATTCCATCATGCTGACGCTGGCCTCAATGGTCTCTCGTGATGTGTATGCGAACGTGAAGCCTAACGTCAGTGAGAAACGCCAGCTGCTAGTGGGTAAGTTTGTTGTACCTGTCATCGCAATTTTGGCATTGGCCTTTGCCGAGCTGCAGTTGGACTTGATTGCCGTACTGTCAGTCGCCGCATCGTCTGGCCTGGTCGCGATGGTGCCCGCCATTATCGGCGCTTTCTATTGGAAGCGTGGCACTGGCGCTGGTGCCTTAGTCAGTGTGGTAGGCACGAGTGCCTTTGTGCTGCTGATGTATGCCACCGGAAACTCACTGCTGGGTCTGCCTTCCGGCATATGGGGAATCGTCGTCGCTAGCGTGCTTTTTGTTGGCGTTAGTCTGATGACCAAGCCTCATCAAGCAGCCACCGATGCTTTCTTTGACGCCATATCAGAAGAGCTGGGTAAAAAGCGCAGCCACAAGGTTAGCCCGTCGACTCAGGAGTCGAACGTTTAGTTTTATCTGACAATATTTAGAGCGTTTGAGGCCCAATATTGGAAGCTCAAACGCTCTCAAGAAGATTTTCCTAACACGATATAAGATTTACACCAGCGAAGTAGGAGTCTTTATGGATCATGCAGGCTTTACGGAAATCTGTCTCCATCAGTTAAAAATGTCCGGCGTACACGAAGGTGAAAGACTTGTGGTGCTTACGCAGGGAAGCGAGCGCCTGGAATATGCCGATGCCTTTATGGCCGCGGGTCAGCGTTTAGGCGCCAACATGTACCACATGCGCTTACCCGCTCCGCTACCCACTGGCGGTTGGAGCGTGGGTGCGACAGGGCTTGCCAGTATGCCCGACGCGGTGGAGGCGCTCAAAAATTGCGATATGCTGATCGACTGTATTTTTCTGCTTTTCTCACCTGAGCAAATGGCCATTCAAGCGGCCGGTACACGGATCTTAACCGCCGTTGAACCACCGGAATTGCTGGCCAGAATGCTGCCTACGAAGGAACTCCGGGAAAAGGTTGAATTAGCCGCCGAGTTGCTGGCAAAAGCCAAGGTTATGCGCATCACGTCGCCCCACGGAACGGATGTCACCTATCAACTTAATACATACGCCACCGTTGCTGAGTATGCCTGCACCGATGAGCCCGGGCGGTGGGACCATTGGCCGTCCGGCTTTGTATTTACCGGCGGTGATGATGACGGGGTTGATGGCACCATTGTCGTTGCGCCAGGCGATATTTTGCTGCCCCAGAATATGTATGTCAGAGAGCCGATTACGTACACCATCAAGAAGGGCTGGATTACCGATATCCGCGGTGGGCTAGATGCGGAGCTGGTTAAGTCCTACATGGAAAGCTTTAACGATCCGCGTGGGCTGGGTATGAGCCATGTCGGTTGGGGCATGAACCCCAATGCCAAGTGGCACCGTATGGTGCCTGGCGAGTTTCCCGGCGGCATGGGCATGGAGCCGCGCAGTTTTTATGGCAACGTAATGTTCTCTACCGGGCCAAATAATGAGTTAGGTGGCACTAACGATACGGCCTGCCATCTCGATATCCCGATGCGCAATTGCTCGCTGTTTCTGGATGGTGAACCTATTGTGGTTGATGGCGATATTGTCGTTAAAGAACTGCAAATGGCCAGACATTAATGCGTTAGAACCTGGTCGTGCCAAAGCCCTCAACAAAGCCCCTCAACCGAGGGGCTTTGACGTATTAGCGCCACACGTTTAGCTGTGCCCGATAATCATCCTGCGCTTGGCTGGCGCTGACAGGGGTTAGCCACACCTTCGTGCCCGGCAGGCATTGGGAAAGCATCGCGCAGGCGGTCGGGGTGAGCGCACCCAGGCGCGGATAGCCGCCAATTGTCTGGCGATCGTTCATGAGTATGATGGGCTGACCGTCAGGCGGTACTTGAACGGCACCGAGTGGAATGCCTTCGGAAATAATGCCGGTCAGTGAGCCATTCAGGACAGGTCCCGTGAGCCGCACGCCCATACGATCGGCACGGTTATCCACCGTCCAAGGCTGATTAAAAGCCTGGAACAGAGAGCGGCCGCTGAAGGTGGCGATTTGTGAGCCGAGCACGACAGGCAGGCGGCATTCTGTTGCGGGCATACGCAAAGCTTGGCTGTCAGGGAGTTGCTTAACCGCTGGGGCATCGCCTTGCCACGTCAAGCGGTCGCCCACTTTCAGCGGTTTACCATCTTCATGTAAGCCGCCTAGCTGCTCACGGGCGGTGCAGGCGCGGCTGCCCAGCACTTCTGGCGCATTTAGTCCGCCGGGAAACGCGAGATAAGCCCGCAACCCCAGGCGAGGCTGGCGAAATACTAAGCGCTGGCCGGGCGTCAGGGTGAAGCTTGTGTTCGGTGCCAGTGGCTTGTCGTCTAACTGGGCATCCAAGTCAGCGCCCGTTAGCGCAAGGTGCACTTCGCATTCGGTTTCGAGGCTTAAGCCGCCGCCCATGACAATCTCGAGAGCTGCGCTGTTTGGCTCGTTGCCTAGCAGCCAGTTGGCCCATCGAAAAGAAATCCAGTCGGCCGCACCGCCTTGGGTTACGCCAAGATGGCCCACGCCAAATCGTCCGGCATCTTGAATTAACGCCAGCGGTCCTGCTTGTTTAACGAGCATTCCTGCGGGCGCTTTACGCGTAGCAACTTGGCTCATGAGCGCTCCTCCATCGGGGTGGTATCACCACCGTCCGCTTCAAACTCGGCGCGCGAGATCGCTTTAAACCGTACTTTGTCACCAGGGCGGAACAGGGGGTCGCCACGCTTGGCATACTCGAAAAGCGGCACGTTAGTACGGCCAAGAATGTTCCAGCCACCTGGCGAAAGCAGCGGGTAAATCGCCGTTTGGCGATCGGCAATACCTACGCTGCCTGTCGCGACTTTGCGGCGCGGCGTTTTTAAGCGCGGGGTGGCTAGCGCTTCATCTACCAAGCCCATGAAGCCATAGCCGGGCGCGAAACCGAGTGCGAATACGCAGTAGTCGTGGTTGCAGTGCTGTTCGACCAGTGCCTCGACGCTTAAGCCCGCGCGCTTGGCGACCAGGGGCAGCTCAGGCCCCACGCTTTCGTCATACCACACGGGAATTATGTGTAGTTCACCCGCTTGGGTATCTGCAGGCGTGAGGTTGCAAAGCGTCTTGTTGATAAGGCTTAGGGCATCGCTGTGATTCAGCTGCTGACAGTCGTAGTGAACTAATAGCGTGGTGTATGAGGGGACTAAATCAATTAAAGCGTTCCCAAAGGCGGCGCGCAGGGCTTGATCGGCGGCGATCACCCAAGCCATATTGGCTTCATCAATGGTGTCGAACAGGCGCACCATTAGGGCGTCCATGGCGGTCGTTTCAATGCGCATTTTAGGACGTATTTGAATGCTCGGTTTCACGCCTGCTCCAACGCCTGAAAGGCCTCGCGGATGGCACGCACGGCGGCCACTGATTCGGGATTGTCGCCGTGAACACAAAGTGTGTCGCAGGCCAGCTGTAGCGGAGTGCCGTCAAGTGAGGTGAGCGATTCGCCTTTCGCCAGCATCACCGCCTGATCGACGATAGTGTGCTGATCGTGATGCACGGCGTTCGGTAAGCGCCGTGAGGCCAGATGGCCATTGGCATCGTAGGCGCGGTCAGCAAATGTTTCGAACCATAGGGTAATGCCCAGCTTGGCGGCTAACTCGCGGTGCGGCGCAGCGTCGGCTGTCGACATCACCATCAGCGGCAGGCTGGGATCATAGGCACGCACAGCGCGCATCACGCCTTCGAGTAACGCAAGGTTAGCGGCCATGTCGTTATACAGCGCGCCATGGGGTTTTATGTAGCTGAGTTGCGTGCCTTCCGCTTGGCATATGCCCGCCAGTGCGCCGACTTGGTAGAGCACCATATCTTCAGCCTCTTCCGGGGAGCAGGCCATTGAGCGGCGGCCAAAGCCCATTAAATCGGGGTAGCCTGGGTGCGCACCAATACGCACGCCGTGCTGGACAGCCAGTTTGACGGTACGTCGCATCACATGAGGGTCAGAGGCGTGAAAGCCACAGGCGATATTGGCGCAATCGACATAGGGCATCACATCGGCATCTAAGCCGAGGCTCCAGTTGCCAAAACTTTCGCCCATATCGCAGTTAAGCAGGGGGATGGCCATAGCGACTCCTGTTATTTAGGTGCTTTCACTTAGCAAAAGCTAACGTGTAAACCACCAACAATATATGAATACGGCTTGCCCAGTGCCAATCGTTTTTGATAATTTTTATTTTCTACTGCTCTTATCATATTGTTATTGGTTGGAAAAATGATTAATCGCTGAGCGCGATATATTTTAGCGCTAGCAGCAGGGCGTGATAAAAGCGTTGGCTGTAGTCACTGCTAAAAGTGGCCTCAACATTGCATAGTTAATGCATCGTCACGTGCGTCATCACTCTGTTTAAAGGGCTGGCAGTACGACAACGCTTATTTTATCAGTCAACCATTGCTAGAGCATTCCGTATGGCCTGCCCAAGCGCTATGCTCAGGGGGCGAATGGATATTACAACAACACGTTTCTCCGGGCGTTGGATTACTTCCAGTGCCTCCTCTGGTACTACTACAGAAGTAACACATTAATAAAATGAATAAGAGGGTTCTCAAGATGCGCAAAACACTAACGTCTACACTGCTACTGGCAACTGCCTGCGGCTTAACGGTCACGGCTCACGCTGCCGAATGGACGATGGCCACGCCCTATGGCGATGCTAGCTTCCACACTCAAAATACCAAGCAGTTCGCCGAAGATGTGGCAGAAGCTACCGATGGTGAGCTGACCATCACCGTTCATAGCGGGGGGGCATTGGTCGCTCATGGGGAAATTAAGCCGTCGGTCCGTCGGGGCACTATTGATGCAGGTGAAGTGTTTCTCTCGGTTCTGTCCAACGATGACCCTATTTTTGAAGTCGACACGCTGCCAGGCGTAGCGGGTAGCTATGATGATGCCTACGCGCTTTGGGAAGCGACTAAGCCCATGATTACCGAGCTATTTGCTGATCAAGGATTGATTCCTTTGTATGCGGTTGCGTGGCCCGCGCAAGGTATTTACACCGCAGAAGCACTCACCGATCCTGCGCAGTTTGAAGGGTTGCGCGTTCGTGCTCCTAACATCAATACCCAGCGCTTCGTCGATTACTTGAGTGGCAGCCCCACAGAAACCGAAGAATCGGATATTCCCACCGCGTTCAGCACTGGCCGAGTGGATGCCATGATTACCTCCAGCTCCACCGGCAGTTCCATGGCCGCGTGGGATTATGTAACGGATTACACCAATGCCAACCTGTGGCTGCCTAAAAATATAATATTCATGAGTCAGCGTAGTTTTGATGGGCTGGATGAAGCGACTCAGGACGCGTTAATGGAAGCCGCCGCTGAGGCTGAAAAACGTGGCTGGGAGATGAGCCAAGAAGATAACGATGCTAGTTTGGTCACGTTGGAAGAGAAAGGTGTTGCGGTTTCTGAGCCTAATGAAGCCATATCCGCTGCCCTACAGTCGTCTGGCGACAAGCTCTTTGAAGACTGGCAGTCTCGTGCCGATGACGAAGCTAAGCAGGCACTGGAAGCTTATCGCGATCAGCGGGATAGCTAATCCTCATCTTGATAGCTCTTGTGAGGGGCTGGCTTTGGCCAGACCCTCTGTTTTTCCCATGTGCTTCGCGAGACTGTGAATATGACGTTTAAATTCGACAAACTCTATCGTCTGGGAGCTTGGGGAGCAGCGGCGTGTATGGTGGCTATCTGTGCGCTCATCGCGTTCCAGGTGACCTTTCGATTGATAGATGCTCTGCTTGTACTGGTTGGCTTGAGCCGCCTGGGTTTAAGTATTACCGGCGTTTCGGAACTGGCTTCTTACCTGCTGGTAGGGGCGACCTTTTTAGGATTAGCCTACACCTTTGTGCACCATGCCCATATTCGTGTGACGCTGCTGATTGCACGTCTGCCATCGGCCGTGCGCGTTTGGTTTGAAGTATTTTGTTTAATTATTGCGCTGGCGATCAGCCTAATACTGAGTTACGGCCTGATTGAGCTGGCAAGAGAAAGTTTGGCGTATAACGATGTTTCCTCAGGATTTTTGTCGATTCCGCTATGGATTCCCCAAACAGTGCTGGCGACGAGCGTCGGCCTGCTGTGTTTGGCCCTTATCGAAGCCTTGTTGATGGCATTGCGCATCGCCGCCCGCGACCCCTCGAGCTTTCGCGAGGCCACCGCGACGGATGACAGTGAGATGCACTGAGGTTATGTCTGCTAAGTCTATGACAACTCACTTTGTACTTACTCAGCCCATGCTTTTTATTCCGGAGACGCCCGCGTGCTATTACTAAGTTTGGCTACCATTCTTACTCTTATGCTGTTGCTTGGCAGCGGGGTGTGGATCGCCTTCGCGCTGATCGGCACTGCCTGGATAGCATTAGAGTTCTTCAGCTCGTTCTCACCAGGGTCGATCTTAGCCTCAGATTTTTGGGGGGCTAGCTACGGCTGGGACCTTACCGCACTGCCTATGTTTATCTGGATGGGTGAAATACTGTTTCGCTCAGGCCTTGCCGACAATATGTTTCGCGGCCTGTCACCCTGGCTGAATCGACTGCCTGGCCGTTTACTTCATACCAATATTATTGGCAGCGGGATGTTTGCTGCGGTGTGCGGCTCTTCCGCGGCGACCTGCGCTACGGTGGGCAAGATGACGCTACCAGAGCTTGAACGACGGGGCTACGACAGCAATATGGCGATTGGTACGCTGGCCAGCGCCTCGACGCTGGGGCTGTTGATTCCACCGTCTATCGTGCTGATCGTCTACGGTGTGGTGACTGAGCAGTCGATCTCCAGGCTGTTTATGGCAGGGATTGGCCCCGGTTTAATGATCCTGGCAATGTTTATGACCTATCTCATTTTATGGGCGCTGCTTAAAGGCAATCGTGAAGGGCTTACCGGTGAAGATGAGTCGGACATGAGCTTTGCGGAAAAGCTGCGTAATACGTGGTCACTCGTCCCTATTTTGCTACTGATCGGCGGCATTGTCTTTTCAATCTATGGTGGGTTAGCGTCGCCCACTGAGGCGGCTGCGGTGGGTGTGGTGCTATCGATTGTGATTGCACGTTTTAACGGTCACTTTGATCGCGATATCTTCAAAAACTCACTGTTTGCCGCTGTCCGTACGGCCTGCATGATCGCGTTTATTATTGCCGGCGCCTCATTTTTAACCTCGGCGATGGGCTTTACTCAAGTGCCCATGAAACTGGCTCAAGCGATTAGTGAAATGGGGCTTTCACCCACCATGCTGCTGGTAGCACTGACCCTGCTTTTGCTGATGATGGGGTGTTTTCTCGACGGTATCTCGCTGATTCTGCTGGTGACGGCGATTATTATGCCGGTGGTAAGCGCTGCGGGCTTCGATTTGATTTGGTTTGGTATTTACCTGGTCGTAGTGGTTGAAATGTCGCAGATTACGCCGCCAGTTGGCTTTAATCTGTTCGTGATTCAAGGATTAACCGGTAAAGATATTCTGACCATTACCAAGGCCACGCTGCCGTTTTTCCTACTGATGCTGCTGGCGATTGCATTAATGCATATCTTTCCCGGCATCGCCCTCTACTTGCCTGAAGCTATGAATAAATAAACGCACGGATTGGCCATAAGGCAGCATCCAGGCTGCTTTGAAAGTGCCTGGATGCTTAACTGATACTCTTGGTAGCCGCGCGGCTAACCTCCTAATCCAGTGCACAAGTCCTTTTAGTAAGCCCTGCCTTCGATCAGTCAGTCCTGGGCATTTCTTTGCTAAAGAGGAATGGTTCGTTCTGTTCATTAAGGAGTCTCCATGCGAATTCTCTTCACTGGTGGCAGCGGTAAGGCCGGTCGTCATGCGACGGCCTACCTGCGCGATCAGGGCCACCGAGTCACCAATCTGGATTGGATTGTGTCCGACGTGCCCGGTATCACCACTCTGAAGGTCGACTTGACGGACGCTGGCCAGGTGTTTAATGCATGCCAAGCTTACGCAGGGATCGACGAGCTTGAACCGGGCACCGGCGTGCCGCGTTACGATGCTATTGTCCATTTCGCCGCTATTCCCGCTATCCTGCACCGGCCGGATAATGAAACCTATCGTATTAATACACTCAGTACCTATAACGTGCTGGATGCCGCCACTCGGCTAGGTATTCCTAAGGTGATTTTTGCCTCCAGCGAGACCACTTACGGCATCTGCTTTGCGGATGGTGAGAAGACACCGGACTATCTGCCGGTCGATGAGGAGCATCCCACCGTTCCCCAGGATAGCTATGCTATGAGCAAGGTGGTTAATGAGGTAACGGCGCGTTCCTTTCAGGCGCGCTCAGGTATCGATATCTACGGCTTAAGAATCAATAACGTTATTGAGCCGCATGAATACGCCGAGCTATTTCCGGACTTTTTAGATCAACCGGCTATGCGCCAGCGCAATATCTTCGCCTACATTGATGCGCGTGATCTGGGGCAGATGGTCGACTGTTGCCTGAAGACAGATGGCCTGGGTTACGAGATCTTCAATGTTGCCAATAACGATCTTTCGGTTGGCCTGACGAATGCCCAGGTGATTGAACGCTTTTACCCGAACGTGCCGCTCAGGCGCGAGATGGGCGAGTTCGAAACTTTCTATAGCAATGACAAAGCACGTCGTCTTGTCGGTTTCGCACCGACTTACTCATGGCGGGATGCGTTACCGAGCGCTGATAGCGAGCGATAAAGAGAGGGATTAACAGCGTCATCGTTTTGTCATGGCCCTTGGCATACTCTACGCACCGCGAGCCCACGATGAGAGGAGTGCCGCTATGCGCCTGGCCTTGTTTGACCTTGATGACACGCTTCTGGACGGAGACTGCAGCGCCCGCTGGAACCTATGGATGATAGAGCAAGGTTGGATCAGCGATGCCGAGACCTTTATGGCGCGTGCAGAGCTGATGCAGCAGGCCTACCACGCGGAAAAGCTTAAGCTTGAAGAGTATCTGGCGATGACGCTGAAGCCGCTGCGCGGGCGCCGTGTTGTTGATGTTCAAAAGGAGGTCGAGCGGTTTGTTGCGACCCACCTGCAGCCGCGTATTTTCGACCAAGCATGGGCGTGTTTGGAGTCGCACCGCCAGGCTGGCGATACAATGGTGCTGATTTCAGCCTCTTCCCGCCACTTGGTGGCGCCCATGGCGGTGACGCTAGGTATTGATCACGTCCTGGCGGTAGAGCCTAGTGTCGAAAGCGGTATTAATGAACAAGCACGCTATACCGGCGGTAGCGAGGGCATCTTTTCTTATCGCGGCGGAAAGGTCTTACGTCTTCAACAGTGGTTAGCGGAACAACAGGTAACGCCTAGTCACATCACGTTTTACTCTGATTCACGTAACGACTTGCCCTTATTGCAGTACGTTGACTGCCCTGTAGCGGTGAACCCCGACCCAGTGCTGGCTGAGGTAGCGAGTGTAGAAGGGTGGCGATGCTTAGACTGGCGAACACCTTCGCATATTGTGTCGCCTCACGCTTTAGATAAGCATTTTTCTATGTCAGCGCCTGCCATATCAAGTTAAAGCCTACTAAAAACATCGCCAGAATTACTAAACGATAGAATAGCTTTTCGTTAACTCGGCTTTGTAGCCACAAGCCGTTACGCACCCCAATCCAGGCAATCGGCACCAGCACCAGCGAGGCCCAGGCGCTGGTCACGTTAATCTCGCCAAGCCACATGTATGGCGCCAGTTTAATGACGTTAACCACCGCAAACGTCACCGCGCAGGTCGCGATAAAGGTTTCTTTGGCCAGTTTGCGCGGCAGCATATAAACGTTCAGCGGCGGTGCACCGGCGTGGGCCATAAAACTGGTAAAACCGCAGATGGTGGCAGCCGGTAACGCCCATCGGGTGGAAATAGGTTTCTTGGCGACGGGTTTAAGCAGCATGTAAGCGGCAAACAGCAAGGTGATAGCACCCAGTGTCAGACGTAAGCCTTCTTCACTTAGGCGGTCGAACAACAGCGTCCCCACGGCAACACCGACGAACAGCCCCGGCACAAAGCGCCAGACTTCGGCTATATCATGCTTGCCCCACCACGCTTTTACCGCGAACACGTCCATGACCAGCAATAGTGGTAGCAGCAGGCCCGCTGCCTGAGCGGGGCTAATCGCCAGCGCCATCAACGGCACTGAAAGCGTACCGAAGCCCCCCGCAAAACCACCTTTTGAGATGCCGGTCAGGTAGACGGAAAACACAATCAACAGCCAGGCGATAACGGAGTAGTCGGGCAGCATGAGGGGCCTCTATATGCTTTAAAGGGGTGGTAAAAAAAAGCCCCGCGTGAGCGAGGCACAACAGCATAGCATTAGACAGTCGTTAGCAGGCAAAGCAGGCTATCGAAAAGCAGGATGTTGAAAAACTGAGCGTCGATTTAGCTTTCCATCATCCACTCATGATCGGGGTCGTTATGGAACTGCCAGGCACGCTTAGGGCCTGCCATTACATTAAGGTAGTAGAGCGAGTAGCCATGAGCAGCACCCACAGGGTGGTAGCCTTTGGGCACCAGTACGCAGCAACCGTTTTCGATGGCCATCGTTTCATCAAGAGACCGGTCGTCGGTATAAACACGCTGAAACGCAAAGCCTTGGGCAGGGTTAATGCGATGGTAGTAGGTCTCTTCCAGCCGGGTTTCTTGGGGTAAGTTATCCACATCGTGTTTGTGGGGTGGGTAGCTTGACCAGTTGCCGGCGGGGGTAAACACTTCGACCACCAGCAGGCTGTCTGCCGGTTCGCCTTCAGGCAGGATGTCGTGCACATGGCGCGTGTTAGTACCCTGCCCACGTGTACTTTGTTTGATGTTGTCCGGGGCAATTAGGCGTGGCGAATGATTGCCGTGGCCTGGGGCCGCGCAGACCGCCAGCTCCAGATCCGTGGTGGCCTCCACTTGATAGCTAACGTCGTTGGGTAGATAAACGGCGTAAGGAGGGATCTGTTCAAAAATATCCATCCGTTCGCCGATGTCCTCGAAAGAGTGCTCGCCGCTTGCCACATTCGCACGTCCCGTCAGCAGTACGAGGCATACTTCCTGGTGGTTAGTGCTCGCTTCCAGGCGTTCTCCTTTGGCGAGTTTATGCACACGGAAACCGACATACTCCCAGCCCGCAGAGGCGGGGGTAACGTTAATAACGGTGCCTTTTTCATCCGGGGCAGCGGGGCGTACTAGTAGTGATGACATGCGTTGCTCCTTTATTTAGTAAAGGCTGTGTCAGTCTGCAGTAGAATCTTGCGGCCTTCTCGCAACGAGAGCTCGGCGGCATCGGCTAAACGCAACGCTTCTAAACCATCTTGTGCGCCTGCAAGCGGCGCGCGGTTCTCCTGCCAGGCATCAACAAAGTCACCGATTTCAAGCCGGTACGCTTGTGCGTAGCGCTCTAAGAAAAACCACTGAGGCTTATCTTCTATTTGTCCTGCCTCGCCGGTGAAGCGCAGACGAGTATCGCTTTCATTTTGTGCCTGAAGCATACCTTGACTACCAAAGGCTTCAATACGTTGGTCGTAGCCGTAGCAGGCACGACGCGAATTACTGATTTGGCAGAGCTTTCCACTGGCCGTGGTGAGAGTGACCATAGCCGTATCGACATCACCTGCTTCGCCAATGGATGGGTCGATGATGCTACTGCCTACGGCAAAAACACTTTCTATCGGCTCATCTAGCAGCCAGCGGGCCATATCAAGATCATGAATCATCATGTCCCGAAACAGGCCGCCGGACTCGGCTATATATTCGGCAGGCGGGGGAGAGGGGTCGCGGCTGATGATTGTCAGCGTTTCCAATGCACCAATACGTCCTTCGGTAACCGCTTTTTTAAGGGCCGAAAACTGGGGATCATGTCGGCGGTTAAAGCCCAGCGCGCAGGTCACGGGGTGCTCGCTAAGCACTTGAAGGGCATCACGAGTGCGGGCTAAATCCAGAGCGATCGGCTTTTCACATAAAACGGCTTTGCCTGCGCGCGCTGCACGTTCTAGATACTCGGCGTGGGTGGGCGTGCTAGAGGCGATTAGCACTGCGTCGATGCTGTCATCTGCAAAAATAGCGTCTACAGAGACGGCTTGGCTTGCATACTGATTTGCCAACGCCTCGGCGGCGGGAGCGTAAAAGTCAGCCACGGCAGCCAGCGTTACGTCGGGGTGTGAATGAATCGCTTGGGCATGCACCTTGCCAATGCGTCCAGCACCAATGAGTGCAAGTCTCATCGTCTTTCTCCTATTGTAATTGTAGCCGCGTCTATGCGGATGTCCGTGTTTAGGGGTTGCGTTGCTGATCTTGCTGAATGGCTTTTTCGCGTGCTTTGTCCTGACGCATTCCCAGGCTGATTGCCAAGGCTTGCGTCAAGCACAGTGAGGCAGTTAGACCACGGAAACTTTTTACTTCGGCTTCGTTAACCACAAAGACCACGTCGGCAAAACTT
The DNA here is from genome assembly GCF_052378675.1 of Halomonas sp. AOP25-F1-15. NCBI lineage: Bacteria > Pseudomonadati > Pseudomonadota > Gammaproteobacteria > Oceanospirillales > Halomonadaceae > Halomonas > Halomonas sp. AOP25-F1-15. The sequence goes on from NZ_JBQSXV010000003.1 coordinate 196,478, forward strand.
GCGAGTGGGCTAAGGTGGGAGTCCGTAATTACGATGATAGGCAAGCCCCGTTGCTTAGCACCTTCACACGCACGCTGACTCTCTTCGGCATAGGGCGAAAAACTAATCGTTAAGAGAGCATCGTGCTGGCTCATTGCACGTAACTGCTCGCGGTACATACCGCCCAATCCGCTAACCAGCAACGCGGGCTTATCCACATGTGCCAGGGCATAAGTCATATAACTAGCCACCACAAAACTGCGCCGTGCCCCCATCACATGAATAGCATGGGCTTTTTCAAAAATATCCAGCGCTTTTTCCAGGCTTTCTGGGTCAATGCGACTAGGCAATTGCTCTAAAACGGCACGATTAGCATCGGCAAATTCCCATAGTAGCTGCGTGCTGTCGGGCGTTTCTCCGGTGGCGCTGCGCACCGCGCGAATTCGCTCAGTGTAGTTGGGAAGCTCATCTACCAAGCGACTGCGAAACAGCTGCTGCATTTCAGAAAAGCCTTTAAACCCCAAACTATTGGCTAAGCGAATTAACGTGGAAGGGGTGACATCGGCCTGCTCAGCGATTTTCGCTACGGTCGCGAGTGCGACTTCTTGAGGATGATCGAGCATAAAGCGCGCGGTTTGCTGCAAGCGTTTGCTCAGCGTGGCGTACTCAGTACTCATTAGCGCTTCCAGCTCGCGATAACTTTGAGGCTGCTTTTGTGGAGGCTGCTTTTGTGGAGGCTGCTTTTGTGGAGGCTGCTGCATAAACATTCCTCAGCGTTAGATTGTGCGCCACTTGGCAATCTCAGAGCCAAATGGCGAGTTGCTATGTAGTCTAGTTCAAGTGAAATAAATATTCCAATAATACCAAAGTATAGAATAAATAGTTTGCAATAGGGTCGATGTGGAATCTATATTTCATAGCGCCAAGGCATTAAATGCCGCTTCTCGACCAACAACGATAACGTTAAGAGGAATTATTTATGGCACGTCTATCTCTATCCCGCTGGCCTCAATGGCTCTTAGCCTCAGCGGCCACCACCGCGCTAATGGCGGGGGCCGCACAGGTGCAAGCACAAGGTCAGGCACAAGAAGAGAACCGCTTCGTCATGGTGACCCATGGTGTTCCCTCGGACCCTTTCTGGTCAGTGGTTAAAAATGGCGCAGAAGCGGCCGCTGAAACAGTGGGTGCAACGCTTGAGTATCGTGCACCTTCAACCTTCGACATGGCCAAGATGCAGCAGCTCGTGGAGGCGGCGGTGGCGTCTCAGCCAGACGGTTTAATCCTGTCTTTCACCGATGAAAGTGCACTCGGCAGCGTTGTTCAAAATGCGGTGGATAACGGCATTCCCGTTATCACGATTAACTCCGGAGGCGACGTGGCGCGCAATTACGGTGCCCGCTTGCATATCGGGCAAAGCGAGTATGAGGCGGGCCGCCAAGCCGCCGAGCGCATGCAAGAGATGGGCGTCGAGAAAGGCGTTTGCGTTAACCATGAGCAAGGCAATCAGGGGCTTGATCAGCGTTGTGACGGTTTTGTCGATGGCTTTGACGGTAACGCCGAGCAGCTAGCAACGACGTACGACCCCACGGCCATCCGAAATGCCATTATCGCTTATCTTAATCAGAACAATGATGTTCGCGGTGTGTTAACGCTAGGCGCCCTAGCCGCTGAGCCAATGATTAGTGCCATGCGCGATCAAGGCGCTACCGAGATGTTCACTCTAGCTACCTTTGATCTCTCGCCTGGCATTCTGGAAGCCCTTGATGCGGGCGAGCTGGACTTCGCGATCGACCAGCAGCAGTACATGCAAGGCTACTTGCCCGTCATGTTCCTAGATCAGTTCGTCAAGAATGGACTGCTACCCGCAGGGGATGTTGCCACCGGCCCTGGGTTTGTCACTCAAGAAAACGCTGCACAGGTTATTGAGCTAAGTAGCCAGGGCATCCGTTGATAACTACCTAATCGGAAAAGGCTCGGCGATGTCGAGCCTTGGGAGTCGGTCACCATGAGTTCCACTGAAACGAAACCATCGGTTGCGCCAGTAGCGGCTGAGCAAGATGAGCGTATCCAGAGAGTCTCTCTCTGGAAGAAAGCGCTTAACCGTCCCGAGTTGGGGGCGCTGGCCGGTGCCGTGCTGGTGCTTGCCTTTTTTATAGCGGCTTCCAGTGGCACCGGGATGTTTACCCCAGCGGGTATTATTAATTTTCTTGAAGTCGCCGCTCAGCTCGGCATTATCGCCACGGCCGCCGCGCTGCTGATGATCGGCGGAGAATTTGATCTCTCGATTGGCTCGATGATTGGTTTGGCAGGCATTCTGATTGCCATTCCTGCAGTGGAGTATGGCTGGCCGCTGTGGGCCGCTATTTTAATGGCGTTCGCCTGTGCGGGCCTGGTGGGCTGGATTAACGGGAATCTGGTCAATAAAACGGGGTTACCGTCATTTATCGTTACCCTGGGCTTCCTGTTCATTCTGCGTGGCCTGGCTATCGGTACTAGCCGGTTATTGACGGGGCGTACTCAGGTGGGGGGAGTGCAGGAGCATATCCCAGGAGATTGGTTCGCGGCGCTTTTCTCTGGAGAAGTCGCTACGGGATTATTTAGTTGGATGGCGGCAAATGGCTGGATGGCGACCAACTTTGCGGGCAATCCCACGGTCACCGGCATTCCTGTGTCTATTGTCTGGTGGCTGGGCTTAACCGCTGTAGCGACTTGGGTGCTGCTATGCACGCCTTACGGAAACTGGATCTTCGCCAGTGGTGGCGATGCCAATGCGGCGCGCAATTCGGGCGTTCCCGTCCATCGCGTCAAGATTTCACTGTTCATGTTCACCGCTTTCTCGGCCACCATCTTTGCCTGTATTCAGGTGATGGACACCGGTTCGGCGGACACCATCCGTGGCCTGCTAAAAGAGCTGGAAGCGATTATCGCGGTGGTGATCGGTGGCGCTTTGCTGACCGGAGGCTATGGGTCTGCGATAGGGGCCGCGCTGGGGGCGCTGATTTTCGGCATGGTGCAAATGGGAATTTTCTACACCGGTGTCAATACTGACTGGTTCCAGGTTTTTCTGGGCGTGATGTTGCTGGTGGCGGTGTTATTCAACAACTACATGCGCAAAAAGGCGATGGAGGCTAAATAACATGACTACACGCACTCCAATGATTGAAATGCGCAGCGTCAGCAAGCACTTCGGTAGTGTCATCGCCATAAGTGATATCTCGATGCAGGTCTATTCCGGTGAGGTAATGTGCCTACTCGGAGATAATGGCGCGGGTAAGTCTACTCTGATCAAAACCCTGTCAGGCGTCCATCGACCCACTCACGGCGAGATGCTGCTGGATGGTAAGCCTGCCCGCTTTAAGTCACCCGCCTTCGCACTCGACGCCGGTATCGCCACCGTTTTCCAGGACCTGGCGATGGTGCCTTTAATGTCGATTACCCGTAACTTTTTTATGGGTCGTGAGCCGACGGTGGGCTGGGGGCCGTTCAAGCGCATCAACTGGAAATACGCCGACCGGGTTGCCAAGGAGGAAATGTCTAAAATCGGTATTGATGTACGCGACCCAAGCCAGCCAGTGGGCACGCTTTCCGGTGGGGAGCGCCAGTGTGTGGCGATTGCCCGTGCCGTCTATTTTGGCGCCAAAGTGCTGATTCTTGATGAGCCCACGTCAGCGCTGGGGGTCAAGCAGGCCTCCGTGGTACTGCGCTACATTGCTAAAGCCCGCGCGGATGGGCTTGCGGTCATCTTTATTACCCACAACGTCCACCATGCTTACCCAGTGGCCGATGCGTTCACCCTATTGTCACGCGGCGGCAGTTTAGGCTCCTTCCGCAAAGAGGAAGTCAGCCGCGAAGAAGTGCTCAATATGATGGCAGGTGGCGCAGAGCTTGAAAGCCTGGATGCAGAGCTTGCGGAATTCCAACGAGACGATAAAGCCAAGAAAGCCAGCTTAGCTGATCAAGACACTCAGCCTGCCGATGTAACAAGCAGCACTGAGCAATCTTCACCGCGAAATGCTAGCGGCTACTAAGGAAGCATGATGAATCAATTAACACCATCATCGCCGTTCACGCTGGCCGTCTGTGCTGAAATGATCTTCTGCGATTTGCCCATGATGGAGCGCATTAAGCGTATTTCTGAGCGGGGCTTCCAAGTCGAAATCTGGGACTGGACTAAGCACGACATTGATGCACTCGCCAAGAGCGGGGCGACACTTTCATCCATGACCGGCTATGTCAGCGGCACCCTGGCAGACGCCGCCGGGGCTGATGAACTGCTGCGCACCGCCACCGAGTCGGTAGAAGTCGCCAAGCGCCTGGGGATCCCGCGCCTTAACCTTCACGGCACCGGGCTAGATGGTAATGGGTTACCCGTTAAGCCTTGCCAAGAGATGACCGGCGCTATGTGGCTCAAAGCGCGGGAAACCTTGAACCGGCTGGCGGATTTAGGCGAGCAGCACGGCGTTACCTTTGTGCTTGAAAACCTCAATACCGACGTTGACCACCCCGGCGTTCCGTTTGCTCGGTTGGCCGATGTGCTGGCGCTGGTAGAAAGCGTTGACCGGACTAGCCTGCGCATCATGTTGGACGTTTACCACGCCCAAATTGGTGAAGGCAATCTAATCGAGTTGATTCGCCGCTGCGGGCCCTACATCGGCGAAGTGCAGGTGGCTGATGTGCCTGGGCGTTGCGAGCCGGGCACCGGCGAAATTAACTATCCAGCCATTGCTAACGCGCTGAATGACATTGGCTATCGCGGCACGGTGGGCTTAGAAGGCTGGGCCGCCGAGGATGACGAATTAGCGCTGGAACGCTTTCGGTCTGCCTTTTCACTATAAGGCCGAGTCAATTCAATAAGACACCGTTAGGCCCTTGACCACTTATAACCAATGCCACGATCAGTGGCGTGGGGGAGACGTTTATGCTTAACAACGACACGCACCAGCGATCGTTAGACCTCATTTGTTTAGGACGCGTAGCTGTCGACCTATATGCCGAGCAGGTTGGTAGTCGTTTGGAAGATGTGGCCAGTTTCGCTAAATATCTAGGTGGAAGCTCCGGCAATGTGGCTTATGGCACGGCACGCCTAGGGCTAAAATCAGCCATGTTGTCACGGGTGGGTGATGAGCAGATGGGGCAGTTTGTGCGCGAAGAACTTGCGCGAGCGGGCGTTGATACGTCTGCGCTACAAACGGATGCTGAGCGCCATACCGGCCTGGTATTGCTGGCACTTAAGGATAGCGAAAGTTTCCCGCTGCTGTTTTATCGCCGCGACTGCGCCGATATGGCCATTGATGCTAATGCTATCGACCCAGACTTTATCGCCAGGGCCAAGGCGCTGGCGATTACCGGCACCCACCTTTCAACCGATACCACGCGCAAGGCGTGTCGCAAGGCATTGGAGGCGGCGGCTAACTCGGGTGTTAAACGTGTTTTGGATATCGACTATCGCCCCGTTCTTTGGGGGCTGACCAACCCAGGCGATGGTGAAACACGCTTTATCGCCGATGATTCAGTTACCGCAGACCTACAGCGCTGGTTGCCTGATTTTGACCTGATCGTCGGCACTGAGGAGGAGTTTCACATTGCCGGCGGCAGTACGGATACTTTGTCGGCCCTGCGTGCGGTACGTCAAGTAAGCGATGCCACGCTGGTGTGCAAGCTGGGGCCGCTGGGCTGCGTAGTATTAGAAGGGGCGATTCCCGAGCGTATCGAAGACGGCATTCTGGTGAAAGGGGTACAGGTCGAGGTGCTCAACGTACTGGGGGCCGGTGACGCCTTTATGAGCGGGCTATTACGCGGCTGGTTGCGCGGCGAATCCTGGCAAACCAGTGCCGATTATGCCAACGCCTGCGGGGCACTGGTGGTTTCTCGCCATGGCTGCGCTCCTGCAATGCCGACAGAAGATGAGTTGTTGGATTATTTAGCCCGCCGCGATGAGGTGCTGCGCCCCGATATCGATCAACGTCTGAACCATTTGCACCGAGTGACCACACGCGTGCCGGCCCAATGGCCTGAAGTGCTGGGGCTGGCGTTTGACCATCGCCGCCAGCTCACTGATATGGCCCGTGATGAACACACCGACCCTGCACGGTTGCCTGTGCTGAAAGAGCTTCTTGTGCAGGCAGCTCAAGAAGGCGCACGGCTAGGCAATATCACCACGCCCGCGATTTTGGTTGACGACGTATTTGGTCAAGAGGCGCTAAGCCTGGCAAGTGGCCGCGGCTGGTGGATTGGCAGGCCGGTAGAGCTACCCGGTTCTCGCCCGCTGCGCTTTCAACACGGCGACGACTTAGGTGCTTGCCTGCGCCACTGGCCACGCGAGCACATCATTAAATGCCTGGTGTTCTATCACCCTGATGACGAACTGTCGCTGCGTCTTGAGCAAGAAGAGCGCCTGCGTCAGCTGTATCAGGCCGCGTGTGCCTATGGGCTGGAGCTGTTGATCGAGATCATTCCTCCCGCTGATATGCCCAGCGACACCACCGTGCTGCCGCGCAGCCTGCAGAGGCTTTACAACCTGGGCATTTATCCCGACTGGTGGAAGCTTCCCGCCATGTCTGATGCGGCCTGGCAGGCAGTGGGCGCGATCATCGCCCGAGAAGATAGCTATTGCCGCGGCGTGGTGCTGCTCGGGCTAGACGCGCCCATGGATGACATGAAGCGTGGCTTTGAAGAAGCCGCTAAACACGCGTGCTGCAAAGGTTTTACCGTTGGGCGAACGCTGTTTGCCAGCGCCAGCCGCGATTGGTTGGCAGGGCGTATTGATGATGCCGGCCTGGTGCAGCGGGTAGCTACTAATTATGCCGAGCTGATTCAGGCATGGCAGCAGCTGCGCGAAAGCCAGCGGCACACGTTGCTTCACTCGGAGGAGGCGTAATGAGCACTATTCGACTGACCATGGCCCAGGCGTTGGTTAAGTATCTGGCCGCGCAACGTATTGAGGTTGATGGTCAAGAGGTGGCACTGTTTGAAGGCGTGTTTGCGATTTTTGGCCATGGCAATGTGGCAGGATTAGGTGAAGCGCTTTACCACGTTCAAGACCACTTGCCGACGTTTCGCGCCCACAATGAGCAAACAATGGCCCACGCGGCGATTGCGTTTGCCAAAGCCAATGGGCGCAAGCGACTGATGGCGGCCACCAGTTCCATTGGTCCGGGCGCCACCAACATGATCACCGCCGCGGCCTTGGCACACGCTAATCGTCTGCCCATCCTGCTGTTGCCGGGCGATACGTTTGCCACCCGAGCGCCTGACCCGGTGCTGCAACAGGTCGAGCATTTTGGCGACCCTTTAATCAGCGTTAACGACTGCTTTCGCCCCGTGTCGCGCTATTTCGACCGTATCAGCCGCCCGGAGCAGCTGCTAACGAGCTTGCCGCAGGCTATCGCTACGCTGCTCGATCCGGAGCACTGTGGTCCTGCAACGCTGGCACTCCCTCAAGATGTACAAACCTTTGCCTATGATTACCCCGAACGCTTTTTTGCCCCCAGGGTGCATTGCATTCGCCGCGCGCCGCCAACACAGGATGAGCTTCAGCAAGCGGTTGCTGCTCTTAAGCAGGCAAAGCGCCCGTTGATCATTGCCGGTGGCGGGGTGCATTACGCGGATGCTTGCGAAACGCTGGCGTATTTTGCCCAGGCGCATGGCATACCGGTTGCCGAATCACAGGCAGGCAAAGGCGCGCTGGCGGACCGCCACCCTTGTGCGGTGGGCGCCATTGGCGTGACCGGTAGCGCTGCCGCCAACCAGTTGGCGAAGCAGGCGGATGTCATTCTGGCGATTGGCACACGGCTGCAAGATTTCACCACCGGGTCGCGGGCCTTATTTGAAAGCGATGAGAAAACGCTCATTGCCCTTAACGTCGGCCGTTTTGATAGCCTCAAGCACCATGCGCTGCCCTTTATCAGCGATGCACGGGTGGGTTTGCAGCAGCTTGACGCTGAGCTAGCTGAATGGCATGCGCCGGATAGTTGGCGAGAACGCACCGCAACGCTCAAGCGCGAATGGGCCGATGTCGTCCATAACGTGACGGCTGACCAAGGGCTGGTATTGCCGACCGACGCCCAGGTGATCGGCGCGGTTAACCGTCAGGCAGGCGATGACTCGACCGTGGTGTGTGCTGCCGGCGGACTGCCGGGTGAGCTACATAAACTCTGGCAATGCTCAGGCCCCGGCAGCTATCACGTTGAGTATGGTTTCTCGTGCATGGGGTATGAAATTGCCGGTGGGCTGGGCGTAAAAATGGCCAAGCCCGAGCGCGAAGTGGTGGTCATGGTTGGCGACGGCAGCTATTTGATGCACAACTCAGAGCTTGCGACCTCGGTGATGCTGGGTCACAAGCTGATAGTGGTGGTGTTGGATAACCGCGGCTATGGCTGTATTAACCGCCTTCAACAGGCCACTGGCGGCGCAGGCTTTAATAACCTGCTCGAAGATTGCCGTCCGGTCGAAGCTGGCGCGCCCAAAACCGACTTTGCTGCGCATGCCAAATCCTTAGGTTGCGCGTCTGAGTCAGTCACCGGTATTGCCGAGCTTGAGCAAGCACTTGTGCGTGCCCGCCAGTCTCAAACCACCTATGTGATCGCCCTGGATACCGACCCGCTACCCAGCACCCAAGAAGGCGGTGCCTGGTGGGAAGTGGCCGTGCCCGAAGTTTCTGAACGGGAAGCGGTCAATTCGGCCTACCAGAGCTACCGCGATGCCAAGCAGCAACAAGCGCGTTAGTCGAGCATGCTTAAACAATCATAAGGAATCACATTATGCCCACGGTAACATTAGGCATTAATCCGCTCACATGGACGAACGACGACCTACCTAGTTTAGGCGCGATGACCTCCCTGGAAACCTGCCTGAAAGAAGGGCGCGAAGCAGGCTTTAGCGGCTTTGAGCTGGGCAACAAGTTTCCGCGTACGCCGGATGCTTTGGGGCAAGTGCTCAATAGCCACAACCTCGCACTGGTGTCTGGCTGGTACTCGGCACAGTTGCTAGCGCGTAGCCCTGAAGAAGAGATTGAAGCCATACAAGACCACATGAATTTGCTCAAACAGTGCGGTGCTAAGGTCATGGTGCTGTGTGAAGTCACTCACTGTGTGCACGGTGATCAGCAGCGCCCGCTTTCCCAGCGTCCTCACCTGGCCGAAGCCGATTGGCAGCGCCTTACCCACGGGCTGAATGTGGTCGGCTACTACCTTAAATCGCAAGGCATACAGCTGGTCTATCACCATCACCTGGGCACGGTGATTGAAAGCCAGGTAGACGTCGAACGCTTGATGGATAACACCAGCGGAGATGTCGGTTTATTGCTGGACTTTGGCCACCTGCGGGGTGCCGACGGTGACCCGCTCGCCATTGCCAAGCGCTACAGCGATCGCATCCACCACGTGCACTGTAAAGACCTGCGCTTCCCGGTGCTGGAAGCCGTGCGTAATCGCGATAAGAGCTTTTTAAATGGCGTGCTTGACGGCATGTTTACGGTGCCGGGCGATGGCGATATCGATTTCTTACCTGCCTTAACGCATCTCTGTGAACAAGGGTATCAAGGCTGGCTGGTGGTTGAAGCTGAACAGGACCCAGAGGTAGCTCACCCGCTGACCTACGCCCGTTTGGGCCACCGCAACTTACGCCAACTTGCCGAGCAGGCAGGGTTTGATATTGCCGACGCCACTATTACCGCTACTGTTTAATTAAGGAATTTTTATGCTGACGTTATCGAATTTTCTAAAGGGCAAGCGCCTTTCAAACCACAGTGAGCGTTTTGCGCCGGTTTATAATCCTGCTACGGGAGTACAAAGCGCTCAGGTCGCTCTAGCATCTGCTGACGAGACGCGAGAAGCTGTACGCATAGCGGATGAAGCATTTGGCGCCTGGTCCAAAACCTCACCGCTTAAGCGTGCCCGGATACTGTTTAAATTTAAAGAATTGGTCGAGCAGCATACTGACGAGCTGGCGCGCCTTATTTCCAGCGAACACGGCAAGGTGTTTTCTGATGCCAAAGGCGAAGTTACGCGTGGCCTGGAAGTGGTCGAGTTTGCCTGCGGCATTCCGCATCTACAAAAGGGTGAGCACTCCATGAACGTGGGCACCGGGGTCGATAGCTACTCCATGATGCAGCCGCTGGGTGTCTGTGCCGGTATCTCGCCGTTTAACTTCCCCGCCATGGTGCCGCTTTGGATGTTCCCCATTGCGCTGGCCTGTGGCAATACTTTTGTAATGAAGCCATCAGAAAAAGACCCTTCTACGCCGTTACGCTTAGCCGAACTGTTAACGGAAGCAGGGCTACCGGACGGCGTCTTTAACGTCGTCAACGGGGATAAAGAAGCGGTGGATGTACTACTGACGGATGAGCGGGTGCAGGCGGTGAGCTTTGTCGGCTCCACGCCGATTGCTGAATACATTTACGCCACGGCGTCCGCCCACGGCAAACGCGTTCAAGCACTGGGCGGGGCAAAAAACCATATGGTGATTATGCCCGATGCGGATCTTGACCAGGCGGTGAGTGCACTGATGGGCGCCGCTTACGGCTCGGCGGGTGAGCGCTGTATGGCGATTTCTGTTGCTGTGCCTGTCGGCGAAGAGACCGCCCAGCGCCTGCGTGAAAAACTGGTGGCGGAGCTTGATAAGCTAACGGTTGGCCCCGGCTTGGTCGATGGTCCTGATAACGATATGGGTCCGTTAATTACCCGTGAGCACCGCGACAAAGTGGCGGGGTATATCCAGACCGGCGTAGACGAAGGGGCTGAGTTGGTCGTCGATGGACGCGAGACCGTCATTGATGGTGCCGGCGATGGCTACTTCATTGGTGGCACCCTGTTTGACCACGTGACGCCCAGCATGCGTATTCATTCAGAAGAAATTTTTGGCCCCGTATTGGCGATCACTCGTGTGGAAAGCTTCGACGATGCCGTCGCGATGATCAATGCCCACGAGTACGGCAACGGTACGGCGATCTTTACCCGCGATGGCGATGCCGCTCGTCAATACTGCGAACAAATCCAGGTAGGCATGGTGGGCGTCAACGTACCTATCCCGGTGCCTATGGCGTTCCACAGCTTCGGTGGCTGGAAGCGCTCTTTGTTCGGCCCCTTACACATGCATGGTCCTGATGGCGTGCGTTTCAATACGCGTATGAAAACGATTACGCAACGCTGGCCTAGCGGCATCCGCGAAGAGACCAATCATTTCTCAATGCCCACGATGTAGTGGCGTAGAGGCAGTCTCAATAGATAGCTTAACGCCAGGCAATCGTCCGGCGTCGGTTTATGGCCGGCCTTATTGATCAGGATAGCGACAATGACAACCCTCAGAATTGGCTTAATTGGCACCGGTTTTATGGGTAAAGCGCATGCCATTGCGTTTAACGCAGCGCCTAGCGTTTTTGAACTCCCCGCTAAGCCCGTGTGTGAGCTATTGGCGGATGTAAATCTTTCGATGGCAAAAAGCCGGGCGAGTGCTTGGGGATTTTCTAGGGCCACAGATGATTGGCGTGCGCTGGTAGCGGACAGCGACGTAGACGTGGTGGATATTTGCTCGCCAAACTTCTTGCATAAAGAAATGGCGCTTGCAGCCATTGCCGCTGGTAAGCATGTGTATGCGGAGAAGCCGCTGGCGCTAAGCGCCGCGGATGCTGACGAGATGGTCGCGGCCGCTGAGCGTGCTGGAGTGAAAACGCTAGTTGGCTTTAATTATATTCGTAATTCAGCCACTCAGCTGGCGCGAGAAATCGTGCTAAGTGGTGAAATTGGCGAACTGATCCATTTCCGTGGGCGGCACAATGAAGACTACCTACTTGACCCTCAAAAACCCAACGACTGGCATACGCTGCGTGCCACGGCAGGGGCTGGTGCGTTAGGCGATGTCGGCTCGCATATTCTTAATATGGCAGAGTTTCTGACTGGCCAGCGCATTACATCGGTATGTGGTCAGCTACAGACGGTGATTCCCATGCGTCCAAAGGCAGATGGTAGCGGGATGGCCCAGGTTGAAAACGACGATCAAGCGCAAGCAATGCTGCGCTTCAGTGACGGGCTTATTGGCAATATCGAAACGTCACGCGTGGCGGCAGGGCGAAAAATGGGCCTTGCCTACACGCTAACCGGCACCAAAGGCGCCATTGTGTTCGACCAAGAGCGTATGAGTGAACTACAGCTTTATCGCCACGAGGGACCGAATGGGCGCCGCGGGTTTACGACGCTGTTGACGGGCCCTGAACATCCCGACTATGCGGCGTTTAGCCCGGCGCCTGGCCATGGTTTGGGCTATAATGACCAGAAAATTATCGAAGTACGTGACTTGATTGAAGGGATTGTTAACGACCGCCCGTTGTATCCTGATTTTCGTGAGGCTGCCCGCGTGAATTACCTCATTGATGCCATCGAAAAATCCGACCAGGCAGGGCAGTGGGTGACGGTATAGGCAACTTATGACCAGACGCGGGCGTCTTTTCAAAAGCGCTCCAGCGTCTGCCTAAGAAGCAAAAATTACAAAATAATCAGCGTGGCTAAGCCTAGGAAAGATAAAAAGCCCACTACATCGGTAACGGTAGTTAAAATCACCGCGGCCGAAAGGGCCGGGTCAATTTGCAGTCTTTTCAATACCAGTGGGATCAGTACGCCCGATACGTTGGCCAGGCTCATATTGATAAAAATCGCCAGTGTGATCACCAGCGTAATCAGCGGGTCGCTAAACCACAGGTAGGAAATAAAGCCGACCACTAACGACCACACCAGACCATTACTCATGCCCACCCACAGCTCTTTGTTATACAGCCAGCGTTTATTATTTCCTGCAAGCTGACCAAGTGCCAAGCCACGAATCACCACGGTCAGGGTTTGGCTGCCGGCAATGCCGCCCATGCTGGCCACGACCGGCATCAAGATGGCCAAGGCAACGATTTGATCTAGCACGGCTTCAAACTGGCCGATAACAAACGCCGCTAAAAAGGCCGTCAACAAGTTAATGCCCAGCCAGATACCCCTGCTTTTCGCGCTGCGCATAATCGGGGTAAAGACTTCTTCTTCGTCACTGACGCCCGACAAATGCTTTAACGTCATGTCAGCATCATCTTGCGTGATTTCGAGTACGTCAGTGGCATTTAGCTGGCCGACCAATAAGCCGTCACTATCGCAGACCGGCACAAAGTGGAGTTCTTTAGAGCGCAATAATGCTGCCGCGTCACCGACTTTCATTTGGTCATTGAGGGTAAAAAAATCATCCATATAATCATCAACCACGGCATCTTGTGGCTGTTTGATTAAGTCAATTAAGGTCAGGGTGCCAAGCAGGCGCTTATCCTTATCGGTGATCATAATTTGCTGCGATTCATCATCAAGCAGGTGGTAGATTCGAATATAACGTTGCACGGCTTCTAGCGAGACGCCTTGTTTTACATTGACCGTTTCAGGATCCATGTAACGCCCCACCACATTGTCTTCATAGGCGTGAAGGTTCTCAACTTGCGCGCGAATCTCTTGGTCTAAACTGGCGTAAACACTGGTTTTGATAGCCTCGGCAGCAACATCTAATACCTCTGCGACTTCTTGCGCATCCAGCCCTTTAACAATTTGCTCTACGTCGCTTGCCGATAAATCTTCAATATAGTCGGCACGAATCTCTTCATCGACTTCTGCCAGCACTTCACCAATGAATTCTTCAGGGATGTATTCCCAAAGCAAGTCGCGGGTTTTAGCAGGAAAAGACTCAAGTGTGCGCGCAATCTCTAAGGTGTCGAGCTCAGTGAAAAGCGCTTTTAACGCGCTTGTATCTTCCTCGTCTAACCGCTTTTGAAGATACAGCAGCTGCTCTTCAGTATGGGAGTATTGGTCATCATCGCGCATAGATTTCGTCCTCTGGGAAATTAGTTCTCAATCCATTCACGTGAAAGCTCTTGATGGTTTGCCATAGATTTTATCGACAGGCTTGTTTGAAAGCCATTCATGCTATCTGTAAAAACGTTGTCTTAATTAGAAAAACATGATGCAGATTGGCTGTTTTTAGTTCTGAGAGCACTTGAGGGAGCATTACCGACTGATTGAAGCTAATGCTCAGACGGTACTGCTAAGCTGGCTTTGTTCATTAAGGACAAAAGCTGCAGGTCTGGGGGAGGTGATATGAGACTTTCAATGTCGTTATGTACCCTGCCGAATTGCCCCTGATCTCATAGATGTTTCATATAGTTTCATAGAATAATCTCAGCAGGGCGTCAGGTGAAACCTGGTCGCCAAGAAACTATTTGTTAAGAGTGGCGAAGGGAGTTAATTGAAGCACGGTAGGGGCAAATATTAGGCCTCCTTTTTCCTAATTATAATTATTTTATTACCGGTTCATGTCAAGCCAGAATTTAATATTGCCAACCAATAGCTCATGATTTTATGTCCATTTAGCGTATTTTGGCCTTGCGTTGTCTGACGATTAAACTACATTAAGTATTAGCTTCATTGTGCAGCTCTATTTTTTTTGCACAAAAATGATCAATGTACTCCAAGTGGATTCATTTGATCAAAACGAGGTTGGCTCACAGCTCACGAGCTTTGAGTTAGGTTTCTAGCTCTGCATTTGTAATTCTATAGAAGTGCTTTACAAGCTATGCCTTCTGACTCCAATGGAGGCATAACATGAATAAAAGGAGAGATGGTAATGTTTACATTTGATAAACCGAAGAAAGAGAACGGTGTTCCTCCTGCTGGTGGTGACGGCGGCGGTGGAGGTATTGATGTTGGCCAGCTGAAGCAGGTCTTCGAAGAAGCTGCTCAAAAATCCATGGAAGTGAGCAAGGCCAAGACGGAGGGTAATACGGAGGTTGATACCGCCAAGTCCTCTCGTCCAAACAACTGAGGATTGCCATCATATCGGTCAGTGGTGGTATTTGCCGCCGCTGGCTGTTGATAACGCTTTTGTAGTCTCAACGGTTTTATTTTCCTCTTGCCAGCCGCTGGAAGTAATTTGTAGCAGCAGGCAGGAGGTTTATTGATAGGTATTTGCTCATGGCCTCTTCTTTCACGACATCTATTGGTTCGTTATTCACTCCGTCCGCAGGTGTTTATTCGACGATTCAAGTGACTGGGGGTGTTCATCAGGGCGTAGCTGTGTCCCTGGAGCAAGCTGTATGCCGTATCGGCGCTGCGGAGCCGGCGGATGTGATGCTCTGCGATGAGGGTGTCGCTGCTGAGCATGTCATCCTGCGGTTTCACGCCCGGATGGTAGCAATTGAAGCAGTTGGTGGGGAGGTTATCATTGGCGGCGAAACGCTGGCGCAAGGCACTGGGCGGCGCATCGACTTGCCTACGACTCTCGCTATGGGGGACGCCCGGCTGCGACTCTCGCGTCCTGAGACCTCTTTGCCGCCCGCCTTGCGATCGGCTTACGAGGCAGTTGAGTCAGCATTGCGCGCCACCCGTGACTCGCTGCCGCATAAGCTGTTGTCGCGAAGACGCCATTCTTCCGGGGGCGAGCGAGTTGGACGTGGAGCCGTGTTAACTGCGCTTTGCACAATTATCGGTATCGCTGGCGTTTATCAGTTAGTGGGAGTGGACGAAGCGGGCGCTAATATTTCTGCCGAAGCTCTACATTCGACCGCTACTTTATATCCTCAAGCGGTAGAGGCGGCACTGACAAGCGATCAGCACGAAACGCCTGCGGAGGCCTTGGAGGGTCGATTGAAACAGGCTGATCTTGATGGGCTACAGGTGAGCGATGCCGGCAACCATCTGGTAGTGTCGGGCGAATTCGCGCCCGAGCGGCATGAGGATTGGCAGGGAGTGCAGCGCTGGTTCGATCAGCGCTACGGCAGCAGCCAAGTATTGGTCAGTAATGCCAAATTGAGCCTGATTGCTGACCAGCCAACTTTTCGTTTTCAGGCTGTTTGGCTGGGTGATAACCCTTATGTCATTGGTGCCAAAGGCGAGAGATTGTACACGGGGGCATCTTTGCCGGAAGGCTGGGTGCTTGCCGCTATCGGCGACGAAAGGGTTACCTTGCGCCGTGGCGACGAACAGTTTTTTCTGACGCTGTAGGACGAGTTAATGAGAATTGCGCCTGATCGCGCTAACGTCACCGAAAATCCTCGGCATGATGAGCCGGTAGAGGCTAAGGCGCGTCCTGTTGATATCAACGCTGACAGACTCGTTGACTCGGGACACCAATCTGGCTTTGATCGCGCGTTGGATAATACTCGGGGGCGCCGCGAGGGAGATGACTCTTTAATTAGTCGCGTGGAGCGAGAATCGACGCCGGCAATCGGGGGGCCATCCCTTTATAGCGGTGAGCGGAGCATTGAGTTGCTGCAACACGTAGTGGATAACATTTTGCCCAGGCTTGAGGCTGAAGGCGATGCTACCGAGCTTGCCTCCCAGTTGATTTATGAAGAGATTGCCTTGCGCCAGGAATGGGAGGCGCGACGCGCCGAGGAGGGTGCGACGTGACTGACGACAGTGACCGCCACGCCGCCGAATTGTTACATATGCTGGGGCACTTGTACGTGAAAAGCGGTGAACGTAAGCGTGGGTTGGTGCTATTGCTGCTTGCCTCGCACATAGTGCCAGCTCATACCGGCATCCTTCACACCCTTATCCAAGCTTTTATCGTTAACGGCGATGTCCCGCGTGCGCTGAATGCGGTCGAACGTCTTGAATATGTGGAAGGGCATACGCCGATTCTGTCGCTGCTGCAGAGTCGGGCACTGTGGGTCGATGGTAGGCACGATGATGCGCGGCGGTGCTTTCAAGACTATCTACAGCGCCGGGAGGATAGATGAGCGGTCTGTTAACTCGACTCAATGTCATCGCGCAACGTGCAGCGCAGCGCAGTGATGTAGTGATCGCCAGCTTTATCGTGCTGGCAGTCGTCATGATGATTATTCCGCTGCCGACCGCCCTGGTCGATGCTCTAATCGGTATCAATATTGGTTTTAGTCTGCTGATCCTGATCGTCGCGTTCTATATCTCTCACCCTGTCGACTATTCGTCGCTGCCGCCGATTATTCTTTTGGCGACGCTGTTTCGTTTGGCACTATCGATTAGTACCACGCGCCTTATTCTGCTAGAGGGATATGCTGGTCAGATGGTGTCTGCCTTCGGTAACTTCGTCATTGCTGGCGAGGTAGTCATAGGTCTCGTGGTTTTCCTGATCATAACAATCGCCCAGTTCTTGGTGATTACTAAAGGCGCCGAGCGGGTCGCCGAAGTGGCTGCCCGCTTCATCTTGGATGCGATGCCGGGCAAGCAGATGAGTATTGATAATGATCTGCGCAACGGCGACATAGACGCGGGAGAAGCGCGAACTCGTCGTCAGCGCTTGGAGCGCGAAAGTCAGTTGTATGGCTCTATGGATGGTGCCATGAAATTCGTTAAGGGTGACGCTATCGCGAGTTTGGTGATTCTATGCGTTAACTTGATCGGAGGGCTGTTGATAGGCATGCTCAAACGTGACATGGCATTCGGTGAGGCTGTGAACACTTATTCGCTGTTGACTGTCGGCGATGGGCTTATTGCTCAGATCCCTGCGCTGCTCATCGCGGTCGGTGCTGGCACTGTGGTGACGCGAGTTAATTCTGATCAGGCTGGTGATCTCGGCAGTGAAATCATCGCGCAGTTGGGCAATAACGCGCGGGCGTTGGAACTAACCGCCGTCGTCCTCTTCTTTGCCGCCTTCATTCCTGGGTTCGCTACTACCGTGTTTTTGGTACTGGCCGCCGGCCTTGGTTTGGCTGCATGGTGCGTGCGGCGCCGAGCGAGGCATGATAAACGTGACATAGAAGAGACTGTTGAGGTGGTGAGTAACGCCGATGAAGCGACATTAGCGCCTGCAGCATCAGCGGCCACAATGCCGGAGCCACCAGCAGAAGAGGCGTTTCCGACAGCAGGGTATCGACTGATGGTATCACTGGATATTGCCCTGGAAGAGGCTCTGTCCCTTGACGAGCTGCATGGCTTGTTGAACGCTACGAGGCAGCGTGTGGGGCTGGAGCTTGGCGTCGAGATGCCGAATGTCGGTGTACGCGTGCTACCGACAATGCAGGCGCGACGCATTAGCATAGAACTCGATGAAGTACCGGTTTTGGAAGGCGATATCCCCGCTGGGCGAGTATTACTTGACGACGATCCTATCCACCTACAGCTACTGGATGTCGAGTGCCATGAGCATCCGCCACTAAGTGGCCGTGCGCCGGGCCTCTGGGTGGACGACAGCGAGCTAGCGCGCCTTGAGGAGTCGGGCATTGGCTACCGGACGGTCGAGCGAGTGCTGTGTGACTGTCTGGAGCGAGTGCTAGGTCGCTACGCAGGAGAGTTCGTCGGTATCCAGGAGACTCGGGCTTTGTTATCGCGCATGGAGCAGGATTACGCGGAGCTTGTTGGCGAAGCTATAAGGGTTGTGTCGTTGCAAAAGATGGCTGATGTGCTAAGACGCCTAGTAGAAGAAGGTGTGCCCATACGAGCTCTGCGTACCATCCTTGAGGCGATGGTGACATGGGGAGGGCAGGAGCAGAACGTAGTGCGCTTGGTGGAGCGGATTCGCGCCGCTCTTGCCCGCCAGATATGTTATCGCTACGCACGAGCAGACAGGGTTCTGCCGGCCTGGGTAATTACACGCCAGCTCGAGGAAGTGGTTCGGACCTCGCTACGTAGTTCTGGTGGCGGCACTCGCAACGGTGGCTTGCCGATACGCTTGTCGCGATCACTGAACGGTTGGTTCCAACAACGATTGGGCGAGCTGGATGCAGATGTGGCTCCGGTGATCATTACCTCCAGTGATATTCGCCCAGTGCTGCAACAGTGGGCCAAGCGCTACCAACTGGATCTACCGGTCATTGCCTGGCAGGAGGTCGCCTCGGAATTCAATTTGCATGTGCTGGCGCAGGTGAAAATACCGGTAACATCGCCACGAGATACCGATCAAAAGGCTGACACCTCGGAAGAGTAAAAGACCGCTATAACAATATATTTCAGTATGGAGTCAACCTGTGAAAGCAACATTATGCATGACACTGCTCAGTTTTAGAGCGATGACCGAAGATACTGATCGACGTGTGATGGCTCGCGTTCTGACGCCTCTCATATTGCTGTTGACGATGATGGCTGGTCATGCCCATGGGCAGTCTGGTGAGCGTTCTCTCAGCCTGGAAACGGGGCAAGGGCTAATCTTACGTTTTAACCAGGATGTGTCATCGGTGTTTGTTGCCAACCCTGAGATTGCCGATGTTCAGGTAGTATCACCCGGTGTTCTTTATTTATTCGGCAAGCAGTATGGGGATACCAATCTCATCGCGCTTGGCCCCGATGATAGTACCGAAGCCTCCATGCGCCTAGAGGTCAGTGATGGCGCTCAGGGGGCTAATCGGGCGTTGCACGCTGCCGATGCTGGTACACCGATCCATCTACGGGTGGCTGGTAACCAATTGCTGGCCGAAGGACAAAGTCAGAGTGTCGAAGGCGCTCTTGCCACTCAAGCCACACTTGAACGACAGGCACCGGGGGAGGGCGCGGCGCAGAATAACTCCACCTACGAGGGTGCCACTCAGATTAATCTTCGCGTGCGTTTCGCCGAGGTAGCCCGTGAGGAGTTGTTGGAGTATGGCATCAGTTGGAGCGCGCTGATCAACAACGGCTCGCTCTCGGTGGGTGTCTTGCCGAGCTCTATGGCTGGCAATGCGTTTGGCACTGTGGGTAGCGGCGTCGATGGCGTTGATGGTCTACTCCAAGCTCTGCAGAGGAATAATTTGCTGCAGATCCTGGCGGAGCCCAACATCACTGCTGTTACCGGCGAAACCGCTAGTTTTCTTGCTGGAGGGGAAATTCCCATTCCGGTACCGGTCGGCAATGATTTGGTCGGTATTGAGTATAAGCAGTTCGGGGTCTCGCTAATGTTTACGCCAGTCCTATTGCCTAACGAACGTATATCGTTGGAGGTACGGCCTGAGGTCAGCAGCTTGACCAGCAGCGGTGTTGAGATCGGTGGCATCAGTGTGCCAGGGCTGCAGGTGCGCCGAGCGGATACTGTGGTTGAAGTGGGAAGTGGTCAGACCTTTGCTATCGCAGGATTATTCCAGCGCGACGCCTCCAATGCCATTGAGCGGGTGCCAGTGTTGGGTGACTTGCCGATCTTGGGGAACCTGTTTCGATCTCGTCGTTTTCAGCGCAGTGAAACTGAGCTCGTTATTCTGATTACTCCCTATATCGTCGAGCCTGTGACACAGCCATTGCGTACACCGTTGGCTCAAGGGCGGGCTGATAACGGCTATTTGCAGGTCAATGGCGAGGCACTCCCCAGGCAAGCGGTACGGGACGATCCCTTCGGCTTCTATCTACAATAAGAGTGAGGAGCACGTGGTGATAACGACAAAGCCTAAGGCTATTTGGCGGCTAGTGCCTCTGCTGCTGTTGCTAGGAGGATGTTCTTCATCAATGGGGCCGATGTCCTGGGATACGGGCTACCACGCAACCGGCGTGGATGATACCACCGAACAGCGGCTTTTGCTGGCCCCTCACCTCTGTCATTTACCGGCCTCAAAGACTGGCATCGTTGCCCTACCTCCAGGTTGTGCGAACGACCTTAATTTGCAGTTCATGGTTGAACGGCCACGGGATCTGCTGCAAGGGCGAGACATGGGGCCATCGAGCGCGGAGCCGTTGGCCCGAGCGGCTCGGGAACGGCTCTCTAATCGCGAGCACAGTCAGCGGCGGCGACAACGACTAGAGGAAGAGGCGAGGGGGGTGGGCCGCTATGCCACAACGAGCGACATGTAGCTGTCGCCTCATTAATATCCGGCGAGCCCGATGGCACGAGCCCGTTCGCCGATGTCGGGCAAGGCGCGAATGCGCTGGGCTTGTTCGATTAGTGATTGGCGCTGTGATGCTGGCATATCGGGAATCTCGATCGTTTCCGCCTGTTGGGTATCGCCAGCTAGTATCAGAATTAAAATCAGGCTATGGAAGTGGCGGTCCTCGGCCAGCGGGGAAGAGGCGACATCGCGTATGTGGGCTACTGCAGTAGCGTGTTGTCCGGCCAGGGACTGGGCTAGCGCCAAATTGGTCTGTGCGTCGGGGGCATCTGGTAGCAGTTCTGCTGCTCGCGAAAAGGAAGAGACTGCGGCTTCGCCCTCTTTCACGCCCAGTAAAGCCTGCGCGGCGCCTAGGCGGCTCCAGGCGGTGGGAGTGTCAAGTGCCGGTGCTGCTCGGCGTAGGTTGCGCAACGCACTTTCGACCTTGTCGAGCCGCAGCTGGGTCGATCCGAGGCCGAGCAGGGCCGTTGGGGAGTCGATGTTCTTTTCCAGTGCGGCTCGGTACGAGCGCAGTGCTCCCTGCAGATCGCCGCTAGCGAGTCGTGCGTCGCCAAGCCGGACGTTGATATTGACGTCTTCATCCGATAGCTCAGCTGCACGTTCATAGAGGGTGGTGGCGGTGGCGTAGTCACCCTGGGCAGCGATGTCATCGGCCAAAGACAATAAGCTAGACTCTTCGGCTTGCTCGGCAGTGGTCGCGCAGGCAACTAGCAACGAGCAGGACAACAGGATGGGAAGGCGTATGCAGTATCGCATCGACATTGGACGCTCCATGGTACGCCTTATGGCGTGTGGTAGAAAAAAAATTAGTGTTCTATGTTTAAAGGTATTGAGCCACCGAACCTGGAGCTCGTCAACTGGGGTCGAGGAAGCATGATGTGTAGGTTTTTTATGCATTTTAGGCAGGCTAGAGAGCCTAGCAAGCGTCGACTATCACTTACATCGTCATGCAGTAAAGGTGGGCGTTTAATGATCTACGCCATCCTTTTGTCAGGTCCCATGATACTGCTATTTCCAGCCGTAACATGGGCGTCTGATGAATCGAATGGAGCCGCTGAATGGATGGAGCGTGAATATCGCTATCTGATTGTCGAGCAAGACGTTCAAGCTGTGTTGAAGGAGTTTGGCAGGAATCTCGCGCTTCCTATGGAGGTTTCTCAGCGGGTCGAGGGTGCGGTTCGTGGAAATATAACGGCTGAGACTGCCCGAGGGTTTCTTGAGCAGGTGTGTGCCGCCAATGACCTAGCATGGTTCTTTGATGGTGGTGTGTTGCATGTTTCTACGCGGGAGGAAATGACGCAGCAGTCCTTCGAGCTGACTGACATTGATAGTCAGCGCCTGATGGCGGATATCGAAGGTTCTAGCGTTGGTGACCCTATGCGATCCAGGCTTGTAGACGGTGGTGATACGTTACAAATATGGGGTATGAATGCTTGGGTTGATGATGTGGCGCGACGCGTCGAGCGCTTGCGTCAGCCGGCACCTAGCCCGAGTAACGACGGTGGAGTGACTGTGTTTCGAGGCAGTATTACGAAGCAGACTGCCGAATGATGAGCAACCCGAATGGGAGGAAGTAGTTATGGCAACGGTAGATGGAGTGAACGCCTCAAATGGCAATGAGACACTGAGTCTCGATCAGCAACAGAACTTTGATCAGGCTGTTGAGAATGCCAAGGTCACTGATATTGTCGGCCAGGCTGTGGGCTCATTGGCTATATCGCATCTAATGGGCTATGCAAGCGACATGCTTAAAGAAGAAGGCTGAGCGAGGGGTCGATAATTCGGTCAACAATACCAGCGAAGGAGCCTAGATTATGATTCCTACAACTACGATAGGCGCTGCAACCCCTCCCGGTGGGGGGGGCACAGAGGCGCTGGCGGCGCAGAACCTATTCGAACACATGGCGCAGCAATCCGGAGTGACGCTGCAGGTAACCACCCCAGCCGAGCTGGGTTCCAGTATTTTAAATTCACTGGAGGGCCCTCTCGATAAGGTGCAGAGCTTCTCCAGCAGGTTGCATGACAGTGGTGCCATGCGGCCCTCTAGCGGCGAAGGTATGGCGGGAGAAGGGGCTGGAGGAGTGGAGGACATGCAGTTTGACCGAATGCTTGAATCATTCTCCACCATGTTCGATCACGCGACCTTGACGAAGCTGATGTCGTCTTGTGCTTCTCAGATGTCCGGCGCTTGCAAAACCTTGTTACGAGGACAGTGACACTTGCTTTCCAAACAACGGATGACGGGACCCTGGTTGAATGCCGTGCGGCTTCTGGCGGTCGTGGCTATGTCGCTTTTGCTTCAGGCATGTGACACGGAGCTCTACACCAACCTCAGTGAGCGTGAAGCCAATGTGATGGTGGCGAGTCTGGCACGGCATGGTATACCGGCGAATCGAGTGGTTCAGAAAGAGGGGGGTATGACTGTCACCATCGACGAGAACCATTTTTCGGAGGCAATTAGCGTTCTTGATCGTCTGGGACTGCCGGGGCAGACGTTTTCAAATCTTAATGAGGTCTTCGAAAGTAATAGCTTGGTGTCCTCGCCAGTGCAAGAACGCGCAAAAATGATCTATGCCCTCAGTGAAGAGCTCTCCCATACGGTATCGCAAATCGACGGAGTGCTCTCAGCCCGAGTGCATGTAGTACTGTCCGATAACGACCTGCTGGAAAAGAACAGTACGCCGTCGTCGGCTTCGGTGTTTATCCGCCATTCCCCTGCTCTCGAGATCGACCCCATGATCCCTAGGATCAAGACACTGGTTGCCAATGGCATCTCGGGTCTTGATTATGAAAGTGTCTCGGTGGTTCCGGTCGCCGCGGTCATGCTTGAGGTGCCGGTCGGAGAGACACAGGCTTCCTTGCGCTCGTTTCTTGGCATCGCCATGCCGACCTCTAGTGTGACGCGCGCTGTTTGGCTCTTCAGCATATTGCTGGCGCTTGTCCTAGGCTTGGCAGGTGCTCTGGGTTGGGTGCTCTGGCGAAAGCGGCAACGAGGCACCTATGAATTGGAGGAGACGCCGCCATGATGTCTGATAGTGCGCAATCTGACCCTTGGCAGGCGTTTATTGAGAAGCCGACGGAATATGTCGCCCTGCAATGGTTATGCGCTGAACTGGAAAACGTGGCCGACGATGCTACCCAGGCAGTATTGGCGCGGCATCCACGCTTCCAGAAGCGTCTGGGAGAGCAGCTAGCGCACCGGCATGGCTTGCTTCCACCCGAAGAGTTACCGATGCCTGAGGCGAACGACTTGGTATTATTCAAGCTGCCGCCCGGGGCCGGTGAGGAGCTGGCGCGCTATTGCGGCATGATCTGCCACGCCAGAGCTTTCGTACACGCAATTCGCGCAACTCGCGTCGTCGAGCTTAAGCAGCGTTTTGGCGAGCTTTCATATAGAGCTGCGTTGAGCAATCGCGACGTGGCGCTTCACAGTCATGATTATGCCGATGACGATGCTTTGGAGCATTCTGTGGAGCGCGATGGCGTCGCCTGCATCGCCGCTTGGATGTCGATGCAGCCGACAGGGCTTACTGATTGGCTGCGTCTAGGCGTATTGGGAAGCCCTTGTCGCCCTGACTCCGAGCCCAGTGACGAGATTTTTAAACTAGGGCCTGACATCGTGCGTCGTGCGTCAGCGTTCATGATTGATCACGGAGTGGAGGCAGTAGAGTGAACGAGCTACCGCCGCATCCGGGCAAAACTATACTGAAGGCAGCTGAAGCCGCTGCCTGGGTTGACGGTTACGCCTTTCTAAAACAAGTACGACGTCAAGCCGACGGCATCGCGGATGAGGCTCGCCGCACTTCAGAAAAGGCCTATTTAGAGGGCTTTGAGGAAGGGCGGCGGGCTGGAGAGGCGCAGGCTGCCGAGCTGCTGGATCGAACGACGCAACACGTAAAAACGTATCTGGCGGGGCTGGATCAGTCGATGGCCGACCTTAGTCTGCAGATGGTGCGACGCATACTGGGAGAATTTGATGATGCCGAGTTGATCAGTTGTTGTGTGCGTCAGGCGCTTGACGAATATCGCCATGATATGGTGTTAACGGTGCGCGTTGCACCGGAGCTGGTTGCCCAGGTTGAGACGCTGCTGACAGAGAGAGGTGGGCACCGGGAATGTCATGTGGTGGGTGATGCCCAACTTGATGCTGGGCAGTGTCTACTTGTCAGCCCAGTGGCAGTGGTTGACGTGGGAGTGGATGCACAACTGAATACGTTGCGTGAAGCGCTGTTCTGCCATGATGCAGGGAGAACGTGATGACGCAAGGTCCCGACATTGATTTCGATACCTTATTGCCGCGCCTCTCTGAGCGCGTCGCCCAGGCAAAGTTAAGGCCGGTACGTGGTCGAGTGCGGCGTATTCTTGGCCAATTAGTGCATGCTAGCGTCGACGGTGCAGGCATCGGCGAGTTGTGCTATTTGCGCGATCCGCTTAGTGGTCGCAGCGTACCCGCCGAGGTCATTGGGTTTGAGGCCGAAAACGCTATCTTGTCGCCCATCGGCGATCTGTACGGGATGTCGACCCGGACGGAAGTGATTGCCACCGGGGCACCGCAGAGTGTGCCCGTCGGTGAGGCCCTGCTAGGTCGTGTCGTTAGCCCGCTCGGTAATTTCATCGACGGCGCGCCAAAGCCATCTATTGACGCCTTGAGTGAATACCCGGTTCATGCTGCGCCGCCCGCGCCGCTGTCAAGACAGTTAATCAAGCATCCGCTGGCTTTGGGGATTCGCGCCATCGACGGCCCGCTCACCGTTGCGCGTGGCCAGCGCATAGGGATTTTTGGCGAACCCGGAGTGGGCAAGTCGTCACTTATCTCCGCTATAGTGCGCGGTAGTGAAGCCGAAGTCATTGTTTTGGGCTTGGTCGGCGAGCGGGGCCGCGAGGTGCGCGAGTTACTGGAAGTACAATTGAGTGCCGAGGCTCGCCGACGCACGGTGTGCGTGGTAGCCACTTCGGATCGGCCGGCCATAGAGCGTGTTCGGTCGGCGATGGTAGCCACCAGCGTGGCCGAGTATTTTCGTGATCAAGGGCGCGATGTCTTGCTGCTGGTTGATAGTATCACTCGCTTTGCTCGCGCTCAGCGCGAGATTGGTCTGGCCGCTGGAGAGCCGCCGACACGTCGGGGCTTTCCGCCCTCGTTCTTTGCGGCCTTACCGCGTTTGCTAGAGCGCTCAGGGCCGGGCGCGCGCGGCAGCATAACCGCTCTGTACACTGTGCTCACCGAGGGTGATGGGACACTCGACCCTGTGGCCGAAGAAACGCGGGCGATTCTCGACGGGCATATCGTGTTGAGTGCCGATCTGGCCCGCCGCAATCACTTCCCAGCAATCGACGTGCTGGCCAGCCGTAGCCGTTTGATGGACGCTGTTGCAAGCGAAGACCATCGCCGTGACGCCGGTCGACTTCGAGATCTGCTTGCGCGTTATCAGGATGTCGAGCTCTTGATCCAGGTGGGTGAATACCAACGAGGACAAGATGCCCTTACTGACGAGGCCGTGGACAAACGCGCGATCATAGAGGCTTTCCTACGCCAGTCCAGCGATGAGATTGGTGGGCTTAAGGATACTCTGCAACGCATGAGCGAGATTGTGTCATGAAAGCACGCCAACAACTTGAGAAGCTACGGGCTCTACGGGAGAGTCGCTTGCGCCGGGCCGAATACGCCCTGGCAGAGCAGAGGCGCCGCTGTCAAACCGATGCGGAAAATCTAGAAGCGCTTGATAACAAGCTCGCTGAGCAACGCCGTGCCTTCGATCACCAGGAGCAGGCTTGGTTCGACTCCAATGGAGAGAATTTGCTATCGAAGGCCGCGTTTGAGGACATGCGCCAAGGCATCAATGTGCATTATCGCCGTCAAGCAGTTCTGGAAGAAGTCCGTCATGAGGCCGAGCAGGAGCAATCCCGGCAATTGACCGAGCGTGACCGTCTTGCCTCCGAGTGGGTGCGTCGGATGCGGAGCGAGCGTGCCCTTAAAAAACTGGTGGCACGGCGGCACGACGCTGAACGCCTCCGCGATGAAGTACATGCCGAACTGGAAGTTGAGGATGCTATTCCACGAGGTGTGCGTTGATGGTGAATGAAGAGGCGTTTCTTAACAGCAACACAACGTTGGTAGATGCTATTCCAGGTAAACTGATTTCACCACGCTTGCCTCGCCTGCCGTCGGGTGCCGTGACTATATTGAATGTTATGAGCCGTCCGCGGGAGCCTCTAGTCCTGTCGCTAGGTGGGTACCCACTGAGGTGGCACCTGGATTCTGGGTCGTCTCCCAGCGTGAGCGCGATAACGATTGGAATCGGCCTGGGGGCGGAGGCGGCGAGATTGACACTCGACTCTGCGGCGCTCGCAATGCTGGTTGCACCTCTATCGCTACGCCGGTCATTGCAAGATTGCACGCCTGAGGTACGCGCTTTATGGCTGGAGTATGCTTTACTCGAATGGCTCAAGCCCTTAGAAGCGCGACTAGGGAGCACGATTCGTTTTCATAGTGATGTTGATACGCCAGAGGATCTGCCAGTGCGCATCGCACTGCGGTTAGAGGGCGAAGAGCAGTGTGGCTGGCTCTCGCTGGCGCTAACTCTATCATCTGCCTTAGCACTATACCCTCTACTTGATACTCATTGTTCGGTGGCGCCGAAGGCATGCACTGCAGTGTCCTGGCCGCTGCAGTGGGTTGCCGGATGTCAGACGCTGAGTCTTGCCGAGCTTCGTGGTCTGAATCTGGGGGACGTTGTCATGCTCGACAGGCCTGGCCCGGAGACGGCAGAGATCGGCGGTACCCTAATGGCTGAAGCGGCCGCACATCGGGACGGTATGCAATTGCGGTCCTCGTTTCATATTTTGACCCAAGGAGATTTCAATATGGCCCAGCCCCCCGACGACTCCCAGAAGGACGCCGGCGGCATTCCGTCGACTCAGTTGGATGACGCAATGCTAGGTCGACTGCCGGTTCGACTGGTCTGTGAGTTTGGTCGTCTTGAGCTCTCGCTAGGCGAGCTGCGCGAACTTGATCAGGGCAGTGTGCTAGCCCTGTCGCGTCCATCGGAGGAGGCCGTAGATTTGGTAATCAACGGCAAGGTCATGGGACGCGGACGCTTGGTGGAGGTCGGCGATGGTTTGGGTGTACAAATCGTGAGGCTGGCTATCGATGAATGAGTTCGAGCCCGATTTGATCGGGATCATCGTTCTTGTCGCGTCTCTGGGCCTGCTGCCGCTGGCAGTTGTCACCATGACCTCTTTTCTCAAGATCGCCGTAGTGCTTTTTCTTATTCGCAATGCGCTGGGGGTTCAGCAGACACCGCCGAATCTTTTGTTGTATGGCATTGCTTTGGTATTGACTGTGTATATCACCACTCCACTGGTGGGGGAGATTTACTATCAGCTCGAAAGTAGCTCAGCGGGACTAAGTAGTATGGAAGAGATCCAGGCGACCGGAGAAATTTTGCGAGAGCCGCTCAAGGAATATTTATCGCAGTACGCGAACGAGCGTGAGCGAGCCTTCTTCCTTGATGCCACTCAGAACATCTGGTCTGAGCAAGCGCGAGAAAATGTCAGGGATGACGATCTAGTGACGTTAATTCCCGCCTTTGTCACATCCGAGCTGACGCGCGCCTTCGAGATAGGGTTTCTGATTTATATCCCATTCCTGGTTATAGACTTAATCGTAGCTAATGTCTTGATGGCGATGGGCATGGTGATGGTAGCTCCGCCCTTAATTTCGGTGCCTCTGAAGATCTTTCTATTTGTCGCCGTCGATGGCTGGTCCCGGTTGATGCACGGTCTGATTCTCAGCTATGGGGGTTAGCGATGACAGAAGGCATCTTTCAGTCGTTGATGAGCGAGGCTTTGTGGACAGTGCTTCTGCTGTCAGCACCGGCGCTAGTGTCGGCGATTGTGATCGGTTTTGGCATCGGTTTGTTTCAGGCGTTGACGCAGATTCAAGATCAGTCGCTACCGCAGTCGGTCAAGGTGATTGTAATAATGCTGGTGCTGATTCTGGCGGGGCCTTTGTTGGTTGGCCAGCTTATCAACCTGACCGATCAGATATTGAATAATTTCGCGTCATGGACGCGTTAAACCAATTTTCGTCGCCACGGCAATAATGGAACACTTCCGAAGGAGTGGTGATATTGTACGATGAGCTCTCCCGCGTACTGATTGAGCAAGTCTATCCTTTGTTGGTAGCGGTCGCTATTGGTATGGCCCGCGCTTCGGGCATGATCTTAATTACGCCCGTCTTCAATCGCCTTGGCTTAACCGGTCTGATTCGTGCCGCTGTGGCCCTGACCCTATCAATTCCCATGATACTGCCTATTCTTGAGACATTGTCCGCTCTAGGAGACACAACCGCTTTCATTATCACTGGCTTGCTCTTCAAAGAGTTGTTGATCGGGGTGTTCCTTGGCATGGTGTTCGGTATTCCGTTCTGGGCGGCTGAGGTGGCGGGTGAATTGGTCGATCTGCAGCGTGCTTCGACCATGGGGCAATTGCTCGACCCGAGCGGCGCCACGCAGTCCAGTGTTACTAGCACGCTCTTAGTAATCATGCTAGTGGCACTATTTTTTGGTAGTGGCGGCTTCTTAGTACTGCTCGATGGTTTTTACAACAGCTATACACTATGGCCTGTGGATTCTTTCATGCCTGCTTTGGACATTCGGACAGCCCTGGCGATGCTTGGCTTTCTGGATCAGGTGATGCGAGTCGGCTTGCTGATGGTTGCACCGTTGGTCATCGCCATGCTGGTGGCCGATCTGATGCTTGCCTACCTGGCGCGCATGGCGCCTACTCTCAACATGTTCATCTTGTCGCTACCGATCAAGAACCTGTTGTTCACCTTTCTGATAGCACTCTACTTGGTATTCTTGGTGCCCCAGATGTTTGGCGAATTGGGAATGCTAGACGATTACTATCGGCGCTTCGCGTCATTGGTCGGCTCCATGCCATAGCACCGCCCTTTTTAGGAGTCTGCAATGAGTGAGCAGCCAAGCGAGGAAAAGTCTCTCCCCGCATCGGATAAAAAGCTTCGCGATGTCCGCTTGAAAGGGCAAGTGGATAAGAGTAGTGACATGGTAACTGCCGTCACTATGCTGGGCTGCACCCTCTACTTACTCGCCAGCACTGGGATGATTGAGGCTCGGGTACGTAGTCTCATCACTCTCACTACTCGGCTCTACCTAGAGCCCTTTGACACCGTGTGGCCACGGCTAGTGGCTGCAGGAGTCGAAGTTCTGGTGTACTCGATACTGCCGCTGATCGTTATCACCGTTGTCGCCGCAGTCCTGACCAACATCCTCATCATGCGCGGCATGCTGTTCTCTGTTGAACCTATCAAACCAAAATTCGAACACATTAATCCCGCCGCTGGGGTCAAACGGATTTTTTCTGCGCGCGGGATTATTGAGTTTTTCAAATCACTGCTCAAACTTGTCACACTTGGTGTCGCTTTCGTTGTGGTGTGTCGGCTAGGGTTGCAGGCTCTAATGGAGTCGGCTCGTTGTGGTATCGGTTGCCTTGAGGGTATATTTCTGGCCCTGCTCAAGCCGTTGGTAATTACTGCCCTGGTTGTATTTTTAGTGGTTGGATTGATCGACGTGCAGATGCAGCGCTGGCTGTTTCGACGTGATCAGCGCATGACGCGCTCCGAGCAAAAGCGTGAGCGTAAAGATATAGAGGGCGATCCGGAAATCCGCAAGGCGCGTCAGCGGCAGCGCCGCAGCACTCATGGGGCCTCAACGCGTACCGGGATAGAGCAGGCGTCAATTATGATTGGTGCCGAAGGCGACTGGTTGGTGGGTATCCGCTACGTGCGTGGCGAGACGCCGGTGCCCGTGGTGGTTTGCAGGGCGGCACCTGAAGATTCTGCTTTGCTGCGACGCAAGGCAGCGGAATGCCAGCTGACTGTTGTGGAAAACCGCGAGCTGGCCGGCCGGATCGGTAGGCGTGCCGGTAACGGCGAACCGGTCCCGGGCGATGCTTTTCAGTCAGTAGCCGACATTTTGGTTGCAGCCAAGCTTATTTAGTGAGTCTTGACCGGCGCTCTTCAGTGGCATGTCTCGGCTCACTTCAGCGATGCGTGATTATTCTGGTGTGTGGCGACGCTGAACTCAGTAACGTCGCTACTGAATCGGGCTGAGCCCGGACAATATATTGCATATTGCGTTTTCAAAAACTTTAGCTACGCTTAAATATAAGAGTTTACAAGCTTTAAATAAAAATGATCAACATACTCAGTGGTGACTCATTTGATCGGAAAAAGCGGCCATTGGTCATAGCCACAGCGGCTTTGAGCTTTTTAGCAGAGCGCTAGTTGCGTTTTTGTCATGAGTCATTTAGCAGGTCGCGTTGCCTACAGCTGATTTTGCATCTTCACAAAATTTAGGACTATGTAATATGTCTACTGCAATCGGATCCACAAGCAACTCGCAACGGCTCTCTAATGCACTCGGCGACGAAAAGTCCGATCGGCCCAAGTTCTCACAGTTTTTAGAGGGGGCCAAAGAGCCCTCTGACTCTGCCTCGCGTTTGCCGTTTAACAACGTTTCCTTTGGCAGTCGCGAACCAGAGAGTGAGGTGAGTGACAAAGGGCAGGAGATGCTAGATGAATTGGTCGGCGATGATAGCGAGTATGCCCCGTACATGGATGGAAAGCCGGAGCTTGTGACCGAAGACAAGCTTGTGTCCAAAGATAAAGTTGAGTACGTCAGTCAAGAATATGTCGGCGGTGGAGGCGTCACCCTATCTTATTGGTTTGATATGCTTGAGGTCAGAACCGAGAATGGCGATAAGTTTTTAGTGCAGAAAGACATTACACCGGAACTCTATGAACAGGTTAAGTCGGTCATGGACGGTGGTGACACAGACCGGCTGGGCAAAGACAATGACTGGGCGGATGCGGATATTCCGGACGATGATAAAGATTGGTTATCGACCAAAAGCAATCAAGACTTTGAGATTATAACCCCCAATTCCGATGTGCCCATTCCGAAAAGTTTCAACGATATTTCATATTCTGACTTTGGAGACCTGGATGATATCAGTCTCGGTTTGGATTCGGGCGTCCAGATAACGCTGGATGACTCAGCTTGGACTGAGGGTGGCACACTCATCTATAAAGACAGCGAAGGAAAGCGTTTCGCTGTTTCTGAAGAGTATACGCCCAAGGTTTACGACCAAATCAAAAACCTGAAAGAGACATGGGACGAGGTGGATGAAAAAATCGGTGATGGTGATTATAAGCTGTTTTATGGCAGCGATGATTCGCCTGTACTCAGTGGTGATAATGAGGTTGACAGCGTTACGGATAAAAATGGCAATCCCGTGGAGGGGATTAAGCTCGTTACTAAAGGTGACGAGACGTACGTTGTTCTCGAATCTAAGACGCCGCATCAATTTGACACGATTACGTCCGATGCGGCCAGCCAGCAGCTAGGGGACGTCGACGATCTTTTTAAAGACAAAGATCTGCCTGCTTCAGATGAAACCGATGTAATGCAAGCGGAAACGACCGAAGATGGAAAAACCGTTGCCGAACTTTATCAAGAGTACATGAAGGAAGCGTACAAGGATGCGCCCGACGATTCCAAAGAGGCTAAGTATCTTCGCTTAATGGAAGCCCAAGGGATGCTGCAAGGCAATTTTCAATACCTGCCTTATAATACAGGGTACGGGCAGTATGGGGGGTCTGATACTGATTATGCCGAGGAAATGTCCGAGCTCAAAGCTGCCGATGCGCGTGGCATGCTTGATGAAGAGGCGTTAGGCAATGAGTTATCTGATCTGATGGCTGATGAAGACATCATGGCCGATAGTGAAGATTTTCTTGAAAAAGCCGTTGATAAGATAAAAAACAAGGATGAACTGGAAGATAAAATTGCCGATAGCATGCTGGATGATGACTACATCAAGGCTCTTGAAGAGCTAAAAGAGGACGGTAATGTCGACGGTGCTGCGACCCGCTTCGCCAATGATATGCAGAGCCTTCAAATGCTCAGCCCGGATCGAGCCGAAGAAGTACAAAATACGCTAAAATTCCAAGATGCGATCGGCGGGCTCAACGACATTTTTGAGGGTGGCGCCGATGCCGTGGGTGAAGATAGCCTGGGTAACGCTTCTGGAGATGTTGCTACCAGTTTGTTGCAAGGCATGGTCACCTCACTGTTTGGTACCAAGCGTGGCGTCGATATATACAACAAAATTGTCAATGGCGAGAAGGTTGACGTTAGCCCGGAAGAGCGAGAAAAACTGACAGAGATCAAAAATTCTCATAAGGCGCTGACTGAGCTGCTCGGTGATCAGTCCCGGGAAATTCTAGACACCAGTAAAAACGGAAAAATTGAATATAAGTCAATCACTGCCGATGAAATTGATCGCGCGATTGACAAGGCCAATGTGCCAACGGCTGACCGCAAAGGGGTGGCCGGTGTCCTCGGTACACTAACTAAATCGGGTGCTCTCGCCTCCGCAGCGGGTCTGACCTCTATGGTGGCGGGCATCTATAAGATGTCTGATGGCGGTTTAAACCTGGGTGCAACCGAAAATGAGCGCATAGAAGTTGCGCGCAATTTCCTTTCGCTGGTCGGTGTTACTCCCTCGTTGATCAGATTGACCGGTGAAAGCTATAAGTTACTATCCGGCCAACCCGACTTTGCTGACGCCCTGGGGCTCGATAAGAGCCTCAAAGAAAGCGTCTGGGATAAACACTTCGACACAAAGTCTTCTCCTACGCCACCGAGCATTCCCGATCATCTACCTACAATGGATCTAGGTGAGTCATTCTCTACCAAGGATGTGTGGGAAGAAGTCAATAAAAATCAAAGCCACTCGGTCGATTCTATTGATAAGGCGATTTCCGATATCCCTGACAAGCAGAAGGAAGAGGGAGATGACCTTCGGCAGCGCATTAACAAGGTGGCCGACGATATACGTGGGCCGAATATTCCAGATAATATTGATGCCAACAAGAAGTTCCAGTGGGCGGGGGGCGCGCTGAATGTTCTGGGCGGGATGGCGGATGCGGGTGGGGGCGTGCTTGATATCGTATTAGGTGCAAGAGGGCTGGAAAAACTATCCAACAACGGCGGCGAGCCCATCGAGTTTGCACAGAAGAGCCTGCAGGTGGGAGCTGGCTCTTTCTCTACCACCATGGGGTTAGCGTCGGCCGCGTCCGGCTTCGGCATTGGCCCACAGATTGCTACCAAGATAGCCGCTGTAACCGGTCTTGCGGGGGCAGCACTCGGCTTCATTGGGGCGATCTTATCTGGTGTAATGTCGGCACTTGCGGATAAGAAAAATGCGGGTGTCACGGAACGTATCAAAGAAGTATTTGAAGATTTGTCTGCGGACGGCGTCACGGAAGATGACTGGGGCGATAAGTTCAACTTCGCTATCCACACCGAGTACAGTAAGTCCGTTTACCATGAAGGTAAAATCGATGCGGTCTATGAAAGCTGGTTTCCAGAAGACACCCCCACTTGGGAGGCGCAGCCCGAAGTGTATGAGGAGTTCACCGAAAAAGTGGCCGACAAGGGGCATATTAGCGAGGGTTGGTTGCGAGATAGCTTTGACGACCTTGTGATGCACGAGTACGGTGAAGAGTTTTATGACGAACACAGAGACAAGATTGAACTCATTAGCCGGAAATGGACTGATTGGGACGGTTCAGACGATATCGTCAGCCGAAAAGATCTTGAAAAACTCCTAGAAAGTGACGATACGACAAAAGAAGAAAAAGAGGCCATCAACCTTCTGCTGGAGGATGATGGCTTTTTTGAAGTGCTGGATTATTTCAGCCTGTTAGGGGGAAGCAATCGAGGATGGAATGCCGGCAGTCATAAAGGTTCAGATGATAGAATTAGCAGCAGGGATCTCAACGAGTGGCGCCATACGTGGATAGACAAGAAGTATGATGAGTACGTTGAAGAAAGCTTTGGCGAGAAATTCTACAAAGATAATGCTGACAACATAGAATATATCAGTGAACGATGGACTAAGTGGGACGGGTCGGATGACGTCGTAAGCAGGAATGATTTGGAAAAACTTCTAGATAGCGAAGACACGCCGAAAAAGGATAAAGACGTTATTCGCTGGCTGCTTGAAGAAGAAGAAGGCTTGTTCAGCATTCTTGACACTTATCATAAGGGTGGCGATGAAGATGACAAGATAAGCAGTAAAGATCTGAATAAATTTCGAGAAGACAGAATGGCATAAATGCGAGTAGCGCTGAACATTAGTGCTTAGAACGTTGTATCACTTCACACTCTACGCAAAAGTTAAGTGACACATGGTCCAATCAACTTTCAATTTCGACGCTGCTTTTTTCAGGAGCAGCATCTATTGGAATGCAACACTGCCAAGCAGTAAGGCGGGCGCAAGCGGGGTGACCTTTCCCCTAGATTACCCGAGAAGACAGCGCGAAACGATAGGGCGGCGTGTTGAACCGCTTAGCGTCAACGTTCTTCGCGGTCTTCTTGAAGAGTCGTGTGGAAACGGGGAGTTACTCTACGTTAGTGCGTACCCGTGATAGCCAAAGCTTCAACCGACTGCACGCCGAACAGTTGCTTTACCTGCCCGGCGTGCGCCAGATTCGCTCGTTTATGGGGCTACGCGAGGTGGTGTCGACCCATAAGGTGCCGATTTAGTCTCTTGGAAAGCGAGCTTCCAGGTTTTGACTTCTGCTGTCGGATCATGGTTGGTCAACAGACGATTGTTTAGGCACCTGCTGGTCCTGCTGGTAGAGAAGGGCTCAGCAGTGATCGCCTAACCATTAGGCCATGTGCTCGCGGAACCAGTCAGCGGCATGGCCGACAGTGCGATCGACGACGTCCGGCTGTTCGTAGTACTGGAAATGATTGGTGTCGTTTTCCCAGATTAGTTTTTTGTCCGGGGTCGGAATCGAATCGAAGTGCCGCCGCGCCGCCGCCGGGTTCATGCACAGGTCAGAATGTATGACAAGTGCCGGTTTGTTGAGCTTTGACACGCCGGGCACGGTGGTGTAATCGAAGTGATCTAGGTCGCTCATGATCGCGTAGCGGTTGTCCCATCCCTTGAGTGTCCAGGGTCCGTACCAACTCCAGACCAGTGGGCCGGGCAACCCCGCTTCCGAGCCAGTCACCGGGTCACCGAGATCGGGAGATACGAGTGGTTGATATATGACCTCGCCAGTAGCCTCGAAACGGGCTTTGGCATCGCGTGCACGTTCTAGCCGTGCTGCCAGCAGCACTTCCAACTGTTCGGTTGTCGGTGCAGTTGCAGTGTCGAACGGATTTTCGGTGACCCCAGCGGCGATCATGAACAGATCGGTTTCGCGATCACGGTAGTAGCCGGTTACCGATGCAACGGCCTTGACCCGCTCTTCATAGGAGGCAATGTCTAGCATTTCCGGGCCGCCTTGACAGATGCCGAGCAAGAAAATTTGTGTTGGGTCGACGTCAGGGCGCGTTAGCATGTAGTCGAGTGCTGATATGACGTCTTCGTTCTTCATTTTTGGGTTTTCGAGCCGGCGCGGAGTGCCGCCGCTCTCACCGACAGTGCGCGGGTCGAAAGCGAGTGCCATGAATCCTTCGTCGGCTAGCCGAGTGGCGTACTGGGTCGGGGCTTGCTCTTTCTGGAAGGAGTACGGTCCGAGCACTACGACCGTGGGAAACGGGCCGTCGCCTTTGGGGCTATAGAGGACGCCAACCACATCGTCACCGTGCGAAGAAAAGGTTACTTTTTCGGGGGCATAGTTGCCGTGGATAGACATAAAATCACTCCAAGTTGTCGACTTCCCAAGTCTATGGGATGCTCATTGTCTCTACAATCTCGCCAATGTTTGATACCGCAATGAAAGATACTCATCAATTGAAG
Source organism: Halomonas sp. AOP25-F1-15 (assembly GCF_052378675.1). Lineage (NCBI taxonomy): Bacteria > Pseudomonadati > Pseudomonadota > Gammaproteobacteria > Oceanospirillales > Halomonadaceae > Halomonas > Halomonas sp. AOP25-F1-15. The sequence goes on from NZ_JBQSXV010000003.1 coordinate 233,070, forward strand.
GGCGCTGATCTGTTTGCGCTCACCGTATTCCTTGCTGTAGCGACTCATCGCAGTTTCCGTGCGGCTGCCCTAGCGCTGGATGTGACACCCTCGGCGACCAGCCATTCGGTGAAGACGCTTGAGCGGCGGCTAGGTGTTAGGCTGTTTAACCGGACAACACGCAGCGTCTCCCTAACGGATGCCGGGGAACGGCTGGCCACGAAACTCCAACCGGCGGTCTCATCAATCACAGAGGCTATGCAAGAGATCGACGACTTTCGAGATACTCCTAGCGGTACCGTGCGGATTAATGCCAGTGAAGGTGCAATTCGCATGGTTTTACGCCCAGTGTTGGCGCACTTTTTACGCAGTTTCCCGCAGGTGCATCTCGATATCGTCAGTGATGGGAGACTGGGCGATATTATTGATAATGGCTTTGATGCCGGTATTCGCTTGGCGGAAGCGGTACCCTTGGACATGGTCGCGATTTCTCTCACGGACACAGTGCGATTTGCCGCCGTCGCATCACCGGATTATTTCACTGCTCGAGGCCGTCCTGTTGTGCCGCAGGATCTGTATCGCCACGATTGCATCCGTTTCCGCTTTGAAGGCGGTGCGATCTACCGTTGGGAGTTCGAGCACGGCGGCACGACCGAGGCTATCAATGTGACGGGGCCTTTGACGCTGACAGACCAGCAGCTGATGGTTGACGCAGCAATCGATGGTATTGGAATTGCCTTCGTGCCTGACCACCTGGTGGTTGAGGCTCTGCGCGAGGGCCGACTCGAACGTGTGTTGGACGAATGGTGCCCGTCCATTCCGGGCTTGCGTCTCTACTACCCGGGGCATCGCCATATCTCGGCCGGCCTGCGTGCGCTGATTGATATGATCCGCCAGCACCCAGCGCTCGTTGCACGGGTGGAATAGGTTGAGGTCGTACGCTGCCCGGCGTGCGCCAGATTCGCTCGTTTATGGGGCTACACGAGGTGGTCTCGATCGATAAGGTGCCGATTTAGTCTCTTGGAAAGCGAGCTTCCAGCTCAGCGACTTGCTTCGGCGTTAATCCCCGTGGATTTTCACCGCGAAGTAGCAAGAAAAGCTTGGCAGTCTCTTCTAACTCTTCCGTGGCGTAGACTGCCGCTTCCAGATTCTTGCCGGCCACTACCGGGCCGTGGTTGGCGAGCAGCACTGCGCTGTGTTTGCCCGCTAGACCACGCACGGCATCGCCCAGCTTGGGATCGCCGGGGATGTGGTAAGGCACCAGCGGTAGCTTGCCCACGCGCATAACGTAGTAGGCGGTGAGAGGTGGAATGCAGTCACACGGATTCACTTCCGGCAGGCACGAGACCGCCACCGAATGGGTGGAGTGCAGATGTACAATCGCACCGGACTGCGGGCGCTCTGCATACATCGCCATGTGCAGAAACTGCTCTTTAGTGGGCGTGTCGCCGCTGAGTAACTGGCCGTGTTGGTCCAAGTGAGAAATTCGCGCCGGATCCAATCGCCCCAAACAGGCATTAGTGGGCGTCATTAGCCAGCCGCCATCGGCTAGCCGTACGCTGATATTGCCGCTGGACCCCATGGTCAGACCACGATCAAACAGTGATTTACCCAGCGTGCTGATCTGTTCTCGCTGAGTGTTCTGATCGTGTGTGCTCATGCCAGCACCTCGAACGCCCGGGTGAAAAAGTCCACTCCGCCAAAGTTACCTGACTTAAGCGCCAGCGAGAGCGGTCCCTCGCGGCCGGGCCAAGGCGCCTGGGTCCATGGCACGCCAGGATCGATCTGTTCACCGATGCGCAGCGTCGTGATACCCAGTGCAGAGACCACCGCGCCCGAGGTTTCGCCGCCCGCGACCAGCAACCGCCCAACGCCTTCGTTGACGAGTGTGACGGCTAGCTGGCTCAGCGCCTTCTCCACTAGTTGCCCAGCACGTTCGATGCCCAAGGCTCGCTGAGCGGCGTTAACCTTATCAGGGTCTGCCGAGGCGTAAATCAGCGCAGGGGCATTTTGCTCCAAACGCTCAAAGGCGAAAGCCAGCGCCTGCTCCCACTGTTTGTCCCCCTCAGCCAACGATAGCGGGTCAAGCGCAAAGCCGCCCTCAGGTTGGCGTTCCAGGAAATTCGCTACTTGGGCCAGAGTTGCGCGTGAGCAGCTGCCCGAGAGCACTAATGAGCTGCCTGAGGACGGCTGTAAACGGCCCGGTTCGGTAATCGTATCTAGCCAGCCTTGGGCGCGGTACTGAGCCGGTAATGCTTGTCCTAGCCCAGAGCCACCGGTGACTAACGGTAGCGATACGGTGGCTTCTGACAGCACGCTGAGATCCTGCTCGTCTAACGAGTCGCAGATCACATGACGAATGCCTTGCTCCGCGAGGGCGGATAAATGATCACGCGTTGCGTCAGCTCCTTTGGCTAGCACTGCGCGGTTGGTTAAACCCACCGGATGTGCTGTCTGGCGAGCGAGCACACGTACTAAATCAGCATCTTGCATCGGTGTTAGCGGGTGATGCTGCATCCCGCTATCGTTGAGCAAGCGATCGCCTACAAACAGGTGCCCTTGATAGACCGTGCGGCCGTTAACCGGAAACGCCGGCACCATGACGGTCTGAGACGCCCCTAAGGCGTCTAGCAGCGCATCGGCCACCGGGCCGATATTGCCCTGGTCGGTGGAGTCAAACGTTGAACAGTACTTAAAGAACAGCTGCTTGGCGCCCTGCTCACGTAGCCAGGTGAGGGCCGCCAGTGAGTCGGCGACGGCCTCGTCTGGCGGGCAGGAACGCGATTTCAGCGCCACCACCACGGCATCGACGTTGGCAAGGTCGAGCGCTTGCTGCGGTACGCCGATCACCTGCAGACAGCGCATGCCGCCGCGCACTAGATTATTGGCGAGGTCGGTAGCCCCGGTGAAGTCGTCTGCAATGGCGCCTAATACGATTGTCATACGTCGCTTCCGTCGTCAGGGTTCAGGGCGTGGCGGCTTTCAGGCGCGCGCGCTTAATTAATGGGGTGATGACTGTCACCGCAAGCAACAGCGCCGCGATAGCCAGTAGGGTGGCACTGATCGGGCGAGAAAAGAAGATTGCAATATCGCCCTGTGACATTGATAGCGCTCGGCGTAGTTCGCTTTCTGCTATCGGCCCCAGCACTAAGCCCAAAATGATAGATACCAGCGGGAATTTGAGTTTCTCAAGCAGATAGCCCATCACGCCAAAACCGAGCATCAGCCAAACATCAAACATCGAGTTGCGCACTGAGTAGGTGCCCACAATACAGCACATGATGATAATCGGGCCAAGCGCGGAGTAGGGCACGTTCAACAGTTTAGTGAACAGAATGATAAATGGCTTGGAAAATAGCAGGATCATAAAGTTGACGATAAACAGGCCAGCAAAGACGGCATAGATCAGGCTACTGTGCGTCATCATAAACATAGGGCCAGGCTGAAGGCCATGCATGATAAACGCGCCCAAAATTACCGCCGTTGTGCCACTGCCGGGAATGCCCAAAGCAAACAGCGGTACTAAGGCGCCCATGGCGGCGGCGTTATTGGCCGATTCTGGCGCGGCAATGCCTTCGGGCGCGCCTTTGCCAAATTTTTCTGGATGTTTAGACCAGCGCACCGTTTCGCTATAGCTCACCATTGCCGCCGTGCTGGCCCCAATGCCGGGCAGAATGCCGATGATCACGCCAATAATAGACGAGCGCGTTAGCGTGGTGCCGATCTGGCGCAGGATAGGCAGGTCAAAGATTTTGACTTTAACCTTTGTCAGCGGCTGATGAGTATCTTGATCCAGAGAGCGCTTCATGACCTCAGAAACAGCGAAGAGGCCCACGATCATAGGAATGAGGCCCACTCCTTCCATCAAGTTGAGATTATCAAACGTATAGCGGCTAGTGCCGGTCAGCGGGTCGATACCCACCGTGGCGATAAACAGCCCCAACGTGGCGCCAATCAAGCCATAGATAAGCCGCCCACCCAAGGATGCCACCACCGTTAGGCCTAATACCGCCAGGGCAAAATACTCCGGCGAGGAAAATTTTAGCGCCAGCTTCGCCAGCATAGGGGTAAAAATAATGAGCGCAACAGTGCCCACTAAGCCACCAATCGCCGAGCTCAGTACACCGATGCCTAGCGCTTTACCTGCCTCGCCCCGTTGAGTCATTGGGTAACCGTCAAAGGCTGTCATTACCGCCTCTGGGGTACCGGGGGCGCGGTAAAGAATGGCGGTAATGAGCCCGGAGAATACCGTTGCGCCGTAGATGGCGGTGAGCACCATAAACGCGGTCGTCGGTTCCATACCGTAAGTGACGGGTAGCAGGATAACCACCAGGATAACGCCGCTGATACCGGGCAGGGCACCGCCGATAAAGCCGATAAATACGGCAGACGTCAGTAATAGCAGGTTGAGTGGCTGCATCACCACGGCCAGCCCGCCTAGAAAATTTTCTAGCATCATTAACTCCTAGCTCAGGCAGCGATAGACGTTACCGGCATGCGAATGGGGTGTGTCATAAAGGGATGCCAAGCAGCATGACGAAAACGCCCTGCATCAGCAGCGTGGCGATAACGATGGTGATCAGCACTGTGCGCCAGGAGCGTGCCCCGAGTAGCAGCGTGCATACCAACGTGAACGCAATACTAGCGATGAGAAAACCAACGACACCGATGAGCCATGTGTAGACGATGGTCGTCGCGATCAGCCACCAGTGACGGGTGGAAGCAAACGTTAAGTTTCTGCTTTGAGGCGTCAAGGTTATTTCCTGCTCATCCTCAGCGGCCGTTCCATTGCGTTGATCCCGCCACGTTATGAAGAGCAGCGCGCCACCCAATCCAAGCAGCGCAATTAACAGCGAGAGAGGCCATACGCGCGGGCCAATAAAGGTAGAAACCTCAGCGGAGCTGGGGAACTGAAGGGTAGGCGCTAAGCTGACCAGTGCGAGAAGCACTACAGCGGAGGCAAAAACGGCAATCCTGGCGTGCATGATAAACCCCGAAGGGACAATGACGTGACGGGCATGCTAAGCGCCCGACTGTGTCAGTGAGTGTTGGAAGGCAGGCGAGTGATTCGCCTGCCTTCACCTTGCTCTATTCAGTCGTTGCTCAGTAACCGTGAGTAGAGCTCGTAGTTACGTTCAAGACGCTGGCGGTACTCATCGCTGCCCATCCAGCCATCGCGATAGTCCAAATTCACACGCTCGGCGTAAGATTGGTACTCTTCAGAGTCGTAAACACTTTTAAACGTCTCTTCCAGGCGCTGAAGAATCGGTTCTGGCGTATCCGCGTGAACAAAAATTGCCCGATCGTTGCCATCGGTTAGATCCCACTCGTGCTCTACGGTCGTCGGCACATCCGGATAGTCAGACAGACGCTCATCGCTAAACACCAGAATCGGCATCATTTGACCCGCTTCCATATAGCTCAGCAGTGGGCTCAGCGAGGTGGTGGTGGCATCAATATTATTGCCCAGAACGTTGGCCGTGGCATTGCCGGTGCTGTCGTAAGGAATGAAGTTCATGTCCAGGCCTGAGGCATCGCGTAGGGCAAGAAACGCAACGTGATCAGGGCTTGCCGTGTGTGTGCCACCCACGGTCACTTTGCCGGGGTTTTCCTTCGCATACGCCAGGAACGATTCAAAATCCGGGTAGCGCTCGGGATTAACGAACAGCGCCATCACATCTGGCTGCAGGCGCGCCACGGGAGTCAGTTGATCAAGCCCGATGGGGTTTTGCCCTGCCGCCAGTGATGTGACCAGTGTCGTGGAAGCGAAGTCCAGGGTATGCCCGTCTGGCGCGCCGTTGGCAGTACGCTGGTGGGCCAGCGCACCGGAGGCGGCGGGAAGGTTAATCACCGTAATGCGCGCACCGTCGAGGGCTTCTTCAAACATGGGGCGGACCACGCGAGCAAAGTTGTCCGTGCCGCCGCCGGCACCTGCCGCTACCAAAAACTGGATAGGCTTAGTGGGGTAGTCTGCGGCGTCGTCAGCGCTGACCGTGGTAGCGCAGCTAACCAGAGTTGCGCCGAGAGTAGCCATTTTTAGCGTGTGCTTAGTGAGCGAGAGCTTGGTAAACATGGTGTGTCTCCAGTATGTTTTTTATTGCTTTTTTAGTCCCGTGAGGGAAGGTTAGTCGAGCGTGCTAACGACAGAGGCGCTGGATGCTGATGTGTCCTGCTGAAACATCAGATCTTGCTTTTCGCGCAGTTGCTTTAACGTTGAGGCGGGTAGCGTCACGTCTGCTAGGGTAATCGGTTGATTTGAGGCAATATCGCGAATAACTTGCGCCCCGGGCAGTAGATAAAACGGTACTTTAGCGGCTGAGGACAGCGATGCCGCAGGATGAATTTCAGGACGCAGCCCTTCTATGTGCCGATGGTGGCCGCGCATCTCGAGAGATTGGCCTGCTTGAATAGGCTGCGTTGCCCGCGCCGTTAGATCAAACTTCGGCGTTGTGGCATGCCCGCCGCCGGAAGTAAGCCCATTAATGACCACGTCTAATAAAGAAATCGGTGCTTCAAGGCCCAGCAAATGACGAGGCAGATAAATCATGGCGCTGTTGCCGTTGCTGCTGAGCACATGACCCTTATCACGCAAAAGAGTCCACACGTGCGGGTCTTCGCAGCGCACGACTACAAATACACCGCCCGCAAAACTCAGCTCATCGGGGCGCCGCAGGCAGTTAAATACTTCTAGGCGTTGTAGCCCTTCCAAGACCCCGCCCTGAGCCTGTAAATCCAACAGCGAGGGTACTTCCGAGGTACGAAGCACCATTGCGTGAAACTCAGGCCGGTCCGGGCTTAGCCCTGTGGCATTGGCAACGTTGACCATTTCACATAGGTCGGGGACTGAAATTTGCGGTATTGCGGCCAGCATTTTGCCCCGTGCCGCCACTACCTCGCGCTCACGGCCTGCCGGTAGCTCCCAAAGCTCATGCAAGTCTGGGGCTGAAAACGGCGTGCCGTTACAGGTGACGGTGCCACTGGCTTCATCCCAAATGAAGTCATATTCGCTGCTTTTGCCGGCAGCAATAATTTCAAAGCCAAGCGTGTCGGCCCACGTTAGTAAGCCAATGAGCAGGCTAGGCTGGTCACCGTCTAACGGCGTGAACAAACGGCCTTGTTGATAGGCTAAGCGTGTTAAGTAGGGCCCCACGACTGACTCAGTCTCTTTGGTCGCGATGCCGACATGCTTTCCGGCGAGCAGGGCGGCTTCTGCAAAGCGTGCACCCACATCGGGAATACCGGTTGACTCGACTAAAATATCGAAAGGCAGCTCTTTAACGGCGTCAAAAGAGGCCGCTGCGATAAAATAGCCCTTTTCCCATGCGCGCTGAGCGTCTTGCTCAGAATGGCATACCATTATTTTTTCATTCGAAATTCCCGCATGAAGCAAGGCCTCCGCGGCTTTTTCAGGATTAATGTCGATAGCAATACGCGCCGACAGTCCCTTCATCTGACGTGCCTGACGCAGCACTCCTCGGCCAAAGTCGCCTGCACCCGCAATGCAGGCCTCCACTACCTTGTCTGTTTGAAAATGTTGTAAGTAGTTCATAAGGTGCGGGTATTCCCTTTGCCGAACGGTCTGCTATGGCGGACGCGTGCTTGTGTAAACGTGCTATCGCGACCAGTAACGCGATACTTATGTGTGTGGAATGTAGTGGTATACCATTTTGGAGGTCAATTGGTGGGTGCTTATACTTTGGTCTTGCAATGCGTCTTGTTATATTTATCTGTTTGATATTTATGAATTAAAAAAATGGCTAATAACGCCATTTAATTTGTAAGGAATATTTTGGTATGCCATTCTTGGCGATTGCTTACTACGTGAATACGCCCATGCAGGAAACAGCCCAGCCGCACTCGCCAGGTCTTGTCGAAAAAGTCGCGCACTACTTGCGCGAACATATCGTCATGGATCATTTTCAGCCAGGGCAGCGTTTGCCCGAACGAACATTGGCAGTTGAGCTTCAAGTTTCGCGCACGCCACTGCGGGAGGCGTTAAAAATCCTGGCGGCAGAAGGGCTGGTGGTGATCTCACCTAATCGAGGTGCGGTCGTCGCGGAGGTCAGTCCCGCCGACATGCAGGAAAAGCTTTATGTATTGAGTGTGCTTGAGCAAGCGGCGGCAGAGCTTGCCTGTGTTTCCGCCACCGATGATGATTTGGCCGAACTGCAGGCGCTGCACTTTGAGATGAAAGCAGCCTTTTTGCGGCGTGATCAGCAAAACTATTTTCGACTCAATCAGGAGATACACAACAGAATTGTGTCTTTGTCGAATAACGCAACGCTGATCGATATGCACGGCACGCTTAGCCGCCAGCTCTACCGAGTGCGCTACCTTTCCAACGATAAAAAAGAAAAGTGGGCGAAAGCGATGGAAGAGCATGAAGCGATTATGTCGGCACTAGAGGCGCGGGATGCCGTGAAGGTGGGGCAGGTACTGCGTCAACACTTAGCAAAAACATGGATGAAATACGCGAACGGAGAAGTTTTGCCACTGATCTAGATGCCAAAAAAGACAGGCTAAGAAAAATATGAAAGCTCAAGAGCTCTCTCTAACGATGAGCCTTACACCTAGATCTATTCTTGTTTCCGTATTAGTGGAGTCGTTTCCCCTAAGTCTTGTAAGTAACAGTCGCGCGGTATGATTACCAATCTCCTGCCGGGGAGGCTCCACCGTCGTCATTGGTGGGAGAGTGCTGCCAGTGAAATCTTGGTTGCCAAAACCTACGATCGCTAGCCGCTCGGGTATTGACCAGCCTTGCCGCTGGCATTCAAGCATTGCACCAAGCGCGACCATATCATTAGAGCAGAACAAAGCTTGGGTTTCAGGGTGTTCATTGATCAGGATCCTCAGCAGCTTGCCTGCCTCTGCTGTATTACTTCGCCCGACAAGTTCGCGAAGCTCCACGGAACCGCCAGAAGCAACGACAGCGTCTCGAAAACCGAGATAGCGTTCATTTGCGCGAATGTCGCGATGAAAATTAGTGCTTAAAAAAGCCATGTTTTGGTAGCCGTTACGTATGAGGTGCTCTGCCACTAGACGGCCGCAGGTACGATGTGAAAAGCCCACGACCATGTCCAACCCTTCTTGGCCGTAGTCCCACATTTCAACGATTGAAATATCGCTTTTGGTGAGCAGCGAAACCGATTTTCGGCTATGCGAGAACCCCGTCAATACAAGTCCGGAGGGGTTCCAGCTTAGGATCGAGCGAATCAGTTCTTCTTCTCGTGAGGCGTCGAATTCCGTATTGCCTATCAACAGCTGATAACCTGCAGCGCGTAGGCTCTTTTCAAGCGTCTCAAGGGTTTCGGAAAAAAATGAGAAGGTGATCGTGGGAACGATCACCCCGATGATATTAGAGCGCGACGAAGCTAGGCCGCCAGCCATGGTATTGGGGAGGTAGCCTAACTTATCGATTGCCGACTGAATACGCTCGCCCCTGCGAGTAGAGACCTCGTCGGGGCGACGCAAGTAGAGAGATACAGTACTTGGTGAGACGTCCGCAAGCTGGGCGACCTCACTCATAGTGGCTCGTTGTGAAATTTGTCTGCGCTTTCTCACTATCCTCTCTTCCCGTTTTCTTTGTAAAACAGCTCATTGAATTCGTTTTGCCAGCCCTCGCATGGTACCTCACACCAAAGAGAACGTATCAATAGCAGTATTAACGCTGACCTGTGGTTGTCCAAAGTTGGCTAGCTGTTCGACTAAAGAATTGGTCGAATAGTATTGACTCTTCTCACTGTAGCGTTAGGATTTGAATCGTAGCGCTACGATTATAGCGAGTTAATAACAAATATTTAATCCTAGACTTTAAAATAGTTGATGCTCCAGAAAAAAATACAATTTCGTAGCGATACGAAAAGGAGAAAAAATGAAATCCATACGCCATTCTTTGACTCTGCTGATGTTCGTTGGAGCCTCTCAAACCGTTCAAGCCCAAACATTAGATATAATTGTTCCATTCGCCGCCGGCGGTGCCACCGACATCGTGGCACGTAGCTTCGAGCCAATATTTTCCCAGCAGCTGGGTGTGACCTCTGTCGTGCGCAACGTGGCAGGAGCCAGCGCTACGGTGGGAACTGCCGAAGTGGCTAATAGCGAAGGCAATCCCAATATCATCGGCTATGAGCCAGCCGGCGCGCTGTCGATTCAGCCGTCGATGAAAGTGCTGCCCTACGGGCCGGATGACTTCACTTACATCTGCCGCACCGTTTCCAACCCGATGTTCCTGATGGTTTCGCCATCGTCGGACGTCGAGTCTTTCGAACAGCTGGTCGAGGGTTCCCAGGAATATCCCTTCCTGTATGGTTCATCCGGTCCCGGCACGCTGCCGCACCTGGCCATGGCGGCACTGGTCGTCAATAGCGATCTGCAAGCGGAGCACGTGCCTTACAGTGGCTCCGGGCCGGCGATGAACGCGCTGGCGGGCAACGAAATTCAAGTCATTGCCGATACCGAGACCATTCTCGAGAGCTACGATCTGCGACCGCTAGCGGTATTCGCTGAACAGCGAGTTGAAGGGTATCCAGACGTGCCAACCATGGCCGAGCTTGGCCTGCCGGAGATGGACTTTGCTGTCTGGCAGGGCATCGTGGCGCCGAAGGGCATTTCCGATGAGCGAGCCCAACAGTATGCCGATGCTTGCAAGGCGACACTGGAGTCCGAGCGCTTCATGACCTTTGCCGATCGGGCCAAGGCCGGCATCGCTTATCTCGGGCCAGACGAGTTCAAAGCTTTCGTGCAGCAACGCTTTGAGGCCAACAAACAGGTTCTCGAGGATGCCGGACTGGTTCAGTGATCTCGATAGCCGATCCATTTCAAGGAGCACTCTATGCCTGCAACGTTGTTTCAACCCCGTGTGCTGATCGCACTGGTGCTGCTGATAGCCGGCTGTGCGCTGTCGATCAGTGCTTGGCAGGGGCCGGCGGATGCCATGCTGATGCCGCGGATCGTGCTGGCGCTGTGGTGCACGGTGGCGCTATTCGTATTAATCGGGGAGGTCGTAAGCCGGCTGTCGGTAGAAACAATGACATTTTCGCCGTTGCTGCTATTGATGGCCGCCGTCCTGACGTCGGCCATCGCCACGGCATGGCTGGGTTTTGTGATTTCGGCGTTGCCTGTGGTCGCTTTGACGCTATGGCTGTTTCGCATCCGCCGGCCCTTACCGCTGGTATTGGGCACATTGGTGATCGCCGGTGGGTTGTGGTTTTTGTTCCACCACGTACTGCTGATCCGGCTTCCGGCCATGTTGACTAGCGGGGCAATTTGAGATGGATATGATTCTGGCGGCCATGGGCGATGCCTTTACCTGGCAAGCGCTGCTGGCCATTGTGATCGGCACCTGGGCGGGCATCATCATTGGTGGTTTGCCCGGTCTGGGCTCCGTGGTCGGGCTGACGATCTTTTTGCCGTTCACTTTCGGCATGGACGTCATCACCAGCATGGCGTTGCTGATCGGTGTCTACTGTGGCTCGGTCTACGGTGGGTCGATTACCGCGATCTTGATCAATACGCCGGGCACGCCACAGTCGGCGGCGACCACCTTCGATGGCTACCCGATGACCCAGCAGGGTCGCGTCGACGAGGCGCTGGGCTGGGCGACGTTCGCATCGTTCTTCGGCGGCGTGCTCTCCTGCGTGCTGTTGATCTTTTGCGCGCCGCAGCTGGCCAAATTCGCGGTCAACTTCGGCTCCATCGAGGTGTTCGCGCTGGTGTGTCTGGCCATGCTATGCATCGTCGGTGTTTCAAAGGGCAGCACGCTCAAGGGCCTGCTCTGCGGGATGATGGGTTTTTTCTTCTCCATGGTCGGCAGCGATCCGATTACCGGGGTCGACCGCTTCACCTTTGGCCAATACGCGCTCAGCTCCGGGCTAACGCTGATTCCCGTTGTGGTCGGTGTCTTTGCGCTGTCGGAAGTGTTCATACGCTTTGCCGATCGCGACGACGAAGCCGCCCAAATACCCGAAGCCAAACTGCGATTCCCCACGCTGCCTCAAATCGTACACCGCCTGGTCGAGCTGTTGCGTGGCTCGTTCATTGGCAGCTTCATCGGTGCCTTACCTGGGACTGGCGCCGCCGCTGCGGCCTTCATCAGCTATGCCGCCGCTCAAAAGCTCTCTCCACGTCGGGCCAATCTGGGCAAGGGGGAGCCGGATGGCATCATTGCTTCGGAGTCTTCCAATAACGCGGTGACCGGCAGTTCGTTCATTCCCACGCTGGCGCTTGGCATTCCTGGCGATGTGGTCACGGCGATGATGATGGGTGCGATGGTGATCCACGGCATCACGCCAGGCGTGCGGTTAATGACCGATCAGGCACAGACCGTTTACGCGCTGTTTGTGGTGCTGATCCTGGTCAACGTGGCCATGCTGATTCTGAGCAAACCTTCGGTTGGTCTGTTCCGCTATCTGTTCAAGCTGCCGGCGGGCTACATCATGGGCGGCATCGTGATGTTCAGCTTCATTGGTGCCGTCTCGGTGCGCGGCAATCCGCTGGATCTGATCGTCATGGCAGTGACTGGCATTCTCGCCTACGCCCTACGTCGCGGCGGCTATCCGCTGGCCCCGCTGGTAATCGGCATGGTGCTGGGGCCGCAGCTCGAAAGTTCTCTGCGCCGGGGTCTGCTGATTTCGCGCGGTGACTTCTTCGCCTTTTTCACGCATAGCACCATCGCCACCGGACTATTCGTGCTGATCGCGCTGTTCGTGATTTGGACGCTGTGGTCTGCTTTTGCCGAATGGCGTGGAAAAGAGCGACGTGGCAAAGCTTGAGGATGCTCCCAGACGCTAGAGCTGCTAACCGGGCAGGGTGCCCAAGCAGCCTTAACGACAACACCATGCGAGTTTTCAAGCCGCAAAAGGGAAAGCCATGCTCATACAGCTCTCATTTTTCTTCTTAACCGCACCGCTCGCTGCAAGCGTGCAACGGTTCCGGTTGTCCGTTAGTAAAGTCGGTGCCTGAACCCCGACTCCCCGTTGGAGCGATTCATCATGATTATTACCGACATCAAGACCCATGTGCTGGCCGCGCCGTTGGAGCAGCCGTTCTCATTCTCCCAGGGGTGGGTGCATCAACGCACCGCCATGCTGGTGGAAATTCACACCGAAGATGGCCTGGTGGGCTGGGGAGAGTGCGTCAATCACGGTCTTCAGCCGCCGCAGGTTGCCCAGGCGATGGTTGAGCATGCGCTCAAACCGCTGGTGATCGGGCGCTCGGTCTTCGACCGTGAAGTATTGTGGGAGACGATGTACAACCAGACCCGGCCCTTCGGGCAGAAGGGCGCGGCATTGTTCGGTATTGCGGCGATCGATATCGCGCTTTGGGATTTGACCGGCAAGGCGCTGAACCAGCCCATTCATCGCCTGATGGGCGGTGCATTTCGCAAGGAGATTCGCCCCTACGCGACGGGGTTCTATCGCCGTGAGGGCGGAAAATATCCCGAGGAAGTGGTCGAAGAGGCGCTGCGCCATCAGGCCAACGGTTACCGGGCGATGAAGCTCAAAACCGGTTTCGGCATTGATGCGGATATCCGCGATATGCGCGCGGTGCGTGAAGCGGTAGGCGATGACGTGGCGCTGATGATGGATGCCAACTGCGCCTATAGCGTGCCAGCGGCGAGGCGCATTCTGATGGAACTGGAAGAGACTCGCGTGCATCTGTTCGAGGAGCCGCTGAGCCCGGAAAACCGTCATGGCTATCGTGAGCTCAAGGGGATTTCTCGCACCTGGATTGCCGCCGGTGAAAACGAGTATTCCAAGATCGGCTATCGCGACTTGATCAGCGAGGGGCTGCTGGACGTAATCCAGCCGGATCTCGGCGCTGCCGGCGGGCTCACCGAGTGCCAGAAAATCGCCGCCATGGCGCAGGCCTGGCATGTACCGTTGGTTCCCCATGTATGGGGATCAGGCGTCGGCCTTGCCGCTGCGGTTCAGTTTATCGCCAGCCTGCCGCCGCAGCCGCTCTCGCTGACCCCGGACGAGCCAATGCTCGAATATGACCAATCGGCGCATCCGTTCCGTCAGGAACTGATCGGCGGCGAGTTCCAGCTCAACGCCAACGGCTGTGTCGACGTGCTCGACAAGCCTGGCCTGGGTATTGAAATTGATCGGGCGATAATCGATCGCTACAGAATCCAATAATCTGCGCTCACAGGAGAATGTCATGAGTCAGAACTCCAAGATCTTGCTGCTGGGTGTCGACGGACTGATCCCCGAGCTCGTCGAGCGTTTCTGCGCCGAGGGCGTGCTGCCGAACATCCAGCGTCTGCGCGAAACGGGCGGTAGCACTCGCCTGCTGCCGTACATCTCGACCTGGGGTGATACCAACTTCGTCAGCTTTCTGACCGGCCAGGCGCCGGGCACCAGTTGGGTTGGCCAGCGCCAATCGCCCAGTGGTACCCGGCATCTGCTGGAGCTTATGCAGGAGGCCGGGCAACGTGCCGCGCTGGTTCATTTTCCCGAGAGCCTCAAGCCGGCTGGCGCGGATGATCTCTGCTTCGCGCCGTTCTGGAGCGGCAGCGGCCCGGCACCCATGGAGCTCGTGCCAGGTTGCCTTCACAGCACTCATCTCGATCAGTGGCAAACCACACCCCAGAGCGAAGCGCTGGGGTGGCCACCAACCGGCACGCTGGCGCATCATCAGAAGCATAATCGTTTTGGCATCGAACGCCGAGGCGATGGATATCTGGCCTCCATCCCTGTGCATAAAGGCGAGCCGATTCCTGTTGAGCTGAGCCCGAAAGGTGATCGCGTGGACCTAACGTTGGGCACGGGAGAGTCGGGCCTGAGCGAAGCCAATCTGGGAGTTGAGGAATGGAGCGACTGGATGGCGGTAAACATCGATGGCAAGGCCGCACAGGTACGCTTCAAGTTACTCGCTTTTGATCCGACGAACGGCAAGCTGGATCTGCTCCAGTCACAGGTGACCGCACCAGCCGCGGAGAGTGGGCAGCCCGAGATCGCCCAGCGATTAATCGAACGTCATGGCCCCTTTATTTCCAAATGGACGGTCTCCGCCGACCCCGATAGCCGCTATTTCGAGACCAGTTTCGAGGAAGGGCGCTATCAGCTCGAATGGCTGGTCGACAGCGCCCTGACGCTACTCAACAACGAAGGCTTTCAGCTATTCGCCACGGTCTTTCGTCTCAACGATGAAACCCATCACACCTGTCTCGCGCAGTGCGATCCCGAATCGAAGTTTTATCAGCAGGATGATCACTCCCGCTATCTGGACGTCATCCGTGAGTCCTATCGAATTCTCGATGATGCTGTGGGCCGGGCGTTGGCGGGGCGGGATGAAGACACCGTCGTCGTATTGGCCTCCGACCATGGGGATGTACCCAACAGTCATCTGTGTGATATTCACAGGCGATTGGCCGAGTTCGGCCTGTGCGCAAGCGACGATCAGGGCCGACCCAACTCGGCGCGCAGCCAAGCGTTTCTCAAGGATGAGCGTGGCGGTCTGGAGATTTTCGTCAATCGTGATCTCGTTGCCGGTGATGAAATTCCCCGTGTACAGACGCAAATTCTCAAGGCGTTGACCACCTGGTATGTTGACACCGACACGGGCGAGCGCAACGTGGTAGCGCTGGCGGTCAAGAAACAGGACGCCAGCGTGCTGGGCTACTGGGGCGACAACATGGGTGACGTACTGTTCGCCTACGCGCCGGGTTTTGTCTGGGGCACCAATCAACGCGGTGACACCGTCGCTGAACTCTCGACACCCGGTGCCAACCACGGCCCCCAGGTACCCACGGCAAGTACCGCGTTCGCCTCCAACCATGGCCTGGCGATTTTCCATGGCGCCGGCGTTCGCTCGGGGGTCGAGCTTGCGTTCAATACCACCCGAGGTATCCAGCGTATGGATAGTGCGGGAGCTACCTTCGCCCATCTGCTGAGGCTTTCCACCGACTCGCTGGATGGAAAGCCGCTAGAGGCGTTATTAAGCGTAAGCGAAGATATTAGATACGGCACGACTGAGCTTACCTAAACGTGCGATGCAGAAAAACTCTGAGAGAGTAGTTAATGCCATGTTTTTACGATGATCATAAGGTGCTGTTTTAAAAAGCTGAATGGCCGTGGCTATCTAGGCAGCACATGGATGAAATACCCAAACGGAGAAGTATTGTCTCTCACGTAGAGAATATCCGTAGCTAGCGATTAACAGCAGTGTGAATAAAGTCCAAAAAACGGTGATCGTTGGCGTGGGCAATATTAATGCGCATGGAATTGGCATCGGTACTGTCTGGGCGTAGTGAGAAAATGGCGCCAGGTGCAATAAAGATACCTTTCTCTGACGCTTTTTTAGCCAACTCCGTTGTATTGATATGTGTTGGCAGTTTGGCCCATAAATAGTAACCCCCGCCTGGGCCACTCACATCGTCGACCCCTATTTGCTGTAAAGCACGCAAAGCAGTCGCGCTGGCTTTGGCAACCCGCTCGCGAAGTTGTGCAAGGTGGCGTCGATAGCGACCTCTGATTAGCAGATCATGTATAACCATTTCATTGAACGTCGAGGTGTTCACAACAGTGAGCATCTTAATATCGACTAATGCTCTAACGATTGAGCGACTGCCTGCCACGTAGCCACAGCGTAAGCCTGTGGAAAGCGTTTTAGAAAATGTACCTACATAAATAACTCTTTCTAACCCATCAAGAGCCGCGAGGTGAGCGCTACCTTTGGGAAGAATGTCTGCGAATACATCATCTTCCACTAGCGTTACACCATAGTGATCAGCGAGCTTCAATAACCGATGCATGTTGTTGAGTGACATAGTACTGCCAGTGGGGTTATGCGCGTTGGGCTGCAAGAAAAAAAGCCGTGGCCTATAGTGTTTTACCTTTCTCTCAAACTCCTCTAAATCAGGTCCATCCGCTGTACGTGGGACGCCAACAAGTTTTGCTTTAGCTAGGCGAAGTTTCCCAAAAAGTGGGTAATAGCCGGGCGTTTCAACCAGAACGCTTTCGCCAGCAGCCACGAAGTGACGAATAATGAGATCGAAGGCGTGGTTAGCACCAAAGGTCATCATGACCTGATCGTGAGAGGCGTGAATCGAACGTCCAGCCATTGCCATAGCTAAGGTCTCACGCAAAGGGGAATAGCCTTGAGGTACACCGTATTCAATATCGTTAATGCCATTGAGACCGGCGTTGCGCCTGATCAGGCGCGTTAGTTCCGTACCTCCCATCCAGCTAGCTGGCGCCCTGCCATCACCCGCGCGCACCTCAAAGTTGCCCACTAACTGTTCGCGTAGTAGTGACACGCTGTCGACCGCTTCTGAGAGGTCGGCCGTTGTCTCTTCCATTGCAGACGGTAGCGGGCGTGATACGAAAAAGCCCGCGCCTTGGCGTGCATACAGATGGCCGAGCGCGACTAACTGGTCGTAAGCATCAATGACGGTGTTTTTCGAGACGCCAAACTGTTGGGCAGCTTCTCTAATGGAGGCCACTCGCGTACCCGGTGAGAGACGGCCATCTTCGATGGCTTTTAGCAGGGCGGTGGCTACCTGGCGAGATTTGGACATCGATGGCACTCAAGGAAGGCTGAACTGTGAGTGAAGGTTAAACTGTATCTATTGTTTGATGGGTACAGTACTTCATACAATTCGTATAAGTGTACCTTACTCAGCGGCCTATATTTACACAAGCTATAGGCCGCCAACCTGGGCATAAAAAAACCAATAATGATGTCTTTGGAGTACCTGCATGCCTCATAAAGAAACCTCTTACTTAACCGTTTGGGATGATACGGTGACGGGAAAAGACCTGATCATTGCATTAGCTATTTCTACCCCGCTGACACTAGGCGGTTTTATTTATACGCCGTGGCCAGCGCCGATGCCCCTAATCGTTGGCCTATGTGGAGCTCTCTTAGGCTTCGCTATTAACGCCATTGTTTTACGTCCTAAGCGCCGTCTCGATATTGAAAAGGAGGCGTGAAAATGGATGTCATATTGCTTCTGCAGATGTTAATTGCCGCTTTGATCGGTGTAGTGGTCTATACCGCCATTGGTGTTGCACCGGGCACCGATGAAACAGCGGTGCTTGCCCCCGTGACGCTGGCACTAGTGGTTGCGGGAATTCCTCTTCCTGTCGTGCTGGCTTTTTTTATGGCCGCTATTGTGGCAAAGAAGCTGACGGATTCGATACCCGTTTCGGTGGCAGGGATACCGGGTGGCGTAATGTCAGCGCCGATGGTCGAGCACGCAATGATCCTCAAGCGGGAAGGTCACGCTACGTTAGCAATTCGCAAAATGGCGTCGGGCTCGGTCATTGGAACCCTCGTCGCCATTCCCGTGAGTTTGTTGTTGGCATTTTTGCTGACGCCTTTGGCGGATGTATTGAGTCAGTACGCCAGCCAGATCTTTTTTGTCGGCGCCGTATTTTTAGCGCTAATGAGCCGTGAAAAAGTGATCAGCCTCATCAGCATTGTCATATTGGCTGCACTGATCCAAGCGCTACGCCACTTTTATTGGGGAATGGGGGTTATTCCTGAAGGCCAAGTAGTTTTCATCTCGTTCTTTTTAGGCATCACTATTGGCCCGATGATCTTTAATCTGGCGCAGCTGACTGTGCGTGAAGAGCGCCGCAAAATGACTGTTCATGAGCCTAAAACAATAAAAATCTATGCCACTGATAACAGCAACGACACTGGTCGCTTTCCCAATCCTTTTCGAATTTTGACTCGGCAAGAAGCAGTTTCAGCGACTGCCAGTTCGGTGCTGGGGTCGGTCACTTTCTTTATGAGCCCCGTCGGTATAACGATTTTTCTGGGTGAGGTGATGTCGAGTTGGGTCAAGGGAACGGTAGAAAAAGCCAGCCGTGCGCTTTCCTCAATGGATGCGGTCACTAATGCCGCTTATATCGCGGGTATTTTAATACCCCTCGCCGCGCTCGGCATTCCCATGAGCCCAATGGCGATTGGTCCTGGCAATGCATTCTTTAATGCGCCGCCAGTGCTGACGTTGGAACAGAATGCTCACCATTTGATGAGTTTTAGTGAAATCGCGGTGGCCAGTATTTTGGGTGCCAGTGTAGCGCTGCTGATTACTTATCCCATTGCCGTGCGCTATGCCCGACATATATGCGTATTTGTTTTCCAGCGTATTCCTCACGAGGCTTTTCTCGCGATGTTCTTCTCGCTCGTTATGCTTCTGGCATTTATGGACGCAGGCGTTATGGGGATTTTAGGTGTAGGGGTATTAGCGCTTGTTGCCGGTCTTTTGAACCGCTGGGGTGTGAACTATGGCGTGCAATTTATGACGCTGTACGCTGCTCCTTGGCTCATGGGCTGGTTGGCCTGACCGCTCAAATGGACATATCACACCACCGCGATACTTTATCCAAGTGTAGGTAACGGTTATGACGACGAGCACATCGAGAATTCCAGGGTTTTATCAACTTTCACCCCGAGAGCGGCTGCGTATCGTTGCCGATATGAGTGGCCTTGATGCTGCCGGCGAGGCGCATTTAGCGGACACCGGGAACCTGCCAGCAGGAACAGCCGATAGTATGATTGAGAATGTCATCGGCACCTTAAATATACCTATTGGTGTTGCAACTAACTTGATCATTGATGGGGAAGAGCCGCTGGTTCCCATGGCGACGGAAGAGTCATCTGTCGTTGCCGCGGTTTGTAATGCAGCGAGGCAGTGTCGTGATTCAGGTGGTTTTTATACGGATACGTCGTCCCCCATTATGATTGCTCAGGTGCAACTTATTGGAGTAGCTAATCCAGAATTTGCTAGGTTACGCTTGCTGGATGCCCGCGATGAGATTAAGCGGATTTGTGACGCGACGGACCCCGTACTTTTAGAGCATGGTGGTGGCTTTCGCGATTTAGAAGTTCGTGTACTTGATGGCATGGTGATTGTCCACCTGTTGGTGGACGTGCGTGACGCGATGGGGGCTAATGCAGTCAACTCCATGGCTGAAGCTGTCGCTCCTTCTTTGGCAGAGTGGTCGGGAGGAGAGAGCCGACTGCGTATCCTATCGAATTTAGCTGATCGCCGTTTAGCAAGAGTCAGGGCGACCTGGCATATTGACCAAATAGGCGGAGCATCGGTACGTGATGGAATTCTGGCGGCCTATCGTTTCGCTGATTTGGACCCCTATCGAGCGGCTACTCATAATAAGGGAGTGATGAACGGGGTGAGTGCTGTGGTGTTGGCGACGGGTAATGATACGCGTGCAGTTGAAGCGGGTGCTCATGCCTATGCCGCTCGGACTGGGCGGTATCGCTCACTTACCCACTGGGAGAAAGGTCGTGATGGCAACCTGACCGGCACCCTTGAAATGCCGATGCCCGTGGGTTTGGTGGGTGGTGCCACACGGGCGCACCCTACCGCTCGTCGATGCCTCGATATTTTAGGCGTTAAGAGCGCTGATCGATTAGCACGCATCATCGTATCCGTCGGGTTAGCGCAGAACTTTGCAGCGTTAAAAGCGTTAGCCACGACCGGTATTCAAAAAGGACATATGGCGCTGCATGCTAAAAATATCGCGTTAATGGCGGGAGCTGAAGGTGAAGAGATTGCACGAGTGGCTGAGGCATTGGTGAGGGGAGGGAGCGTACGTGTTGATTTAGCGCAGGAAGCATTAGTACAGCTACGCAGAAAGAAGAAATAGCGGGATTAATCCATTTAATGCAACCCGAAAGCAGCTTACTTCGAGCAAGAAGATGGTTCCGGTCGGGTTGCCAGCCACACCGCCACTATTATTAGTAGCACGATAATGGCCAAGCTCCGCCAGCCAGGGCCAAGAGTCCAGACGGTGATTAGCCCGCTCAATGCAATCATGCTAACGGCTGCCAGCTTTGCGCGCCGTGGAATAGCGCGCTCTTGCTCCCAGGTAACCAGTAGTGGGCCAACATAGTGCCTTGATCGAATCCATGCCTCAAAACGTGGCGAGCCTTTAGAGGCGCAGTAAACGGCGATCAGCATGAACACGGTGGTGGGAAGTAAGGGCAAAAAAATGCCCAGTACACCGATGCTAAAACTCAGCGCTGCGATCGCTACCCACATTCCGCGTACTAACATTGAGGCTTTTCTTTGGAAGCGCTTTGGCGTCACCTCAGGCTCCTTCGTTTATAACCTTTTTTCATGGCGCGAAATATCCCGCGATCTGGTCAATATCATCATTATCCAGAACGCCAGCCTGCCAGCGTAGTGTTAACCAAGCCAACAGGTAATCATAGCGAGCGCGGGATAGATCGCGCAGTGCCTCGAAACGTCCACGTTCGGCGTTTAGCACATCCAGATTGGTTCGCTCACCGCCGAGAATGCTTTTACGCGTAGCTTCCAGGCGTGCCATCGCAGCGGTAACAGTATGTTGATAGGCCTCAATGCGTTGTTGGCTGCTACGGGTTAGACGGTATTGGCGTTCAACATCATTGCGTAGCGCTACTGTTGCGGCATCTAGCTCGTGACGCGTCTGTTCATAGGTATTATCTGCCTGGCGGCTAGCAGCGACAACCCGGCCGCCTGAATAGAGCGGTAGATTAACCTCAACGCCAATGCTGTCGGTGTCGTAACGTTGCCCAATCATATTTTCTGAATTGGAGTCGGATATCTGGCTTCGCGCGTACAAGCGCACACTCGGCAGATGTCCGGCACGCTGCTGATGCAATTGGTGCCGTGCTGCTTCCAATAGACTGCGCTGTGCGGCTAGTTCAGGATTATGGGCGAGCGTAAGTTCGTGCCAGTGTTCCAGAGATAGCACTGGGTTTTCCTGGGTGGTTTGCACATTATGGGCTAGCTGACCGGCCTGCAGTGGGGCGAGTGAAGCAGGTGGTGCTACTGTGCCGGTCAGAGCGTGTAGTTCATTGCGGGCGTCATTCAGGCGATCTTCGGCTTCGATCAGTTGAGCTTCCACCAAGCGTGACTGAGCGGCAATCTCCAATTGGTCAGTACGGGTGCCTTCACCGTAATCGATAAAGCGCTGGCTGCGTTCATTTTCTTCTTGTAGGGCACGTAGGTGGGCTTTAGCCAGCTCGATATCGTCATTTGCGTAAAGCACCCCGGTGTAAGTCTGTAGGACTTGAACAGCAAGTGCTTGACGGGCGCGTTCAAGTGTTAGTACAGCAGCTTCGGCCTGTGCCTTGCCTGCTTGATAGCGGGCGAAAGCTGCAGCATCCAGCAAGGGTTGCGTCAGCGTGAAGGCAGACGAGTAGCTGGAGTAATTCATATCGCTTGTGGTTGTGCCTCGCTGTGTTTCCTGCAGCACTTCCGACCAGTTTTCGCCCCGTGAGTAGCGATAGCTAAGTGTGGGTAGTAAAGCCGAGCGCCCCAGGGCTCGCTCCTGTTGCCCAGCTGCACTTTCACTCTGTGCGGCCAGCCAACCTGGGTTGTGCTGTTTGGCGAGTTCATAGGTCTCACGAAAATCTAGCGCGTGCGCGCTGAAAGGCCAGCAGATGTAGGTTATCAACAGCCAAGTATGATATCGAAGTAATGCCGTTCGGATCATGCATCCCCCCAGGCTGTGCGTGCACGGTCCAGCAGCGGCTTGAACATATAGTTGAGCAGCGTGCGCTCGCCAGTGCGTACAAATGCCTCGACTGGCATACCCGCCTTGAGCGGTTGATTACCCAGTGGAGTGAGTTCATCTGCCGCTATCTCTACATACAGTCGGTAATAAGGCAGCCCCGTCTGTTCATTGATTAGCCTGTCAGCAGAAACGTGGCTAACAGTCCCGGGTATGCGTGGTGTGCTACTACGCTCGAACGCGGTAAACGCAAGCTCTACCGGGAGGCCTGGGTGAACTTGATCAATCTGTTCAACGGGTAGTTGTCCCTCGACTAAGAGGGGTTCACTGCGGGGTACAATTTCCATCAGTAGGGCACCGGGTTGAACGACACCGCCTTCGGTATGCTGCGTCAGTCCCACCACTGTGCCCGAGCGGGGAGCACGTATCTGGGCGTCGGCCAGATCGAATTCAATGCTGGTGAGTTGAGCAGCCAGCTGCTGGGTACGTAAGCGTGCTTGGGCCAGTAGATCCTGCACGTCACGCAGAGACTCTTCATTGCGCTGGGCGTGCCGTAACTGCAATTCATCGACTTGTCGTCGAGTTTGCTGCAGAGTGCCGGTGGCCGAAGCAATATCGCCTTGCAGCTGAGCGTAGCTACTTTCAATCTCTAGCAGCCGGTTACGAGGAATGTAGCCGTCGGTCGACAATTCGCGCAGGTTATTGCGCTGTTCTCTCAGGACTGACAGCTGAATATGCTGCTGAGCCAGCGAGGATACAAGGCCCGACGCCCTTGCTCGCTGTCCATCCAGGTTAGCGTTGATACCTGAGAGTTCGGCTGACAACGCATTACGCCGGCTGGCGAACAGTTGGCGCTGTAAGGTCAGTAGCGTTTCGATGGCGATATCTCCGCTGTTAGCGAGCTCTGCCGGGGTGATAAAGGTATCAAGGTGATCACGTTCCGCTTCCAGGCGTGCAGTTTCAGCCAATGATGAAGCCCGCTGCAGTCGCAACGCGCTTGTCTCGTTTTGCAGCCGTGCTGTATCGAGGCTGATCAGCGGCTGACCTTCTTCCACTTGTTCTCCCTCACGTACCCAAAGCCGCTCAACAATACCGCCGGTTGGATGCTCGACCGCCTGTCGATTGCCGGAGACGACCACTGTCGCCGGTACCGCGATACCATTATCCAGCGGTGCCCAGGCTGCCCAAGCCACAAACAGTGCTAAGCCTCCCAGCAGTAGCCAACTCCCTATGCGTAGTGGTCGTCGCTTACGGTGCATGGCGAGTGCTTGCCAGTCCGGTGTGGCTGTGGAGGTATGCAGTTTTGCAGCAGGCGGCGCCTGCGAGATATCGCGAAGGGTCATGCGCGCTGCTCCTGACGATTGATGGAAACATTACCGTAGGTATAAGCGCCTTGCGCATACGGGGTGGCCATCGCGCCATTGGCAGGTGCCGCCGCTTGGCGGGCAGCGCTCAGGGCTTGCAAGATCTCTTCAGTGGGGCCGAGCTTCTGCAGGCGGCTTTCACGTAGTACTAGCAAGTGAGAGGTAGCTTTGAGTACCTGAGGGCGGTGGGTGATCAGCACCACCGTAACGTGGTGTTCGCGCAATCGCTGCAACGCTTCCAATAGTGCTTTTTCTCCGGCGTCATCAAGACTTGCATTGGGTTCGTCCAAGACGACGAGCGCAGGGGGGCCGTAGAGCGCTCTGGCCAAGGCAATACGCTGGCGCTGCCCGCCCGAAAGGCCGATTCCGCTATCTCCCAAGTAGGTGTCGTAGCCATTGGGGAGGGCCAGAATCAGTTCGTGTACGCCCGCGGTTTTGGCGGCCTCGACGACTGTATTGGGCTCTGGTTCGCTGAAACGGGCGATATTCTCTGCCACGCTACCGGCGAAAAGTTCGACATCCTGAGGCAGGTAGCCGATATGTGGCCCCAGCAACGCTTTGTTCCAACGTTGGATATCGGCACCATCTAGCCGGACAGTACCGATCTTCGGCTTCCAAACGCCCACCAGTAGTTTAGCCAGAGTAGATTTGCCTGATCCCGAAGGCCCGATAACACCGAGCACACTGCCTGCTTCCAATTGGAAGCCCACCTGAACCAGCGTGGGTGTTTTTCCGCCGGGCGGCATGGCGCTCACCGACTGCACATCAAGCTTGCCCAGCGGGGCAGGTAGGTCCATGCCTGATTGGCGGGCCGGGTGTGCTGCTAGCAGGTTACCCAAACGCTGGTAAGCCAGCCGTGTCGATGACCACTGCCGCCAGGCATTGATGACCTGATCAATGGGGCTGAGCGCACGGCCCATCAGGATAGAACCCGCGATCATCGTGCCAGGGCTGATCTGCCCGCCAATCGCTAGCCAGGCGCCCAACCCCAACACCAGTGACTGCAACGCGACGCGTAAACTTTTAGAAATAGCGGTGACCAGGGCGGTACGCTCGCTGGCCAGCCCTTGCAGCGCAACAAAGCCATCGTGAAAATGCGACCAACGGCGGGTAAAGGCCGACAGCATACCCATCGACTCGATGGCATCGGCATGACGCAATTGTGCTTCCGCCATGGCATTAGCTTGTACAGAAAGCGCACCCGCTTCACGCAGCGGCGGCTGGGAAAGCCGTTCATTCAGCCACGCTAAGCCCACCAGCAGCACGGCGCCCCCCAGCGCCAGGCAACCTATCCAGGGGTGGAACATAAACATCACCAGCAAATACAACGGGAACCAGGGAGCATCGAAGAACGCGAATACCGCACTGCCGGTGATAAATTGGCGCAGCGAGTCAAGGTCACGTGTAGCTTGCCCCGCCTGGGCAGCCTGGCCGCTTAAGCCGCGCTCGAAAGCGGCGGCGTAAACCCGCTCCCTCAGTTGCTCATCAAACCGCTCGCCAATATGAATGACCGCCAGGCTGCGTATGTACTCCAAGGCACCCATTAACGCCAGCAGACCCAGTGCCATGCCGGTTAGCATCACTAGCGTGGTGGTATTGCCGGAAGCCAGTACGCGATCATAGACCTGCAGCATATACAGCGGCGGCACTAGCATCAGTAGATTGATAACCGCACTGAACAGCCCTACCGAGCGCAGTGTGCCGCGATAGCGGCCGAGCGCTCGGTAGAGTTCGTTTCCGGGCTGGCGTTGGGAGGGGGTCATTGGCTATGTCTCTGAAAATAGACGTAACAAATCAACGAATCGCCATAGCAGTTCGTCTCGAATTCGTTCTCTCATTAGTGCTTTTGTCACGTCTCTGCTTGACTTCTCGTCTCATCGGGCGAGAATGCCGAGGCACCGCGCCAAGGCATAAAGCCCATGACGCGGTGTTTGAACGTTGCGGCAAGGGGATTCCCCTTGCCTTTTTTATTAGCTGTTTATAGCGATGGCGTTGCTCACGCAGCCAGAGCGAAATCGAATTCGCTGAACTCTTGAACGCCGGTTGCAGAAGCCGGAATGGCATCGCCAAGCAGACCAGCATCGTCCAGTACTGCTAGCAAGCCGCCCTGGCTAACTGAGCTGCTGCTGTCCCAACCCTCCACTGAGCCATTCATTAAGCCCCAAATTACGTCGTGGACCGCATTCTCTCGACCATCGGCAAGATCACCATCCAGCGGCGCGTTGAAGTCAAAAGTGATGAAGTCATCGGATACCGTGCCATCACTATTTAGGCCGCCTCCCAGCGTCAACCCAGTCAGGGTGCCGTGTAGCGTATGGCTGGGGAAGTCGTAAGTGATATCACCCGTTGCCGAGAAGGCGAAGTCACCTCCATTGAGAGCCATCGCATAGGTATCACCAGAGAAAGGATTGGATGAGAGGCTGCCATCTTCGTAGAAACCGCCAGTATTAGAAGGGTGTTCACCGTCGACACCGTCACTCTGGAAAGCCAGCAGCAAACTTTCTAGGCTACCTACTGCAAATTCACCAGGGAAGTTGTTTTCATCGTAAGTATAGGAAATAGACATTTTATATACTCCTTTCGTTTTACTTGATTAAGAGAGACTCGTCGGCCTATCCGGCGAGCTCTAACGGGCATTATCGCCATGCCCACTTCTCATACCCTAAAGGGATATGAGCCTTCAGCTACAGCTACAGCAACCGCTATAGCATCAGAACTGCAACTCTATTCCTGCCATTGCTGTACGACCTGGCGCATAGGTGCGGGAGAAGATATCTGAGTATCCTGAGACGTAATTACGGTCACGTAGATTCTCGATGGAGGCTCGCATTAGTAGATGGTCATTGAAGCGGTAGCTTGCGTAGAGGTCCCAGGTAACGTAGCTGGGCCAGATGGCGTATTCGAAATCTTCTGGCTTGCCCTCGGCGCTGTAGTTGAGTCGGGTACCCATATCCAGCTTTTCGTCGAATAGGCGTGTGCCGATTACCCAGCTTCCTCGGTCCATTGGCAAATTGCGGGCGCTGTTCATGCCATAGCCCGCCGCCTGGCCTCCAACCGCGCAGACCATCTGTTGGTCAAGGAAACTTTCGTAAGAGTCGTAGCCGTTTTCGATCGCCATCTGATGCTCTTCTGTATAGTTGCCCGCCTTATCAGGCATATCAAACTGGGGTTGATGGCTGCCCAGTGGCCATCTTTCCTGGCAGAAACCTTGGTCACCGCCTAGCACGTGGGTGTAGTTCAGACGCGTGTACCAATTGCTGGCGTCGTAGTCGAGTTCCAGCTCGATACCACGAAAATTCATGGGAAGGCGGTTATTGATGAACATGGTATTACCCAACCCAGCACCCGCCACTACGCCGGGCATTGCATTGGCCATGCTGGTAATTAGATAGTTATCTGCGCGGGTGTCGTAGTAGGTCACTTTGCTAAGGAAACGGTCATTGTCCGTCAGCAATCCCTGAAACACGGTATTAAAACCTACTTCCCAGCTGCGAGAGGTCTCGGGCTCTGCGTAGGGGTTAGGGGACATGATGGCGAAGGGGTCACTGGGATGGCTGCCCTCCATTAGTGCTTCGGTCAGTGCCGGTGGGCGCCAGGATTCACCCCAGCTCGTGAATAGCTCTAACCAGCTAGAGGGTCGATACGCTGCCTGCAGAGTCGGCAGCAGCTTGTCCTCGCGATTGTTAACTTCATATGCGTACAGCCCATGCTCCGAGTCATAGCCAGGCGCATACTGACCACGATTAAAGATAAGATCATAGGTGCCAGCATCACGCATCCTTTGCTGGGCTGCCTCGTCGAACCTTTGGTCAAACTTTTCCTGACGGGTTAAGTAGGACCATTCCACTCCCATAACGCGGGTATCGCCCTTGAGACGGTAGTAGTCGTAGCGTAGGCCACCGCCTAATGTCCATGTGTTATTTTCCCACACTAAATTGCCGAAGGCGCTGGCGATGCTGCGCTTTCCACGGGGCTGAAGCGTATTTTCGGATGTAGTGATGGTACTGCCACGCCGGTCATATTCGGTACTGGAGTCTCCTCGGTCTTGGAAATATTCGATGCCGTGATTGAAGCGGAAGCCCTCAACATCACCTAATGAGAACCTTGATGTGTTTTCTAGGGCTAGGCCATAGGTATCGATGCTTGTTGTGACATTAGAGCCAAGCCCTGCTTCGCACTGCTTACGCCAGCTATCAGGAAAAGGCGTTGAGCATAGCCCGAGGTTCCAGGCGGTTTCCGTCATGTTGGTATCGCCCGCCATCACCGGACGCCCCTCCTGGGTATAGCGCTCGTTATCGGTGGAAACGCGATAAATTCTCGCGTCAAGGTCAACCAAGTTGGAGTCAGGGTTGAAGGTGTATTCCAGCCCGATGGATTGTGACGTCGCCTGGGCATCACCGCGTTTCTGCCATGCATCGTCGCCGTCAAGTACACTGCCATCGCCGGAGTTGACAATCCGGCGATCGGAGACGTTGTTGTAGGAAATGTCGGTATCCAGGTAGGTGAACTGCAACGATTGTTCGGGTGTCAGGTGCCATCGAGCCTTGAATAAGTTGGAGTCCTGGGTCTGATCGCTGAACTTAACGCGGTCGACAGCCTGCTCACTATTGCGGCCCTCAATACCGTCTTGTACGCCAACAAGAAGCCAATCAAAGCTTTCCTTTCGGCGACCCGGCGAGTATTCGCCCAAGCTTCGCCGACTCCTCGCTGCCAGCAGTTCCAGCTGATCTCCAAAACGTCCCGCTATCGCGGCACTGCCAATAAAATTGACGCCATTACCTTCATTGCCTATCCCTGTATTGGCTCGTATACGAGCACCGACATTATTATCTTCCATGATGATGTCGTCATAGTTAAGGGTGCGGAAATTAGCACTGCCAGCAATGGCGCCTGCACCGTTTATGCTTGAACTGGGGCCTTTTTCGATGACCACTTCGCTCAGCAGCTCGGAGTCCACATACATGCTGCCATTGCGCTGCTGGTGGGCATTCTCGTTAAAGTTTTGACGCATACCATCGATCATCATGTTGACGCGGCCAAAGTCCTGCATGCCACGAATATTGACCGAAAGCGCCGGGTCCTGAGTATTTACTGCGCTGTAGACACCCGGCGTCTCAAGCAACATGTCCGCCGCGTGACGTGGCGGTAAGCGATCAATCTGCTCGCGGCTGATCACACTGACCGAACGCGGTTCGTGATAGACCCAATCGTCACCTATACGGTCAGCCGATACGGTCAGGGTGCTAAAGGCCGTTTGGTTGCCCACGGTGAGCGAGGTTGCTGGCTCCAGCAGCTCGGCGGTTCTGCCATTGCGATATGAGATTGTTAGTGAAGAGTCCGTCAGAAGGGCACGTAGCGCTTCATCGGCGGTCATTTCGCCTTGTAGCGCAGGGGCGATGCCATTGATGGCTTCACCATCTTGGCGCACTACAGCGATTTGTGTTGCGGCTGTAAATTCACCCAAGGAATAGAGCAGGCGCTGAGCAGGAAGATCAAACGTATAACGTTGTTGTAGTGGATTTTGCTGCACAGCGTCGGCGGCGTTCGGGGGTAATGACTGGGCATGTGCCTGGCTGATGAGCAGGCCGAGCATGACAGCCGTGACGGCATATCTGAAGGTGGGCGGGTGGTTTGGCTTGAGGCTTGCCGCAAGCGACTTGAATGGGAAACCCTTGCAGTGCATGGACGTCATGCTCCCTTTTTTATGTTAATAATAATCGTTTGTATAATCATTAACGTTTGCAGAGAGGGTTTCCCTCATCTAAAAATGAGTTTTTAGTTAAGTATTTTTTTAGCTTTGTGGTTCATGCTGCTCCAGCTCACACGTAGGCTCAGCCACTATTGAAATCGTCAGTGCAATAACAATCATCATGCTATGTATTAGGGCCCCGCCTAAAACTGCACACAGCAGACAGAACCAAGCTGTATGTGATTCATGGAGTAGTCCGTAAAGAGTGCCTAGGCATCCGCTTAGTAACGTGATTGTAAATAGGCTAGCTGCCCACCAATTGAGTAGTAGAGAGGCGATGGGAAGGCCATATGCACGTAGCCTGGATATGAGGGCTTTTATCATCTGATTCATTGCCATTCCCTGTTATCTTTTTGATGCTTCTGATACTAGCGATTTGACGAATTGAAAAGCGTCTCTGGCGCCGTTTAAAGCTTGAATTGCCTCTTGCTTTTCCAAAGAGACGGCATCCAACTGAGCGGTAAAACGACGCCAGTGCAGACCGCGACCGGAGTCGCTAGGTGCTAGATGCCGGGCGCCAAATTTATCGGAAAGCCCGAGTTGGCTGGCGTACTTAAATAAGAAGGCTGCGCCTAAGTTTGAGCCTTCACTCACGTACAGCCAGCCAAGCGCTGCGGCCTGTGAGCCGATGGTCGGTGGCACAAGGGCGTGCTCGTCCAATGCGTTCAGGTGAATGGCTAAGTCTTGGCAATCTCTGATTACCGCGTCGTACCGGCAACGCTCGGCTAATCCTGCCAGCCAAGTGCATAGCGATTCTTGTTGATAGAGAGGTGCTGTATGGCGTTGAAACTGATACTGCACAAAAAGAAAGCGTTGGTAGCCTTCAAGACTGGCGAAAGGAGATAGCGCCATAATGGCTTGATCCACACGCTCATGGGCAGAATGTGTATCCAGCTTTAAGCGCTTGCTTAGCGGCAGTGTGTTAGCCCCTTTGGAGAGGGGGAGTAGTGCTTCCATAAGTCACTCGCGACAGTTAGGTGAGTAAAGAGGGGCAAATACAGAGTTGGCTTCTCCTCGGTGTGATATCAGCCGGTATGCGACGGACGCAGCCAAACGATGTTGCCCGGCAAGCGATGGACGGTGATATCAAAGACATTGGTTAATGTGTCGAGTAATGCCACCGGTTTGTTCGCCGGGAAGCTGCCTGAAAGGCGCACGTCGTCAAATGCTTGGGTATCCAAAAGAAGGCGACCTGGCAGCATGCGCTCTAACTGCGCGACGACTTCGCTCATTGCGGCATCATCAAACACGATCCTTTCCTCCCGCCAAGAAAGCGCCAGAGGTAGCTCTACGAATGAGATAGGGCCGAGCTCACCGTTTTGCATGGTAATTTGCTGGCCGCCCACCAGCATGGCTTGGCGGTCGGTACTATCACTGACGGTCACCTGTCCTTCTGCAACTGTGACCGTTACCTGGCCCCCGCTACGCATGACAGAAAAGTGAGTTCCTACAACATGTACTAAGGTGTCTCCCGCCGTAATGAGGAACGGTCGCTGAGCATCTTTGGCGACATCAATCCAGAGGCGACCGCGGCGTAGCGTTAATCCCCTTTGCGTCTGTTTAAAATCAGTCTTTATCGCGCTATTGCCATCAAGTAGCAGCGTTGAGCCATCGGTCAGTTGGAGGTGCTGTGTTTGCCCAGGTGCTGTTATCGTCGCAGCCATTAGGTGATCCCAGTGACCGGGCTCACGCCATAATTCAAAACTTAGCAGCAAGCCCAATACGCACAGCGCAGCCGCTGCCCATCCCCATGCTCGTTCCGTTACCCGTGTGGGTTTGGCGGGTGATGACTGAATAGCAAGAAGGCGAGCAGGGGCTTCAACCGCTTGCCAAAGATGCACTGCCTCTTGGTAGGCTTGATAATGGCTGGGCATGGCGTTTAACCAAACTTGAAAGGCCTGATGATCTTGTTGTGTTGCGCTTTCGTCCTTGATTTTTAGGTGCCAAGCGGTGGCCTCATCAATGATGTCGTCGTCATAAATAGGCTCTTGCGTTTGCTGACGTGTAGGTTCATTTGGCTTAGTCACGATCTAGCCCTTTCTGAATACGTGGCTTGTTATTATTAATACAACGTTTAGCCGGTGCTTCTTCCTCATTAATTGATTGTCGTTGCCATTCACGACACAGTCGCATTGCCCGCATCATGTCTTTTTCAACGGTGCTAATAGAAATGCCAAGGCGTTCAGCAATCGCGTTATAGGTCTCACCTTCAATGCGATTAAGTAAGAAGACACGCTTTGTCCTTGGCGGTAAGTCGTTGAGTTGCTCGGTAAGCCGCTGCCACTGTTGCATCGTATTCGCTATCTGCTCTGGGCTTGGTGCCTGAGGCGGCTCATCAGCAGCGGTATCTAGTTCATTGGTTTGGTAACGCCGTCGTACTGCCTGAGAGCGCAAATAGTCCAACGCTAAATTTTGCGCAGTACGGTGCAGCAAACCCGCGGTATCGGCGTCTTTGGAGGAGCGCTGCCACAGCTTTACGAACGTGTCCTGCGCTAAGTCTTCTGCGACACTAGTACTTCCAACGACTTGCTTGATGCGTTTAACGAGACGGTGCCTTTCGTTGAGAAACATGCGCAGCAGCACAGCAGGGGGCTTAGTCATGCGAAGCTCGCTCATAACATAAATAAAAGCATCAAGGTCTAAGGGCAAGAAAAGGCGCCGCTGCAGGGCTGGCGCGAATGAGTTGGAGTTCCGCTGCATAAATATCAGCGATAGTGTCGAGACTAAGCACCTGGTTTGGTAAGCCGTGGCTAATGCGCTGGCCTTTATTGAGCAACCACACTCGGTCAGCGTAGGTGCTGGCCAGATTCAGGTCGTGCAGCACACAGACGATCGCCATCTGATGCTGTTCAGCCCAGACACGCAGCTGGCGCATGAGTCGCTGCTGTTGGCCAATGTCCAGTGCGCTTGTAGGTTCATCCAATAGCAAAAGACCACCATCATGGGCGGTAGCAGAGCGTCTGGAGAGAATCTGGCAGGCGCCTCGCGCGACCATGACACGCTGGCGTTCGCCGCCGGAAAGCGTAAGCGCACTGCGCTTAGCAAGATGGATGAGATCTAAGTCATCGAGCAGTTCGGCAATGAGCGCTTTTTCTGGGTTGCAGCCTAAGCACACCAACTCCTCCACTCGCCAATCAAAGCCCAGCGGTTCTTGCTGTGCGACCAGCGCACGGCGGCTGGCCAGGGCATCTATCTCCCATTCCTGTAGTAAACGACCATCCAGACGTACTTCGCCCTCCTCGCAAGGGCGATAGCCTGACAACATGCTGAGTAGCGTGCTTTTACCGGCGCCGTTGGGGCCGACAATAGCGAGTAGCTCACCAGGGCGAATGGTGCCGTCGATGGGGGCTAAGGAGGGCATCGTCGATAATCCCGCTTTATGCAGGGTCAGCATGACGAGCTCCGGCGCATCAATAAGTAAAGGAAGTAAGGCCCACCCAGGAGGCTTGTGAGCAGACCCACCGGAATCTCTGCCGGTGCGCCTAGTGTGCGCGCCAGCGTGTCGGCGACGACCAACAGTAGTGCGCCACCTAGCATTGACGCGGGCAGCAGCAGGCGATGGCTGGGTCCTAGCCACAGACGCAGGCAGTGGGGAACTAGCAGGCCAAGAAAACCAATGACACCGGTCAGTGCAACGCACAGCCCGACGCCTAACGAGGTGGCGACAACGACGCGACGCTTGAGGCGCGAGGCATCTAGTCCTGCCGCATGGGCGGTGGATTCGCCAAGCTGCAGCAGGTCGAGTTCGCTGGCACTGCGCAATAGCATCCACAGTGCAATGCTAATCAGTACCAGCGCGATGGCGGTAGTACGCCATAACGCGTTAGTAAGCGTACCCATGCCCCATAAACTGAGTTGGCGCAGCTGTTCGTCGCTGGCGATGAAGGCCAGCACGCCGCCACCGGCGCCTGCCAGGGTGTTAATCGCCAGGCCCGCTAACAGCAACGTCATGACCGCCGCACTGCTGCCGCCTTGGCGTTTTGCTAAGCCAAAGACGATGACGCAAACACTTAACGCACCTAAAAACCCCGCTGCGAACTGACCATAAAGGCTACCCATCGCGCTACCTTGAAACAGTACGATCCACAGCGCGACAAAGAGACCCGCGCCGCTGGCTAGGCCGAGCAGCGTTGGGTCGGCCAGCGGGTTGCGAAACAAGCCCTGCATGGCGGCGCCGCTGCCTGCCAGCATGGCGCCAACGGCAACGCCTAGCAGCAGCCGGGGTAAGCGCAATTGCCACCACACCTGCACGCTGAGCTCACTGGTGCTACTACTCATGAGCGCCCAGGGGGAAATGCCCAGCACCCCCGAGGCCGCGCCCCACATTAAGGCGATCATCAGCGCAATGGTTAAGCCCATAAGAACGCGCGGCGCGCGGCTAGCCGGCAGCCAAGCACGAGGACGGTGCGTGCTTAGGCTAATGGTCATTGATTAGTCCGAGCCGTCGTTGGCGCGGTTAATAACGCTTCTACCTGTTGGCGCAGCGCGAGGAGTTGATCCGGCGCACGGGGGCCAAAGCCGAGCAGCGCCTGGTCATCAATGATTATCAAGCGCTGCGCATGGCCCGCTGGCGTTAATGCCATTCCCGGTAGTTGCCATAGCGCCGTTTCGCCACCCAAGGCATCTAATCCGCGCTGCGACATAATCATCAGCTCGGGGGCTTCTTTCGCCAGCGCTTCGGCGCCCACATTGTGATAGCCCTGCATGGTTGCAAACGCGTTTTCTAGTCCAACGGCCTCTAAGGCGGTATGGGCTGCCGTGCCGCTTCCCGCTACTCTCGGCGTCAGACCGCTATGTTGCATCACAAACATGGCTCGGATCGGCGGCAGTGCAGGCAGCGCGGCTAGGCGCTCCAGCTTTGCGGTTAAAGACACTGCTAGCCGCTCTCCCTCACGTTGACGATTAGTCTGCTGTGCCACCGCGCGGACCTTGGCAGGAATAGCCTCTAGCGTGTTGGGGGCTGCGATAATATCGATCGTTATCCCCACTGCCGTCAGCTGTTCCAGCACTTCTTTCGGGCCGGCATGCTCGGCGGCCAGCACGCGGTCAGGCTGAACCGACAGCACGCTTTCCGCAGAGAGCTGGCGTAAGTAACCAACCGAAGGTAAGTCAGCCATGGCCGGGGGATAAAGGACGGTATCGTCGCGAGCGATCACGTTGGCGTCGGCACTCAGTGCGGCCAGTGTTTCGGCGATATCACCACCGAGGACTACCCAGCGCTCGTTAGTCGACGGTTGCTCGTCGGCATGGGCGAGAGGGGTGCCCACGCACAGCCATGCCAGTGTCATCATTGCCACTAAGCGGGAAGCCACGTGCTGCTGAGTCATGCAACCTCCGCACAGCTTTCCAGCGTGCTTAGTAGCTGCCGCCAGTCTCGCCTTTCTACCTGACCTTCTTGGCGTTCAGCGTAAATTTGCAGCGCAAGAGTCCCTTCACTATCGAAGGCTTCAATGCTGGTAACGCCGCCATCACGGTTGGGCTTGCTGACTTGCCAGATGTGATTAACCGCCGTGTCATCAATGTGCAGGGTGAATTGATCGCCAAATAGGTTCAGCCAACCGCGGGCGCGCTGCGGAGGAGGGACGATGCCCGTACGTATCTGCACGCAGCCGGGGCTTGCCACAAAGAGCATAAGCGGCAGAGCCTGTTGGCTCGCCTGGGTTAGCAATGTTTCCAGTGCATTGGTAGGCAAGGCTCGGGTGAAACGACCTTCCATGAGCGTGTTGGCCTCGATACGCTCTAATTGATGCCGTCTCAGTAGCGTGAAAAATTGGTGGACATCGCGCATCGCGCTCCACTCGCTGGCGAGAGAGGGCGTGTCGGGAAGCTGTCGCGGTAAGCGTGGCGCTAACTGGGTAAAGGCTGGCGAATCTCTATTGCCCATGGCCATTAGTTCGTCCCAAGGGCGCGGCAGCGGGTCTTCGAGGGCAAAGCATTTGTGGATAGCGCGCCCATGGCGATCAAACACCTGAATGCTCCAGCGCCATGTCTCTTTGCCTTCGAGTGGCGGCATCGTGTCCCGAATTAAGCAGGCCCAGTGCCAGTGCGAATAGAGCAGTCTTAGATCTAGGCCGCCGGGACCAAGCAACAGCCCCGTTTGCGGCCCGCCGTTTAGCTCAGGGTAATCGCCGTTTTGCTCGAGTACTGCTAAGCGAGAGCGGGTGAGCGCTTTAACACAGCCCAGTTGGGGTAGGTAAGCGGCAAGTTCATTCGGTGCTAAGGGTAGCGTCCACACATCGCGCCCGAGGCGGGCGGCCTGGAGTTCGCCTTCGCTAATCGCTAAGCGCTCGGCAATGTCAATCGCGGGTAGCCGTGGCTGGGCCGCTCGCGCCGCGTCGAAAGCTTCGTAAATAGCGATTTGTTGAGACTCAATCATGACTTACCTCTGCATAGGTCACTGAGTGGGTTGATGACTATCTTGGTTACCACTGCCAGTTGAGCGTCGCGAATAGGCTGCGCCCATCGCCTAGACTGCCATCGGGGCGGTACCACACTTTGTCGCCTGCATTGGCGAGCCGCAGCGAGGTGTCAACGGCCGGAGTAAGACGCCAGGCAAGATGTAAATCGTGAAGGCCGTAGCCAGGTAGACGCTCGTCGTCGCTCTGCTTATCGAAGGATTGAGCGAATCGGCTTTGCCAACCTAGGCGAATATTGCTGCCATAGAGCGCCAGCTCACTGCCCAGCGTTGCTTCTAGCGGTGTTTGGCTGCCCAGTGGGTCGCCAGAGTCGCGGTCTTTGCCGGAGACTTCCGAAAGACCGGCAAAGCTGGTCAGTGATGGGAGAGCGCTAGGCTGCCATGTCACGCGGGCGTCATAGCCCCATAGCTGAGCACGTTGAATGTTCACCGCCTGGGTAGTGCCTGCCATGATGTCGACCTGAGTGTCGATAAAGTCGTCCGCGCGGGTGTCGAAATAGCTGGCGCGTACCTGCCAATCGCCCTGGTGCCAGACCACGCCGCTTTCCCACGTGCTGCTGGTTTCGGGGGAAAGATTGGGGTTGGGTATCCAGTAGTTGTCCGGGGTGCAGAAAAATGGCCCGGCGCAGAAACCGGCAAAATGACGCTCGTTGGCGTAAAGCTCGGAGAGACTAGGTGCGCGGAAAGCCTCGGCGTAGCCAGAGAACAGCATCAGCGCATCATCAGGACGCCAGGCAAGACGAAAGCGTGGCGATACTTGATCATGGACACTGTCACCATCGTCTTGCCCGGTAGCGTCGTAGCGATCAAAGCGCGCACCCAAACCAACATCAAACTGACCCGCGCCGCCATCAGACAAATAGCGCCCCGCCGTTAGCGTGGTATCTAAATACGCGGCTTGGGTGTCAATGTCGGCTTTTGGGAAGCCGTTGGCTTCACCCTCTGGGCGCTGGCGGGCCTGTTCCAGTTCGGCGCCAAACACCAGTGTTTGGGAGAGCCAGCCGTGATCCATACGATGGTAGCCATCGCTTTGCAAGCCGATACGTTCTAATGAGCGGCTGGCCTGGGGCTCATCAATATCCTGCTGGCTAAAGGTTAGCCGCGAGGTGATCTCGGTCGCGGCGCCAGGCTGCCAGCGATGGCCAAGCTGCACGTTATTGCTCTCAACATCGCGGTCACGCAGTGGGCTGCTGGCATCTGTTGAAAGCTGCTGAGGGTTGGCAGGCTGGGTTGCGCGCTCGTCGTAATGCTGCCAACTGATAAATACCCGCTGGTCGTCGTTTGGCTCCCAACCGCCTTTTAACAGTAGGCTGTTGAGGGTGGCGTCTTCCTCTGCTTGATCGCCACCGGCGCGCCGAATATCGCCAGACTCACTGCGGCCGACTGAAAATAAGCCATCCACCTTGCCGTTGGCGGTATCGCGGCGGCCAAAGGCCGTTAGGCTGCCGCGTAATTCATCGCTAGCGGTGGCGCCACCAACGGAAAGGCGTACGCCGCTATCTTCGCCAGGTGCCAGCAGGTCATCGGCATCAACGCTCGTAAAGCTGACCACACCCCCCATCGCATTGCTGCCGTATAAGCTGGAGAGGGCGCCGCGAGCTACCTGTACTTCCTGAATTAAGCCAGGGTCGAGGAAAAAGTTGCCGACATGGCCCGTCGAAATATCCTGCCGCACGCCGTCTAAACGTATCAGCACGCCTGAGCGACCAAAACCACGCATACTCAACGTCTGACCGTTGCGGCGTCCCTGGCCAGCGACATGCAGACCCGGCTGGCGGCTAAGGATGTCTTCCACTCGGCTAGCCGTTGCTAGCACCGCATCATTGCGGTTAATGATGTCGATAATCAGCGGTGCCCGAGAGAGGTCCGTCGGCGCGCGAGTGCCCGTCACCGTTACCGGATTAAGTTCAGCATCGTCTGCAAAAGCGGCGAGTAGAGGGAAAAAAGTGAGGCAAAGGCCGCTGAACGCGCATGTGTATTTCATGAGCCGGATAGTTCCAACAAAGAGAGGTGGAAGACATCGCTGGCTGAGTGCAGTTAGGCTGCAATATGGCTGGCTGTTGCTGTATTAGTTTTTAAAATTAGGGTGTGCTTATGCGTTAAGGATTAACTTGCCACTTTTGGTGCGACGCAAGATATAGCGTCTTTGTTCATGATGAATAATCAGCTGACCAGCGCTGCCCAGCAGCTCTTTACTATCCACTTCACGCGCCGCTATAGGCGCCACTACTGGCGCCACTACTGGCGCATGGCGTTGCTCAGCGCCCTTGTCGGGAAACTGCATGCGATAATGACTCCTGTGCTAATGATAACTATTAGCGTTAATTTAACAGAGTTGAGAATGCTACTCAATAGGCTTTGGAAGGTAAACGCTTGTCATCATGCGATTAATGGCAGCAACTGTGCCAAAAGGTGTCTTTAATTTACCTATATACAGGCATGCAGACCGTCATCGCGCTGTCATTTTGCTCAGTTAAAGTCTCTTGAAATTCAATCGTTAGCTTAAAACGATACGAGGGAGACCCAACATGAGTAAAGAGATCGAAGATCATCGTCTGCTTAACCCAAGCCGCAATGAACCGTTCGCAGCGGTATTGGCAAAACATGTATCTCGGCGCGATGTGATGCGTGGCGGCTTAAGCATGGCGGCGGCCTCAATGCTTAGTTTTGGTGGCGCCGCTCAGGCGCTTGCCTCAAACGGTGCGCACAAAACACCGCTGACGCTGGCCTTCGAAGCCGTACACGGTTCACGGACTGACGCGATAGTGGTGCCAGAAGGCTATGTGGCACAGGTGCTAGTACCTTGGGGTACGCCGCTAAACGACGGCGATACCTGGCAGGCTGACCAGCCGATGACGCCTGAGCGTCAGGCTGTGAGTGTGGGCATGCACCATGACGGCATGGCAGGGTTTGCGCTGGATGCCGATAACGCCTCGCGTCGATTTGTACTGGCGCTTAACAATGAGTATATCGATCAAGAAGCGCTGTGGGCACCTCAGGGTGGTCCGACTAATGCAAAAAGCGGTAAGCGGCCCGCCGATGAGTCACGCACCGAGATCAATGCCCATGGCGTCACCATGGTTGAGGTTGAAAAAGATGCCAACGGCCACTGGGCACATGTGCCGGGCTCGTCTTATAACCGCCGCTTTACCAGCGCAACAGTGATGGAAATCGCAGGCCCTGTTGCCGGTAGCGACTACGTCAAAACGCAGTTTTCACCGTCGGGCATGCAGACCCGAGGCACCAACAATAACTGTGGCAACGGTGTTACTCCCTGGGGTACCTATATTGCCTGCGAAGAGAACTGGCCGGATATTTTCGTTAACCGTGGTGAACGCTTCCAGGACGATGCGCGCATCGGTATTCCTACCGATAAAAGCCGCTATGGCTGGGATACCTCGGCAGGCGATGCCTCTGAGGACAACGATGAGTTTGGCCGTTTCGATATTACTCCACGAGGTGAACACGCGGCTGACGACTATCGCAACGAGGCGCGCTCGTTTGGCTATCAGGTAGAAGTGGACCCGTATAGCGATGCGCTCGCCGTTAAGCGCACGGCACTGGGTCGTTTTCGCCATGAAGGCTGCTGGCTGGGCAAGCTGGAAGCCGGTCAGCCGGTGGTTTACTACTCTGGCCATGATTCGCGCAATGAGTATGTCTATAAATACGTTTCTGATGCCCTCTGGAATCCCGCTGATGCCAACCGCCCCGGCGAAGAATACGACCGCTTGGCTATCGGTAGTCGATATATGGATAACGGCACGCTGTATGTGGCCCGTTTCCATGCCGATGGCAGTGGTGAGTGGCTAGCGCTGACGCCTGATGCGACAACGCAGGATGGCCGCACGCTAGCCGTGGCGCTGGGCTTGGCAGACGACGACCACGCAGGAATTATCATTAATACCTGTGATGCGGCGGATTTTATGGGCGCAACACCAATGGACCGGCCAGAATGGGCGGCTGTCGACCCTACATCAGGCGAGGTATACCTCACGCTGACCAATAATACTCAGCGTACCGCCGAAGAAACCACGCCGACGTTTACCAATACCGGTGACGACATTGAGCAGTTAGGCGTTGGTTATGGCACAGCGCCCACCAATGCGTCCAACCCGCGTGCCAATAACGAAGCGGGGCATATTATCCGCTGGCGCGAAAGCCGTTTGCCGAACGCCTTCACCTGGGAAGTGTTTGTGTTTGGTGCCGCGGCAAGCGATGTGGATAACCACTCTGGCCTGAGCGAAATGAACCAGTTCGCGAGCCCCGATGGGTTGTGGTTCGACGAACGTGGTGACGGCCAGGGGATTCTTTGGATTCAAACCGATAATGGCTATGGCGGGTTAACGGAATATACAAACGATCAATTGCTTGCGGTAGTACCTAACGGGCTGGGCGATATTCAAGGCACCGGCCCGGTAATTAACAATAGCAATCAGCAGCAGCTAAAGCGTTTCGCGGTAGGGCCTAATGGCAGTGAAGTCACCGGTATCTTTGCCACGCCGGATAAAACCGCGCTGTTTATCAATATTCAGCACCCCGGCAACTGGCCCGCTGACGGCGGCGCGCTGGTTCAAGACGCCACCATTGCCGCCAGCGGCCAAGTGCGCCCACGAGCTGCGACGGTGGTCATTCAGAAACGCGATGGTGGTCCGGTGGGGGTGTAACCTCAGCCCTGTAGCGCACAGCGTCGAACTACTCGGCGATAGCCCTAAAGCCCATCGACAAGCAGCTGAAAGGCAATGGTCGCCATCATAATGGCTACGCCAATATCGATCAGTCGCCAAGTTAACGGCCTTGATAGCCAGGGCGCTAGCCAGGAAGCTCCCAGGGCTAGCGCGCTAAACCATAGCGCCGAGCCGCTAGCTGCGCCCAGCGCGTAGGCGCTCGGAACTGGCTGCTGGGCACCTAGCGAGCCAATCAGCACGACCGTGTCGAGATAAACATGCGGATTGAGCAGGGTCACGGCCAGTGTCGCCAGCATCACCGCGTGGAAAGAACGCGCCTGCGTGCCGTTTGCCTCAAGCGTAACGGGGCGCCAAGCGCGGCGCAGTGCTTGGCTTGCGTACCAAAGCAGAAAAGCAATGCCTCCCCAGCGCGCAATGCCGAGCAGTAGCGGGCTTTGCATCAATATGCCTGCCAATCCGAATACGCCCGCGGCTACCAGCACCGCGTCGCAAACCATGCATACCAACGCTACGGCTAAATGATATTCACGGCGTAGGCTTTGTGAGAGCACAAACGCATTCTGAGCACCAATCGCCATAATTAGCCCGATAGCGACCAGCAGGCCGTTGATATAACTTTGCCCCATACCCTGCCACACACCCTGCCACATAGCGGCCTACTTAATGTTGATGAAATTGTTGGTAAGTGTGCTGCCGCTGCGTGTATAAGGAAAACGAATATTACTGATATACCATTAGGAAAATGAATTGCTTGATTACAAATTATTGGCGGCGTTAGCGGCCGTCGTCGAGCAGGGTGGTTTTGAGCGGGGAGCACAAGCGCTGGGGCTGTCGCAGTCGGCTATCTCTCAGCGTATCAAGCTGCTTGAAGCACGTATTGGCCAGCCTGTGCTGATTCGAGCGACGCCGCCCGCGCCGACCGATGTTGGCCGTCGATTGCTCAATCATGTGCAGCAGGTGCGCTTGCTTGAACGCGACCTTCAAGACCAAGTGCCAATGCTCGATGACGCCATGCCGGAGCGTCTACGTCTAGCGATCAATGCTGACAGTTTGGCGACGTGGTGGGCGGCGGCGGTTGGCGATTTTTGCGCCCATCAAAACGTACTGCTGGAGTTGATAGTCGAAGATCAGGAAGTGGGATTAAAGCGCATGCGCGCTGGCGAAGTAGCGGGCTGCGTATGCGCCGCCGAGCGCCCGGTGGCGGGAGCGAATAGCGAAGTGCTGGGCGTTATGCCCTATCTTGCCGTGGCAAGCCCAGCCTTCATCGCGCGGTATTTCGCAGGTGGCGTTAGGGCGCAGGTTTTACCCCAGGCGCCCGCTATCGTATTTGGTGCAGATGACTTACTGCAGCATCGCTATTTAGCAACGTTTGGCGTAACGGGCAGCTTTGCCTATCATCTGTGTCCCTCTTCTGAGGGCTTTGTACGTTTGCTTGAAAGCGGGTTTGGCTGGGGAATGGTGTCTGAGCTGCAAGTGCGCAATGAACTGGCGCAAGGCAAGCTAGTGGAGCTGATCCCAGGACGCTCCATCGACGTGCCGCTTTACTGGCACTACTGGCGTAATGGCGGGCGCCTATTAGCCGGTTTGACGCAGCACCTTCGCCGTACAGCGTTAAAAGCGTTGGTGCCGCTTTAGCTATTTTAGCAAAATGTCGAGAAGGGCTTTATGCGGTCAGTTAAAGTGTTAATGATAATTTATAGTTAATTTTAAGCTGAGGGAGTGCTCAATCCGCTGTCGCCTTCATAGGTAAGGTTGGTTTCCCAGCTGTCGCTACTAACGGCAATCGCCGCATGAATGCCCGCGCTATCGCCTGCTTTGAAAGCTTTATAAATCGCTTTGTGATCTTTTAAAGCGGTTTCAGGTAGCGACCGCATTGAGGTTTCCAGCGCGGCTTCTATCAGTTGCAGTAAGGTCTCCCCGACGCGGATGGTCATGGGGTTATGGGTGCTGTGCAGAATGGCGCGATGGAAGGCGATATCGTGCTGAGACGTTTGTGCCCCTACCCGGATCGCTTCTTCCATGGCGTCGATACTCTGCTGAATGCGCTGATGATCCTGTGCCGTTGCTTCGCCCATTGCTTGAAGGGTATACGCAGGTTCAAACATGTTACGAAATTCCAGCACGTCCCTCGTCATACCGCGCGCTAAAATCATCCCAAAGGCCATAGGATCCACCAGCGGCTTGCCTGGCTCGCGGCGAATCATAGTGCCCTGACCACGTTTGACTTCCACAATGCCGATGGCTTGCAGCATTTTTATGGCTTCGCGCACGCTTGATTTGCCAATGCCCAGGCTGTGGGTCAATTCAGTTTCTGAAGGTAAATAGTCACCCGGCTTTAGGTCGCCGCGTATCAAGGCACTTTTGATGCGCTCGAGTAGTTGCAGCGCGACTGAGCTGCGCTCCATCGAATCTCCAAAAGAAGTCGTGTTCGTGGGGGTAGTCTCGGGCTGGCGTTTAAAACTCATGTGGGCCTCACGTGGCTCATCGGTATTTATTACATGCTAATAAAGCGTAAGCCTAGCGGCTTAATACGCTTGATTGCATATATTTAAAAGAAATATGCATATTTTTTATTGTTTTATGTACGCTGCTTGCATAAAGCTCGTTAGTAGGTCTAGCATGATATCAGACA
Organism: Halomonas sp. AOP25-F1-15; assembly: GCF_052378675.1. NCBI lineage: Bacteria > Pseudomonadati > Pseudomonadota > Gammaproteobacteria > Oceanospirillales > Halomonadaceae > Halomonas > Halomonas sp. AOP25-F1-15. The sequence continues at coordinate 276,372 of NZ_JBQSXV010000003.1, forward strand.
TCTGATGTCTGGTGTCCGAATCGATTAGACATTAAATGCGAGAACCTGCATGACCAAAAAACACATCGTGGTGTTGACGACGGGCGGCACCATAGCCAGTAAGCCTGGCGAATCAGGGCGTAGCCAGTCAGGCGCATTAAACGGTGAGCAATTGCTGGATCGGGTAGTGCTACCGCAGGGGGTCGAAGCCACGGTAGAAGTTATTTCGATCCTGCAAAAACCCAGTAACGCCATCACCCTCGCTGATCTCGCTGAGTTGTATCTTCAAGGGAGAAAAGCGCTGGCACGCCCGGATGTGGACGGGCTGGTGATCACTCATGGTACCGATACCTTAGAAGAAACCGCTTACTTTCTGTCACTCACGCTGCCGGCTGATAAACCTTGTGTCATTACTGGTTCGCAGCGAGCACCTCACCAGCTAGGCACCGACGCGTTTAAAAATATCTGCGATGCCATTGTGGCGGCGACAAGCCCACAGCTGCGTCAGCATGGCTGTGTGGTGGTTTTTAACGAGTCGTTATTCACTGCACGCTATGCCCGAAAAATGAGCAGCTTCCAACTGCACGGTTTTAATGCGCCCGGCGCCGGGCCGTTGGGATATATCGATGGGCAGCGCGTAAAGCTTTATCACGCAGCCGCGGCGGTGGCGAACCCGATCGAAGGATGGGACTTTCCGCTACCAAGAGTTGATCTACTGCCAGCCTATTTGGATGCCTCACCAGACGTATTGAAAGTCTGTGTCGAGAGTGGAGCAAAGGCGATAGTAATTGATGGCTTAGGGCGTGGCCATGTGCCGCCTAGCTGGATGAACGCAATAAGGGAACTGGTTAGCGCGGGTGTGCCCGTAGCGGTTGTGAGCAGTTGTGCTCAAGGGCCGGTGAACACCAGCTATGAATTTAGCGGTAGCCTCGACGACTTATTGTCGGCCGGAGTGATAGCGCTCAACGATATCAGTGCACGTAAGGCAAGACTCGCGCTTGCCTTACTGCTGAGTAGTACCCCGCGCGCAGCGTTGGGTAATGCGATGGAACGCATGATGGCATGAGTGGACTCTTAATCTTGCTCAAATGCAGTAACAAAACACTAAAAAAATAACCCACCATAATTAAATAAGGTGCTGGACATGAAACTAATACTAAAGAAAGTCACCCTATCCGCTGCTATCGCAATTGCCTCTTTTAGTGCAGCTCAACTTCAGGCGGCCGATTACACCTTTAGTTTTGCTCATGTATTAATTGAAGGGACACCTAACGGCCAAGCGGCACTGCAATTTAAAGAAGAGGTGGAGGAAAAATCTGACGGGCGTATTCAAATCAACGTATTACCTGCCGCTCAAGTGGGCGGCGATGTGGAAATTATCGAGCAGATTCAAATGGGGCTCGTGGATATTGGTATTCCACCAACGGCTACGCTAGGCAACTTTGAACCGCGCATGCAAATTTTGGATTTACCGTTCTTAATTGCAGATTACGACACCATGGTTACAACTCTTGATGGTGAGGTAGGCCGAGCAATTCTCGATACTTTGAGTGGCCATAATATGATTGGCATCAACTTCTGGGGAGCAGGTTTTCGTCATATTACTAACAATGATCGCCCTATTGAAGCGCCCGAAGATATGGCAAATATTCGCATGCGCACCATGCAAGCGCCCATCATCATCTCCACGTATCAAAACCTGGGTGCGAATGCGACCGCAATGGCTTTTACCGAGGTTTATAACGGCTTACAGCAAGGGGTAGTGTCGGGCCAGGAAAACCCACTGGCTAATATCTACACCATGCGATTCCACGAAGTTCAGGATTACCTTTCGCTGACCAGTCATGCTTATCACGCCTATGCTGCGGTGATGAACCAGGATTCCTGGGACTCACTGCCGGAAGACCTGCAGGCGGTCATGCTGGAAGCCTTTGATAATGGCCGAGATACGTCCCGTGAGCTAACGCTGCGGGATGAAGAAACCATTATGGAAGAAATCAAAGACGAAATCGCGATTAATGCACTCACCCCAGAACAGCGCGAAGCTTTTATTAAAGCCAGTATGCCGGTGCACGCAGAATATGAAGACATCGTCACCACTGAGTTGCTGCACAAAGTATATGACGCTGTTGGTATCGAGTACTGATCCTAGGATCTCCTAAAACCTAGCTCCTTTCCTTTTACCCAATTAAGGGTGCGGATGTCTCATGTTCGAAGCGCTCAATAAATGTCTTGATCGCTTGGAAAGTGTGGCGATGGTCGTTTTCATGTCGATTGCGACCATCCTCACTACCATCCAAGTCGTCTATCGCTACGGCTTTAGCGGTTCGCTGTTTTGGGCTGAAGAAGTCGTTATTTACTCCATTATCTGTATGAGTTTCGTAGGAGCCAGTATGGGCGTGCGTCATGGCACGCATATTTCGGTGGATGTGATTAATGCAATTGCTTCGCCCGCCGTTAATAGATGGCTGCATATGATCGCGGCGATCATTGGCATCATATTCGCAGGCTTTATGACCTATTACGGCTTCGTTCTCTATTTCAGTACGCTAGACCGTGGACAGCTAACAGCGGCACTTCGCCTGCCGATGGCATGGTTTTATCTGCCTATTGGCGTATCCGGTGTTTTGCTGACTCTTCGCTATCTATGGGTCATTAATGAAGTTTGGAAAAAGCCTCCGGTAGGTCTCTCCGAAGAGCTTGTGGCCGGCTCGGATAAGCTCATTTAATCCCAGGAGAGCGACTATGATTACTGCATTATTACCCATCTTTTTTGCCGTGCTACTGCTTGGGTTACCTATCTTTGCTTCTTTAGCATTAGCGGTGTTTTTAGCGATCGAGTTTTTTGGCACCACCAACCCGGTCATTGTGCCGATGCGCATGTTTACCGGTATGAATAACTTCTCGCTCATGGCGATTCCGTTTTTTATTCTGGCGGCAGAGCTAATGCGCATTGGTGGACTTTCAGATCGGTTAATCAATTTAGCCAAAGCGTTAGTCGGATGGGTGCCCGGCGGTTTAGCAGCGGCTACCGTGCTTTCATGCTTATTCTTCGGTGCCATTTCCGGCTCAAGCCCCGCCACGGTGGTGGCGATTGGCTCGATTATGTTTCCGGCGCTGGTAGCGGCTGGCTACGATAAACGCTTCGCGATTGGTTTGATTGCCACCGCCGGTACGTTAGGGCCGATTGTGCCGCCGAGTATTGCGCTGATTATCTATGGCTCTGTAACCGGAACTTCGGTTGGGCGTCTGTTCGCGGCAGGTTTACTACCGGCCATTGTCATTGCCTCTATCCTGATTGCCTACTGCATTGTGTTTAGCAGCATCAAAGGCTATGAGCGCTCCTCATTTCCGACACTGCGTCAAATTTTGGCGGCTTTGAAAGACGCCGCTTGGGGGCTGGGTCTGCCGGTGATATTGCTGGGTGGTATCTACAGCGGAGTTTTTACCCCTACGGAGTCGGCAGCCGTTGCCTGCATATATGGGCTGTTTGTTGGCATGGTGGTGTATCGCACGATCAATGTAATGGAACTGATGGGTACGCTGAGAAGTTCAGGGCTGATTTCCGCCACGCTGCTGCTGATTACTGCGGGTGCCTCCGCTTTTTCTTGGCTGCTTGCCATTACCGGCACACCGAGCCAACTGGCGGGGCAAGTGTTGTCTTGGACAGATGATCCGTTTCAGGTCATGGCGCTCTTTAACATCGTGATGATTATTGCTGGTTTTTTCCTCGATAGCGCTTCAGCGATCATCGTGCTCTCACCGCTACTGCAGCCTATCGCCGCGCAAGTAGGCGTCGATCCGGTTCATTTCGGTATTATCACGTTAATCAATTTCTCGGTGGGTATGATTACACCACCGGTAGGGCTGAACCTGTTTGTCGCCATGGCAATCTCCAAAATGTCACTTCAGGAAGTATTTAAGGCCTGCTTGCCGCTCATTGGTTTGATGCTAATCGCGCTGATCATCATCACTTATATACCCTGGTTAAGTACCTGGCTGCCATCGCTAATTTATTAATTAATAGCGTGAATACGTTAATCAATAAGGACAACGAACAATGAGTAAAACAATTGAACAAGCGGTGGCGGAGCAGGGCCTTACGCTTCCCGTGATTCCAAAACCGCGTGGCATGTTTTTGCCTTGGTCTCAGTTGGGCAGCCAGCTGTTTTTAGCCGGGCAAATTTGTGAGCGTGGGGGTGATGTTCTCTATTCGGGAAAGGTGGGCGCTGAGCTTGACCTTGAAACCGGTAAGCTAGCAGCCCAAACATGTGCTTTAAATCTGTTGGCATCACTTAGCGATGCACTTGAGGGTGACTTCTCTAGAGTGGTGCGCTGCGTACGCATGAATGGCTTCGTCAATGTGGCGCCGGGCTTTCACGATGTACCTCTGGTTATCAACGGTGCCTCGGAGCTATTTGTCGCGCTGTTTGGCGAGGCTGGGCGACACGCCAGAACCGCCATTGGGGTAGCTACTCTACCTGGTAATGCTGCAGTGGAAGTCGAAGCGATTTTTGAAGTACGTTAGACACCGGATGGAGGTACGTGACGTATGCAGGATTCACCGATATTTCTATCTTTGCGTGAGCAGCATGCTCGCTTGCGAGCGGGTACGTTAACCGCCACTACACTTGCCGAGGCATCGATAGCTGCTTATCAACAGCGCGGCAAACATGATCATGCTTACCTCACCTGGAATGGTGAACAAGCGCTAGCGATGGCCAAAGCCTCTGATACTGTACTCGCCCAAGGTGGTGATGTCGGTGCGCTGATGGGGATAGCGGTCTCGATCAAGGATATTTACGCAGTGCCTGGATTGCCCACTTATGCGGGTTCTTCTCAGCGACTGCCGAAACGGTGGGAGTCTGCTGGGCCTGTAGTGAGTGCTTTACTGAAACAGTTACCTTCCGTGATGGGTAAAACCCACTCCGTTGAGTTTGCTTTTGGTGGGCTGGGCACTAATGCTCACTGGGGAACGCCGCGTAATCCTTGGGATATTGGTCAGCATCGAGTGCCTGGCGGTTCGAGCTCCGGAGCGGGTGTTTCGCTGGTGAGTGGCACTGCTAGCCTGGCGCTGGGCACCGACACCGCAGGGTCAGTGCGTATTCCCGCGTCGATGACCGGCGTCGCAGGGTTGAAAACCACTGCCGGGCGCTGGTCGACCCAACAAATTGTGCCACTCTCGACCACGCTGGATACCCCTGGCCTGCTGGCGCGGCGGGTGGATGACCTGGCCTTTGCGTTTGATGCACTGGATGGTCAGTTGGGTGATGGCCCGCGAGGCGGCAACGATAGTCGAATACCGGCGACCCCGGTGCTTGCGGACCTCACCTTTGGCGTGCCGGAAACATTTTTCTGGGATGACTGTAGTCCAGGCATTGCAGAAACCGTTCGCGCGGCTATAAAACAGCTGGAAGGCGCCGGAGCAAGGATAGTGACGTTGGAATTGCCGGGCATCGAAGAAGCATATTCACTCTTCAAACTGGGCGGTGTAGCCGCCGCTGAGTTGGCAGCATTTCTAAAAACCGAACTACCCGAGATGATTGCTTCTCTTGACCCTAATGTGGCTGCCCGTATCGCAGCGGCTGATGATATGCCTGCCTGGGAGTACGTGCGTCGTCGTACGGTGCTGGATTCGCTCTATCAATCCGCCGCCGCTCGCATGGCGGATGTGGATGCCGTGCTTACCCCGACAGTGGCCATTACCCCGCCCACTATTCAGAGCCTGCAGCCGGAAGGCGCTTATTCTAAAGCCAATATGCATGCCCTTCGCAATACAGTGATCGCTAACTTTCTGGGTCTATGTGCGCTAACGCTGCCGGTGGGAAAAGATGCTGCAAGCATGCCCGTTGGCCTGCAAGTGCTAGGCGGCCCATGGCAAGATGCCAAGCTGCTGGCGATTGGCCAGGCAATTGAAAATGAGCTGGGCACGGGGTTGGATATTCTTGGTCATCCTCCAATGCTGTAACTGAGGGCAATGCTAAGTACTGCCACCCGCCTGGAGGGTAAAACCAACGTCATGCTGGCGGTGCTCGACGGCTTTGCCGCTGAGCCGCTGTATTAAGGTGCTGGCGGCTAGGCGGCCTATCTCTTCTCTGGGTGAGAGAATAGTGGTGAGCTGTGGCGTTACGTGTTGACTAAGCGGCAAACCATTGAATCCGGCAATGGCGATATCTTCTGGCACCCTTAGGCCTTGGCGCTGGGCGGCAAGCAACGCGCCAGCGGCCAAATCATCGTTAGCGAAGTGGATGGCTTGGGTCTGCGGGTAATGTGCCAGCACCTGGGCTAGGCCTTCCGCGCCAGCCTGTAGGCTGCCCAGCGTGTTTAGTTCTACCAGAGGTACTGCGAGCCCGTTAGCTTGCAGCACCGATTTATGCCCTTCAAAGCGCATGCCTGCGCGATAATCCTGAGACAGACGAGCACCGACATAAACAATATGGCGATAGCCTTTTTCAATAAGGTGATGAGCCATGCAGCGCCCTGCGGCCACATGGTCGAGCCCAACGTTAAGATCCATCGCTTGACCCAGTTCCATTACTTCCATAATGGGATGGTCCCAGTTGGCGAGCAACGTATGACATGCTTGGCTGTGGCGTAGGCCTGCGGTCACCAGTGCCGAGCATGACCAGCCCAAAAAAGTGCGCACCAGCTGATACTCACGATCCGAGTCGTAGTCGGTATTGCCGAGCAGGATTTGGTAGCCCTGTGCCTCTAACGTTTCTTGAAGCCCCTGAATAACCTCAACAAACACAGTATTTACCAGCGAAGGCACAATGACCGCAACCAGGCGTGAGCGGGAGGAGGCTAAGCTGCCTGCAATTAGGTTTGGGACATAACCTAAACGCTCCACCGCGGCATGAACGCTGTGTCGAGCCCGTTCACTCACTTTATCGGGATGATTCAGCGCTCGTGAGGCGGTAATCGGTGATACGCCTGCCGCCTCTGCCACTTGGCTAAGCGTGACCTGATCGGAGCGGCGGCGCTGTTTAGATCCGCTGGTAGGCTCTTTAGACATTGGTCGCGTATCCCTCATGTTCAGCTTGTCGATACGCAAAGAATAATCTAGAAAGAATGGTAGCGCTATCATTCGCAGCACTGCTATAGCCAGTACAGCGACAGCCAATATAACCGCAGCGAGGTATCGCCAGGTGAGTGAACGTAGCCAACAAGCCCTTCGAATCGGGGTCATAGGCCTAGGCGTTATGGGGATGGGAACCGCTACTGCCTTGCTTCAGCGCGGCCTTAATGTGACAGGCTGTGATATTTCGGCAGCAGCGCGCGAAGCCTTCACGGCAGCAGGGGGCAGTAGCGTTGCAACGCCTGCAGACCTTGCTGACTGCCATATTGTACTGGTGGTTGTCGTCAACGGAGGGCAGGTTGAGCAAGTGTTATTCGGTGAGCAGGGCGTCGTCGGCCATTTGGCACCGGATAGCCTCGTTATGCAGTGTGCAACGGTGGCACCAAGCCAGGCGAAGCAGCTTGGCGAGCGCTTAGCGGCGGAAGGTCTAATGATGCTCGATGCACCCATTAGCGGCGGGGCGGCTAAAGCGAAAAGCGGTGACTTATCAGTGATGGCGTCCGGTTCGCCCGAGGCGTTCACCTACGCTGAGCCTGTGCTCGATGCCATGGCAGCCAAAGTCTATCGCCTTGGCGATGCGCCGGGCGTTGGTTCTAGTATGAAGCTTGTGAATCAACTGCTGGCCGGGGTGCATATTGCCACCGCTGCTGAAGCGATGGCGCTAGGTATTCGTATGGGACTCGACCCAGAGGTGATTTTTGACGTCATTAGCCATTCGGCAGGCAACTCTTGGATGTTTGAAAATCGTGTGCCGCATATTCTGAGTGGCGACTATACGCCGCTGTCAGCGGTGGATATTTTCGTTAAAGATCTCAATATTGTGCATCAAACCGGGCGGGAGCTGGCGCTAACAACGCCGATCGCGGCTAGCGCGCTGCAGCTGTTTACCGCTGCCAGCGGCGCGGGTTTCGGACGTGAAGACGATTCGGCGGTGATAAAAGTTTATCAGCGTTTATCGGGCATCACGTTACCTGAAGCGGCTAACGATGCCTGCGGAGGCTGAGAGCAATGCAGCCCATAAAAACAGCACCGCTATTCAAAAGAGCCCCGCTATGATTCGACTAGCCGCCAACCTCAGCATGCTGTTTAACGAACACGCCTTTATAGACCGCTTTGCGGCCGCCGCAGAGGCAGGTTTTAAGGGCGTGGAGTACCTGTTTCCGTATGCGTTCGCCGCTGAAGAATTACGCCATGTGTTGGCAGAAACGCAGTTGGAGCAAGTGCTGTTCAACCTGCCGCCAGGTGATTGGGACGCGGGTGAAAGAGGCCTGGCGAGCCTGCCGGGGCGCGAAGGTGAGTTTCGTGATTCAGTGATTGAGGCGCTACGTTATGCAGAAGTGCTCAACTGCCCGCGGGTACATGCCATGGCAGGGCTGCTACCGCAGGGCGCCGATGCGGATACCGTAGCTGAGCATCACGCGATCTATATCAGCAATTTGCGCTATGCGACGCGTGAGGCGGCGAAAGTCGGCCGAGACATACTGATTGAGCCCATCAATACTCGCGATATGCCCGGCTTTTTTCTGTCTCGCCAAGCCCAGGCAATGGCGGTCATCGAAGAGGTTGGGGCGCAGAATTTGAAGCTCCAGTTTGACCTCTATCACTGCCAAATTATGGACGGTGATTTGCTACGTCATCTTGAGCGCCAGTTTAGTGCCATCGGCCATATTCAGATTGCAGGTGTGCCAACGCGCCACGAGCCTGACGTAGGGGAAGTGCATTATCCCGCTCTTTTTGAGCGCATGGGCGCCTTAGGCTATAGCGGCTGGGTTGGCTGCGAGTACCATCCGCAGGCAGAAACCCGTGCAGGCTTAGGCTGGGGTAAACAGTGGGGTCTAACGGATCGTTGAGCTAACTTCGGCTGAAGACACAATAACAATTGCCACATAGGATCGACACAATGCACATAGCGATTACCGGTGCGGCTGGCTTTCTCGGCCAGCGTTTAGTCCAGCAATTACTGGCGCGAGGCGAGCTTCGTCAGCAGCCTATCACCCGGCTAACGCTGATTGACCAAGTTGAGGCGCCGCAGCCATCGCAAAGCAATGTCGCGGTGACATCGCTAGCAATCGACATTACTAAGCCCGGTGCGCTGGATAGCGTGCTGGATCAGCGCCCTGACGTTATTTATCACTTGGCCGCGGTGGTGAGCTCCGCTGCCGAGGCAGACTTTGACCTGGGGATGCTGGTCAATTTTGATGCCACGCGAGCGCTGCTAGAAGGTTGCCGTGCTCGTGATCTGAGTAACACCCGCTTGATCATGGCAAGCTCCGTGGCTGCTTATGGCGGTGATTTGCCCGACGTACTTGATGATATGACCGCTTTGCAGCCGCAAACGTCTTACGGTACGCAAAAGGCGATGTGTGAGCTTTTAATTAATGACTACAGCCGTCGTGGGTTTATTGATGGCCTTGTGCTGCGCCTGCCAACGATCGTGATTCGCCCTGGGCGGCCGAATGCAGCGGCCTCAAGCTTTGCCTCAAGTATTCTGCGTGAGCCTTTGAACGGTGAGAAGGCCGTTTGTCCTGTCTCGATAAACCAGCCGCTGTTCGTGATGTCGCCGGATAAGGTGATTGATGCGCTGGTACACGGGGCCGATATTGCTCAAGAGGCGCTCGGTAAATTCCGCGCGTTCATCCTGCCTGGCATCACCACCCATGTCGCTGAGATGCTGGATGCTTTGCAAGAGATCGCCGGGCCAGAAGCGGTAGCGCTTGTGCATCATGAGCAGGACCCTCGCATTGAGCCCTTAGTGGCTAGCTGGCCGGCACGCTTTGAAACGGCTAAGGCTACTCAGCTTGGGTTTGTCGGAGATCGTGATTTTCGGCAGATTGTTGATGCCTATGTGGCCGAGTATCACTGATGTCGCTATTCCTAGCTGCCACGACGCCTAGTTGATGGGCGAGCAATAAGGGGAGCCAAGGCTCCCGTCATCCTAATTAATAAATACAACGAAGGAGCATCACCATGACCACTCGCTTCACTCAACGCACGCTCGTGACAGCCATCGGCACCGCTATCGCTCTGACGGGGCTCACGTTTCAAGCCCAGGCGGCCACTGAAGTCAGCGTGGGCTACGCCATCTCTAGTAATTCTCACTACGGTGCGGGCTCGCGCGCCTTTAAAGAAACTTTAGAGCGCCTCTCTGACGGCGAATTTACCGTGTCGGATCATCCGAGCGGCTCACTCGGCGGAGAGCGCGCCATGATCGAGGGGCTGCAGATTGGTACCGTCGATGTTGTGATCACCTCCACCGGGCCGCTGGGTAACTTTGTTCCGGAGACCTATGTGCTTGATCTGCCGTTCTTGTTCACCAGCTACGAGCAGGCGCGCTGTGTGCTTGATGGCGAGATCGGCCAGGAGCTGTTGGATAAAATGGGCGAGCACGATTTGGTTGGCCTGTCCTGGTCGGAAAACGGTTTCCGTCATATCACCAATAGCCAGCGTGCCATCGCTGCGCCTGAGGACGTTAGCGGCCTGAAGATTCGTACCATGGAGAACCGTATTCACCAGCAGGCGTTTGAAGGATTAGGCGCAAGCCCTACGCCGATGGCCATGCCTGAGCTGTTCACCGCGCTGCAACAGGGTACGGTCGATGGTCAAGAAAACCCAATTGCCGTCATTGTTGCCTCGAACCTTTACGAAGTGCAGGACCAGCTGTCTTTGACGGGGCATGTTTACTCGCCCGCTATTTTGCTGGGCTCTCCCGTGCTGCTCGATGGGCTGAGTGATGAAGAGCGAGAGTGGTTCGATGAGGCCGCCCAAGCAGCCACCGTCGCTACTCGTGCTGAGGTGTCGCGGCTAGAGGAAGAGGGCGTCGCGTTTCTACAAGAACACGGCATGACCGTGACGGACAATATCGATCCAGCGCCTTTCCAAGAGGCTGTGGAGGATGTTTACGCCCGCTTTATTGAACAGTACGGTGATGAAATGTTAGAGCGCATTCGTAACAGCAGCTGCTGAGCCCATCCCGTGGCGCCCGCTGGGCGCCACCTTCCCACAACCTGACGGGGTGAGGTGACTCATGGTGTCTTGGCTTTTGCGTGTCGAACATGTCTTGACTCGTCTGGCACTAACGATCGCTATTGTGATGTTGATCATATCGGTGTCGCTGAGTTTCTATCAGGTGCTCACTCGGTTTATCTTTAATGCGCCTTCCACGTGGTCGGAAACGCTATCACGGGCATCGATGATCTGGTGTGTCTTTATGGCGGCGGCGGCTACGTTCCGTGGCGGCTTTATGATGGCGGTCGAGGTGATCTACAAGCTAGTACCCAAGCGCACCCTGCTGGCGCTTGAGTGGCTAATTGGACTTTGCTGTCTGCTGGTGCTGGCTGTTTTGGTGTATTACGGCATTCAAATGACCCAGAGAGTCAGTCGCCAGACGCTGTCGGCGCTAGAGGTCTCAATGGCGTGGGCATACGCGGCGATTCCCGTGGGTAGTGCGTTTGCGATGTTGGCCGTGATGGCAAGGTTGCTTGCGCAAAGCTGTGGTCTTGAAGCGCTGGGGCCGATGCACGACGAAGCTAGTGAGCAAGATGCGATCCAGCAAAACTTAGGGTCGACCCAGAGAGAGCCTCGCTCATGAACTTAGCTATCGGCCTTTCTCTGCTAATTTTATTCGCCACCGGCGTGCCGATCGCGATTTCGATCCTGCTGGCATCGATCATCGGTATCGAGTTTTTCTCACGGCTGCCGCTGGTCATGGTTCCTCAGCAGCTGTTTGTGGGGCTTGATAACTTCCCGTTAATGGCGATTCCTTTCTTCATTCTCGCCGGAAACCTGATGGCGGCTGGTGGCATCTCTAGCCGCCTTGTCGACCTGGCAAAATCTATCGTCGGCGGCGTGCAAGGCGGTTTGGCGATGACGTGCGTACTGACCTGCATGATGTTTGCTGCCGTGTCAGGTTCAAGTGTGGCGACGACCTTTGCCATCGGTGCGATCCTGATTCCGGCGATGGTCAAACATGGCTATCCGAAGCCGCTCGCGGCCTCCATTCAGGCATCCTCTGCGGAGCTTGGGGTGCTGATTCCTCCTTCTATTCCGCTCATTTTGTTCGGGGTGAGTACCGATACCTCCATTGGCCAATTGTTCATTGCCGGCATTGGGCCAGGATTTCTGATTGGCAGTGCGCTGCTGCTCTTTCTGTATGTTTTCTGCAAGCTGCGTGGTTTTGGTCTTGAGGATAGTAAAGGCCGTACTAGTTTTGTGACGGCTTTCCAGCGGGCGTGGGCAGCAATGCTGATGCCCATCGTGGTGATTGGCGGTATCTATGGCGGCATTTTCACCCCAACGGAAGCCTCGGCCGTGGCGGTGTTCTATGCCTTAGTCGTCGGGGCTTGCTATCGCGAGCTTAAGCTTGCAGACCTAATGCCGGTGCTGCGCCAAAGCGTTATCTCAACGGCCGCTGTAATGCTGATTATTGCCGCGGCGGCGCTGTTCAGCTTTCTTATCAGCCGCTCGGGGCTGCCGGTTCACGTTGCCGCCTGGGTAACATCCGTATTCGATAGTCCCTGGGCGTTTTTGTTGGCGGTCAATGCGCTGCTGCTCGTTGTCGGCATGTTCATTGAAACCGGCGCTGCCATTTTGGTGCTGGCGCCGATTCTTACCCCGATTGCCATGCAGTTCGGCATCCATCCCGTTCACTTTGGCCTTGTGATGGTGGTGAACCTGGCGCTGGGTATGATTACTCCACCGCTGGGTGTGAATCTCTTTGCCGCCTGTGCTGTCGCCAAAATATCGATTGATCAAATGCTGCCCTGGCTGGTGCATTTTGTATTGGTGGTGCTGGTTTGCCTCATGATGATTACCTATATGCCATGGATTTCGATGGGGTTAGTCAATCTTTTCTACGGTTAGATACACGGCTTTTAAATCCTTACATATAGCCACAATAAAGGAGTGACCTATGTCCCATGCGTTGGCCTTGCCACCTCAGCAGGCATTAATTGGTGGGCAGTGGATAGATACCGCTGTGACGATTCAGGTCGAAGCACCCGCCACCGGTGAGCCGTTGGCGCGTATTGCTCGCAGCCAAGCTGCAGAGGTGAATGCCGCAGTGCAGGCAGCCCAAAACGCTTTTTCTGGCCAACTAGGCGAGTGGTCTAGCTGGTCTGCGCGCCTTCGCAGTGAATGGTTGCTGAGCTTTGCAGGGGTGATTGAAGCCCATCACCAGCAGCTGGCGCAGCTTGAGTGTGCCGATACGGGTAAACCCATGACTCAGGCGAAGGGTGATATTGCCGCCTGCGCGCGCTACTTCCGCTTCTACGGCGGTGCGGCGGACAAGCTACACGGTGAAACTATTCCCTTTGAAAATGACTTTGCCGTCATGACGCTGCGTGAACCTTACGGCGTCTGTGCACAGATTATTCCCTGGAATTACCCCGCACAAATTTTTGGACGCTGCGTGGCGGCAGCGTTGGCAGCCGGCAATACCATCGTCCTTAAGCCCGCAGAGGACGCCTGCTTGAGCGTGCTGTGCCTTGCGGAACTGGCGACCAATCATGGCTTGCCTGCCGGTGCGCTTAACGTTGTACCAGGGCTGGGCTCTGAGGCTGGCGCGGCGCTGGCATCACATGCTGATATTCATCATCTGTCATTTACCGGCTCGCCAGAAACCGGTACGCAGGTTGCGCAGGCAGCCGCACAGCACCATGTGCCGGTGACCCTTGAACTCGGCGGGAAATCACCTCAGCTAGTGTTTGCTGATGCCGATCTTGAGGCAGCGTTGCCAGCGGTGGTGCGCGGCATTATCCAAAATGCGGGTCAGACCTGCTCGGCCGGCAGCCGGTTGTTAGTACAGCGCGATATTGCCGATAGCGTCCTTGCTACGCTGTCTGAACTCTTTGCGGCACTGCGTTGCGATGTGGGTGAAGCCGATGCCGACTGCGGGCCGCTGATCAATGCGCGCCAGAAATCCAAGCTGGAAGAGCGTTTGGCAGCGGCTGAAGCCGACGGTATTCGGGTGGCTGCAAAAGGCCAGTTGGCTGCCGGCGCCCCAGCTGACGGACACTTTGTACTTCCGCAGCTGCTAACCAATATTCCCGACGGGCACGAAGTGCTACGCGAAGAGTTATTTGGCCCTGTGCTGGTCGTCCAGATTTTTGAGGATGAAGCGCAAGCGCTGGCCTTGGCGAATGCGACTGACTTTGGCCTTTGTGCGGGTATCTGGACGCGTGATGGCGGCCGTCAGCTGCGCTTGGCCAAAGGTATTCGCAGTGGCCAGGTATTTATCAATAATTACGGCGCAGCGGGGGGCGTAGAGCTACCTTTCGGCGGTATTGGCCGCTCGGGACATGGTCGTGAGAAAGGCTTTGAGGGGCTGCGTAGTTACACGCGTATTAAAACCATTGCGATTAAACATTAGCAGACGCTTTCTCTTTAAGGAGACACCCATGACAACAAAACGCCAGGTAGGCATCGTCGGCGTGGGCCTGATGGGCCATGGCATTGCCAGCAGCCTGCAGCGAGCAGGCCATTTTGTCAGTTTTCTAGAGCACCCGGGCAATCAGCCCGTCGACGATTTGTTAGCCGCCGGCGCTCATGCGCAGCCTACAGGACGCGAACTAGCACAGAACGTTGATGTGGTGATTTTGTGCGTGACGGGGTCGCCCCAGGTGGAGGCCGTGCTCTTTGAGCCCAGCGGTGTGCTGGAAGGTCTGAAGCCCGGCAGCATTGTGATGGACTGTTCTACGGCGCTGCCCAGCTCAACTGAAACAGTCGCTGCTCGAGTCGCTGAGGCAGGTGGCCGCTTTATGGATGCGGCCATGACGCGCACGCCTAAAGAAGCGGCTGAAGGGCGGCTCAATCTCATCGTGGGCGCACCGAAGGCGCTGTTTGATGAAACTTTGCCGCTGCTGGAGGGCTTTGCGGAAAACATTGCCCATGCGGGCGACGTTGGCGCGGGGCATACCCTGAAGCTGCTGCATAATTTTGTATCGTTAGGCTTTTCGGCGGTATTGGCGGAGGCCACCGCTGCCTCCCGTAAAGCGGGGATCAGCGATAGCGCATTGCTTGAAGTGCTAGGGGCCGGCGGTGGCGGTGGGGTCGTGTTAGAACGGCTGCGTCCTTATATTGCCGAGAACGATCCGTCGGGCTTTAGGTTCTCCGTCGCCAATGCCAGTAAAGACCTGGGCTATTACCATACGATGACCGATGACCTTGGCGTTGAAGGAGGCGTTGCCGCCGCTGTTCACAGCCTCTACACCTCCGTTGAGGATCAGAGCCTTTCCATTCCCGAGCTCATTGGCGTTTTGGCGAAACGTTAACGGTAAGTCGTCAGTTAGAAAATGGCGCGAACGGCTAGATAAAGCACCGACGGCGCGAGCAATGCGCCAAGTCCGGTGTAAAACGTTGCAGTCATCGCGCCATAAGGAACAAGCTTGGGGTCGGTTGCCGCAAGCCCTGCCGCAACGCCGCTGGTAGTGCCCATTAGGCCGCCGAAGATCATGGCCGAACGTGGGTTATCCAAACCAATATGACGTGCCAGCATGGGCGTCATAATCATGACCAATATTGATTTGAACAGACCGGCGGCAATGGAGAGCGCAATAATCTCGGAAGAGGCGCCAATGGCGGCACCGGCAATTGGGCCGACGATATACGTGGCGGTACCTGCACCGATGGTGGTTAAGGTGACCGGATCGCGATAGCCGAAGGCGTAGGCAACCGCAACACCTGCAACGAACGACACTATCACGCCTAGAAATAAGGCCACCACGCCGCTCATGCCGGCTTCGCGGATCTCCTGAAAACGAACGCCGTACGCCGTGGCGATGATGGCTAGGTCGCGCAGCATGCCGCCGCCCATCAGCCCTAGCCCAGCGAATAGGCTGATATCGGCAAGTCCTTTCGTACCGCCGGTCGCGACTCCCCCCACGTAGGCCAGTATCAAACCGACCATAATAGCGATGGCTGATCCATGGACGCGACCACGGGTTAGCTTATCGCTGACAATATAAGACAGGTACATGGCCCCGCCGACCAGCGCGAAGGCGGCAATCAGGTGCTGTTTTTCCAGCTGGGTAAGCAGTGATTCAAGCATAAATATGGCCTCTTTTTAGCGCGTAGGGCGTGAGTGGCTGCTCGCCACGGAGCGAGCGGATAGTGGATCCTGCGCGGTCGAAGGCGCTTCTGATGAAGGCTTTTTCTTGCTTGAGCGACCAAAAAGAGGAATCAAGGCAAAGCTAGCGCCAACGGCAACAAGGCTTGCGAACAGTGCAATCAGGCCGCCATCAATGGCTGCCGCGACGTTCTGGCTGGCCGCCATGGCGACCACAATGGGGATATACATACCGTTCCAAAACGTAATGCCACTCTCGGTGCTGGCCGGCAGTTTCTTCTTGTCACTAAGGTAGCCGCCGATAAAAATAAGCAGCAGCATCGCAATACCCACGCCACCGACATTAGAGTCGATATCCAGCAGCATGCCGAGCACATCTCCAGCCCATAGGCCAACCAACATACACCCTGCGAGGAGGGCAACTCCGTAGATCACCATAGGTAACATCCTGTTTTATCTTTATTTTGCATGGTATTGAAAAAGTTTTAGCCGCAGTGGTTTTCTCCCGGTTTGCCTCTACGGCGCAGGCTAGTATTAAGCGTTGGCAGCGGTCTGTTTTGATGAAAAGGTATCGGCGAAGGTATCGCGCAGCTGGTTTTTTTGTACCTTGCCCATCACATTGCGAGGCAGTGCGGGCGCAAAGAAGACCTGCTTAGGCTGTTTATAACGCGCCAACTGATCGCTCAAGGCCGTCAGTATGCTTGCTTCGCTAACCTCGCCTTGCGCTTCGCGAACTACAACGGCGATAACGCCTTCACCCAGGTCTGCATGCGGTACACCGACCACCGCTGATTCTGAGATGCCGGCGAGATCGTCGATCAAAAGCTCAATTTCTTTAGGATAGACGTTGTAACCCCCTGAAATAACTAAGTCTTTATCACGGCCAACGATATTCAGATAGCCGTGTTTGTCGATGCAGCCCAAATCGCCGGTAATGAAGAAGCCGTCGTCACGAAACTCAGTCTGGGTCTTCTCAGGCATACGCCAGTAGCCTTGAAACACATTGGGTCCACGTAGTTCCACCATGCCCGTTTCACCTTGAGGGAGTGAGGCACCGCTTTCACGGTCAGCAATACGTATTTCCACGCCCGATAGCGGCATGCCCACGGTGCCTGGGCGGCGTTTGCCCTGATAAGGGTTGGACGTGTTCATATTGGTTTCTGTCATGCCGTATCGCTCAAGAATGGCATGACCGGTGCGTTGCTCGAAGGCTTCGTGAGTTTCCGCCAGTAAAGGCGCCGAGCCTGAGATGAACAAACGCATGTTGCTGACCACCTCACGGCTGAGACGCGGCGATTGCAGCAGCCGGCTATAGAACGTCGGCACGCCCATTAATACGGTGGCGCGTGGCATTAAATCAATCAGTTGATCGACATCCAGCTTGGGCAGGAATGTCATGGATGCGCCGTTAAGCAGGGTGATATTGCAGGCGACGAATAGGCCGTGCGTATGGAAAATGGGCAGGGCGTGGATAAGATGGTCGTGCTCGCTATACTGCCAGGCTTGGGTCAAGGCCTGGCTGTTGGATGCCAAGTTGGTGTGGCTGAGCATCGCGCCCTTAGAGCGGCCGGTCGTGCCTGACGTATAAAGGATAGCCGCAAGATCATCGCCAGCCACCTCACAAACCTCCTGCGTTTGTGTTGCTGTTGCCACCTTCTCCATGAAGCTGCCGTCAGCATGCGTTCCCAGGCTTTCAATGTGCGTGACGCCGCACTGCTCGGCGGTCACACGAATTGTCTCGTGATCCTGTGGGCGGCAGATAAAGACATGGGGCTCAGCGTCGCTGAGGAAATAGTGAATTTCGTTATCGGTATAGGCGGTATTGAGCGGAAGGTAAACAGCGCCAATTTGCAGGCATGCTAAATAAAGCATGACGATTTCAGGGCTTTTATCGACCTGTACCGCAATTCGATCACCGGGCGTAATGCCTAAGGAAATCAGCACGCTAGCCATGCGGCGGCTGATGGCAAGCACATCAGCGTAACGGTAGTCAGTACCTTCCTGGGTATGCATTAGCACTTTGTTGGGCTGACGCTCGAAATGGGGGTAAAACTGTAAATAAAGGTTGTCGCTCATGGGGACTCCTTCTTGTTGTCGTTACGCTCAGGCGCTGGGCTCTAAGCTCAATGGTTGTTTGGCTTGACTGGCCAAGCGCCGAATGTCGCTAGTACATACCACGCTGTAGTCGCGGCTGAAGGTCTCGTGATTATGTTCGATACGGTCTAATTGATAGAGATAGTTGACCATCAGGCCCTTAGATTGCTGCAAGCCTTTTGCGGACAGATCTGCTTGAAAATTAATACGATGCAGGCTGGCGCCATTGCCAAGGTGGAAACGCGCAACGGGATCTAGCGGCTGACCACTGCGATGTTTGGCGTTGACTAAATACGTGGCGGCAAGGCGCGACAATTCTTTCTGAGTGCCGCTATCGGGCGCATCTTCCTCGCCAGCCTGCGGGCTTTCCAGCTGCTGATCCAGCCAAGCTGAGAAACCAGGAATTGGCGACAGCGTGACAAAATTCTTTAATTGAGGCAGTTCGCGGCTGAGCTCTTGGACCACCTGTTTAATCAGGAAGTTGCCGAAAGAGACGCCTTTAAGGCCCGCTTGGCAGTTGCTGATGCTGTAAAACACCGCTGTATCCACCTCGTCTAGCGGCACTTCCTCGCCGTGTTCGAGTATTTTTTGCACGTTGCCAGGAATGCCGCGGCACAGCGCTACTTCAACGAAAATCAGCGGCTCATCGCCGGTAGCAGGGTGGAAAAAGGCGTAGCAGTGGCGGTCCTCAGGGTCTAGTCGGCGGCGCAGGTCATGCCAGTCACCAATCTCATGCACGGCCTCGTACCTAATCAGTTTCTCCAGAACGGCTGCCGGTGTATTCCAATCGATACTTTCTAGTACTAAGAAGCCACGGTTAAACCAAGACGCGAACAGATGAGCAAAGTCTGCGTCCAAGGCTGAAAGCTCAGGATTCTGCTTGAGTCGTTTAAGCAAATCGGCGCGCATGTGAACCAGTTCAAAGGTGCCGCCAGGGCACAGGTTCAGGCGTCGTAGTAAATCCTGCCGGCGTGGTTCACAGGCGTTAAAGAGGCGCTCCAGAGCAGCGTTATCTTGATGCTCGCAATAAAGCTGGTAAGCGGCATGAATAGGAGCAGGGTCAGCTGAGTAATCGTCGGCTAGCAGCGTGAAAAAGGCCAGCTTCTCCTCATCGTTTAAGCGTCGATAGTGCTCCAGTGCCCGCTGGGCGGTCAGAATTTGCGAGGCCTCACCGCCACGATGCATCAGCGTATCGCAAGCCGATATCAGGTTTTGCAAAGAACTGGCGCTCTTGTCCAGCGTGCCGAACAGGCTGCTTCGGCCTCGGGTGCGCATGCTAATGTTGGAAAGCAGGTCCTGTAAAAACGACATGTTCATATTCATGCGCCAACCTCGACATTAAAAACGGTGATTCCAATAAAATGATTAATAAATTTATCATTCGCAATTGATATATATAACAGATAGCCTTTTGAAATATATTAGTCAAGGCAGACACCCCCCGACCTTTGGCGAAGGCGCTCGAATGCGGCCGGCTTTTTAAGCAACTGTTTTAAGCAACTGTTTTAACCAACTAGTTTTAAGCGGCTAGTGTTAAGAGCTAGTGTTAGAGGCTAACTAAACGGGACGTGCATTTTTGAAGATGACGGCGCTAGATGCAGGGAAGGGCGGGGCGAAAAGCAGGGCTAGAGAGGCGTTAGAGAAGCACTAAGCGACCATGCCATGGCTTATCGTAAGCAATGACGTGGTCGCGTGGATAACGCTGCGGTAGCGAGGGCTAACTATTTAGGATCGCGATCAATCGCAAAGGATGACCATGCTTGGCGTACCGACATAATTTCAAGGCGGTTTATATTGATGTGCGCAGGCAGGGTTGCCAGATAGAAAAGCTGCTCGGCAATGTCCTCTGCCTGGAGTGGCGTGGTGCCTTGATAAAGCGCGTCGGAAGCCGCCTGGTTGCCTTTCGTCCTTACCAGCGTGAACTCGGTTTCGGCCATACCGGGGGCAAGGTCGGTGACGCGCACGCCGGTACCCAGCAGGTCACAGCGCAGGTTATAGCTGAACTGTTGGACAAAGGCTTTGGATGCCCCATACACATGACCACCAGGATAGGGCCACTGCCCCGCGACAGAGCCTAGGTTCAAAATGCTCGCACCAGCTCCGGTTTTAAGCAGTAATGGCATCGCTGCGTGAGTCACGTTGACCAACCCGGTGATATTGGTGTCGATCATGGTGTGCCAATCCTGCAGATCCACCTTTTGCGCCGGTTCTGGCGCTAGCGCTAGACCCGCATTGTTAATTAAGCAGGTGAGCGGCAAAAAACTTTCTGGCAGATTGCCAATGGCGTCGGCCACTGCGGCGCCATCGCGTACGTCGAGCGTTAACGTTAGCACGGGCACATGCTCAGAAAGCTCCTTTTCAAGTGCCTTGAGACGCTCTTCTCGGCGTCCCGTAAGAATCAGTGACCAGCCTGCTTTAGCAAAGCGCTGGGCGGCGGCTTTACCAAAGCCGGAAGTAGCACCGGTGATGAGTACACTAGGCATTGCGTCAACTCCTTCATTGTGGCGGCAAATAGGTTCAGTCCTAATGTAGCCTGTTTAGCCATGCTTAATGAAGGCTTGATAGCCATTTGCCATGGCCTTTCACATTGAGCGTTCAACGTCAGCTTTGAATGCCATCAAGCTAATCAAGTGGGCGTCGCCAGCGGTTTTCGATGGTTTCAGGCTGTGTTGGTCCGAAATAAGCGCTGGTATTGCCTGAATAGTGGCCCCACAGCTGATCGCCCAGATCATAATGCCACCATTCGCTGGGTAGGTTTGTAAACCCTTGCTTGGCCATAATATGGTAGAGCAAGCGGCGGTTGTTGCGAGCCAGATGCTGCGCTGTTGTTAAGCTGTCCAATTGCTCGAAGTGATCGGTATGGGAAGCGGGCAGCGTTTCATCGAACAGTGTGCCCATGTCTAGCGGCACCCCATCATCATCGCAAAGCGTGACATCCACTGCTCCGCCGGTCAGATGAGGGCTTGGCGCACTGGGATCTGTGCTTGGCACGGAAACAAACTCACGTGTGCGGGCTAGCAGCTCGCTTTCCGTCAACCCAGGCTGACGGTTTTGAATGGCCGCCTGTAGCGTTTCAAATAAGTATTGTTGCACCCTCCATGGACGCCATCCGTCCAGCACAATCAGCCCGATGCCGCCGGGCAAGCTGCGGGCCGCGGCCACTAGCGCTCGGTAAACGCTCTCGCGAACGAAGCACTCGTTTACAGCGCCAGGTATTCCTAGTCGTGAGTAGGCAGGAAACACGCGGATAGGGGCGGGCGCCAGGCTCATGGGCAGTAATCTCTCCCCGTTATCGGTTATGGGCAAACTGCTTACTTTGCTCCATTGGGGGGCTGGGTGGCTCGGTATAGGAGACAAGTCCTTATCAAAGCTCGAAGGTACAAGCATTGTCTTATCCAAGGTAAGTGGGTAGCCAGAGCGCAAGCGCGGGAAAGAAAATAATCAGTAACAGCACCGCGATAGCGGTCAGGACGAAGGGCCAGATTGTTTTAAACAGTGACACAATCTCTAATCGGCTCACGGCGGCCGCCACAAATACACAGGCGCCCAGTGGCGGTGTAATTAACGCAATGGTGATATTGAGCGTGATGATGACGCCCAGGTGCACTGGGTCGATACCTGCGATCATGGCGACTGGAGCAAAAATAGGTGTCAGCAACATTAATGCTGACACCTCTTCCATAAACATGCCGGTCAAAAAGGTGATGGCGCTAAGCAACAGCAAAATGATAATCGCGTTGTCGACGTAAGGTGTCAGTAGCGAGACGAACTGGGCTGGTACCTGGGCGTATGAAAGTAGCCAGCTAATGGTCGCCGAGGCTGCCATAATCAAGAAAATAGCACACGTCAGTCGAGCGGTATCGACCATCGCCTGCCAGCAATGGCTTAGCCGCAGGCCGCCTAGCACGACACCGCACAGCGCGACATATAGGGCTGTCAAAGCGCCAGACTCTGTCGGCGTTACAAATCCAAGCACAATGCCGGCCACGATAATCACCGGCGCTATCAGTGCGGGAGTAGCGGCTACAAATGTGACCGTCAGTTCTTTAAGAGTAGGCAGGCGACCACTTTTAGGTAGCCGGTGGCGCCAAGCATACCAAGCGTTCATGCCCATAAAGGCAATACCTAGCAGCAGGCCGGGAATAATACCGGCAAGAAACAGGTCGCCAACGGATGTATTGGTCAGCGACGCATATAAAATCATGAAAATACTGGGCGGAATGATCGGCCCAATGAGCGAACTACCGGCCGTCAGACCCGCGGCAAACGAACGCGAATAGCCTTCTTTCTCCATCGCTGGAACCAAGAGCGAACCAAGCGCTGAGGTATCGGCCACGGCTGAGCCATTGACCCCGGCAAAGAACACGCTCGACACCACATTGACGTGCCCCATACCGCCACGCAGATGGCCAACCATCAACCGTGCAAAGCCCATTAGGCGCTCGGTAAGGCCGCTGGCATTCATTAAGTTACCCGCCAGAATAAACAGCGGAATGGCCATTAAGGAGAACACGTTGATGCCGCCAAAAAACTGCTGCGGCAGCATGCGTGGAATCATTGAAGGGTCAACAAAGATAAATCCGACAATGGCCGTTACCAGCAGCGAGATAAACAGTGGCAGCCCGAGCAGTACATGGACAAGGAAAACCCCCAGCATGGTTAAAATCATACGGTTTCCTCCACGTTTTTAAGAGGGGCTGGCCCGTATAGCAGAGCATGCCAGGCAAGCAAGGCAAAACCTAAAGGAAGTGAAAGAAGCGGTATGGAACGGCTAATGCCCAGCCCTGACGAGGTGAACATACTCACTGAGAGCGCATAGCGATAGCTAATAACGGCGCCGCCCAGGGCGATGAATAAGGTAAGCAGCCACTGATACATATGCAGTAGGCGGGCCACGGGCGCTGGCAGCAAGCGTTCCAGTAGTCCAACACGCATATGTCCCCCTTCGGACCAAACGGCGCCAGCCGCCAGCATTACGGTGGCGATAATCAAAAATCGCGATAGCTCGTCGGTCCAGATAGGCGCGCCGCCAACGACATAGCGCATTACAACGCCATATAAAATGGCGAATACATTAACGGACAGCAAAGCGCCCGCGAGGGTAAGTGTAGCTGGACGACTAATCGCCAGCAGACGGTGTCTAAGCGAGGTCAGCATGAGAGTATTTCCGAAAGCACGAATGGAAAGGGCCGACGTTAATCGGCCCTGATGGTTACGCGTCAATCAGTGGCTGATGAGTTATTCAGCTCGCCCATACCCGCATCTTTAAGCGCCATATCGATCCAACGCTGCTCGATACCACGCTCAGCAAGCCACTCGAGGTAAGCGGGCTGACCAATAGTGCGAAATGCTTCCAGATCGTCATGTGAAGGACGAATGACTTCCATACCCTGCGCTTCCAGGTAGTCAATGCGCGAATCGACCTGAGACTCGTTGGCTTCACGGGCGTTGTGGTTGGCCTCGGCAACCGCTTCCATAAACGTAGCGCGAAGCTCGTCATCCCAGTTAGCGATCATGTCGCTATTACCCACTAGGAACTGGTCGGAATACTGGATGTTGGCAAGCGTTAGGTACTTTTGTACTTCATAGAGGCTGGCAAGGGCAATATACATCGGCGGGTTCATCTGCCCGTTGGCAACGCCGGTACGCAGGGCCATGTAAGTCTCGGTCCACGGAATGGGCGTGCCGGACGCACCGAAGGACTCATAAAGCGCTACTTGGCTCGGGTCCATGGCCCGGAAACGCAGACCTTCAAAATCATCCGGGTGACTGATTGGGCGCTCGTTATTGGTGAACGCCAAAAAGCCGCCTTCTTCAACCACCGTCAGCATATCGATACCGGCACGCTCCTGAAGTGTGCTAGTTAGTTCTTGCCAGTAGTCGCCTTCATCAAAGAAGGTGCGGGCAGCACCGAAATCGTCAAACAGAAACGGAATGGCGCTAACGAAAAGCTCATCGACTAATGGAGAAACACCTGCGAAGGACGCTATGTTAAGCATCGGCGTGTGCATGGTTTGTTCCATGCGGTCTTCTTCACTGCCCAGCATGCTGTTAGGGAAAAGACGCAGTTCAATTTCATCACCTGTCTTTTCGGCAACCAACTCTTTTAAGTTAGTGGCAAAGACGTGAACCGCGTTTTTTTCTTCGTCAGGCGCGCCGTTGTAGCTTAGATTAATGGTAGTGGCAGCGAACGCAGTGCCTGCCATTAAAGCAGAGCCAATCAGGCAGGCGCCGGTTAGCAGTTTGGGCATAAAATGGGACGGTAACATCTAGATCTCCTTGCTTATTATCATAAATGGCAGGTTTATAGATTTACCTGCGTCGATTTTTTTTATCATTACACTAGAAGACTATGCATTGATGTGTTGACTATGCAATACCTGAGGCGTTGCCTTGAAGGCAACAGGTGTGGTGTGTTGGCAGAAAAAAATGCATCCCCTGGCGCAAGTGTTACACGCAGGTGTGGGCGGCGACGGTAAGCTTCTGGCCGTGGAGGCTGACAATCTGCGCTCGTGCGCTGTTCATTCATGTTCGTCAACAATAGTGAGTTCACGCATAAATGTGACGCCGATGCCTGAGCGTACAACGTTTTTAAGTACTGCTACGGAGTTGCTTAAAACTGTGATAGAACCGACTCTTCTTGGGCACGCTGGGGGTGAGTGCTGAGCTAGTAACTGCCCCGCTTGAGTGGCGTGCATGCCGTTGCCAGCAGGCGAGTAGCTGTGCGCAGAGCATTTGCTTTGCCCCACGCCAGGTTTTAGCCGACAATGCAAAAACATCGCAATGGCTATGCTTAGGGGTTTTACATGCAGGAAAACGGCTTTTTTGACGAAATAGGTGAAACCATCGGCGAAGCAATCCGCGTGGTGGTTGATTTCCTGCTAGGGATTTTCACCAACTTCTTTGGTGCCTTCGGTGATTTTATTGATGGCCTCACCCGGTCTCTAGGTATCAACGATTCGTTTTTCAGCATTGCCGTGTTGATCGTCGGGCTATTGATCCTATGGGGTGGGCTGCGTGCATTTCTACGTGGCTCACTGATAGGCGGTATTGTGCGCACTTTACTGGGATTATTTATCCTCTCGTGGTTGATGATGTAATCCGAATTGCGATCTTGGGATTTAATTAAGCTTGCTAAGTGCTTGTGTGAAAAGTGTTAATTCGCTCTGACGGTAAGCGCCTGAACTTCATTCATAACGCTATGATCAATTGTCATTTGCCTATTTGGTGCAATTTGCCATTATGTCGCACTAATTTTGTGCAAAGCGATGGCGATGAAAACTTATCTTGGCAAGATGCGGGGGCAACGGGTAAAGCGTGCCCGAGTGGGTTGGCAGGATGCATGTTGGTCTTGGTTTGGCGCCTTTACCGGTATGGCCGTCATTTGTTTGCTCAGTTCAGCGTGGCTGTCGCAACAACTGCTAATTGTGGGTTCCTTTGGGGCAACGTCAGTGCTGATTTATGCAGCGCCTGAAAGCCCTTTTGCGCAGCCAAGCCACGTCCTATTTGGCAGTATGCTGTCGGCAGGAATTGGCGTTGCGTGCTATCAACTGCTGGGTACTTCTCCGCTTTCCATGTCGCTGGCCGTATCGCTATCGGTGCTTGGCATGCAGTTAACGCACACGGTCCACCCGCCAGGAGCGGCAGCGGCATTGATTGCTGTGGCGGGCGGTGCGAGCGTTCATCAATTGGGCTGGTGGTACCCGCTGTTGCCGATCGGAGCTGGCAGCGTACTCATGCTGATCATCGCGATATTAGTGAATAATCTTGCCCGACATCGCCGTTACCCAAGCTACTGGTAACGTTAAAGAAGCTTCAACTGGTGTTCTAATGCAAAGATATGGGCGTCTTCGGCGCCCAGTTCACGTAGGGCGGTTGCAAGGTTGAGTAAGTACTCTTTATTAGCGCCGCTGGGCCCGTGTGCATGAGCAATTTGCTGGGCAATATCGGTAAGCGGTGCTTCACCTAGAAAGGCCGGATTATCGTCGCTGGCCAAATAAATAAGCCCTTCGCTTTGCTCAGTTGCCTCGCCACTCTCATCGCCATTCTCATCGCCGTTCTCATCAACAAAGGTGAGCGGTACTTTTTCACGCAAATAGCCGTTTTTTTCCCGTCTATCCAGTGGCGCGAGTACGTCAGGCGTAATGCGATAGGCCATGCCGTGGCAAACTGCTCCTTGGGCACGAATCAGCGTGGCAACACGCCCTGGTGCTTCAGGAGTCCCGCGGTGGTCGTGGGAGCCTTGCCAAAATCGCCGCTCCCAGCCGTGAATATACGCCGAACGGCGCTCTAGATAGTCAAAGTCCGCCTTCCAGATTAACGACCCGTAGCCGAACAGCCATATGCTCGAATGGCCATCGAAGAAGTTTCTTTGCTGATTAAGGGCTGTGGTATCTAACATCGTTATCAAGCACCCTATGGTTTTTAAATACCTATGGTTTTTAAATGCCTATGGTTTTGTAAATATCTATGGTTTTGTAAATACTTATGATTTTGTAAACAACAGCGCGAGCCAGTGCGTTATAAAGCAATAACCCATCTTATCATGTCACTGGTGATCGCTTATCTAACGGCGGCAGGAGGCAGGCATGCGCGCAATCTTTTTGGTGGATAACGGTTCGTTACGCCCGCAGGCAACGCTCAATTTGCGTCGTGTGGCATCTTTACTTAGCCAACGGATGGGTGAAAACGTACAGGCTGCTTCGCTGCTGCACTCCAATAAGATTCCCGTGGAAGACGTTGAGGGTATCCCCGCGACGACGCTTGGCCCCGCCGCTGAGCGCAGCGCTGAGCAGGGGGCAACGGAGATTATCGTTTTGCCGTTTTTTTTCGGTCCGAGTAAAGCTCTCACCGGCTACCTGCCTGAACGCATGGCTACACTACAGGCGCGCTTTCCGCACGTTAAGATACGTGTGGCCCAGCCGCTGGTCGATGAGCGAGGCGATAACGATCTGCGCCTTGCTCATTTACTGGCTGATAACGTGCGCGAAAAGTACCCGACCGGCACCGCGCCTCGCGTGGCCTTGGTCGATCACGGCAGCCCGATCCCTGCGGTCACCGGTGTACGTAATCGCTTAGCGGGGCAGCTTAGCGTGCTGCTGGGCGAGGATGTTACTAGCGTTACCGCTGCTTCTATGGAGCGCCGTGAGGGTGAGGAGTACCGCTTTAACGAGCCGCTGTTGGAACGCTTGCTGGACTCGCCTGAATTCAGTGTAGGCCCGGTTATTTTAGCCATGCTGTTCCTTTCACCAGGACGCCATGCAGGTGAGGGTGGTGACATTGCTGAGATTTACGCAGCGGCCCAGCAGCGGCATTCACACTTAGAGATCAGCGTTACTCGGCTTGTGGGGGAGCATCCTGGCATTGTCGATATTTTGATCACTCGATTGCGCCAAGCGATTGATGATGAACGCTTTCTGCTCGATATTCCGGCAATTGCCGGAAACCACTAACGGATGGTGGATGAATACGCGCCCAAGAGCGCGTAGAATCGCGAGCCTTTCGTATAGTAAATGACACGCTAACTGGGCTCCTTTTGTGATCGCAACCGCCAATATCACCATGCAGTTTGGGGCTAAGCCCCTGTTTGAAA
This sequence comes from Halomonas sp. AOP25-F1-15, assembly GCF_052378675.1. Lineage (NCBI taxonomy): Bacteria > Pseudomonadati > Pseudomonadota > Gammaproteobacteria > Oceanospirillales > Halomonadaceae > Halomonas > Halomonas sp. AOP25-F1-15. Next base: position 304,176 of record NZ_JBQSXV010000003.1, read on the forward strand.
ATGTTTCCGTTAAATTCAATAACGGCAACCGTTACGGCCTGATTGGCGCAAACGGCTGCGGAAAATCCACCTTTATGAAAATTTTAGGTGGTGATTTGGAGCCCTCTTCCGGCCAGGTGATGCTGGATAGCAGCACACGGCTAGGTAAACTGCGCCAGGATCAGTTCGCGTTTGAGAACGAGCGGGTGATCGACACCGTGATCATGGGCAACGTTGAGCTGTGGTCGATAGCCGCTGAACGTGAGCGTATTTATAGCTTGCCAGAAATGAGCGAAGAAGACGGCATGGCCGTCGCTGATCTTGAAGTACGCTTTGCTGAGTTGGACGGCTATACCGCCGAGCCGCGCGCTGGCGAACTGCTGCTGGGTTTGGGTATTCCTATTGAACAGCATACTGGCCCGATGAGTGAAGTCTCACCCGGCTGGAAACTGCGCGTGTTGCTGGCCCAGGCGCTGTTCTCTGATCCTGATGTGTTACTGCTGGATGAGCCTACCAACCACCTGGATATCAACACGATCCGCTGGCTGGAAGATATGCTTAAAGCGCGCAACAGCACCATGATCATCATTTCTCACGACCGCCATTTTCTGAATAGCGTATGCACGCACATGGCGGATCTGGATTACGGCGAGATTACCCTGTTCCCCGGTAATTACGATGATTACATGACCGCTGCTACCGCCGTTCGTGAGCGTCAACACTCGGACAACGCCAAGAAAAAGGCTCAGATTGCCGAGCTTCAGCAGTTTGTTAGCCGTTTCTCTGCCAACGCCTCGAAAGCCAAGCAGGCCACATCGCGCGCGCGTCAAATCGATAAAATCAAGCTCGAAGACATTAAGCCTTCCAGCCGCGTTAGTCCGTTTATCCGTTTTGATCAGGCCAAAAAAATCCATCGTAACGCAGTGAATGTAGATGCGATTACCAAAGCCTACGATGGCAACGCGCCGCTGTTTAAGCGCTTATCCATGACCGTTGAAGCCGGTGAGCGCATTGCTATTATCGGGCCCAACGGTATCGGCAAAACCACGCTGCTTAAAACGCTGGCTGGCGAGTTGCATCCAGATAGTGGCGAAGTGAAATGGACGGAAGCCGCTGATGTGGGTGTTTTTGCCCAGGATCATAGCGATGATTTCGCTGTCGACGCTACGCTGTTTGAGTGGATGTCTAGCTGGACCAATGGTGGCGAGCAGGTAGTTCGCGGCGCACTAGGGCGGATGCTGTTTTCCAGCGACGATATCGGCAAGTCGGTGAAGGTGATTTCCGGTGGTGAGCAGGGCCGTATGCTGTTTGGTAAGTTAATTCTTACTCAGCCCAACGTATTGCTGATGGATGAGCCGACCAATCACCTGGATATGGAGTCTATCGAAGCGCTAAACCTGGCGTTGGAAAACTACCCCGGCACACTTATGTTTGTGAGCCACGATCGTGAGTTTGTGTCATCGCTGGCCACGCGCATTATTGATATGCAGCCGGAAGGCATTGTCGATTTCAGCGGCAGCTATGACGACTACCTGCGCAGTCAAGGCGTTGTTTAAGGGATAACACGCTGATTAAGTAGCGTCAGTGGCGGGCACTCGATCAGCATCGAGACGCTCGCCCTGGAATATCTCGTGATATTTGCTCATTCAATTAACGTTGATTCAGCCGCCAAATAGTTGCATTGAGTGCCAGCGCCAAGGCTACCCACAGCCAGTAGGGCACCATTAGCCATGCAGCTAGGGTACTTACCTGTGAAAACACCGCAATAGCGACCGTTATCAGACTCAGTAGCCCCACGATATCGGCAAGTGCGGCAACAATCTGCTTACGGCCAAAGAACAGCCAAGACCACGCAGCATTAACCAGTAACTGTAGTGCGTAAACGATTAAACCCGCTGTCCGCCAAGATGACCCATCGGCCATATACAGTCGCCATGCGGCTATCGCCATCAATAGATACAGTATTCCCCAGGCGATCGGGAACGCGATATCAGGCGGTGTCCAGGAAGGCTTATTCAGTTCGCGATACCAGCTGTCAGGTCGAAAGCGTGCGCCTGTACTCGCCGTCAACCCTACCAGCGCTATCGAAATCAGTAACACAATCAGTGATTCAAGCATTTTAACGCTGCTCCTTTAGCGCAGAGAGTAATAGCCTACCAGCGTTTGAAAAGGAGTAGGCATAAAAAAAGCACCGCGTGAGCGGTGCTTTTCTCGCATAGCCTTTTAGCCGTGCGCTAAGCGCATACCTTAGCTGCGACGATCATAGCCGTTATCCATAAACGGGTAGTCGGTGTAACCCTTCTCGTCACCGCCATAGAACGTTTCATGGTTCGGCTGGGTGAGCGGTGCGTTAACGCGGAAGCGTTCCGGCAGATCAGGGTTGGCAATATACGGGCGGCCAAAGGCAATGGCGTCGGTCGTATTTTCACCAATGCGAGCTTCGGCGCGTTCGGCATCGTAGTTGCCGCAGTAAATCAATCTGCCGCTAAAGCGTTCGCGCATCTGCTCACGGAAACCGTCAGGGAAGGTGATATCGCCACCGGCCCAGTTGGGTTCGTTCAGGTGCAGATAGGCAAGACCGCGCTTGGAAAGCTGCTCGGCCATGTAAAACGCCATGGCTTCTGGCTCGTCGTCGGTCAGGCCAAAGAGCTCGATAAACGGCGTCATGCGGATACCCACCCGATCACCGCCAAACACCTCAACCACTGCGTCGACGACTTCTAGCGGGAAACGGGCACGGTTTTCCAGCGAGCCGCCGTATTGGTCGGTACGCTTGTTAGAGCCGGTCGCCAGGAACTGATTCAGCAAGTAGGCGTTGGCTGCATGGACTTCGACCATATCGAAACCAGCACGCTTAGCGCGCTCAGCCGCTTGGCGGTAGTCGTCGACAATGCCCGAGATCTCATCGGTTTCCAGCGCACGCGGTGTGCTGGTGGGGTGCTGGCCCGCAGTGCCGTCTTCAAATTCGACGAAGCACTGGGCGCCTTCGCCTTTCAGTGCGCTGGGCGCAACGGGCTGCTGGCCGTCCGGTTGAACCATTTCGTGTGAAACACGACCAACGTGCCATAGCTGAAGCGCAATACGGCCGCCTTTAGCGTGCACCGCACTGACGACATCTTTCCAACCGGCTTCCTGAGCATCGGTCCATATGCCTGGCGTATAAACATAGCCACGGGCGGTGGGAGAGATATTGGTGGCTTCGCTGATGATCAACCCTGCGCCCGCGCGTTGGCCGTAGTAAGCTTCCTGCATCTTACCGGGTACGCTGTCCGGGGTACGTGAACGCGTCAGCGGCGCCATGATAATGCGGTTAGGAAGAGACAGGCTGCCCAGCTGAATAGGCGTAAAGAGTGTTTCGAAAGCCATCAAATAAGCTCCTTTGGAACGCTATGATAAACAAGTAAGGCGCAGAATAGACCAGTTTACTAGTTAGCGCCAATCGAATCTTTTTTGACACTGTCTGTGCTTAATAACCCACCAAGTGGCCGATGATCAGCGCAACCCACGCCAGACCGTATACCATCACCATAAAGGGCAGAATCGCTTTTAGCCACTGAGCGTATGACACGCGCCCGAGTGCCAGCATGGCCAGCGTACCGCCTGACGTAGGAATAATAAGGTTGGTTAAGCCGTCACCAATCTGAAATGCAGTGATCATCAACTGGCGGCTCATGCCAACGAGATCAGCGACAGGAATAAGAATCGGCATGGTGACTAGCGCCTGGCCGGAACCAGAAGGAATAAACAGGTTGATAACGCCCTGCACTACGCTGGCCATAATGGCAGCAAATACGGGTGGAATGCCGTCGATCAGCGTACTCAGCGCATTAACAATGGTGTCGATAATTAACGCTTGCTCAAGAATCACCTGAATAGACGCCGCCACCCCAATCACCAGCGCTCCGGCAGTGACGCTGGCCGCACCTTCCATCAGTTGTTTAACGATGCCATTTGCAGACAGGCCGTTGATCGCCCCAATGAGGATCGCCAAAATCAGGAAAACACCGGCAATTTCATTGATGTACCAGCCGCGGGTGAAGACTCCTACCAGCATGGCGACCAAGCCACCCACAAACACGACCATCGTCAAAATGTCGCGTTTGGTCAGGCTATATTCGCTGAGCGGTTTGCTAAGCGACTCGGCATTATCAGGCTCGTCAAACTCCATGTTGACGACGCGCTTGCAGATATACAGCGAGAGCAGGCCCAGCGATGAAACTACCAGCAACGTACGCAGCCACGCGCCTGAGAACGTCGGTAGCTCGGCGATACCTTGGGCAACGCCCACGGTATATGGGTTAATCGGCGACAGCGCAAAGCCAATGCCAATGCCACCAACGGCCATTGCGACACCCACCAGGCTTGAGCAGCCAATCGCGCTGGCAATCAGTATGGCAATAGGCACTAACGCAATGTTGTTTTCAAAGCCAACGGCGACGCCAAAAAAACCGTAAATAAAGGTGACGACTACGATGATGATGTTACGTCGCTCAACGCCTACGCGGTTAACCGCTACGCCAATGGCATTCTCTAATGCACCGGTTTTTTGCAGAATGTGAAAGAGCCCGCCCGCGATGAATACGATAAATAGGTAGCGTGAGGCAGCGACAAGCCCTTCAGGAATGGCCACAAAAATATTAAACAGCGGGATGTTGGCTACATTTTCCAAATAGGTAAATGAGCCGGGGACCACCATCGTTCGGCCGTTTTGCGTGACGCGCTCAAATTCGCCGGCGGGAATAATAAACGTCAGTAAATACGTCGCCACGAGGATAAGAAAGATAAGCACCATGGGATCAGGAACCGCCTGATACCATTTTTTAGGCGAGCGAGAAGCCGCTGCCGCAGCATTTTTTTCAACCATGGAAATACCCTTAATGAGATGAGTCGTGGCGTGAGCGCTCTCTGGCGTCTTACTTAGCGTGACGCATGATAAATCAAGGGGGGACGGAAACGTATACTGCCAAGGTGTTGATGCCAGTTAAAAACGCATGGGATGCCAACAATAGACGGCGCTGGTTAATGGCGTTGCCAGAGCCACCGGCGTTTGGTGGGCGTATCAATGTGCTGTAACGCATTCGACAGCGACAGCCTGATAGCGGCTAACTGGCGATAGCAGACAGCGCTGCTCAGTACGCCAGGGCACTGCTTGAGTAACAGTTCGCACTGTTGTGACGCTAGATAAAGTTGTTCCGTTATCGACGTGGAAAATAGTGGTTGCGACTGATGGCCACAACGTGAAAGCTCCCGCGCCAGCATGGAAAGCATGCTGGTATCCATCCAGCAGGGCAGCGGGTCTTCTAGGCGGCCAGCAATAGAGTGCTGAACTGCTTCAAAAGAGGTGCGCAAAAACATGACTGTTTGGCGAAGTTGCCGCTGCTCGCTCGTCATCTCACTGATCCCTCGCGCTTATGGCTTTCGATGGTGTTGCTGGCCGGAAAACCAACTTTAAAAAGAAAGTGTTTCTCATTTGCATTTGTGATGACGATAGCGCTAAGCCGAGTTATTGTCAAAAGTTGTGTATATTCGCTTGAGTGGCCTCGTGTCTGACTGATCGACAAAGGGCACATTCCCCTTTAATAATCCGAGCCGAGTATTTGCATTACAGAGTTGTACCGCGAACATGGCATACGCTTGGGGCGCTAAGTGATTGCTGACTTACTTACCAGGAAAGCGCTACCTTATGCATAAAGTTGCGATATTTGTTGATACACAGAACGTCTACTACACCACGCGTGACGCGTATCGAAAAAACTTCGATTACAACAAATTCTGGGCACAGGCTACCGCTAACAGAGAGGTTGTAGCTGCATTTTGCTATGCCATCAATAAAGGCGACAAAAAACAGCGCGAGTTCCAAAACATACTCAAAGCGATTGGTTTTGAGGTGAAGCTCAAGCCGTTTATTCAGCGTGCAGACGGCTCTGCCAAAGGTGACTGGGACGTCGGTATTACCCTCGATGCGATTGAGTACGCGGAAAAGGCCGATGTCATCGTTCTGGTCTCAGGCGACGGCGATTTTGATTTGCTCGCCCATAAAATCCGCACGGTGCATGGCAAGAAAGTGGAAGTGTATGGCGTGTCCCAGCTGACCGCCGCCTCGCTGATGAACGAGGCGAGCGAGTTTATCCCTATAGAAGGGGATCTGCTGCTGCGCTAACGTCAGTTAGCGCAGGTGGCCAGCCCTAAATCCTATTAACTGACTGTTCATCTATCTATTTATCTATGTGTTCAGCGCTTCTTTTGTCATCAAGCTTGCAAGCCGAAAGAGCAATAAAGCAGCCACGCCACATATAAAAAATGCCCTCGCGAACCCTCAAGAGAGTGGAGCAGGATGGCTTTATCACGCGGACGCTCTACGCTGAAGTCCCTCCACGAGTGGAATATACTCTCACCCCGCTGGGCCATTCCTTTCTTGAGCCAATGCAACAGCTGGTGGCGTGGGCCGATACGCATCACCGCACCATTGTGGCTGCGCGTCTTCGCCATCAGGCCGCTCAAAGGCAGGCCTGATGCCCAGCATGAAAGTATTTGCAGTCATACCGAGATTATTGGCTGAACAGCTGCCAGTCGTTATTGGTCAGCGGTTTGGCGCCCTGTTCGGTGACCACCACGGTGTCGCTTAACCCGACGCCCCACTGGCCGGGTACCCGCAAGCAGAGCGGCAGGTGGAACACCATATTGGCTTCAAAAGCACGCATCTGGCCTTTGGCGATATAGCCTGTGCCTTCCACCCAGCTAGGCGGGAACTGTGCTCCTACGGAATAGCCAAACACGCCGGAGAAGAAGAATTTGTCACGCTGAGGAGCGAGCAGTGCATCGGCCGCCTGCGCCGCCTGATCGAAGGTATTGCCGGGGCGCATGGTGGCACACAGCGACTCGAACAGTGAATGGCATAGATCTCTAGTCGCCGCTAGAGCAGGGCTTGGAGTGCCGGTGACGGCGGTGCGCATCATAGGCGCTGTGTAGCGTTGAAAGGCCGCCCCAAACTCTAAAAAGACGGGCTCGTTCGGCTGAATAACATGCCTTTTATGATTGACGTGAATGACGCCCATACGATGCCCGCTGGTGACAATCGGCTGCAGGCTCATAAATTCACTGCCGTTTTCCAGCAATGCCTTGGCACCCACCGCTGCGATATCGTTATCGGTCATGCCGGGGCGAATGCTTTGTACCGCGGCTTCCAACCCTAAGGCCGTTATCCGCGCGCTTTCTTGCAGCGCTTCAAGTTCAACTGAGCTTTTCACCAGGCGGATGTCATCAAGTAGCTCGCCTGCTTCGCTAAACCTGTCACGACCAATCGTTTGCGTAAGGGCATCAAAAACGCCAAAGCGCAGCCCCGCGCTCCAGCTATCAATCCCAATGTTCTGATGCGGTGCGAGCAGGTCCGCCAAGGGCGAGGTGATTTCGTCCAGGTTTTCCCAGCGGTAGCCGATGATCTCATCCACCCGCGCAGTCACCACCGCCGCGCCTGTTTCAATCGAGGCGACCTGTAGTACGAGACGTTCCTGCGTGCAGACTAAGCACGCATACACCGAGACCTCAAAGGTGTGATAGCCGGTCAGGTAGTTAATGTCGGCAGGGTCGGTGAGCAGCAATGCACCCAGTTGGCGGTGTGCCATGGCCAAGCGCACCTTTTCTAGCCGCGTTTGATATTCCGACGCTGAAAAGGGTAGCTCACTTTGCGCCAGCGTCTCGGACAGCGCTTCGCGGTACTGGTAGTAATCCATAGCGACCTCCATCATTAGATAAGGTCAGTATAGGTCGCTATCCCATGCGTGCTTTTGAGGGCCTCAACGCTAGCGGGTGAGTAGGAATACCCCCTGAAGGAAGTAGAAAACCCCAATGCCGGTCACGATCCAGCGTGTCCAAGTGCGGAAGTTAGCATCGGTCAGGCGATGTAAAATGCGGTTGCCCGTGTGAGTGCCGAAAATAGCGAACGGCGCGGCGAGCAGAATAATACTCCACTCACCGGCGCTCAGCGCCAGGGCAGAGCCTAGGTAAAAGAGGATTTTGATACTGTGGGCGACGACTTGAATCATCGCTTTAGTGGCCACGACGTGTCGCCGATCCATGTGAGACCGTACAAAGAAAATATCAATCAGCGGCCCTGAAACCCCTGCCGCAATCGTCAGCCCGCCGGAGGCGATACCACAGCACACCGCGTGGCTGGCACGGTTGGCGTCCAAATGGAACCAGCGCTTGGGCATCCATACCAAAATAGGCATTAAGCCAATGAGCAGCGAGACGGTGGCGGCATTCGGGCTGTAGCTGAACAGCAGCAGTAAGCCTGCGGCACTCAGTACGCCCAGTGTCATCAAGGCAACGATGCGCCAGACGATAAAGTGCCGCGACAGCCACGCGCGTGAAGCATTAGCGGTGAGCTGTATGACGCCGTGCACGGCCATCGCAGTGCCTGCGGGAAAGACCAGCAGCAGAAACCACAGCAGCACCAAGCCGCCTGCCATCCCGAAGATGCCAGAAAGCATTGAGGTGAAAAAAACGACACAAATGAAGGCCGCGCCAATAGCTAATGTCATCGTTAGGCTCCTTAGCTACGGCAGAACGGCCAGACTTGATAAAACTTGCGGCATTGGAATTCCGCTTCACAGGCGTTGAGCTGGGCCTGATAGCGATTAGCGCGTGCCGCGACTTGGCTGCCTGCGCGGAGTACTTGTGGCTTGCCGCGATAGCTGCCGCGCTGATAGCCGCCAGCGCCTTCGTGATAGGCGTAATAGAGGTGTTCAGGATTATTGAGCGAGATGCCGGCCTGCTGCTGCGAACGACGGTTATACCAACCAATAAAATCGGTGGCGTGTTTCATATGCGTACGCCGGGCAAACAAACCGCCCGCTTGGTCTTGATACTCTTCCCAAACCGGGTCTTGGGCCTGGGCATAGCCTCTGGCGGAAGAGGGGCGCGGGCCGGGGATAAAGCCTAGGTAGTATTTGCGGTCAGGCCGAATATGGCTGCGAAAGGACGATTCCTGCTGGATAAACGACATCTGGGTCGCGATAGGCGTTCCCCAGCGCTGTTCTGATTCCTGCGCGTAGTCGTACCAGCTAGGCTGTTCGCGGAATATTTCGCAGATATTGCTTTGATCCTCAGGCGGGCTGGGCGCGAAGGTGGCGCAACCAGAGAGCAGCAGCAAAAAAACTAGCATCGCCCCTGAACGTAGCCTAGCAATGACAGGGGAGGGATGAGCAATGAAACCATCAACAGGGCAGCGCATGAAAAGTCCTTGTGGATAAGTGCTGATAAAGTCGTACTTACCAATCGGGTTGTTGTCATTAACAGGCACACGCCAGTTCTTAGCGCAGCAGCGCCTCTAAACAACGGCGCAGCCGCTGTGCTTCACGTACCAGGGTTTCTCCTGACAGCATGCCTACTCCCATGACCAGCCCCGAACGCAGGTCGCCTTTCGCGCATACCGGGCTTAAGGGGCGCACAATCAAGTGCTCTTTTAGCAGCGTTTGGGCAATCAGCACATCATTAATATGCGGCTCAAACTCAAGGCATAAGCTGATAGTGCTGGTGGGTGGCGAAACGCTGCGCACCTGCGGCAGTGAGAGGAGCTGATCATGCAGCACCTGCTGGCGCCCTAAGTAGTCGCGCTGAATGCGCCGACACCAGGCATCTAAGTCACCATCAAATATAAACTGTGCTAGTACGGCCTGGTCTAGCATGCGGCCTTCACGAAACAGCTCGCTACGCAGGCGATTCATAGGCCCGGCTAAATGCCGCGGTACGACTAAATAGCCTAGGCGAAGGCCTGGAAACATCATCTTGGAAAATGAGCCGACCAGCAAGTGGCGTTCAGACTGCGGGTCAAAGAGCAGGTTAGCGTGATCGTCACGATTAAACTCGTAATCATCTTCGATAATATAAGCCGGCGTTAAGGCATCGCATAAGCGTTGTTTGTCGACCGCGCTGGTGGGCACGCTGAGCGGGTAGTGGTGTGAACCGGTGAGATAGGCAAGCTTTACAGGGCCAGGCGACGCTGGCAGCGCGTGCCCCTGGCCGGGCTGCCACGCCAACATCTGAATCTCTAAACCTGTCGCGGTAAACACATTGCGCGCGCCCCAATAGCAGGGCGATTCCATGGCGACAGTGTCGCCCACATCGGCCAACGCCATGGCGCAGAGCTCGATGCCGTTATGGGTGCCGTCGGTAATAATGATCTGCTCTATGTCGCAGCTAAGATTGCGCCAGCGGGCTAGAAAATCGCGTATCGCACGTTTTAGCGGGCCATAGCCACCGGTGGAGTAGGAAAGCAGCAGGGCATTTTGCGGCACCGTTACACTGGCGTAGAGCTGTCGCCACTTGCGCATCGGGAACTGCGCAATGTCGGGTATGCCGGGTACAAACGCGCCGCTTTGAATCATGCTGGCGCCGGGGCCATCCAGCACTCGCCTGGCACGTACAGAAAGCGGTGTATTGCCAGCGGGCGGCACGCTCGCCGTAACGGGCCTGCAGGTCCAGGTGCCTTGCCCATGGGCCGTTTTAAGCAAAGCTTCTTCCAGCAGCGTGCGCACCGCCAGCGCCAGCGTTTGACGGGAAACGACGAGAGCCTCCGCTAGCTGGCGATGGGAGGGCAGCCGCAGCCCAGAAGGCCATTGCTGAGTAATGGCTTGGCGTAACGCCTGCTCAATACGCACTTGCTTGCTTAACCGCTCGGGTTGGAGTGCATAAAGTTGTTCAAGCTGGTGCACGACCTGCCTTCGTTCCATGTCAACGCCTCTTTTTCCCCGCTTAGCCCGCTATCGCCGGGTGTTTAGACGAAAGCATTAGCTATATTACGCACTCTTTTGGCGCGCAAAAGAAGTGGTCTAGTCGAACACAAAAGTGGTGCGTTCGTCTTTTCCTCGCCGCCTGCTAGCGTGTTGCTATTCTGTTAGGCAAGTCCCTTGAAAATAGGATCAGGATACTGCGCCTCCGAGCGCCCACCACAACATCTAATAACCTATTCCAATAACCCACTCTAATAATTCACAGGACACTGACAATGACCACACCTTCATCAGAGCAGGACGGATTAGTCCGAGTACTCGCCCGTGGCGATGTATTAGCGCTGGCCTTCGGTGCCATGATCGGTTGGGGTTGGATTGTACTCACGGGCACCGCGATTCAATCGGCAGGCAGCTTAGGCGCCATTATAGCGTTTATTATCGGTGGCTTAGCCATTGTATTAGTTGGCCTTACCTATGCAGAGCTTGCTTCTGCCATGCCCAAAGTCGGCGGTGAGCATGTTTATAGCTACCGTGCGCTGGGTCATCTGCCTTCGTTTTTATGTACCTGGGCGATTATTTTAGGCTACTTGAGCGTAGTGGCGTTTGAAGCCGTCGCACTACCTACGGTGATCGAGCACTTAGCGCCTAACTACGCGGTCGGTCATCTTTGGACGATTGCTGGATGGGAAGTTAAAGCGACGTGGGTGGCCGTAGGCGTGGGCGGCTCGCTTGCGATGATGGTGATTAACTACTTCGGCGTCACGACCGCGGCGTTGCTACAGAAGGTCGTCACTGGGCTGATTCTTCTGGTGGGGGTGATGTTTGTGACCGGCTCGCTGTTTGAAGGCGAAACGATCAATATGCTGCCGCTCTTTACTCAGGCCGACACCGGCGTCTTCGCAGGCATCGTCGCCGTGCTGGTCATGGTGCCGTTTCTGTTTGTGGGCTTTGACGTTATTCCTCAAGCGGCGGAAGAGATTAATCTGCCCTATAAAGCCATTGGCAACGTGCTGATGCTGTCAGTCATTTTGGCCGTGGTGTGGTACGCGCTGATTATTTTGGCCACGAGTTTGGCGCTCAATAGCGACGAACTAGGCGCCAGCACACTCAGCGTGCCGGACGCCATGGGCTCACTGTTCAACGCCGCCTGGGCAAGTAATCTCATGGTGGTGGCGGGCATTGCAGGCATTATCACCAGCTGGAACGCCTTCTACATTGGCGGCTCGCGTGCCATTTATGCGCTAGCTAAAGCGGGCATGCTGCCGGCGCCGTTTGCTAAGCTTCACCCACGCTACAGAACGCCTACCAACGCTATCTTCATGATGGGGTTTCTCTCCTGCATCGCGCCGTTTTTTGGCCGCCCTGCGCTGGTGTGGATCGTTAACGCCGGTGGTTTTGGCATCGTGATCGCTTATTTGTTTGTCGCCATTTCGTTTGTGGTGCTGCGCGTACGCGAACCGGATATGCCGCGCCCCTTCAAGGTGAGTAACGGCAAACTATGCGGCATCTTCGCCGTCATTCTTGCCTTTGGCATGGCGTGTCTTTACCTGCCGGGCAGTCCGGCGGCGCTAAGCGGTGCCGAGTGGAGCATTTTTGCCGGCTGGGCTGTATTAGGCCTGGCGCTCTATATCCATGCACTGCGCACCTATGGCCGCGACTTCAGCGACCAGCACATGAAGGCAACGATGTAAGTTATGCCTGATATTTTAAGGAGCACGCTATGAGTTTTATAAAACAGTGGTTGCACGATGCCGTTCCTAGCCTGATTGGCAGTGAGTGGCGCATCGGCCAGCAAACCTTTGCCGTCGATAATCCCGCCACCGGCGAAACCATTGCCCGCGTGGCTGACATGGGCGCGGATGATACCCGCGACGCGGTGGAAGCCGCCTACAGCGCAGGCGCTGGCTGGCGCGCCACGCCGGTCAAGCAGCGCTCGGCACTACTGCGCCGCTGGTTTGAACTGATCATTGAACATGCGGATGATCTTGCCCGGCTGATGACCTTAGAGCAGGGCAAGCCGCTGGCAGAAGCCAAAGGCGAAGTGATTTATGGCGCCTCGTTTATTGAGTTCTTTGCTGAAGAAGCCAAGCGCATGGCGGGCGAAACCCTGCCCAGCCACGGTGCCGATAAGCGCCTGTTAGTGCTGCGCGAGCCGGTCGGCGTGGTGGCGGCGATCACCCCATGGAATTTCCCGCTGGCGATGATCACCCGCAAGTGCGCGCCTGCCCTTGCTGCAGGCTGCACCGTAGTGATTAAGCCTGCGGAAGCCACACCGCTCACGGCGCTGGCCGCGGCTTATCTGGCGCTAGAAGCGGGCTTGCCCGCGGGCATTATCAACGTCATCACTGCTTCTAAACCGGTAGCGATAGGCGAAGTGCTGACGACCGACCCGCGGGTGCGCAAGGTCTCGTTCACCGGCTCCACGCCGGTGGGCAAGCGCCTGCTGGCCCAGTGTGCCAGCACCGTAAAGAAAACCGCTATGGAGCTTGGCGGCAACGCCCCGTTTATCGTCTTTGACGACGCCGATATTGACGCCGCCGTTGACGGTGCCATTGCCTCAAAATTCCGCAACGCTGGGCAAACCTGCGTATGTACCAACCGCTTTTTGGTTCAGGACGGTGTTTACGACGCCTTCGTCAGCAAACTCACCGAACGTGTTAATGCCCTGAAGGTGGGCGATGGCTTGGCCGACGGCAGCATTATCGGCCCGCTGATTAACCAAGCAGCCGTAGACAAAGTGCAGCGTCATATTGATGACGCCGTTAGCCACGGCGCGCGCGTACTTTGCGGTGGTAAGCCTCACGCAGCGGGGGAACGCTTCTTTACGCCCACAGTACTGGCGGATGTCACCACGCAAATGGCCGTGGCCGATGAAGAAACGTTTGGCCCCGTGGCGCCAGTGTTCCGCTTTACGCGCGACGAAGACGCTATCCAGATGGCCAATGATACGCCGTTCGGCCTAGCCGCCTACTTCTATGCCACCGACTACCGCCGTATCTGGCACACCATGGAGCAGCTGGAGTACGGCATGGTGGGTGTGAATGAAGGATTGATCTCCACAGAGCTTGCGCCGTTTGGCGGCGTGAAAGAATCAGGGCTGGGCCGCGAAGGCTCACACCATGGATTAGATGAGTTTACTGAATTGAAATACGTCTGCGTCGGCGGCTTATAAAGGAATGAAGATGACCAACCAAGAACTGAACGAGCTGAAAAACCGCTATGTGGCCAACGGTGCCGCGACGCCGACGACCCAGTTTGCCGAGTATGCTGAAAACGCAGAACTGTGGGATGCCGACGGAAATCGCTGGATCGATTTCGCTGGCGGCATCGGTGTCCTTAATTTAGGCCACCGCCACCCGAAAATCGTCGCGGCGGTAGAAGCGCAGCTTAAGAAAGTGATGCACACCAGCGCGGCGGTGATCTCCTACGCCCCTTACGTGCAACTGTGCCAAAAGCTCTGCGAACTGAGCCCGGTGCGCGGCCCTGAGCGCAAGGCGATGCTAGTCAATACCGGTGCCGAAGCGCTGGAAAACGCCGTGAAAATTGCCCGTGCCGCCACTGGCCGCACCGGCATCATCACCTTTGATGGCGCCTTCCACGGTCGCACCATGATGACCCTGGCGATGACCGGCAAGGTGCTGCCCTATAAGAACGATTTCGGCCCGATGCCGGGCGATGTGTTCCGCGCACCGTTCCCTAACCCTTTGCACGGCATAAGCGAAGAAGCCTCACTTGAAGCCATTCGCACGCTGTTCAAAACCGATATCGCCCCGCACCGCACGGCGGCCATCGTGATTGAGCCGGTACAGGGCGAAGGCGGTTTCTACATCGCCTCACCGGGCTACCTGAAAGCGCTGCGCGCGCTGTGTGACGAGCACGGCATTCTGCTAATCGCCGACGAAGTACAGTCCGGCTTTGCGCGCACCGGCAAGCTGTTTGCGCTCGAACATAGCGGTATTGAGGCGGATATTCTCACCACCGCCAAGAGCCTAGCCAACGGCATGCCGCTCTCTGCCGTCGTAGGTAGCGCCAAGGTAATGGACGCCTCGGGCCCCAACTCCCTGGGCGGCACCTACAGCGGCAACCCGCTCTCCTGCGCGGCAGCACTGGCGGTGATCGAGGTGATCGAAGAGGAAAACATCCTGGCCCGCAGCGAGCAGATGGGCAAAATGCTGGCCGAGCGCTTTGCCGTCTGGGAAGAACGCTTCCCAGCGGTAGCCCACGGCCGCCAGCTCGGCGCCATGGCAGCGTTTGAACTGCTCGACAGCGACGGCAAGCCAGATGCTCAGATGACCGGCGCGCTATGCGCCAAAGCCCGCGAGAAAGGTTTGATCCTGCTTTCCTGCGGCTTCTACGGCAACAGCATCCGCATTCTGGTGCCGCTAACGGTGTCGTCCGGGGTGTTGGAAGAGGGCTTGAGCATTATTGAGGCATCGCTGGAAGCGCTTAGCTAATACCTTTCTAAGGATTATCTAGCCCGCCACCGTCAAACAGCGAAAGCTGTTGGCGAGGGCGGGGTTTTTTATGCGTTGAAAGCTCAAAGCTGAGATAGTCAGCCGACCAAAGAACCCTGTGCTAAGCTGGATTTGGTAAATTAGCCGCCCAAGGCGGAGGTGCAGGGAAATGCAACAGAAGCACGAATTATGATATGAGAGATAATTAAAATTTATAGTCCAAAGCATCAGTGATTTGTAGGCTGCTTTTTTTGACTAGCATGCTGGCGCTTTTATCTAATAATAGGACTCGCTGTCTAATATCTTTTAGCGGGAGAGAAGCATGTTTGGATGGTTGAAGCCGAAGCGCCCTGAGGCGCTCTTATTTAAGTCCAACGATGCTGCGTTCGAGTATGCTTCGAAGTACATGCTGCGCCCACTTTTGAAGGACGCTACGATTTTCGGCCAAGTTCTGGCAAAGGTTTCTCCGCAATTCGGAGGGCTCCTGAAACAGCAGCCAAAGTGGCGGGTGCGGCTGGCGACGGAGCACGGTGTCCTTCAGACGGATCATTGCGGGTCGATTGCGGATCAACTGGCGTCTGATGTGGACTTGAAGTCATCGCCAATCGTTGAGGGTGACCTAGTTGCTGTGCAGGTCGGTTCATACGATCCGAAATACGCCGTAGACAGTGAAGTGCAGTACTTCATCATCATCTGCAAACTCAAGCCAGAACTCAGGACGGACACTCGTGTCTTTGCTCCAGACGTCGCTCGCTAACAATGCCGTGCACGCGACGTGCGAAGACACACGCGCTAATGGCTAACGTTATGTATTGGAGTTAGCGGAAAGATCATAGGAAGAATGAAGAGTGATACCAGAATTAAATCAATCAGGAGTATTACCTCCGTTTATACCTGAGCAAGGGCCGACCGACCCTGCTGGCATGGCACCCTATAAGACAAAGATAACTGAGTTTGTAAGTCGGTATGCTCATACTCCCGAGAGGAGAGCTATACTTAGAGGACTGCTAGATTATCGTAGGAAGCTTAGGGAAATAGGTATTTGTAAAGGTTTTCAGTGGCTTGATGGCAGCTTTGTGGAAAATGTAGAGCAAAATCGTGGTCGCCCTCCTGCAGATGTAGATATAGTTACTTTTGCCTTAAGGCCTACCAATGATCTGGAGGACTGGAAGAGTGTAGTCTATGGGAACCCGGACCTGTTCCTTCCTGGTGAAGCAAAGCAGAAATACTATTGTGATGCGTATTTTGTTGATTTGAACACGCACCCCATACATGTGGTGAGCAATACTCGATACTGGTTTGGTCTGTTTTCACATCAACGAGAATCTTATCTTTGGAAGGGGATGGTAGAGATTGCCATTGAGTGCAGCGACGATGAGGCGTTGGAAATGCTAGATAGGGAGTCAGACAATGCCTAAGAAGCTCAATATTGACAGCCTATCTTCTGAAATTACCACTCTTAATGAGTTGCTTGTCAGCGCCCGCCAATCTGGCGATATCGTAGGAGAAATGCAAATCGAGCATCGAGTTGCAGAATTATCTAAAAAGCTAAATTCACTTAAAGAAGAAGTGTTGTCTGATAATAGTGCCAGTGTTGCCCTATTCTTTGGTGGGCAACCTGTGCTTGGATCAAAGGGAATTGCAGCTGAATTTGCCGGTACTGCATTGGAACAGTTTCAAAATCTTATCGCCAAGATATTTGCTAATAATGAAGTCGGAGATTTAGGCGAAAGAGGACTCGTACCCTTCAAGGCTAACTCTGAATTAATGGTCACAGGTTTAGCAAGAGGCTCATTTGGATTTGTACTTGATGAGATGAATGATCAGGTACAATTAGAGTCGTCACAACTATCACACGTCATCGATAGGGCTGCTGTTCTTCTTAGAGACTCTGCCGCTCAAGATGATGCTGTTTTTGAGTCAATCCTAGAAGAATTGGAGCCAAGAACATTAATAGCGCTTAGAGACTTGTTCAACAATCTAGATTCAAACAAAGCAACTCTCAGAGTCGTCGAAAAAGAATTGGATTTTACACTTGATGCCCCATCTATACATCGAGCAAAAATAAGAACAGAAGCTACAAGTATTGAAGAAAGCACAAATGAAATTGAAGGCACTTTAGTTGGTTTTTTGCCAGAGCACCGTAAGTTTGAGTTGGCTGATAAGGCTGGAATGCTTTATTACGGCGCCGCTAGTAAAGAAGCAGTAGAGCAGTTCACGAAGGCTACAGACAATGTGATCGGTAATAAGTGCTTGATAAAAGTCTCAATAAAAACAGTGGCACCATTAAACAGGCCACCAAGAGAAGTAGTTCGTTTGATAGAATTCCTTCGCTTTGGTGAGTAAGCACGTGTCGGCCGTTCCTCAAACGAGACGCAGGATAGATAACGATCGGCGGCATTACTGAAGCAGTCCACCAATAATATCAGTAGCATGCCGAACGACAGGCTCCATCTAATGGTGCATGTGTAATGACGTGCAGTTTCCCACATGCGGTCACGCTATAGCTAAGCGTAACGTCTACCTATTCCCCCAATCCTCCCTCATCAAACAACGAAAGCTGCTGCCGATTAGCGGGTTTTGCTTTTTTAGCGTGCCGAACGGGCGGTCGACGCTGACTGGCGAGCTTATCCACAATCGCTTGGCTGGCTTCTCTGGCGTCTGAGGTGCGACGCAGCTCGTAGAGCGTCTTCTTCCAGTGGCGTGCTTCGGCCTCAAAGTCGTTGGGGATTGGGTAGTTTACGCCAGGTTGAAAGCCGAACCGCTTTTGCAGGCTTTCCGGCAGTGCCCAGGGTTTGGCGCGCCACTCTAACGGGAGTGGCGTTAATTCCGGCACC
The DNA here is from genome assembly GCF_052378675.1 of Halomonas sp. AOP25-F1-15. Classification (NCBI taxonomy): domain Bacteria; kingdom Pseudomonadati; phylum Pseudomonadota; class Gammaproteobacteria; order Oceanospirillales; family Halomonadaceae; genus Halomonas; species Halomonas sp. AOP25-F1-15. The sequence goes on from NZ_JBQSXV010000003.1 coordinate 322,176, forward strand.
CAGCGGGCGACAAACTCGCCGCTGGGGTCGTTATCCTCCGCCTGCTTAATAGGGTTGTATACCCGCAGCGCGTTGATGCCCGTAGCGCCTGCCTGCATCTGCACTTGGGGGTAGTGAATGCCGGGCTCGAAGTCGGTAAACAGCCGCGCCAGATGCAATGCTGGCTCAACCCAATGCAGCCCAAGGCCAAAGGTGGCGTGGGAGATCAGCATGGCGCGCATGCGAAAGTTGATCCAGCCGGTGGCGATTAGGCTGCGCATACAGGCATCTACCAACGGCATCCCGGTTTGCCCGCGCTTCCAGGCGATCAGGTTGGGGTGTTCTGGGTCGCGCTCGCGCAGGCCGCGCAGCGCCGGGTGTAGGCTTTGCGATTCGATGCTTGGTTCGCTTTCGAGCTTTTGAATAAAATGGCAGTGCCAGTGGAGCCGGGAAGCGAAGGCGCGCAGTGAGCGTGACCAAGCGGCATCTTCAGCATGCTTTTTGCGCTGGCGTCGCAGTGACTGCACCACTTCGCGCATGGAGAGCGTACCCCAGGCCAAGTGCGGCGAAAGCCGTGAGCCAAATTCCCAGGCCAGCAGCGGTTTAGAAAGTGAGCCGCGATAACGCCGCCCGCGCTGGCTTATAAAGCTGCGCCAGACTGCTCGGCCTTCGCTACGACCGCCTGGCTGTCGCTCGGGGCAGGGCGTGGTGTCAAACCCTAGCGTCAGGTCGTGAAGCTGTTTGACGTCAATATGGTGAAAGGCTTGCCAGCTCTCAGCCGCCTGGGCGCTTTGCGGGGCAGTGGCGGTGGGCGCCGTCATTAACGTTTCCCACTGATTTTCCCATGCGTTGCGGTCAGCAACTCTGGATTTTAAGCCACGCACTACGCCGTGCTGGCGTGCTTCATGCCAGGGTGTGCCGTGCTGCTGACACCATGCCTTGACGCTGAGATCGCGGGCAAAGCTCCAGGCGTTGCCGGTCTCTTCATGTGAATGAAGCACAAACTCGCTGTAATGGGTTTTCAGGGCGTTCAGTAAATCGACCATATCGCCTTGCCAAATACACAGCGGCAGACTCAGTGTTTCGAGTGCGTTTGAAAGATCGATAAGCGAATCAGCGGCAAACTGCCAGTGGCGCAGGGCGCTGTCTGGCGCTTGCCACTGCCCCGGTTCAATAGCAAATACGGGCAGCACGGGGCCAGCCGCGGCGGCGTTAGAAAGCGGCGCGTGATCATGAAGACGTAAATCGCGTTTGAACCAAACGACCTGAATACGTGCCTTACTCATACTGGAGCCTGACCGTTGAGGGCTATCCGCCGCTAAGCCTATTCGCCATTTGCCTGTGACGTTACCATCAAGCTATTGTTTGCGTCACCAATCGAGCAGGTCCCGTCCAACAGGAGAGCCATCATGTATATCGCGATGAACCGTTTTCGTATTGCCCCAGGCCGTGAAGAAGATTTTCTAGAGGTATGGCGCAACCGTGACTCTCACCTGGATGAAGTGCCAGGCTTTCAGCAGTTCAACATGCTGCGCGGCGAAAGCCAGGAAGACCATACCGTGTTCATTTCTCATACCGCTTGGGAGTCCGAAGAGGCTTTCCGCGCGTGGACCCAGTCAGACGCATTTCGCAAGGCCCACGCGGGTGCTAAAGCGCCTGAAGGGATTTACCTCGGCCCGCCGAAGTTTGAAGGTTATGAAGTGGTGTTGTAGGTCGCGTGCTACCGCATGAGGTGCTTTTCATGCGGTAGCTTGATGCTGCTTAAGCAGTGCCTGCCGCCTCTAGCATTGCCTGCAGCAGCACGTTACAGCCCTCGTGAACATGTTCCGGCGTTGCACTCTCAATCTCGTTGTGGCTAATGCCATCCTTGCAGGGAATAAAGATCATTGCAGCGGGAGCAACTCGGCCGACAAACATTGCGTCGTGCCCTGCGCCGCTGATGATATCCATATGCGAGAACTTAAGCTTTTCAGCTGCATGACGCACGGTGTCAACGCACACTTTATTGAAGTGCTCAGGTGCAAAATCCGCGGTAGGTGTTAGCTCGTACGACAGCCCGTGACGTTGGCAAATTTCTTCAACGGCAGCAGCCAATGATTGGGCCATTTCGATTAGAGCCTCGGGCTCCCAGTGGCGCATATCCAACGTCATTTTTACCTGTCCTGGAATCACGTTGCGTGAACCTGGGTGCAGCGTCATACAGCCTACCGTGCCACGACCGTGGGGTTGGTGTTCATTGGCGATACGGTTGAGCGCTTGAGTAACTTCCGCTGCGCCCATCATGGCATCCCGACGAAGGTGCATGGGGGTTGGGCCTGCGTGGGCCTCAAGCCCGGTGAGGGTTAAATCAAACCACTTCTGACCAAGTCCGCCGATAACCACGCCAATGGTGGTGTCGGTATCTTCGAGAATTGGCCCTTGCTCAATGTGCGGTTCAAAGTAGGCTTTGATCTCGCTTGGTGACACCTCGTCGCTGCCACGATAGTGAATGGCGTCCAAAGCATCGCTAACCGTCACGCCATCAGCGTCGATGCGCGCCATCATGGTGTCAAATTCAAGCACGCCGGTAAAAATGCCAGAACCCATCATGCAGGGGGGGAAGCGGCAGCCTTCTTCGTTCGTCCAGGCGACAATTTCGATGGCCGATTGCGTCACTATTTTGTGTTCGTTGAGCGTGCGGATTACTTCAAGGCCTGACAGTACCCCAAAACAGCCGTCGTATTTGCCTCCGGTAGGCTGGCTATCTAAATGGCTTCCCGCCATAACGGTTTTGGCGCTGGGGTCGCTGCCTTCTCGGCGTGCGAAGATATTGCCGATATTATCAATACGAATAGTACAGCCTTCAGCTCTGCACCACTGGATAAATAGATCGCGCCCTTGGCGTTCAAGATCGGTAAGCGCTTGACGGTTCACGCCGCCTTTAGGTGTGGCACCTAGCTTGGCCATTTCCATCAGCGCTTCCCAGAGACGGTTACTGTCGGTGCGCAGATCGGCTATAGCAGTTTTCGGTTCAGCAAGCGAATTCATATGACTTCCTTTTATTGAGCACGGATAAAGCTGGCGACTCCCCGGTTTATTGTTTGGCTCATTATTAGAGTAGAGATAAAAAAGCCATGTTACGTATAGATTCCCTAACGTGAACAACAGGAAAGCGTAATTTTATAAACATGTTCAGTGGCGCATCCTGATGCAACGTCTTAACGCGATGGAGCTGGACACCATGTTTGGAATAAAAAGCAAAACGACACCGCAAACATCAGAGCATTCTTCAGAACTTTCTTCAGAACTCCCGTCAGAGCAGGGCGCCTCAAACAGTGCGCTTAATCAGCATTTCTGGATGCCGTTCAGCGCTAATCGTGATTTTCACGCTAACCCACGCATGATCACGGGGGCGGAAGGGCGCTATTACATTGATGACCAGGGCCGCAAATTATTCGATTCGCTGTCAGGGCTATGGACCTGCGGCGCAGGCCACAATCGTGAAGAAATCCAAAAAGCCGTCGCGGCACAGCTAGGCACTCTCGACTTTGCCCCAGGCTTTCAGCTTGGCCATCCGCTGGCGTTTAAGTTAGCGGAAAAAGTCGCCAGCCTTATGCCTACCGGGCTTGATCACGTATTTTTTACCAACTCAGGCTCCGAGGCGGCCGATACCTCGGTCAAGATGGCCAAAGCCTATTGGCGGCTTAAAGGTAAGCCTGAGAAAACGCGCCTGATTGGCCGAGCGAAGGGCTATCACGGCGTCAATGTCGGTGGCACAAGCCTTGGCGGTATCGGTGGCAATCGTAAGCATTACGGCCAGTTGATGGATGTCACGCATCTACCGCACACGCTTCAAGCGGGCCACGCCTATACCCGTGGCCAGGCAGAAACGGGGGCTGAGCTTGCCGATGCGCTGCTTGATCAAATAGCCCTACACGACGCCTCGACGATTGCGGCTGTGATTGTTGAGCCAATGTCTGGCTCGGCGGGTGTGATTGTGCCACCCAAAGGCTACTTGGATCGTTTGCGCGAAATCTGCACCGCTAACGATATTCTGCTGATTTTTGACGAAGTGATTACCGCCTTTGGGCGTAGCGGTGCGACCACCGGTGCCCAGGCGTTTGGCGTGACGCCAGATATCATGAACGTGGCCAAGCAGATCACTAATGGCGCCGTACCCATGGGCGCAGTGATTGCATCACGCGAGATTTTTGACACCTTTATGCACATTGGTGGGCCCCAGCATGCCGTTGAGTTTACGCATGGCTATACCTACAGCGCTCACCCGGTGGCCTGTGCAGCAGGGCTGGCGGCGCTTGAGTTAATGGAGCGCGAAAATTTCCCCGCCCAGGTTAGCGCCATTGCGCCGCGCTTCGAAGAGAAGTTGCATGCTCTCAAGGGCCGCAACCACGTCGTGGATATCCGCAATTACGGCTTAGCGGGCGCGATCCAGTTAACGCCTCGTGACGGCGACCCAACGATTCGACCACGCGATGCACATATGGCACTTTGGAAAGCAGGCTTTTACGTACGTTATGGCGGCGATACGCTGCAATTTGGCCCTCCCTTTGGCACCACCGATGCCGAGCTAGAGCGCCTGTTCGACGCCGTTGCGACCACCCTTGATTCATTGGCATAGCCTATTTTTTGATAAAACCGGTTTCGGAGTATAAAAATGAGTGTTATTTCCCACCTGATCAACGGTGAGTTAGTGAAGGGCCAGCGCACGCTGGACGTTACCAATCCTTCAACGGGAGCTGTCATTCGCCAAGTGTCTGATGCCTCTGCGGCCGATGTTGAAAAGGCCATTGATGCCGCTCAGGCAGCGTTTCCCGCCTGGCGAGATACGCCACCGGCCAAGCGCGCGCAAGTTATGTACCGCTTTAAGCAACTGCTCGAAGAGCACGCTGACCGCATCGTGCAGCTGGTCAGCGAAGAGCATGGCAAAACGCCAGAAGACGCTATGGGTGAGCTCAAACGTGGCATTGAAAACGTTGAGTACGCCTGCGGCGTGCCTGAACTGCTAAAAGGTGAGTATTCCCACAACGCAGGGCCTGGCATTGATGCGTGGTCTAATTTCCAACCGCTGGGCGTCGTTGCAGGTATTACCCCGTTTAACTTCCCGGCTATGGTGCCGCTATGGATGTATCCGATGGCAATTGCCTGTGGCAACTGTTTCATTCTCAAACCGTCGGAAAAAGACCCCTCTTCCTCAATGGCCGTGGCTGAGCTGCTTCAAGAAGCCGGGCTACCGAAAGGCGTGATGAGCGTGATTCACGGTGGTCGCGAAGCGGTGGAAACGCTGTTGGATGCCAAGGCCGTGAAGGCTATTTCGTTTGTGGGTTCGACGCCGGTGGCTGAGGCGATCTACACCCGTGGTGCGGCCGCTGGTAAACGCGTTCAAGCGCTGGGCGGTGCGAAAAATCATGCCGTAGTGTTGCCCGATGCCGATTTGGAAAACGCCGCTAATACTCTAATGGGTGCGGCTTACGGTAGCTGCGGCGAGCGCTGCATGGCGATCTCAGTTGCCGTATGCGTTGGTGATGAAACGGCTAATCGTTTGGTTGAAACCATGCTGCCGAAAATCGCGCAGCTAAAAATTGGCCCCGGCACTCAGAAAGGGCTGGATATGGGCCCGCTAGTGACCGCAGAGCACCGCGACAAAGTACTGGGCTTCATTGAAGATGGCGTAAAATCAGGCGCAACGCTGGTAGCCGATGGTCGTGACCTCACGGTGTCAGGCCACGAGCAGGGATATTTCGTTGGCGGCTGCCTGTTCGATAATGTCACGGCTGATATGCGTATTTATCAGGAAGAGATCTTCGGGCCAGTGCTTTGTGTCATGCGGGTCGGTAGCCTAGATGATGCCATGCAGCTAATTAATGACCATGAATACGGCAACGGTACCTGCCTGTTTACCCGCGACGGTGAAGCCGCCCGACGCTTTACCGACGGTATTGAGGTGGGCATGGTCGGTGTTAACGTCCCGCTGCCTGTACCGGTCGCTTACCACAGCTTTGGTGGTTGGAAGCGCTCGCTATTTGGTGATCTTCACGCCTATGGACCTGATTCGGTGCGTTTCTACACGCGTCGAAAAGCTGTTTCTCAACGCTGGCCTTCCGTTAGCGAAGCGACGCAAGCGGAGTTCTCATTCCCCGCCAATCAGAGTTGACGTTATAGCGTAAATAGGAGATCTTCTCAGCACCGCCGCTCTCCGGCGGTGCTTTTTTGTGCCTATCTTCGACGTAAGGGACGAGTGCAGCGTGGCAAGAACCCAGGACGAAATTCGCCAGACCAACGTTAAGAAGATTCTCCAGGCCGCGGAGCAACTGTTCGCGGAAAAAGGCTATGCCGGCGCCTCCATGGGAGAAATTGCACAGCTGGCTGAACTTCCCAAGTCCAACGTGCACTACTACTTCGCCACTAAAAAAGCGCTTTACCAAGAGGTATTGCTAGAGCTGCTGGAAATATGGAAGCAGGACGCGCTTTGCTTTGAACTCTACGATGACCCTCGCGTGGTGCTGTCCACTTACATTCGCGCCAAAATGACCCACTCCCGCAATCGCGCCCACGGCTCTAAAGTGTGGGCGGCCGAAGTCATGCAGGGCGCACCGATCCTAAAAGAGCGCCTGCGCGACAATCTTTACGAATGGGCTAAACTCAAAGAGTCGAAAATTAGCGAGTGGGTCGCATCAGGCCAGATCCACCCTGTTGAGCCTTCCTATCTACTTTATATGATCTGGGCGTCCACCCAACACTACGCCGACTTCGACTACCAAATCTACTTGCTCAATGACGACAAACCGCTAGACGACCTGCAGTTTGAAAAAGCCGTGCAGTCAGTGACTACGATGACTTTAAGAGGTATTGGGCTGACGGTATGAGCAGTGCTCAATTGCTCCTCGACATGACCTAAGTCAGATTGTTCTATGAGGGCTGGATGCGGCGTGGTGGCTAATCAAGAACGGTAATGCAGTTTGCAATATGACTCCCATTATCTTAGTTATAAGTCTTATTGACTGTGCTTATGGTGGAAATAGACTTTCAATGTAGGTTGAACGCAGAAATTCTCGTTACAATGCCTTCTTAGCAGTATCCAGACGGTCTTTTAAATAGAGAGATTCAACATATATGTTAGCAGTGAATAATGGTGTTTCTTACGAGCAAGCTGATTATGGCGGCCTCTCTAGCGTTGCTTATGAGGCGATCATGCGAATGATTCTGGCTCGCGAAATGTCCGGTGGCGATATCGTTCAAGAGCGTCGGCTTGCGGATGTTCTTGATATGTCACGAACGCCTGTCAGAGAGGCGCTGCGACGCTTAGAAGCTGAAGGATGGTTAATTCGCTTGAACTCCAGAACTATTGGCGTCAAAAAAATAGCGATTGATGAATATGTTGCTGCATTACAAGTTCGAGAGTTGTTAGAGCCTGAAGCAGCTGCAATGGCGGCAGCAAAGTCCCACACAAAAATTATTAGTGATTGGGCTGAAAAGCTTGATGCTATAAGAAAATCAACCCAGGTTGGCCTCAAGCAACAGTGGCAGTTTGATCAGACGCTTCATATGGGGATAGCACAGGCAACAGGCAATGAGGTGCTGCTTAAAATTATTTCTGAGCTAAGAAAAACGACGCAGATATTTGAAAACCAGACTCTGCCCGCTAAATCTTTTCCCGGATATGACGCACATCTAGCGATTATTAACGCCATCGTAGAAGGTGATTCTGACAAGGCGCGTATAGCCATGCTCGATCATTTACGTGAGACGAAGAAAAATATTTTTGAAGCTCTCTAATATAACTTAGCATTGCAAGCGCTGATCTGGTGCATACTGGTTGTAAATTGAGTATTAAAAACATCTCTATGTCTTATGCTAAAGTCTATATGGTGGGGGATCTTTTAAATCGTTATGCGGATGCACAGTCTTTGTGCAATTTGTTTTATCTATCACCTTTTTGAAGCGCAAGGATATTATAATAATAATCTATTTTATGAGTTGACATGTGGTATACCAGTGGTCTACAAATAAGCTGTCAACGTCTAAGAGAAATAATTATGAAAAAATCTATAGCTGTTGGGATTGTTGCACTTGCCTCTGTTTATTCCACGTTTTCTTGGGCTGAAAGCTTAGTACTGAGAGCTGGGCACTCGGCCAATTTAAGTGAGCCTTATCAAAAAGGCTTGGAGAAGTTTGCTGAAGTTGTCGAGCGCGAAACAAACGGTGAAGTTACTGTACAAATCTTTCCTAATAATCAGTTGGGTAATGAGCGGGAAATGATCGAAGGTGTGCTGCTGGGCACTCTGGATATTGCCGTTCCCACCAACGGTGTCTTGACCAACTTCGTTTCTGAGCTGTCGATTTTCGATCTGCCTTTTCTATTCAATGATCGTCAGCACATGTATCGCGTCATGGACGGTGAGGTTGGTGAACGCCTGGCCGGATCCATGCAGGAGAGCGGCTTTCAGCTACTGGGTTTTTATGAGGCGGGTATTCGGCATATCGTGACCAAGGAGCCGGTCAACAGCATCGAAGACCTAGAACGCCAAAGTATTAGAACCATGCAGATTCCGGCTCACGTAGCCGCTTTTAACGAGTTTGGTGCCAACGCGACGCCGCTTGCCTACAGCGAGCTTTACGCAGCGTTGGAATCCGGCGTGGTGGATGGTGCTGAAGCTGCCTTTACCAACTACCAGGCGCAGCGATTTTATGAAGTGGCGCCCTACCTTGCTGAAGTGAGCTGGACCACATTGGTCGCGGATCTGATCATGTCCGAGCAGCGGCTTTCGAGCCTGCCTGACAACGTACAGCAGGCACTAATAGTGGCGGGTGCTGAGTCTGCAGAGTACGAGCGCCAGGTGTATGCCGAAATGGATACGCGCATTCGTGAAGAGCTTTTAAGTGCCGGTGTCGAGTTTACCCAGCCCGATCTTGAACCCTTCCGCGTAAGATCTCAGGCGGTTTATAGCGAATTCGTTGATACGGATCAGAAGCAAGAGCTCCTGGACCTTATCGAACAGCTGCGTTAAATAGCCGGGGCTATTCATGATCATCATGGATAGCCCTGCTACTTCAGGAGGAGTTATGGCCCCTATTGTGCAAGTAGCCGAGCGAGTGCTGCAGGGTATCAGATTCTTGATTGCTGTATGTGTCGTTGTTTTGTTCAGCTATATGGTTGTAGCAATCCTGACGCTAGTAGCAGGACGGTATGTCTTCGGTTTTTCCGTGGCGGGGGCGGCAGAGACGGCTACCTTTGCTCAGATATGGGTTATCTTCCTCGCTGCCGGTATTGCCATGCGTGAAAAGCTGCATATTGGCGTCGATATTCTTTATGAAGTCCTCCCCGATACTTTAAAGCGAATTACCGCCCTGCTTATTTTGCTTTTTGGCAGCTGGTTTTTATGGCTGGCTATTCTCGGTAGCCAGCGGTTATTGCAAATCGGCCAAATGCAAACCTCGCCGGCGTTAGGTATTCCCATGTGGATACCTTATCTCTCCTTGCCGGTAGGGCTTGGCTATTTCTTCCTCGAATTCTGTATTGCCTATTTAAAGAAAGTTTTCGCTAAAGAGTGCGCTGACAATAATAAAGAGGAAGCCACATTATGATAATGGTCATGGTGTTATTTGTACTTCTTTTAATTGCTGGCGCTCCCATCGTGTTTACCATGGGGGTCTCGGCGAGTGTCGTGCTAATGGGCGAAGGGATTCCCAACAGCATCATTTCCCAACGTCTGTTCGCGGGCCTGGATAGCTTTACCATCATGGCCATCCCGTTTTTCGTTCTGTCGGGGCTTTTGATGGAGCGCGGCGGTATCGCGCGACGCATGATCGATTTTGCCACCGCGCTGGTCGGCTGGATTCGAGGGTCGCTGCTACTGGTGTCGGTGGTGTCGGGTACCGGTCTTGCCGCGGTATCTGGCTCAGGCTCCGCCGATACGGCAGCCACTGCCTCCTTGATGCTGCCCGAGATGAGACGGCGTCGTTACGATATCGATTTTGCCGCGGGCCTGATGGCCGCGGCGGGCTCTCTAGGACCTATTATTCCTCCCTCCATAATGATGATCGTGCTGGCCTCAGTGGGTAACATCTCGGTAGGCGATATGTTTATCGCGGGTATCGTCCCAGGGTTTTTAATGGCGCTGGGTCTATTGCTGGCGGGGTACTTTCATGCCCGCCGTCACGGCGGTGTGTATAGTCAGATACAGCCTTTCTCCTTGCGTGAACTGGGCGCGACCGCTTTAAAGGCCATCCCGGCCTTTTTGATGCCCATCATCATTATCGGCGGTATTGTCGGCGGCGTTTTCACTCCGACCGAAGCCGCCTCGGTCGCCGTTGCGACCGGGCTGCTGGTGGGGCTCTTTATCTATAGAGAACTCAAACTTCGTGACCTGCCGCATCTCATACTGCGGGCGGCAAGTATTTCGGCCTCCGTGATGATGATCATTGCCGTGGCCAATATTTTCTCATGGTTAGTGGCTAGAGAGGGCGTGCCTCAGTTGCTGGTCGGATTTCTTCAGTCCTTATCCGACAACCCCTGGGTATTTCTGGCTCTACTCAATGTCGGACTGATTTTTGTCGGCATGTTTATGGAGAGCATTGCGGCCATCTTGATCCTGGTACCTGTCTTGATGCCCGTGGCGCAAAGCTATGGGATCGACCCGCTCCACTTGGGCGTAGTGATTATCATCAATCTTTCTATCGGGATGATTACACCGCCCTACGGCATCACCCTGTTTGTCGCCAGCAGTATTGCCCAGCGCCCCATCATGCGCGTGGCGGCCAAGATCATCTTGCCTTTGAGTTTTATGCTAGCCGTACTGGTGCTGGCGACTTACGTCCCTTATGTCGTTACCGCTTTACCCGATTTTTTTAGAAATCGTTAACGTTGAGTCGGAGATTTAAATGTCCCAGTTTGCTGGTACTTATAGTGTTCTTATTACGCCTTTTGATAAAGATCTGAAGGTTGACGTCGAAAGATTGCGCACGTTTATCGACTGGCAGATCGAGCAGGGCATTCACGGCCTGATCCCTCTGGGAAGTACTGGTGAATTTCTTTCGATGACCGACGATGAGCGCCGACTGGTGGCCAAAACCGTCATCGATCAAGCGGCGGGGCGTGTTCCTGTATTGATAGGTGCCGGAGCTGAAAATACCAACGACGTTGTACGTTATAGCCGAGAGGCCGAGCAACTGGGCGCAGACGGGCTGATGATTATTCCGCCTTATTACAGTTGCCCGACCGAAGACGAGCTTTATCACCATTACAAGCAGGTATCGGATGCCGTTTCGATACCGATCATGATTTATAACAACCCCAATGCGGCCAACGTCGACATGTTGCCCGAGACAGTGGCAAGGCTTGCCGATATTGAACACGTGGCTTACATCAAGGAGTCAACGCTTGAGATCACCCGCGTTCGAGACATCATTAGACTCTGCGGGGACAAGATAGGCGTGTTTGGTGGGGTGCTGGGATTCGAATCCTATGTGGAAGGTGCGATCGGCTGGGTGGCGGTCGGCTCCAACGTTATGCCCGCTGAGTTCGCTGACCTATACACGGCCGCGGTCGTTGAGAAGGATTTGGACCGCGCCAGGTCCGTGTATCACAACATTCTGCCCGTCATCGATTTCGTGTTTGGCCATCGCTACGTCTCTGGCACCAAAGCGCTGCTTGAATCGATGGGTAAGAGCGTTGGCCATCCACGTGCTCCGCGCCTTCCCTCGCCTCCTGAAGACAAGGCGTGGGCCGATGAGATCGTTCGCAAGCTTTCGCTGAAGTAAGGGGCTCAAATGGACGCGCTGGGACGCAGGATCTCTAAAAACGCTAAAGAGATAACCTTTACTTACGAGGGCAAAAAGGTCAGTGCCGTGGAAGGCCAAACCCTGGGCGCCGCGCTCGTGGGTGCGGGCCATCTGTCTCAGCGCGAAGGTCGTCTGGGTGGAACGCATGGCCATTACTGTGGCATGGGGGCATGCTTTGAGTGCCTGGTAACAGTGGATGAGCGTTCCGGTGTACGCGCATGTATGACGCCTGTTCAGCATGGGCAATCAGTTAAGCATCACCCTTATAAAACGGCATTTGATGCCGATGCTAGCCGTCATCAAAGCGACCCTAAAGAGTCGCTTGAAGTCGTGGCGGTAGAGGTGCTGGTTGTGGGCGGTGGGCCCGCCGGTTTACAGGCCGCCCTTTCAGCCCGAAAAGCGGGAGCGAGCGTACTGCTGGTCGACGAACGTGCCAGTCTGGGTGGGCAATATTTCAAGCAGCTTTCATCAGCCTATTCAACTAAAGACGGCAAAGCGCCCGATAAGCAGATGCAAGCGGGACGGACGCTGATTGATGAACTGGCGGCGGCTGATATCAAGCAGTGGCGCAACACCCTGGTATGGGGTGTGTTTCGTGAAGAGCACGATCAGTTTCGTATTGGCATCGAGCGTGATGGCAAAGCGCTAATAGTCGAGCCAAAGGCCGTTATTATCGCGACTGGAGCAACTGAGCTTCCTTATCCCGTACCAGGCTGGACACTCCCGGGCGTAATGACGACAGGTGGACTACAAACCCTGCTGCGCTCTTACCGCACGGCACCACCGGGCCCAGTGCTGATCGCGGGTAACGGCCCGCTTAATTTGCAGGTTGCGGCCGAACTGGTCGAGGCGGGCGTTGAGGTGGCGGGGGTTGTAGAAAGCGCAAAATTAACCTCGTTGACCGCGCTTGCCCAGACCGGTAAAGCGACGCGTCATGCTCCATCGCTCATTGGTAAAGGGCTTGGATACATGTTTACGCTCAAGCGTGCTCAGGTGCCTGTCTTTGATGGCTATGCGATTGCAGCGATTGAAGGCGACAACGCCGTCGATAGCGTAACACTAGCCCCGGTCACCGCCGAGGGCGAGCTTGGACAGCCGATGCTGCATATCAAGGTAAAAGCGGTAGGCTTGGGTTATGGTTTTCAGCCACAAGCCGAAATCAGCCGACTGCTGGGGGTAGAGCATCATTACGCATCCGACACGTCATCCGCACTCAAGGTGCTCTCCGCCGAGCGCTTTCCCGATGGTCGCTGCAATGTCGAGGGTGTTTTCATTGCGGGTGAGGCGGGTGGGTTTGGTGGTGCCCAGTTAGCCTTGGCTCAAGGCGCGCTATCTGGTGCCGCCGCTGCGAAGCACTGTGGGTATAACGTAGAAGACACGACTACCCATTGGTCTTCACAACAGCGAAAGCACCAACACTTTCAAAAAGCGCTCTGGAGCGCGTTTTCTTCTCCGCTCAAACCGCTGGCGGGCATCACCGACGATACGATTGTATGCCGCTGTGAAGGGATTACCGCAAAAGAGATAGTAAGCGGGCGCGAGCCATGTAGCGATGTGGCCTCTATCAAACGTCAAACCCGAGCGGGTATGGGGCGGTGCCAGGGCCGCTACTGCGCCGCCACGGTTAATATGCTCATCGCCAGTGACCAGAAAACCGGTAGCCAGTTTGATTTGCCCGCACCGCAAAATCCTATTAAACCGATCGCGATTGGCGCGCTGGCTATTGAAAAAGGGGAGTGGGCCGGTCACCGGCGGGTGACGATGCCTACCGCGCGCGTTATTAACGAATCGACTACATCGCCACCAAGTATCGAGGTCGACGTGTTGGTGATTGGCGCCGGCATTGCGGGCAGTGCTACCGCGATGTCGCTCGCCAAGCAGGGCGTTGACGTAGCGGTATTGGATCGAGGGCTTCCCAACGGCCAAGCGTCGGGTGGCAATGCGGGAAGCTTACACGTCCAGCTGCTGTCGTTCGATTTTGGCAAAAAAGCCGAAAGTGGCGGTGGCCCCGCTGCCAGTACCTTACCGCTTCAGCAAGCGAGTGCATCGCTCTGGGAGCAGCTGGCCAAAGAGCTTGATAGTGATATCGAATTCAAGCGCAGCGGCGGCATCATGGTGGCTGAAAGTGAAGAGCAGATGCGCTTTCTCGAACGAAAAGCAGCGCTTGAACGCTCGCTCGGTATCGATACCCAGATGATTGGCCGCGCCGATATCGAACATAAGCTACCCGCTATTTCAGAGGCGGTCATCGGTGGGGCGTGGTGCAGTGAAGAGGGAAAAATAAATCCGCTTTTGGCGACCCCCGCTTTGGTACGCGCCGCCCAACAGGCCGGCGCGCGCTTTTTTACCAGCGAGGCAGTTCAGAGCCTGGAGTATGCCAACGGAAAGTGGGAGGCAACCACCAGCAGTGGCCGCCAATACCGGGCAGGTAAAGTCGTCAACGCCGCTGGGGCATGGGCGGGCGAAATCGGTAAGCTGGCAGGGGTGAGCGTGCCCGTACACGCCGCACCGTTGCAGATGATCGTGACTGAAGCAGCAGAGCCAGTTGTTGATGTACTGCTTGCCCATGCCGATCGTCATTTGACCCTCAAGCAGGCGGCTAACGGCAACGTGATTATTGGTGGCGGTTGGCCTGCCGGGCTGAGCATTCCCTTTGGCTACCAGCGACCGCTTCTGGAAAGTATCGAGGGTAATCTTTGGGTCGCCCAGCATGTGTTGCCCGCTTTAAATCAACTGCGTGTACTGCGTACCTGGGCGGCCATCAATATCAACATCGATGGCGCCCCTATTTTAGGTGAAGTACCTCACCGCCCCGGTTTTTATAATGCGGTGACGTCCAACGGCTTCACACTTGGGCCTTTGGTCGGACAGATCACCGCGGATTTGATAACGCGCGGCAAGAGCGACTGGAATCTGGCACCGTTTTCGCTCGCGCGTTTTGAGGGGCAGGGTGCGGCGTGACGTCATTGACACTTCCTGCACAGCGCCCGTTGCGCGGCATTGTCTGTATGCTAGTGGCTGCGGCACTTTTTGTAGCAATGGATTCTTTGGCCAAATATCTGGGCGATGACTACTCCTCTGTGCAGTTGGCCTGGTCGCGTTATAGCGTTCACTTGATTGTCCTGATATTGCTACTGATCATTTTGGGTAGGCTTAATCGTAGGGAGCTTGAAAGCCGTGCACCTTGGGGCCAATTTGGCCGGGGCTTGCTGCTGCTGGGAGCCACAATATTTGCGTACTTATCGGTTCGTGCGTTACCTCTCACGCAGGTCTATGTTGTCAACTTCAGCTCGCCGCTTATCGTTACGCTACTTGCTATACCGCTTTTAAATGAACGTGTTGGTGCTAAACGTATATTGGCAGTTCTCTGTGGGTTTTCAGGCGTTCTGATTGCTGTTCAGCCTGATGTGGGTGACTTTAACGTCGAGCTTTTATTGCCGGTAGGGATGGCGGTGTGCTTTGCGCTTTATCAACTGGCAACGCGATACTTTGCCGCGCAGGACTCCTCGCTTACCTCGCTCCTTTATACAGCCGCCGCAGGGGGCGTTGTCAGCACGTTGGTGGTTCCCTTTTTCTGGGTGCCCGTGCAAGCGCAGGATATCCCACTGTTTATTTTGATCGGATTACTCGGTGCGCTCAGTCATTTTGCGCTGATCGAGGCAATGCGTTCGGCCTCGGCTTCACTGGTATCTCCCTTTTTATATTCACAGCTTATTTGGGCAACGCTCATTGGCTACTGGTTTTTCGGTGACTATCCCACCCGTGACACGTTCATCGGAGCAGGCATTGTTGCCTTAGCAGGTGGTTATCTCATTATCAATGAGCGCCATCGACATTAAACGGATAGGAGGCTTTATGAGCGAACAATCTAGAACGGTGCTTATGTTTGTTAACGGTCAGGCGATGTCTGGCGGAAGTATCAATTTTGCTTTAAAGGAGGCTAAGTTTTTGGGCGCCGTTAATACTGCCGCGAAGTATCGTTTTTACTCCGTGCGTGATGAATTCCCTGGGCTATGGCCTGTAGAACAGGGCGGTAAGTCCATCCCTGGTGAAGTCTATGAAGTCACTTATGCTCAGCTTCGCGAGTCATTGCTTCCCAACGAACCTTCCGAGTTAGAGCTGAGTATTATCGAACTGGAAGATGGAAGCGGCTCTTTGAGCATGATAATGCGTGAAGAGGATATTAACGTTGATGGCGTTGTAGATATTACCAATCGGGGTGGCTGGTTAGCGTATCTTTCAGCCAAGGGTGAGACGTCTGTATGAAGGGTTACGATTTAGTCATCCGTAACGGCACTGTTGTCACCGCTTCCGATACGACTATATGTGATATCGGCATTCGCGATGGGAGGATTGTTGCATTAGGAGAGTCGCTAGGTGCCGGTAAGGAAGAGATAGAGGCGTCAGGGCATTACGTTTTGCCAGGTGGTGTCGATGCTCACTGTCATTTCGATCAGCCATCGGGGCCAGGCATCCAAATGGCTGATGATTTCGAAACGGGCACTCGATCAGCAGCCTGTGGCGGCACCACAACGGTTATTCCGTTCGCTGCGCAGCAAAAAGGCGATACGTTAAGAGCGACGGTAGAAGATTATCATCGCCGGGCAGATGGTAATGCCTGTGTTGATTACGCTTTCCATCTGATTGTTTCTGATGCCACGCCCCTAGTCTTAAAAGAGGAGTTACCTTCTCTGATCGAGGAAGGATACACGTCTTTTAAAATCTACATGACCTACGACGATCTCAAGCTAAATGACCGGGAGATCTTAGAGACATTGGCTGTCGCAAGGCAAGAAGGTGCGATGACAATGATCCACGCTGAGAATGCTGACTGCATTGCTTGGTTAAGTGATGCGCTTGAAGCCGCCGGTCAAACCGCACCGCGCTTCCATGCAACCTCTCGCCCGCCCGTGGTAGAAAGAGAAGCAACCCATCGCGCAATTTCGTTTGCCGAATTAGTCGATACCCCTGTTCTTATTGTACATGTGTCAGGGCAGGAGCCGATTGAACAGATACGTTGGGCGCAAGGGCGAGGTTTAAGGATTTATGCTGAAACGTGTCCTCAATATCTGTTCCTAACAGCTGACGACTTGAAGTTGGATGGATTTGAGGGCGCAAAGTGTGTCTGTAGTCCTCCTCCCCGTGATGCGCGAAGTCAAGAGGCTGTTTGGGAGGCACTTGAAAACGGAGTCTTTCAAATTTTTTCTTCAGACCATGCGCCGTTCCGTTATGAGGATGCGGAAGGTAAAAAGTCGGCTGAAGGCAAGTCGTTTAAGCACATTCCAAATGGTATTCCAGGTGTTGAGACTAGGCTCCCTCTTCTGTTTTCAGAAGGCGTTTTAAAAGGCCGAATCGACATCACCAAATTTGTCGCATTAACATCCACTAATCCGGCTCGGATATACGGTCTTTATCCTCGTAAAGGAACACTTGCCGTTGGGTCTGATGCCGATATCGTGATATGGGACCCTACTCTTGAGTGGACGATTACCAACGATAGGCTACATCACAATGTTGATTACACGCCTTATTCAGGTATGACCCTCACAGGTAAACCTATAACAACGTTATTGCGCGGTCAGGTTGTCTGGAAAGAGAATATCTTTATAGGTGGGCCGGGTGGGGGATGTTTCTTACCGTGCGAACGCCCCCAGCCAGCAATGCCTAAAGGCGTTAGTAAGGGGTTTTAGCTTTAATGCTCAATGATGATAAACCGCTAGACGACCTGCAGTTTGAAAAAGCCGTGCAGTCAGTGACTACGATGACTTTAAGAGGTATTGGGCTGACGGTATGAGTATTGGCCAGCGATTAGATGGGCTGTCGCATACGCAAAATCGCTACGCCTAAACCGATAAAAGCACTGCCCATGATGCGATTGACCCACTTTGCTCGGCGTGTGTTGCTCAGCCAGCGAGTGAGATGTTTCGCGAGCCCGCCGTAGGCCATTAAGGTGGCGAATGAAAGCACCATAAAGGTGCCTACCATCATAGAAAATTGCGGAAGCAGCGCGCGCTGTGTATCCAAAAACTGAGGAAACAGAGCAGTAAAAAACAGGATTGCTTTTGGGTTGCTCATGGCGACCAGCAGGCCTTCACTGAAAATGCGCCAGTGAGGAATGGGCTTGGCAGCGGTGGACGGTACTGCCAGTGAGCGTTTGCTACGCCACTGGCGAATGCCTAAGTATATCAAGTAAGCGGCGCCGCCAAATTTCAGCAGGCTAAACAGCGTTTCTGAGGCATTTAATATCACGCCTAACCCCAATACCGCGGCGCTCGCCAGTATTAGCAATCCCATAATATTGCCCAGCGAGGAAAGCGCCACGCGCTTTGTTCCACCGGCCATGCCATTACGCACCGCGACTAAAAAAGCGGGCCCAGGGCTCGCAATGCTGACCAGCGCCATGGCAACAAACAGCAGCCAAGTGGAAAGTGGCATGGGTATATCTCCTAAGAGGATAAAGCCGGTTAGTCAGACGACCGGTATCTATCTAAGCGCTGATGGCAAGCCCGCACCTATGGAACGTTAACATTTCACTAGCCCAGTGGCCCGCTGGTAACCGTTGTCTTCAATCCTTTAATAATGGCTTGACCATCCTCACGCTTGAGTTCGTCGTACCAGGCTTGCGTTTGGGCGGCGTCGTGCCCATGAATCATCTCCGCGCGCTTACGGGCGCGCTGGACGATCTCTCCCACTCGGCTAACGCGTTGCGCGTCGTACTGCGTCAAGGCGCTGGCAATGGCAGATGAGGTGTCGGTATGTTCTTCAAGTGCGCGCTGCACGACTTGAGCCAGCACCCAGGCGTCTTCCATCGCTTGGCAGCCGCCTTGGCCAAGGTCGGGTGCCATGCCATGAGCAGCATCACCTAGAAGGGCAACACGCGGTGCGGTCAGTGAATCAAGCGGAGGAATATCGTAGATTTCCACACGCGCCATGCGCGCAGGGTCGAAGCGTTCGATAAGTGCCTGCACCGGCGCAGCCCAGCCTGCAAAGTGTGCGCGTAATTCATCGCGATAGTGGCTGGGGTCGTTGGTGGTGCCAGCGGGGAGCGGTACATCAAGAAAACAATAAAATTCCTGCGCGCCTTCGGCATTGCCCCCGTTGCCCATGGGCATAAACGAGACACGCTTCGCGTCGCCGACATACTGATCCCAGTGACTCTGCGGTGCCAAGGCATCATCGGCAGGCACGCGTACATTCCAGTTCACATAACCCACGTATTGGCGCTCAACGGGGTGACCCACGACCTTACCGCGCAGCTTTGAATGAGTACCTTCCGCGACGACTAATAAGTCTGCGTGCAGGCTTTCGCCATCGTCAAAATGCGCAGAAACACCGTCGTGCGTCAGCGTGTAATCATGACAGCGGCGGCCAAACTGCACATGCTCGGTGCCTACCGCGTCTAGCAACATTTGTTGTAGGGCGGCGCGAGAAATAGGGCATGCACGCTGCTCGATCTCTTCAAATAGCGGCACCAGGCTAAAATCGGTTAAGGGTTGACCGTCATGCGTCAGATAGCGCATCTGGGTGATGTTGCCACTTAAGCCTTCAATGGCGTTACCAAGGCCCAGTTGATGCATGACTTTCACGCCGTTAGACCATATCGAGAGCGCCGCGCCTACTGGACGCATCGTTGCTACGCGTTCAACCACCGTGACCTGATACCCTTGCCGCTGGAAAGCGAGAGCGGTGCTCAGCCCGCCAATGCCCGCGCCGATAACGAGAATATTGAGAGGCGTAGTCAGAGGGCGAGACATAGCGAGCTCCTTGAAAATGGGAAGGCACAACGGCTAACACGTCATATCAGCTGTTACCGCGAACTGTATACAGCGTTAAACCTTAATGTATAGGCAATCATAGTGCCAAGTCAGTCGTTACTTACCTGGGCGTCAAAACCTAACCGACGCCTGTAGGCTGACCTCTAGGGGATCGCCGACCACGACCCGTGTGTTGCCACCGCTTGAAGGGTAGTAAGTGGTGTCGAACAGATTCTTGGCATTGAGCTGCAGGTGAAGGGTGTCGCCCAGCCAAGGGGTGTCCCAGCCGATAAACGCGTCAGCGACGGTGTAGTCGTCTAACTGGAAACTGTTGTCAGCATCGCCTTCGCGCTCACCCACATAGCGAACCCCACCACCTAAGCGCCAGTTGCCCAGGCCAGGCGCGGTTGTTAAATCGTGTGCCAAGTAGAGGGTGGCGGTATGGCGTGCGGCGTTGGTCAGCCGGTTGCCCTGGGTATCTTCGGTGTCTTTAAGTACTTCGGTGTCGGTATAGGCATAAGCGCCTAGTAGTGAAAGCTGATCAGTCAACTGGCCGGAAACCGTTAGCTCCCCCCCCCGTGAACCCGCTTCGCCTACCGTGCGGGTCACACCGTTGTCTGAGACGGCAACATTCTCCTTGCGGATATCGAACAGCGCAACGGCCAACGAGAACTGGTCGTTCCATAGATGCTTCACACCGATTTCGCTGCCCATACTGTGTTCAGGATCCAGCGCCTGTCCGGTATCGCTGTCGGCCCCATTGGGCACAAACGCTTCGCTGTAGCTGGCATAAACGGACGTCTCCGGGGTCAGGCGATGCAGCAGACTGATTGATGGCAGGAAAATATCGTCGCTGGTATCCGTCTCGGTGATGAAGTCCTGCCCACGGCCGGAAAACTGCTCGTAGTGTGTATAGCGCCCGCCTAGCCCCAGCGTCCAGCGGTCGTTGAAGTGCCAGCGATCATTGAGATAAACGCCGGTCGTATTAACCTCATCCAAGCGGTTGCTGCGCGAGGTGTTAAGGCTATCGCTATCCAGCGTCAGGCCGCCGTAGCTCATAGCGTAAATGTTTTGATCAGTCACCGACGAGCCGCGATACACCTCGGCCAGATAGTCGCGGCGACGTTCGTGGTCAATTCCTACGGTAAGGTCGTGGCGCATGCCTGCCAGCGTGGCGGTGCCGGTAGTATCCCAGGCGGTGTACTGTACGCGGCGGTCATAACCTTCATTAGCATCTGCACGACGTGTTAATGCACCGCTCTGCGCGTTAACGCTTAGTACTCGCGGTTGGCCATCGCTGTACTGCCGGCGGTTCCAGCCGTAGGTGAGCCGTGTTGACCAGTCGTTGTTAATATCCTGTTCCCACCAGGCGGTGACGGCTTCGTCGTGACCGAAAACCCGCGACCAGGATTCGTCGAAACGGCGCTCACTAGGTACCTTGGCGGGTTCACCATCAATCATCACCGTGCCGCGATCCAGATCCAAGTCGTAGTCGCGATACTCATAGGAGATTTGTGCGCGACTTTCGCGGCCTTCCCAGCGCAGCGAAGGGGCAATAATCGTGCGTCGATCATGACCAAAAACGCGCGCGGAGTCTTCATCTTCATGATGGACGATAAATCGGAAGGCCAGGCCGGTATCGGCAATTGGCCCGGTGACATCCACGCTGGCATTGCCGCCACCCAAGGAGGTGGCTTCGGCGCTGATTTCGCGCTGCCACTCGTACTCAGGCCGTTTGGTGACCAGGTTGATCACCCCGCCAGGATCCTGCTGGCCTTGAAATAGCGAGGCAGGCCCCTTGAGTACTTCGACATGATCCACCGTTGCCATTGAGAAGGTGCCGCGCGGTTGGCGAATGCCATCGATCAGAATCGAACCATCGCTGTTGCTGCCGAAGCCGCGTTTAATATAGCCATCCTCGGTGCCCCCCATGTTATTGCCTGCGGTCACCCCTGCAACCATCGCCATTGCTTCGTCCAAGCTGTCGATGTCATGGTCGGCCATCACCTGGGCGGTGACGGTCTCCACGGCGCGGGCCTCTTCTAAAAACGACACCGGCTGTTTGCTGGCAAGGCTTGAGCGCTGGGCACGATAGCTCCGCGGAGCCACGTCAGTGAGCCGATCTGAGGTGACGATCAGTGTTTTTGGCGCGGTCTCGTTGGCCTGCTGTTCGTAGACCTGTTGTGCCTGGGTCTGTTGTGCATAGACATCGGGCAGTGGGTTCAGCAGTAGCAGTGGCGAAAACAATGCAAAGGTTCGGGAGCGCAGCATGGTCGATACAGATCCTGTTATTGTCAGAGGGGGAGTGGGCCAAGGATTATGGAGCGTTGAGTGCGCCCCAAAAGTGATCTTCGTGACTTAGCGCTGGCGTGATAGGTAGTAGGGCATTGAAGGTGGCGGCCGGATCAAGGTCAGTGAAGTGTTCGGGATAGAGCCATTGGACGATACGTTCGAGCGCTACAATGGCGAAAGGACCCTGATGAAAACCATGCCATAGCGCATAAAACTGTCCATTCTGAACGGCGTTAAGATGCGCCCAGCCGGGAAGCGATTGGCTCAGATGCCGCAAATCCTGGCTGATATCATCAGCACTGATATCAAGTCCAACGCGCACACCATCACCCGCTGTCCACTGCCCCGCGGTATTGAGGATGACGTCGGGTGGGTGGCTGAGCACCCATTCATTGCTCAGCGTTGCCGATGCGCCGGGAATTAATGCATCGGCAAGATTATCGCCACCTGCCCGGGCTACTAGGTCGGCTAGCCCGTTGCTTAGATTGGTACGGCAGCAGTCCACTTTTAGCCCAGGGGCGACATTGATTAGCACGGTGGGGGCATCGGCGGCCTGTTCCGCCAGCTTCAAGTCTGCCAAGCCCTGGTCGATACGCGCCAAGCGTTGTTCAATTAGGGCAATCATTGCGCTAGCTCGAGGCATCGCGTTCAAGGCCTCGCCTAAAAGCGCAAGGCTTTTGGGCGTGTTCTCCAGCGGGTGGCGGTTAAAGTCGATAAACAGGTAGGCAATACCTAGCTCGTCCAGTAGCTGCGCCAGCGGAGAGCCTTCGAAGTTACTAGCGCGCGCGAGATCAAGCAGTACTAAGTCTGGGGCCAGATTAAGCAGCGCTTCGCTATCGAGTTGGGGTGTCGGCGCGCTTGAAAGAGCGGGCAGTTGATCAAGCGCAGGCCACTGGGTGAGAAACCGTTGAGCCATGGCGGGGTCAAATACGGCCAGCGGATAGGCCCAGCCCGCTAAGCGCGGTGTTGGGTCATCTAGAAGTGTTGCCAAGGCATAAAGCTGGCGTGGCTGGGTAAGAAACAAGCGTGTGGGCGGTGCTGAAAGCGTTACCTGACGCCCAGCAAGATCAGTCAGTGTTTTAGGAAAGTCTTTAGAATCGCCCGCCTGTGAATCGGTTGCCCAGCAAGCGGCAGCGATTAACAGGCTCATCCAATACAGAAAATTAATAGCCAAGCGACGCATCGGATGATCATAAATGGTGGTTGTTGATATAAACATCACAATGGCTCGCTGACGCGATCACTGAGCACAAGTGGCCGCCCTAGCGAGCATCGCTCGACCCGGGACTCGACCCCATAGGCGGTGTGCAGCACGTCGGGGGTGATCACCTCGTGAGGATCGCCTGCAGCCAGTAGCCCCCCGTTACCAAATAGCAGCACTTGATCACAAAAGCGTAGGGCGAGGTTGATATCGTGGATAGCCATTAGGCAGACCGCCTGACGCTCCGCTATTACCGAGCGCACGGTATCAATCAGCGCCAGCTGCCAGCGCAAATCTAGCGCGCTGGTGGGCTCATCCAGTAGTAATAGTGCGGGCTGGCGGGCGATCGCCTGAGCTAGGCCAACCATCTGACGCTGCCCGCCGGAGAGCTCACTCAACGGGCGCAACGCTAACGGGCGAATGGCCAGTGCATCGAAAACGCGCTCGATTAACGTGTCTATCTCTGTACGGCTTAGGTCGGGGCGCACGGCACGACAAGCGCTCAGTACCGCTTCGTAGGCCACTAACGTGGTGGCCTGAGGGAGCGTTTGCGGTAGATAGCCCACATGACGCATCCGCGCGGCGCCACTGAGGGTGGTGAGGTCGATATCATTAAGCTGCATACGTCCGCTGGCTGGCTGTAAGCCCGCGATGGCTTTTAACAGGGTCGATTTACCCACCGCATTGGGCCCCAACACTGCGACCAGTGAACCGGGTGGCAGTGTGGGCAAGCTTAGCTGCTCGAAAACGCGCCGTTTGCGGTAGCCGGTCGTGACGTTGCTGAGCGTAAAGCCTGCTTTCATCGCGCGCGCCCCTGCAGCATGATTAACGCCATAAAGAAGGGAATGCCTACCAGCGAGGTTACTAAGCCCACAGGCAGCACCAGCCCATCGACCAGCGTTTTACTGGCGATCGACGCGAGCGATAGCACCAGCGCCCCCGCCAAGGCGCTGCCCGGTAAGTAAAAGCGATGATCTTCACCCAATGCCAGGCGTGCCATATGCGGGCCGACTAGCCCAATAAAGCCAATGGTGCCCACAAACGCGACTGCTGCAGCGGCGAGCAGGCTCACTCTAAGTAGCGAGATAAGTCGCAAACGCTCAACCGCAATCCCGAAGCTGCGCGCATGTTCATCACCCGAGCGCAGTGCCGTCATTGCCCAGGCGCTGCGCAACGAGAAAGGCATACAAATGGCTAATACCACTGCCACGATGGCCACCGTGTCCCAAGAGGCGCGTGAGAGGCTGCCCATCGTCCAGAACACTAATTGCTGTAGCGCATCGGGACTAGCGATGAGCTGCAAAAGTGCCACCAGCGCGTTGAGTACAAATACCAACGCAATGCCGAATAACACAATAATCTCACGGCTGGCGCCGTAGAGACGAGATAAAGCATTGATAGTCAGCATCGACGCCGCCGCAAACATAAATGCCATTAAAGCGGTGGCGTAGTGGGCGTTTAAACCAAACAAGGTGAGATTGAAAACAATAACCAGCGAAGCGCCTAGGGTGGCCGCCGCACCAACGCCTAGCGTG
Source organism: Halomonas sp. AOP25-F1-15 (assembly GCF_052378675.1). Lineage (NCBI taxonomy): Bacteria > Pseudomonadati > Pseudomonadota > Gammaproteobacteria > Oceanospirillales > Halomonadaceae > Halomonas > Halomonas sp. AOP25-F1-15. The sequence goes on from NZ_JBQSXV010000003.1 coordinate 346,715, forward strand.
AACGGGCTGGCCAGCGGGTTATTCAGCACCGTTTGCATTTCTGCCCCTGCCAGCCCCAGCGCTGCGCCTACCAGCACTGCCATGAGTGCGGCAGGGAGGCGGATTTCCCAAACAATGGCTTGCTGAATCGGCCCTTGAGCATGAGGATCCAATAGCAGTGCGATTAAATCAGTCACTGAGATATTCGCAGGGCCACTGGCAATATCAGCGAGCAGCGATATCGCTAACGCTATGGCTAACCCCGCGACAATCAGCAAACGGGTAACAATGAAGCGCCGATAGGTGGATGCCAACGGAGCAGCAAGCGGCGAAGACGCGGGCATTGTGAAGGTGTTTCCAGGTGAGAGCGAAAAGTTATCAGGATTAGTCTTATTTGCGACTAAAACTCATTCGTGATTGTATTTTCATCCTTTAGTCGTAGCTTTGTCAACCGCAGGGAAACCAGGCGTTGCCTGATTGCGGTGGGGTTTCCGCTATGCTCTATTGAAAGACTAGGCTCTATTAAAGCAGTATCTGATCCGTGCTTACTTTTTGTTACGAAATCCCTCAAGGAGTTCATCATGATTGATTTACCCGCTCTGCTAGGCAGTGACGCCGATAGCTTGCTTAACCATACGTGCCAGGGAGTTCGTCGTGAGGACTTGCATCTTCCTGGCCCTGATTTTATTGACCGCGTGATGGCCGATAGCGACCGCAGCCCGGCGGTACTGCGTAATATGCAGAGCTTCTTTAATCATGGCCGCTTAGCAGGCACTGGCTATCTCAGCCTGTTGCCGGTAGATCAGGGCATTGAGCACTCGGCAGGCGCCTCTTTCGCGCCTAACCCGCGTTACTTTGACCCGGCCAATATTGTCGAGTTAGCCCTTGAAGGAGGCTGCAACGGCGTGGCTTCAACGCTAGGAGTACTCTCTTCCGTAGCGCGACGTTATGCTCATAAGATTCCAATGATGTTAAAGCTCAATCATAACGAAACCTTGAGCTACCCGGCGATATACGATCAGACGCTATTTGCCGATGTGGAGCAGGCCCACGACATGGGCTGCGTGGCAGTGGGGGCGACGATTTACTTTGGCTCTCACGAGAGCCGTCGGCAAATCATGGAGATTAGCGAGGCTTTCGAGCGCGCCCACCAGTTGGGAATGGTGACGGTATTGTGGGCTTACCTGCGTAATCCTGAGTTCAAACAGGGTAGCAACGATTATCACGCCTCGGCTGACCTCACCAGTCAAGCCAATCACATGGCCGCCACCCTTAAAGCGGATATCGTTAAACAGAAACTGCCTGAGAATAACGGCGGCTACAACGCGGTTGGCTTCGGGCATACCCACGATAAAGTGTATAGCGAGCTGACGACTGATCATCCCATTGACCTGGCCCGTTATCAGGTAGCCAACTGCTTTATGGGCCGTGCGGGTTTGATTAATTCCGGCGGTGGCTCCAAAGGGCACTCTGATCTTGGCGATGCAGTACGCACAGCGGTTATTAACAAGCGTGCGGGGGGAATGGGCCTGATTTCTGGGCGCAAAGCATTCCAAAAACCGATGCAGGAAGGCGTTGATCTGCTGCATGCGATTCAGGATGTCTATCTCTCTACCGACGTGACGATAGCCTGATCGGTCTCTACGGCAGCGCTTGGGGGAATGAGCGGGGCAGGGCGTGCTGGGTACGCCCTATTGATGAAGTTTAAATGTGCCCTGACCCACTACGACGGCATTACCGCCAACCGTGACGAAACCAGGTTCGATCTCTCCATTGGCGGCGGTATGAATAACGCTGGGCCGCCCCATTTCATCGCCCTGATGAATCGTGCACTGCAAGGCATCTGGCTGGAGTGAGGCCAAATAGCCCGTTAAGGCGGCTGCGGCGCTGCCGGTGGCCGGGTCTTCACAGATACTCGCGTGCATACAGAACATACGGCTGCTGATCTGGATGGTTGTGTTGTTTGATGGCTCCGTTACGTATAGGTAGACCTGCTCTGCGCTGCTCGTCATCACCGAACTTTCCCATAGTGCGTTGTCGATGCTGATGCGCACCAACGCTTCATGATCGACTAACTCGATCAGATGAAAGGGTAGTCCGAAGGACGAAAATACGGGGCTGCCAATCACCTGGTGGCTTTCCAATCCGAGGAGCTTAGCCGCGGTGGCATGATCAATAGTGCTGCCCATGACCTTGGCCCGCTGAGCGGTAGTAAAGGTGGCTCTTCCCTGTTTATAACTAACCATTAGCTCGCCGATAGGGGGCTGTAGAACAACCTCTTGCGCAGGGTTGACTAGGTTCAGCTCTGCTAACAGGCGCGCGGTGCCTACCGTGGGATGTCCGGCGAAAGGCAGCTCACGCGTGGGCGTGAAAATACGCATCGGGTAGTGATTCGGCCCAGCAGCCGCGCCTAAAAACACCGTTTCAGCAAGATTAAGCTCATTGGCCAAGGCCTGCATAGTGCTGGTCGCCAGCCCATCGGCCTCCAGAAAGACGGCCAATGGGTTGCCGGCAAACGGCTGGTCGGTAAATACATCGAGTAAATAGTACTCAACGGTTTTCATACCGTTCTCCCTTTAAAGTGAGCGTTTCCAAAAGGCTTTTTGGCTCTCTTTTTTTGCCTGGGCGCGGCTGATACCAATATCTTTTAGCAAGCGGTCATCAAGTGTCAGTAGCTGGCGGCGGCTGCGACGGCGCTGATGGTATTTTCGTAACGTGGCGCTTAACTGGTAGCGAAGCTGAGTAAGGTTGAGGCGTAGCATGACGGTGCTCCTTGAATGCGATATGCCTCATTAGGTTACTCAGCGTCGCTATGACGATACAGATATAGAAATTTATATTATAAAGATACAGATGAAGTGTTTTATCACTCTGTATGGGCTATAAATAGCTATCTGTATTGTTGCAGCGACAGCGAGGAGCCACTGCCGTGACGCGTTATGAAGAAGTTGCCAGTGCGTTACAGGAGCGTATCGAGCACGGTATTTATCGTGTGGGCGATCGTTTGCCTTCTATTCGCGCGGTTTGCCAAGAGTTAGGCGTTAGCATTTCCACTGCGCAGGAAGCTTACCGGCAATTAATGGACGTGGCGTTGATTGAGTCACGGCCTAAATCGGGTTATTTCGTGTTGCCGAGCAGGGTGCCGCCAGTTCTGCCGTCCATGTCGCGACCCGCGCAGCGCCCATTGGACGTTTCTCAATGGGATCAGGTGCTGGAACTCGTCGCTACCCAGCGGGATGATGCGCGGCTGTTGCTTGGGCGTGGCGTGCCGAATCTTGAGTATGAGACGCTGCAGCCGCTGTCAAAAATTCTTGCCAGCCTACATCGCCATAATGACTTAATGGGATTCAATTACGACAAGCTGAGCGGCAGCCCCGAGCTGCGTCAGCAGGTGGCTCGGCTGGCGATTGCCTCCGGCTGCTTGCTGCACCCTGACGACATTATGGTGACCACTGGCTGCCAGGAAGCGCTGTCCATTTCGCTGCGCACTCTCACACAGCCTGGTGATGTGGTGGCCGTGGACTCGCCCAGTTTTTATGGCACCATGCAAATTCTCAAGGCGATCGGCTTAAAAGCGCTGGAAATTCCCACGGATCCGCAAACGGGTATCAGCTTAGAAGCATTGGAAATGGCGCTGGAGCAGTGGCCTATCCGTGCGATACAGGTGACGCCGACCCACAATAACCCATTGGGCTACACCATGCCCGAGGCGCGAAAGCGGGCTTTATTTCAGCTCGCTCAACGCTTTGATGTCGCTATTATTGAAGATGATATCTACGGTGATTTGGCGTTTAGTCTGCCAAGACCACGCACCGTGAAATCCTTCGACGACGATGGTCGGGTGATGCTGTGCAGTGGCTTTTCCAAAACAGTCGGGCCTGGCTTGCGTGTAGGCTGGCTGGCGCCGGGCCGTTATCGCGATCAGGCGCTGCATATGAAGTACGTCTCGACCGGTGCGTCGGCCACGTTGCCACAGCTGGCGGTGGCGGAGTTTGTCGCTAAAGGTCACTACGAACGCCACCTTCGCTATGCTACCCGCCAGTATCAGCGCCAGCGGGATATTATGATCAGTTGGGTGCAGCGCTACTTTCCTGAAGGTTCGGGCATTAGCTACCCACAGGGGAGTTTTTTGCTCTGGGTGGAGTTGCCTGCTGCGGTGGACTGCGTGAAGCTTAACGAGCGCTTAGCCAAGCGTGCAATTCACGTAGCACCAGGGTCGCTGTTTTCAGCTTCTGGAAAATTTCGCCAGTGTCTGCGCCTTAACTATGCCTTCACGCTAACACCGGTTATAGAGGATGCCGTGCGTACAGTGGGGGAGTTTGCCGCAGACATGGTGGAAGAGGCGCAGCAGCATGAACATGGCCTGTCTGCGCTATAACGTAGCCGTGTGTCATAAACTAATGGTGCTGCCGCGCACCGGCGTTAAGCGGCCATGGTCGATAATGGGGCCAGTGGGCTGCCCAGCGGGTGCGCCTCCATGAGGCTCAATACTGACGGCTAAATCGGCAGTGAATAACAGCTCGCGTAGTTGAGCGCTCGGCTGCAAGCGCTGGCTGCCTTGGTCGGGTAAAAGGCCTAGCGAAACTGGCGTGCCGTCGGCGATTAGCCACAGCTCACCCGTTTGTTCACGGCCCAGTTGGGTCGGTTGCACAGTCTGAACGAGCAGCTCTCCATCGGCGGTTGCGCTGATAATCCATCCCGGCGTTTGTGATTCATCCTGAACGACGAATACGGCCTCCCCGGAAGGAATCATCGTCAGCGCGGCCTGTTGCCATAGCAGTCCCAATGCAACGGCGATCGCGCCAAAGCTGGCAGCCATCGCCTGCCAGGCACCTAAGCGCTGCCACCACGGGGTGGTACGCGTCCCCGTCGCATGGGTAATGCGCTGCCAAATCTCTTTTGGTGGCGTTTTAGGATCAAGGCGCTCATTAAACAGCTGCAGATGCTCGCGCCAGTTGTCTACGTCATTACGTACGTCGTGGCTGACAGCAAGCAGCGCTTCAAAGCGTGCTTTTTGGTCGCTGTCCAGCACTCCTAGTACGTACTCGCCAGCGGCTAGATGACGTTCCTCAGCACTGGTTAAATCCCACTGGTCAGACATGTTTTTAACCTCTCGAGTCCACGGCGAATCCAGCTTTTGACGCTACCCAGTGGCTGGGCTAAGGAGTCGGCCAGTTCGCTGTGGGTTAGCCCCTGAAAGAAGGCCATTTCCATGACTTGGCGCTGCTGACGGCTAAGCGTGTCTAAACAGTCTTGGAGCTTGCTGTTCTGCTGTGCGCTCATGCTGTCGTCTTCAGGATCATCGGTGCTAAACAGTGTTTCCAGCAACGGCTCATTAGCGGTTGCATCCTGCGGTTTTTGGCGTCGCAACCAGTCAATACCAATGTTGCGGGTCATCGTTGACAGCCACGTCATCGGCTTAGCCCGCGTTTCATCATATTGATCGGCAGCGTGCCATATCTTGATAAACACATGTTGTAGGCAGTCCTGTGCAGCGCTCTCGTTTCTGACTATACGCAGCAACTGCGCATACAGATGCGCCGATGAGGCACGATAGAGGCGTTCGAGGGCCTGGCGATTGCCATGCGCACAGCCATTGAGCTGGTCGATCAGGTATTGATGACGTTGAGTCGCGTCTAACATTCAGGATCTCTGCAGAACGAACCGATCCACCAGTCTTGGCGAGTCGCGCGTTGAAGGCAAGCGTACTGAGTCAGTTGGCTAGAATTTTTTTGTGAGAATTGTGCATCCACACAGATCTTAGCCACGTAAACATTGGTGAGCCTGCATTAAAGGGGCCTTTTAATGACAAACCAATAATGATCATCAGGAGATGCCCGAATGAAACTCAAACTTCTTGCTGCTAGCCTATGTGCAACCGCTTTATGGACCAGTGCTGCTTTGGCGGATCATGGCCCCACTAATGTTGGTGGCGCTAGCATGTTGCCTGAGCGCAATATCATTCAGAATGCCGTTAACTCCGGCGACCATACCACGCTAGTCGCAGCAGTTAAGGCCGCTGAGCTGGTGGATGTGCTACAGGGTGAAGGCCCATTTACCGTATTTGCCCCGACGGATGAAGCCTTTGCGGCTCTGCCTGCCGGCACAGTAGATACCTTGTTACAACCTGAAAATATTGAGCAATTGCAGACTGTTCTTACCTACCATGTGGTGCCCGGTAATCTAAACCGTGATGCACTGTGGGAAGAAGTGATGGAGAACGACGGTACCGTTGCCTTCCAAACCGTACAGGGCGAGTACCTGACCGTGGTGCGTAACGGCAATAACCTGATGGTCATGGATGCTCAAGGTAACGGCGCTAACATCACCGTTATTGATGTGGCCCAATCTAACGGCGTGATCCACGTGATTGATAGCGTCTTAATGCCCTAAGCATTAGCCGCTATTTATTCTGCGCTAACTCACTCGTCGCCGGGCTTCCCGGCGACGAGTGTCGTTTGTTGGCGGGGCGTGTAAATAGTCTGCGTGCCTGGGCTGCTTTCTTTCGTGTGATGCACCCGCTGGCATGATCATTAATAAGCCCCATTGCCTGCATAAATGCAAAGGCCGTAGTCGGGCCCACAAACTTCCAGCCCCTTTTCTTGAGTGATGTTGATAGTGCTACAGACTCAGGCGATGTTGTCTGCGACTGCGGCTCTTGCAATGCATCTAACGCGGGCTCAAACCCCCAGAAAAACGCGGCAAGCGACCCCTCTTCAATCATTTCCAATGCGCGCTGCGCGTTATTAATGACGGCTTCAATCTTGCCGCGGTGGCGGATAATTCCCGCGTCCTGCAGTAAGCGCTGTACGTCATCTTCGTTAAAGCGGGCGACCTGATGAATGTCGAAGTGGTGGAAGGCCGCGCGAAAGTTCTCGCGCTTGTTAAGAATGGTGCGCCAGCTCAAGCCTGATTGAAAACTTTCCAAGCACAGCTTTTCAAATAGCCGTTGGTCGTTGTCGACCGGGAAGCCCCATTCATTGTCATGATAGGGAAGAAACTCCGGTGCGCCGCCACACCACAAGCAGCGCGGGTGTCCATCGGGGGCGATAAACTCGTTAGCCATGCGTTGCCTACCTCTCAATCAAACCATTCTTTGGCAGTACGCCATAAGCACATACCAATGAAATAGGCCGATGCAATACCCCACCCCCAGAGTGCCCAGGCTGCGTGCTCGGAGCTTGAGAGCAGCAGTGACGTAACACAGGCGCACCACGCTAGAGTGATCGCAATATTGAACGGCATGAACAGACGCACCCGGAAGGGATGCAGGAACTTCATCTTTGTCACGGTGAGGATGGCCAGCAATACGATCGTGGCAAACGTGATGAACGGTGAGAGATCGAGAATATAGAAATAGGCGGCAGCGATATTCCAGGCCGCAGGAAAACCCACGAAGTAGTTATCCTGACTCTTCATGCCAACGTTGCAGAAACAGAACATCGATGACAGCAGAATGATGAACACCGACAGCAGTTCAAGATAAGACGGCAATTCAACAAAGAAGTAGATAAACAAGGCGGGAATAAAGGCCCAGGTTAGGTAATCGATCACCATATCCAGGGTCGAGCCGTCGAAATGGGGCAGTATGGCCTTCACTTCGTATTTACGGGCGAGCGCGCCATCGACACCATCCACCATCATCGCGGCGCCTAACCAGAGAAGGCAGGCTACCGGATCGTTGTCGATCAGTGACAGCAACGCCATCGTGCCAAGTAGTACTCCACTTGCCGTAAATGCGTGTACGCTCCATGCTTTGCATCGCGATGCGTGTGAGCCTGCTTGCGAAGAGAGCGGTTGAGCCACATTAACCCCGTTGAGAACATCGTGTTCTACTGTTGTTTGGTGTATGGATAAGCGTTTAAGTCGCTACACTACTATAAGTAGGCACCTAGAGAATACGCAGGCATGCTATCTAAGGAAGATTCCTGATGACTATCGTTCGTGCAGCAAACATTAATGACCTGGATGCCTTAACCGAGCTGTTAGATGGCTACCGTCAATTTTATCAGCAGCCGAGTGATATGCAGGCCGCTCGTGAATTTTTAAACCAGCGCATGGGATTAGGAGATTCATTCATTTTGGTAAGTGAAACCAGTGAAACCACACTCACTGGCTTTGTGCAGCTTTATCCCGGTGTTTCTACGGTAGGCTTGAATGCGCGCTGGACGTTAAATGATCTATTTGTATTACCTGGTTGCCGTGAGAAAGGTACCGGTAGGGCGCTAATGGATGCTGCTACCCAGCTTGCTCGCGATCATGGCGTTCCCCGCCTAATATTGATGACGCAGGTTGAGAACGAGCGAGCCCAACATCTTTATGAATCGTTGGGCTGGCAGCGCAATACGGCGTTTTACGGCTATCTATTAGACGTCAAATAATCTTTATGGGATTGCCTTAGCCAAGCCACGGTGGGGTGACGATCTTAGCCGGCTCACGCTGCATGGTGATCTCACCGTGGCGAACTGAAAGCAGTACCTCGCCCTGGGTGCGCAGTACGCTGTAGTCATCTTCACCCTCCAGCAGGTTGAAGCTGGCGGGCTTGCCTACTTCAATGCCGTAACGTTCTTCGATGTTCATCGTACGGGCGCTGTTATCGGTAATCAGCGAAAGCGCTTGACTGAAATCCTGATAGCCCATCATCTGGCAGATATGCAGGCCAAAATCGAGTGTGCGAAGCAGCTTGCCGTTACCCAGTGAATACCATGGGTCGAAAATCGAGTCTTCAGCAAAGCAGACGTTAATGCCCGCTGCGTTTAGCTCTTTGACGCGGGTTACGCCGCGCCGTTTCGGGTAAGTGTCGAAGCGTCCCTGGAGGTGAATGCTTTCGGTCGGGCAGGAAATGAAATTGATCCCCGAGCGCTTAAGCAGCAGAAATAGTTTTGAGCAGTAGGCGTTGTCGTAGGAGTGCATCGCCGTGGTGTGGCTGGCGGTAACGCGGCTGCCTAAATCGTTAAACAGTGCTTCACAGGCGAGCACTTCGAGAAAGCGTGAGTTGGGGTCATCAATTTCATCGCAGTGCACGTCCACCAAACGGTCATATTTAATCGCCAGCTCAATCACCCGCTTCATCGAGGCGACGCCCAGCTCACGGGTATATTCAAAGTGGGGAATGCCGCCCACCACATCGGCGCCGATCTCCAGCGCCTCTTCCATCAAGCGGTCGCCGCCGGGGTAGGAAAGTAGCCCATCCTGAGGGAAGGCAACGACCTGGATGTCGATTTTGTCCTTCAGCTCATCGCGTAAAGCGCACAGCGTTTTTATTCCTACTAAGCTTGGGTCGCTGGTGTCGGCGTGGGTGCGCACATGCTGAACGCCGTTGCCAATTAGTAAGTTAAGGGTTTTTAGCACGCGCTCGCGAATATCTGCCTCTGTGAGCATGGGTTTTCGTTCGCCCCAGCGCTCAATGCCTTCAAACAGCGTGCCGCTTTGATTCCAGTTGGGCTCACCCGCCGTAAGAGCCGCGTCCAAATGGATATGAGGCTCGATAAACGGCGCGCAAATTAGTTTGGCACCGGCATCGATCTGCCCTTCACTTGCCGTTAGCGGTGCATCTTGGGCAGTAATCGCGCTAAACGTGCCGTTGTCTATTTCAAGACGATATAGCTCGGGGCGTTGGCGCAGGCGGGCGTTAATGATCTGCATATAAGAGCTCACTTATGGCTTAGCTGTCGAGGGGAGGCTATCGCTCAGCGTAGCGTGGTTTAAACGAAGCAGCACGGCGTAACTTCCTGCTGCCACTGCGACTCCCACCAGCGGCGGCAGTAGCGGTGAGAAATAGGCAGCCCCCGCCCCTAGCGCGTAAGCCGCAAGCCCTCGACGATTGAAATTCGGTAGCCGAGCCTTATCTAGCGCTGGGTAGCAACCTTTATGTTTGAGCCAGAAATCTGCCATGATCACCCCGCCCATCGGCGGAATAAAGGTGCCTAGTAGAACCAAAAAGGGGATGAGGAGGTTATACATTCCGCCGACGGCTAATATGGTTCCAATGGCCGCACCGCCTACTGTCACCAAACGACGTTTTTCAGTGCGCAGCAAATTGCAGCCTGCTACGGCAAAGTTGTAGATCGTGTTGTCCTGGGTGGTCCAAATATTTAAAAACAGCATGAGTACCGCGATGCTGACAAACCCTTGGGCGATCAGCACATCGACGATATCCGCCTGCTGATAAATCATGGTGCCCAGCGCGCCGGTGAGTACCATTAAGCCATTGCCGATAAAAAATGCCGCTAAGGTGGCGATGACGGCAATTTTTGGTGTTTGAGCGAAACGACTCCAGTTGGTGGCCTGGGTGCCGCCACTGATAAACGTTCCGATGATGACGGTAATGGCGGCGGCTATGCTCATACTTTCCGTTGGCGTTTGCTGGCTTAATCCCGCTATACCTCGTATATCGACCAGCCCGGTGAATAGACTCATCATAATAAACAGCATCATCGCTGGCACGGCGAAACGCGAAAGCCAGTCCATGCCTTTGTAGCCAATCATGGCGGTTATGCAGAAACCCAGTCCAAATAGCACCATTAAGGGGATTTCCAGCCATTCAGGCATCCCGGTGGTGCGTACTAACACTAACGCAATCGTAGCCGTGCCCCAGGCGTACCAGCCGATTTGAGTAAAACCAAGGATGAAGTCGGAGAGTTTGCTGCCTTTCTCGCCAAAGCAGAAGCGCCCCATAAGAACGGAGTTAAGCCCGCTTTTACAGGCGATATAAGCAAGCGTTGCTGCATAAGCACCCAGCAGTAAGTTGCCTATCAGAATGATCCATAGCAGTTGGCCGATAGGAAAGGCCTGGCCCAGCGTGCCGCCAGCCCACATGGTGGCGGTGAAAAAGGTGAAGCCCAGCAAAATCACAGCGGTGGAAAACAGTCCTTTGCGGGCGCTAGTAGGAACTTCGCTGAGCGGATAGTCAGAGTGGTGCATGGCAGTGTACCCCGATGTAAGCCCACAGCCGGTTAGCTGCTGGCTATATACGAAGCAAGAGATGTGCCATAAAGGCTATGCCCAGTGGTTAGGTGCTGGGGCATCGTTTGATAACAAGCCCCTGTGTTGCCTAAGTAAGAACAGGGGCTCAGCTGAAATGAGTAAGCGCTCAATTTACAGAGCGTTGACAACCTCGTCGATTTGTAGCTTCAAACTTTGCAGGCCACCACCTGAGAGGTACCAGAGCGCGGGTGTGAGCAGTACGAGTTTCGTGTTGGCTCCAGCATCGTCAAGCGCTTGTGCGAGTGCTTCTGCGTTAGCGGGCTCGTCGCCAATCGCCGCGCTGCGGTCAATCACCAGCACCACGTCTGGGGCAATCTCGGCAATCGCGTCAGGGGAAAGCGGCGTGAAGGTACGCGTGCCACGGGTTTCGCTGGTAACGCTATCGGGCATCTCCAGGGCTGCAACGCCCAATACGTCATGCACTACCGGATGTTGATTAAGCATCAAGTTGCCGCCGTTGTGGGTCACTACCAGCGTACGCGGTGCGTTGCTGAGCGCTTCGCGCTGGGCTTCAATATCGGCGTGTAGGGCTTCGAGGGCTTCTTCTGCATGCGCTTCGGCATCTATGTGACTTGCGATCTGACGAACATTTTCATCGAAGGATGCCAGGTAATTATCACCTTGTAAGCGGGTATTCAGCAGTGGAGCAATCTCTGCTAACTCGGTTTCCCAGTCGCTTTGGCGGCCGGTATAAAGGATTAGGCTTGGTTCGCTTTCCGCAATGGCTTCAAAATCAGGATTTTTTAGTCCACCTAAGTCGGTATAAGCATCGCCGCTATATGCCGATAAATAATCAGGCAGGCTCTGCTTGGGAAGACCGACTACCTGTTCACTGGCGCCGAGCGCATCAAGCGTATCCAGGCTGCCTAGGTCAAACGTAGCGATGCGCTGGTCGGCATTAGCGGCGGCAGCGATTGAGACAAGCAGCGTTGCCGCGAGCGTTTTTGTAAAAATGGGGGAGAAAAGCGAAGACGTCATCAGGCTTCCTTTATAAAAAAAACATTTATAAGAAAAAATAGCATATGCGATAGTTTCTCATGTTCTCAAGGATGCCGTGCTTTGTCGCTATTTGTTGAAGGAACGGTGTGTTGCAATAAGTGCCACCGCTCTTGAGCAGTGAGAGCGGTGGCGTTAGGCCGTTTAAGTCGTTTTAACTGGCGACCTGGAAAGGATTGCGTGGGTCGTTATCCCAAGCCAGGAAGGGTTGGCCGGTTTCCTGAGGCACCATGGTGATACAGTTTTCTACCGGGCAGGTGATTTGGCACAGGTTGCAGCCCACGCATTCGTCTTCAATCACCTCGTAGCGGCGGGCGCCGTCCTGCTCGGTGAGCTTGGCAATCGACTGGTGGGAGGTATCCTCGCAGGCGATATAGCAACGGCCACACTCTATGCACAGGTCTTGATCGATCTGGGCAATGGTTTTGAAGTTGATGTCGAGATGTTTCCAGTCGGTGGTATGCGGTATCGCCTTACGGGAGAACGCTTCAATCGAGTCGTAGCCCTTGTCTGCCATCCAGCGTGAAAGGCCATCTTTCATCTCTTCCACAATGCGAAAACCGTTGAGCATTGCCGCAGTACATACCTGAACGCTACCCGAACCTAGGGCGATAAACTCCGCCGCATCCCGCCAGCTGGAAATGCCGCCAATGCCGGAGATAGGCAGCGTGGGGGTCGCCGGGTCGCGGGCAATTTCAGCCACCATGTTCATGGCAATAGGCTTCACGGCGCTACCGCAGTAGCCACCGTGAGTGCTTTGATGGCCCACCGTAGGCTTGGCGACCATGGCATCGAGATCGATACTGGTAATCGAGTTAATGGTATTGATTAGCGATACCGCATCAGCACCGCCGCGCAGTGCCGCCTGAGCGCCCACGCGAATGTCGGTAATGTTGGGCGTCAGTTTCACAATCACCGGTTTGGAGTAGTGCTTCTTGCACCAGTAGGTGACTTTTTCAATCAGATCAGGATTTTGGCCTACCGCCGCGCCCATGCCGCGCTCGGGCATGCCATGTGGGCAGCCTAGGTTAAGCTCAATGCCGTCTGCGCCGGTCGCTTCCACAAGCGGCAAAATATACGCCCAGGCCTCTTCATTGCACGGCACCATGATGGAAACGATCAGCGCGCGGTCGGGCCAATCCTTCTTCACCTGGGTGATTTCTTGAAGGTTGATCTCCAGCGAACGGTCGGTAATCAGCTCAATATTGTTAAAGCCGATCACCTCGCGATTTTTGCCATAGTGGGCCGAATAACGCGAGGATACGTTCACTGCGGCGGGCTCTTCTCCTAAGGTTTTCCATACCACGCCACCCCAGCCCGCCTCATAGGCGCGCACCACGTTGTAAGCTTTGTCAGTGGGCGGGGCTGAGGCCAGCCAGAACGGATTAGGGGCTTTAATGCCCGCAAAATTAACCGACAAATCAACGCCGTTGACCACGCTATCGCCGCTGTTTTTCTTGCCTGGAAAAGAGAGTGATGCGTTATTTAAGACGTTCATGCGGCCTCCTGCTTGGCGGCAAGCGCCTGATGAATGGCGTGAGCCGCCAGTTTGCCGTGCTGCACCGCTTGCACGGTAAGGTCCTGGCCGGCTTGGACACAGTCGCCGCCAGCATAAACATTGGGTAAAGAGGTGCGAAACATCTCATCGACGTGGATGCGTTCGCCGTCTCGATCAAGCTCAGCGGCCGTTGCGTCGCTTAGGCTTGTGTCGTCGAAACCCTGACCAATAGCTTTGAAGATGGCCTCGGCGGCAAGTTCAAACGTCTCGCCTGTGGGCATTAAACGCCCCGCTTGTTCAACGGTCTTGGCAAAGCGCATCCCCGCTACGCGCCCTTGGGTATCCAGCATAATCTCGTCAGGCTGTGCCCAGGTCACTATGCGTACGCCGTTGGCCTTGGCGATTTCCTGTTCATGGTCGGTGGCGGACATTGCCTCAAGGCCACGGCGATATACCAGCGTGACCTCGGTGGCGCCTAGGCGAGACATCTGCGTGGCCATATCAATGGCGGTATTGCCCGCACCGATGACAATGCAGCGTTTGGAAACGGGTAGGCTGCCCAGGTCAGTGGCTTGGCGTAACGTTTTTATATATTCAACCGCCGGCATTAAGCCGGGTGCTTCTTCGCCGGTGAGGCCTAAAGCGCGGCTGGCGCCCAGCCCTAGGCCTATGAACACGCTGTCGTACTGCTGGCGAAGCGTGCTCAGTGCTAAATTGCTTCCCAAGCGCTGGCCGTACTGTATATCGATGCCGCCGATTTCGAGTAAAAATGCGACTTCCTTATGCGCAAAGTCATCGGTCATTTTATAGCGTGCAATACCGTACTCGTTCAGCCCGCCGGGTTTCTGTTCGGCTTCAAAAATCGTTACCTGATGGCCAAACATGGCCAAGCGGTGAGCGCAGGAGAGCCCTGCAGGCCCTGCACCCACCACCGCAATATGCTGGCCAGTTGAGGCTGCACGCGTAAAAGGGTGTTGTTCAAACTGCATGTTGTCGGTGGCATGGCGCTGCAATAGGCCAATCAGCACCGGCTGGCACTCGGCATCGTGATTGCGTACGCAGCTACGCTCGCAGAGAATTTCGGTAGGACATACGCGGGCACAGCTGCCGCCCAGAATATTGGCTTTCAAAATGGTTTCTGCCGCGCCGTTGATGTTGCTGTCGCTGATTTGGCGAATAAAGCTTGGGACATCGATATCCGAGGGGCAGGCCTCAACGCAGGGCGCGTCATAGCAGTAGAGGCAGCGCTGGCTTTCGATGATCGCCTGGCGATCGGTGAGTGGGGGATGAAGATCACTAAAGTTATTCACCAGCGCTTGCGGGTCGTAGGTGCCGACCTCTTTTGCGCTGGGCAGGTAGTCCAGTGGATTGGTCACGGTGTTACTCCCATTCTCTAGTCTTGTCTTGCGCTGTATTTTTTATTGGCTCATTTTTAACGTGCGACAGCCTTCGGGGCGTTTAACTCGGCCCGCTTGGCCAGAAGCTCAAATACACCGGGATAGGCGGGGCGTTTTAGATAGCGGCCTGCACCGCGTTCGGCGCGTAGCTCGCCATCTCGCCACACCCATTTCCCTTGGCTAATCGTGTGACGGGCGATGCCGCGGACTGTTTTACCCTCGAAGATGTTGAAATCGACGTTCTGGTGATGGGTCTTGGCGGAGATGGTGCGGGTGCCGTTGGGATCCCACACCACGATATCAGCGTCGGCACCGACTTGAATCGCACCCTTGCGCGGGTAGAGATTGAAAATCTTGGCGGTGTTGGTCGAGGTGATAGCAACAAATTCTTGGGGCGAAAGTCGGCCGGTGTTAACGCCTTCATCCCACAGCACGGCCAGGCGGTCTTCGACACCGGCGGTGCCGTTGGGGATTTTGGTGAAGTCATCCTTGCCGGCCGCTTTTTGCTCCTCGCAGAAGCAGCAGTGGTCGGTAGCGGTCGTTTGTAGGTTGCCGGATTGCAGGCCGTGCCAGAGTGCTTCTTGATGGCCCTTGGGCCGGAAGGGAGGGCTCATTACGTGGGCCGCTGCCGTTGCCCAGTCGGCGTGCTGGTAGACGCTGTCATCAATCAGTAAATGGCCTGCTAAACACTCGCCAAACACCTGATGGCCCTGTTGGCGGGCGTAGGCGATTTCATCCACCGCATCTTTGGTGGAAACATGTACCAGGTACACCGGCGCGCCTAGCGTGCTAGCAATGCGGATCGCGCGGCTAGCCGCTTCGCCTTCTACTTGAGGCGGGCGGGAAAGCGGGTGCGCCTCTGGCCCAGTTATGCCTTGAGCGAGCAATTTTTGCTGCATGTGGTACACCAGCTCGCCGTTTTCGGCATGTACCGTGGGAATGGCGCCTAGCTCTAGGCAGCGCGAAAAGCTTTCCACCAGAATATCATCGGTGGCCATAATGGCGCCTTTATAGGCCATAAAATGCTTAAAACTGTTAACGCCATGCTCGCGCACCAGAGTGCCCATTTCCTCTTTAACGCTTTCATCCCACCAGGTAATGGCGACGTGAAACGCAAAGTCAGTGGCGGCTTTTTCTGCCCAGCCTTGCCAGGTTTCGAAGGCTTCTAGCAGCGACTGGCCGGGGCTTGGGATGACAAAGTCAATAATCGTTGTGGTGCCACCTGCCATAGCCGCGGCGGTGCCGGTGTAAAAATCTTCGCTGGCCACCGCGCCCATAAACGGCATCTGCATATGGGTATGCGGGTCGATACCGCCGGGCATTACCAACTGATGGCTGGCATCAACCGTCTCACAGCCTTCAGGGATGTCTAGATCCGTGCCAATGGCATGAATCTTACCGTCTACGCAGAGCACGTCGGCCCGGTAGGTGTCTGCGTGAGTGACCACCGTGCCGCCTTTGATTAATAAGCTCATCGTTCGCTCCTTGGATGATTGTTTGGACAGTGCTATTCGCCGTCGGTGAGACGGGTGTAGGTTTCCGGGCGGCGGTCGCGGAAGAACTGCCAGTTGTTACGGGCTTCTCGCACCATGTCCAAATCAATCTCGTGGACGAGGAGTTCATCGTTGGTTTCGCTAGCCTGAGCTTCGATTTTGCCGCGGGGGTTGACGATGTAACTGGAGCCGTAGAAATTGCCGATATTCCACGGTGCTTCAGTGCCTACACGGTTGATGGCAGCAATAAAGCAGCCGTTGGCTGCCGCAGAGGCGGGTTGTTCAAGCTCCCAAAGATATTGAGAAAGCCCCGCCACGGTGGCAGAGGGGTTGAAAATCACTTCGGCACCGTTGAGCGCAAGCGCCCGCCAGCCTTCGGGGAAATGGCGGTCATAGCAGATATACACGCCAATTTTGCCGTAGGCAGTATCAAACACCGGCCAGTTGGATTGCCCAGGTTTGAAGAAGAACTTCTCCCAAAAACCGGCCACTTGAGGGATATGCGTTTTGTGGTATTTGCCCAAGTAGCTGCCATCGGCATCGAACACGGCGGCGGTGTTGTAGTAAACGCCGGTTTCGGTTTCTTCATAGATCGGAACAATAATGACCATGCGGTGCTCAGCGGCCAGTTTTTGCATCATCTGGCAGGTGGGGCCTTCGGGTACGCGCTCGGCGGCGGCGTACCATTTGCCGTCTTGGCTGGGGCAAAAGTACGGCTGATTAAAGACTTCCTGAAAGCACAGCACCTGCACGCCCTGGTCTGCGGCTTGCTGAATCATCGGTAGATGGGCTTCGTTCATCGCGTCACGAATGGCCGCGGGCGAAAGCTCGGTGCTGGTTTTTAAGCCCATTTGAATTAAGCCGATTTTCATCTTCTGCATTAGACGCTCCCTCTAATTGTTGGTGTAAAGCGTTTGTTTGAGTCTTAAGCGTTGTCTAATAAAGCTGACAATCAAGACAGCTTTTCTTAAAAGTATCGTTGGCTTGGTGGTTTTGGCAAGTCATCATTTATTGTTTTTTAAATTAACGTTAACTCTTTGAGTTTGTTTGATTTTATTTATATAAATAGCAGTGTTCACTCTTTTGGTGATCATGCGCACTGTTTTGGAATTTTTTATTAATTGTTTTGAATCATGATGTTATCTATTTTAGAGGGCTTATTTTAAATTCTGAGATGTTTAAAGTTGGTGCAAATATTTTTTTTGATCTAGCTTTGTTTAGTCGACGTTTGTTCGAGAGGTAACATCGTCAAAGGTAATGATCTAATAATAATATTGTTGTCCATAAAGGCAGCTTTTTAATCAATGAGTTAATTGGCATGCTCGCTTAGCTAGGCACACTTATTGCTTTGAATCCTGTCTAGGAAACTTCACTGACCGTGGGGATTAAGGTTTGTCAGGATTTAGCCGCTGTCGCTAGCGTTCAGACACCGCCTGGGTTGGACAACGCAATGCTGAGGAGATACAAAAATGCCAGAAACAACCTCTCAGATGGTGGATCGAGATGGTCTGATTGAGCTTGAGGTAGGGAACGATGTACGCAACAGTTCGCGTTTTAATGAAGATATTGCACCGACCCAGGCTAGCGAGCGCACCTGGACCAAATGGAATATCGCCGCCCTGTGGGTCGGCATGTCGATCTGCGTGCCTACCTACACACTGGGCGGCGTTTTAACCGCCTATTTTGGTTTAAGCGTGGGCGAGGCGTTATTCGCTATTCTGTTGGCGAATATCATCGTGCTGATCCCGCTGACGTTGAACGCTTTTCCAGGCACCAAGTTTGGTATTCCTTTTCCCGTGGTTTTGCGTTCTTCATTCGGCATTTTAGGCTCTAACGTGCCCTGCCTGGTGCGCGCATTGGTAGGCTGTGGCTGGTTTGGTATTCAAACGATGTTTGGCGGTCTGGCGATTCATCTGCTGCTTTCAGAACTGGTGCCTGCTTGGGCAGCATTAGGTGGGGTTGGTGAAGTTATTGGCTTTTTTGTCTTTGGCGCGATGAACCTTTACGTGGTTATTCGCGGGGCTGAATCGATCAAATGGCTGGAAACATTGGCCGCGCCGCTGCTGCTAGCGGTGGGTATTGGGCTAATGATGTGGGCATGGCCGAATATGTCGATGACCGAGCTTCTCGCGCAGCCGCCATCGCGCCCTGAAGGGGCATCGGTTTACGGCTATTTTTTCGCGGGCTTGACCGCTATGGTCGGTTTTTGGGCCACGCTATCGCTTAATATCCCCGATTTCAGCCGCTTTGCGAAAAGCCAAAAAGACCAGATTGTTGGTCAAGTAATCGGCCTGCCACTGACGATGTTCTTCTTTGCAGCTCTCGGGGTAGTGTTGACTGCCGCTTCTGAGACGTTAGTGGGCCAAACCGTTGCCGACCCGGTGCGCTTAATTGGCTATATCGACAGCCCCTTCTGGGTCGTGATGGCGATGCTGCTGATTATTATTGCTACCATTTCTACGAATACCGCCTCGAATATTGTCTCGCCCACCAACGATTTCCAAAACATTGCCCCTAAGCTGATTAACCAAACGCGCGGTGTATTGATCACTGGGGCTGTTGGGGTGCTGCTAATGGGTTATGACTTGCTGCAAAAGGCGGGTGTTATTCCTCCCGGGGTTTCCCTTGAACAGATGTATTCCAACTGGCTGCTGGGTTATTCAAGCCTGTTAGGGCCCATCGCTGGCATCATGGCAGTGGACTACTTTCTGATTAAAAAGCAGCGTTTGGATGTGCCGAGCCTGTACATGGATGATCACGCCTATCCTGCTGTGAACATCGCTGGCTTTATTGCTTTTGGTGTGCCGGTGCTGCTCACGTTAATGTCGCTAGTGACAGACACGATGAACTGGTTTTATGACTATGGCTGGTTCACAGGCTCAGCGCTTGGAGCCATCGTTTACTACGTGGCGAGCCAAGTGTTGTCATCGTCGCCACAGGTTGGGCCGGTACCCATCATGGCGCGTGACGCAGCAGAGCAACGTTCATAAAACGCACTGTTTTTTGCTTACTCTGCATTTTTAATAAAACTTAAAAACGCATCCACTACGCGATTAGGGCGCCGGTCGTGGCGGGTGATGAGTACAAAGGGGATGCGATAGTGCTGGGCGCTTGCATGTAGCGCCCGCATCTTGCCGGCGGCCACCCACTGGGCAGCCACGTGTTCGGGTAGGAAACCGATAAAGCGCCCGGTAAGAATCAGAAAGGCCGCTCCTTCGCGGTCTGATGCCGAGGCGCGCAGGCAAAGCGCATCATGCGCCTCGCGCGCTTTTGCAGGAAGCGGGTAGCGCGGTGAAATAGCGGGGTAATGGGCAATATTGGCAGTATCAAGAATGTCATCAGGCTCAGAAAAAAGCGGATGCTCTGCCGCGCAGTAAAGATAAGAAGGCTCATCGTAGAGGTGCCGCGTTTCTAAGCTGGTCGGTAGGTTCACTGCGGGTACAACGCCAACGTGAAGATGGCCATCCATCACGCCACGAATTACCGCATCGGAAGGCTCCATATGAATATGCAGCGTGACATCATGCGCCGGTGCACTCAGCTCGGCCAGCGCATTGGTGACATGCATGGCCGGTAGCGTGACCAAATTATCGGTAATGCCAATGTTAAGCTCACCTTTTATGGTTTGATGCAGAGCATTTACATCGCTTTTAAAGGTTTCCAACGCAGTGAGCAGCGTAAGCCCTGCCTGATAAATCTCTTTACCCTCTTCGGTTAAGCTAAACCCACCACGCCCTCGCTGGCAGAGAGAGAATCCTAGCCGCCCCTCCAGGTCGTTCATATGCTGGCTAATCGCCGAGCGACTAATGCCGAGCGTCGTTTCAGCCGCGGTAAAACCGCCGCATTCGACAACCGTTTTAAAAATACGAATTAAGCGTATTTCGTAGTCGCTCATTTGACCTAGCGATGCCATCACAGCCCCTGGGTATCTAAATAATTAATATATAGTGCCATGCTTTTTTAATGAATCAACTACGATAAAAACTGATATACATGGCATAGCCGCTTGTTGTGAGTGGGGTATAGCATTTCTAATTTTTCTTAAACTGTACTAGGTGTTTTCATGGCATACCTAGATAAGGCCCCTGTGCGATGCCCGTCATCTCTATTGATGCAAAAGACGATGTGCTGAAAGCGACGGCTACCTACCGCCAGCAGCGGCGACATGTGATAGCGCTATATGTGCTAGCGCTTAGCATCATTATGGCGCTTTTCGGTTGGCTGTTGAGTGAGCAGTATAAGCAAGAAATGGCCGCCGCAGAGTCGCATATTAATGCCCGCGCCAATGTCGTTATGGCGTGGGCAAAAGGAGGCTTTTCTCAAAGTGGGCAAGCCCAGTTCGGATTAACCGAACTACTCGCCTTACAAGATATATCGGATAGCAATTCTAATCCGCAGCTTCAGCAAGCATTAGAAAATCTCACCCAGTACGTGCCTCTGATCGACGAAATAGTTCTTTTTGATACCCAGGGACGCTTGCTGGCAAGCGGTGGCGGAAAGTGGAATACACGTTTTAATATCAGCGAGACAGCGTTTTTTAATGCCTTGACGCAGGGGGAAGAACAGGAGCTGATTACGCCGCTGCAGGTATCGACCGGTGATCAACGTCTCTACTTTTACCATGGAAGGCGATTCGAGAACTCCAATAACGGCGTTGCAGGTGTCGTAGTGTCACGCATCGTACCGGGCGTATTTACCGACGTGCTTGAGCAGATGAATGTCTATGACGGCGAAAGCATTACGCTGATCGACACCGATTTAAAGATGATCGCTAGATATCCGCCGTCAGAGGGATCAATGGCTATTGGTAGTCAAATCGTTAGCCCTAATATGACGCAATGGTTAGACAGTGGCGAATCCGCTCTTGCACTAAAGGGAGTGTCACCTATTGACGGCCGCATGCGGCTGATGCGCATGCAGCGAGTCGGAGCATATCCCATGCTGGTCATTGTCGGTATTGATCTGCATGCGCTGCTAGCGGATTGGCGCCAACGGACGTGGATTTTTGTGCTGATAGTAGCTGTGATGGCGCTGCTAGGGGCTTGGGGGGCGCGTCATTATCTAAGCCGTTTAACGCTAGCGGATCAATTACGCCAGCGCATTGAAGAGCGAGAACAGGCGCGTGCTGAAGCGCAAGTCGCTGCCGCCGCCTTTCAAACACACTTAGGCATTTTAATTACCGATGCTCAGGGCTTGATTCTGAAAGTGAATGACACGTTCACGCGTATTACCGGTTACAGCCAAGTCGAAATTGTCGGTAAAACCCCGCGCGTCTTTAGCTCCGAGCTACATAATGCAGCATTTTATCGTCGTTTATGGAAGCAAGTGCTCAAAACCGGCAACTGGGAAGGCGAGATATGGAATCAGCGCAAGAACGGTGAGCTGTTTCCTGAGTGGCTCACGGTGAGCGCGGTTTATGGCAACGGCGGCGTGTTGACGCATTACGTGACTACGATGAGCGATATCAGCGAGCGCAAAGCCGCTGAGCAGGAGATTCATCAGCTGGCATTTTATGATTCATTAACGGGGCTGGCGAACCGGCGCCTATTTCTAGATCGCATGGATGCTGCGCTCAAAGCGCTTCAGCGCCATCAGCATGGTGTCGCACTGTTGTTTATCGATATTGATAACTTTAAGCAAATTAATGACACCCTTGGACACTACCAAGGGGATCAGTTATTGCAGTGTGTCGCTCAGCGGATGGGCCAAATGCTACGCGATACGGACACACTAGCACGCTTGGGAGCCGACGAGTTTGCGGTGTTAATTGAAGGTGCTGAGAGTAGCCGTACTCAAATCACGCAGCTTGTTGAGCGTATTGGCCATAAATTATTGGCAGTACTCAATGAGCCCATCGTACTTGGTGAAGAGACTGTTACGATCACGGCCAGTATTGGTATTGCGGTGATGGAGGGCGATGAACACAGCGTCGATGAGTATTTGCAGCAGGCGGATCTGGCACTCTTTAAAGCCAAAGACAATGGCCGCCACACGCTGTGTTTTTTTGATCCCGCCATGCAGGCAGCGCTGTTGGCCCATGTGAAGTTAGAGGCAGATTTACACCAGGCACAGGAAAACCAGCAGTGGTTGCTTTACTACCAGCCTCAGGTCAACTCCTGCGGTACGATCATTGGCGTAGAAGCGCTATTACGCTGGGAGCATCCAGAGCGTGGCATGGTGTCTCCCTGTGAATTTATTCCGTTGCTAGAAAGCACTGAATTGATTAATGACGTGGGTGAATGGATATTGGCCGGTGCCTGTCAGCAATTAGCGCGGTGGGCGCAGCATCCGCGTTTAAGCACGTTAACCATATCGGTCAATCTTAGCCCGCAACAGTTTCGCGATAAGCATTTTTTATCCCGTGTAGAGGGGGTTTTTGCCCGCACCCAAGCGCCGCTTAGCCGCTTAAAACTAGAAGTGACTGAGTCACTGTTCGTGGCAGCCCAGGATGAAACTCGGCATAAAATGCTCGCCTTAAAGGCGCAGGGCGTGCGCTTTTCGCTGGATGATTTTGGCACCGGCTATTCGTCATTGGCGTATCTGGCTCAGCTGCCGTTGGATCAATTGAAAATCGACCAGTCGTTTGTTCAACAGGTACTGGATAGCCAAGCGAATGCGTCCATTGTGGAAAGTACGATTGCCCTGGCTGGTAGTTTAAATCTAGAGGTCATTGCGGAAGGAGTGGAGACAGAAGCACAGCAGGCGTGGCTATTGGCTCATGGCTGCCACGTTTACCAGGGCTATCTGTTTGGGCAACCGGTAACCGTAGATGAAATGGAAAGACGGATTGAAAAAGTCTGAATGCTCAGCGCAGCTGTCAGCCTGTTAACTGACGGGCAGGGCGCATAGGTGGGGTTCAAGATCCAGGCTAGGGGTGGGCAGCGTGTCGGGAAGAATCATTTCCAGTCGAGAGTCTTGCCGCCATGCGCTGCTTTCAATGCTGAGTGTGCCGTCCGCACGGTTAAGGCGCTTCCAGCCATTATCGGTATGAAAAACGCCTTTAATGCGCGTCTCTCTTGGCAGTTCCCCTAGATGCGCGGCGAGGCTGTCCAGGTCAAAGCGCTCGCTGGGATGCCAGCGTAGTCCTGTGCTGGTATAGCCTAGCGACGTGCCGGTTTCACGTTGGGGTTTGCCCGGTGGCGGCGGGAAATCAAAAAACGAACCCGCTAGGCTGGGCATTGCCGCGAGCTGCTGATGACTGCCTGGCATTTCTTGGCCGCGAACAGCGGCGCTGCTACTTTGAGTGAGCAGCGTGAGCGATAGTTCGCCTTGTAAGGTTTCCTGCACCCATTTGCGCGGAGGCCAGCGCTCGGCGACAAACGCATGGGCAGCCGCTAGCTGGCCTGAAGTGCTCTGGTCGAGCATCGTAAGCGCCACGGCGTCTGCCATATCGAGCTGATCGAGGAAGGTGTCGTGCTGGCGAGCGCGGGCGTCATCCAGGCGGCGCGGGTCGAGAGTGGCAATAATGTCGCGCACGTCGACCACATCGTTAAATGCCTCACCACGCAATAAGTCCAGCAGGCCTGCGGGGTGTCCAAGGCCTGAAGGCTCAATGATTACCCGGTCGGGTTTGCTACGTGCCAGTAAATTAACCAGAGCCGCTTGCAGTACAAACGCCAATTGACAGCATAAGCAGCCGCCAGGCAGGCCTTTTACAACGACATCATCGCGGGCATCAAACATCGCCTGATCGATGCCGATTTGACCAAACTCGTTGACTAAAATTGCCCATTTTTCATCCACAGGCTTTTGCTCGATCAGGCTGTGGATAAGCGTGGTTTTGCCGCTACCTAGAAAGCCAGTAATAATATGCACAGGGACTTTCGTTAACGCTGACAAGGCCTAGCCTCCTGTCATATTCATAAAGCGTACCACCTGCACATCGCCATCGGTGGTGAAGTGATGGCGCTCCGGCTTAAGCGGCAAGGCATCAATGATGGCCTGCTTAAGTATCTGCATATTGCCCGGATGGCGGCGCAGCACGGCGCGAAGATCTACTGAATGTTCATTGCCTAAGCAGAGCAGTAGACGGCCTTCCACGGTGACCCGTACGCGGTTGCAGGTATCACAAAAGTTGTGGCTATGCGGTGAGATAAATCCAACGCGGCTTTCGCTGTCGAGCATCTTAAAGTAGCGCGATGGGCCCGGTGTGGTTTCGGCCGTGGCAATCAGCGGGTAGCGGGACTCAATCATCGCCTGCACGTCGTCGCTGGAGTAGAACGTCTCCGCCCGTGAGTGATCGGAGACATCGCCCAGCGGCATTTCTTCGATAAAGCTAATGTCCAGGCCTTCTTGGCGGGCAAAGGTGACCAAGTCGATCACTTCATCGTCATTACGGCCTTTTAAGATCACCGCGTTGAGCTTAATACGCTTAAACCCAGCTTCCTGAGCGGCGCGAATGCCGTCAATCACTTTGGCGAGATCGCCGGTGCGAGTCAGCTGCTTGAAGCGTTCCGGAACCAGTGAGTCCAAGCTAGTATTGAGACGCCGCAGGCCGCTGGCATAAAGCTGTTGAGCGTGCTTACGCAGGCTGGCGCCGTTCGTGGTCATGGTGAAGTCGGTAAGGCCCGGCATGGCGCCGATCTCATCGACCAGTTGGTCAATGCCGCTGCGCACGAGCGGTTCGCCACCGGTAAGGCGAATCTTTTCAACCCCCAGCTCGGTGAAGGCGCGGGCCACCATGGCAATCTCTTCCAGCGTCAGTACCTGAGCACGAGGCAGAAACGTCATCTCTTCGCTCATGCAGTACACACAGCGGAAATCGCAGCGGTCGGTGACCGAAATACGCACGTAGCTAATACGGCGGCCAAAATCATCAATCAGTGGCTGGTCAGCATGTGGTTGGTCAAAATGTGAGTGGCCAGCGCGTTGCTGAGTCGTTCGTTGCTCGGTCATAGCCATCCCGTTAGTGGTTGTATGCTGACTACCTCGCCTGGTTGTGCGCCGTCTTGGTCATCGGCAAGTTCAATCAAGCAATTAGCAGCCACCATCGAGGTTAAAATACCCGAACCCTGGGCGCCGGTGCTACGTACGTGTAACTGTCCTTCTCCATCAGTATGGTAGACACCGCGAATAAAATCAGTGCGCTTTAAGCGGCTTTTTAAGACGTCATCGGCAATCGCATAAAGGCGATGGGGCGGTGAAACCGGCAGCCCTTGAAGTCGATCCAGCAGCGGCGTCACAAACTGTAGAAAGGTTACCATGACCGCCACTGGATTGCCGGGAAGGCCGACGAACGGCGTGTGCTGTTCGCCTAACCAGCCGCAGGCCATGGGCCGGCCTGGGCGAAGCGCTACGCGCCAGAACGCTAAGCGGCCCAACTGCTGCAGCGCGGTGCGGGTAAAATCAGCCTGACCCACGGATACGCCGCCGCTGGTGATCACCAAATCGCTTTGCTGGGCGGCTTGCTCCAGCGCTGTTTGGATAGCGTCCTGTTCGTCCGGCAAAATGCCGAGATCAATCACGTCAGCGCCGTACTCGGCAAGCATGCCGATCAGCGTAAAACGATTCGCGTCATAAACCCCGGCCGGAGCAATAGGCTCGCCGGGGGCCGTGACCTCGTTGCCGGTCGAGAAAATCGCCACCTTCGGGCGTTGGCACACGGTAACCGTGGCATAGCCTAGCGACGCTAATAAGCCCAGCTTGGCGGCATCGAGTCGCGAACCTGCCGCAAGTGCCGTATCGCCAATCGCCATGTCTTCACCGGCCTGGCGTACATGCTGGCCGTGCTTGAGGCGCTCAGGCGACTCAATAATCACATGCTCAGGCTGTTCGTCTGACGGTTCGCGCAGCTGTTCACTCATCACCACTGTGTCGGTGCCTGGCGGCAATGGGGCGCCGGTGGTAATGCGTACACAGTGGCCGGCAGGCACCATTTCGCTGCGATACTGGCCTGCTAATACCTCTCCGGCCACGGGCCAATGGGTTTGCTTGGCCCCAACACCTTCTCTCGCCAAGGCCAGCGCCACGCCATCCATCGCCGCATTGGTATTTTGCGGCACGTTAAGCGTCGCCAGCACCTCGGTGGCCAAGCGGCGGCCATGGGCCTGTGCCAGAGGCACCTGTTCGCTGTCTAGCGGGCGCTCAATCAACGTAGCGAGCGCTTGACGGGCTTCGTCAACGCTAAGCATTTTCTCACCGAGATCAAAGCAGGAGAGCGTCACGTTGCCTCCTTGCCTTTAGTCGACAGCAGAACAGTTTCAAGGTGCAGCTTTTCCTCTTCAGTGTTGAGGTTAGCAAAGGCCTCGGGGCAGTCGGACATATCGACCTTGCACCAGTGATGGCGCGCATACCAGCGGTCGATTTTGCGCTCACCCTCGGCCAATACGGCGGCTAAGTCATCGGCGAGTGACGTACGCAGCAGCGCTATCACGGGGTGCAGCCGCTCGCCGTCAAAGGCCACGCCAATATCATGATCGCCAATCCCTGCGACCAAACGTGCTACTAAGTCATCTGGCAGGGCGGGAGAGTCACAGGGAACAATCAGCAGCCAAGGCGTTTTGGCTGCGCGCAGCCCGCTATAAATCCCCATGAGCGGGCCTTTGAAGCCTTCGTCGGCGCCCTCTATTACCAGATCAGCGATCACACGGTCAGCAAAGAAGCGGTAAGCATCGGCATTGCGATTGGCATTAATCAGCAGTTCGCCTACTTGGCCCTCCAGGCGTTTAACCGCATGGGCGACAAGAGGTAAGCCCGCAAAAGGCTCAAGTCCCTTATCGCGACCGCCCATTCTACGACCTTCGCCGCCGGCTAGAATCATACCGGTTAGTTCTTGGGTAGGAATCATGAGCGTGCCTGTGTTGATGAATGTGCCTGCTTTGATGAGCGCGCCTGTTTTGATGAATGTACTGTGGACGGTCGCTCAGGAATCGCGTCCAGCGTCAGGCGATGCTGGGTATTGATCGACTGAAAATGGCGGCCTTTAGCGCGGGCGATAAGCATCACGCCAAAGCGCTCGGCCAGCTCAACGCCTTTTTGCGTTACGCCTGAACGCGACACCAGTACGCTAATCCCCATTTGCGCCACCTTTAGCACCATCTCTGACGTCAGCCGCCCTGTGGTATAAAAAATATCTGCATTGGCACTATCTGCCTGCTGAAGCCATTGGCGCCCCGCCAGGGTATCTACGGCGTTGTGTCGCCCAACGTCTTCGACAAAATCGAGCACCTGTGCTTGATCGCAAAGTGCGCAGCCGTGAACGGCGCCAGCGCTCCGGTACGTTTCATTATAGGCGTTGAGATTTTGCAACAGCTGATAAAGCGTCGATTGTGCCAGCTGCGTATCGGGCAGCGCCATCAGCGCGGTTTGATCCAACAATTTACCAAACACCGTGCCCTGGCCGCAGCCGGTGGTGACCGTGCGAGTACTTAAGCGTGCTTCCAGGTCTTCAGGTAGGTGGCGGGTAACCACCACGGCGGCTTCTACCTCCCAGTCGACCTGCACGGCAGTCAAGTCCTCGGCAGCTCGCAGCAAGCCTTGATTGCGTAAATAGCCGACCACCAGCGCTTCGGGGTCGTCACCCAGGGTCATCAGCGTGACAATTTCGCGCTTATTGAGATACACGGTTAGCGCCCGTTCAGCGGCAATCGCCTGCTGGCGCGTATCGCCATATTCGTCAACGATGCTAATCTGAGTAGTAGCCGGTAAGCGGGCTCGGCTTAACTGAAGGGCAGGCATCCATGAACCTCGCTAAATAGTTCTTGAGAAGTAGTTCTTGAAAAATAGTTCTTGAAAATAGTTCTCGCAAAACGTCGGGGTTGACGATGATGGGGCTGGGGATGCTTACTTGTCTACCCATTCAAGCTCCATCTATTCAAGCTCAGCCTATTCAAGTTCTGTCGACTCCAGTTTCAGGGTGCTAATGCCATGAGTGATAATTTACGCTCCATCAGTATCACATTGGTTGCCGAAGCCAAGCAGGTAAAGCGCTTTACCCTAACGCAGTGGCGCATTGCGGAACTTGCTTTGGGCGATCGGGGGCCGATCGCGCTGCAACTACAGCTTTCGATGACCGAGCGCGCGGCGTATCGCTTTAACCTCACCTCTAGCGCGCCGCGTCTATTTGTCCGCGCGGGCTTTACCGGGCAAGCACCGCAACCCGATGCAATCACGGCTAGCCAAGATGTGGCGGCAGGCTGGATGGATGGTGAACAACAGGTGCTGGAAGCCTTGATGCCAATGGCGATTCAGGTATGGATTGAGAGCTACCTTGCTCGCCACGGCGAGGCGCCCGTCGAGGTACGCAAGAAAAAACGCAAGGGGGCAGGGCGTGCAAAAGAGATGCCGGCCAATGAGCCGCCGCGATGAGCCGCCTGGAACGCTGGTCGCGCCTAAAGCGCAATGCCCAAAAGGAAGGCGGTGCCTCGCCAGGCGTTGTGCCTGCCAGCGAGCCTGCAGATGACATCACCGTGGAGCCAACTGGCGCGCTTCATAGCGGCGCCGAGCAGCCGCACGCCACCGTTGATCAACGGTCGGCACCGGCACTGGACGCACAAGAGCCAGAACGCGAACCCGCGCCCGGCAGTCTCGATCACACGTTGCCCGACCCCGATACCCTGGGTGTCGGCAGCGACTTTAGTGCATTCATGTTGCCGGGCGTCAGCGGAGCCCTGCGCCGGCGCGCTTTGAAGCGCCTTTGGGCCACCGGTAATTACAACGTGCGCGATGGTTTGGATGACTACGATGCTGACTATCGCCAGCAGCTCAAGCCCATGGCCTCTGGGCTTGCCAGCAAACTGCGCAGCTGGACCCATAAAGTAGACGAGACGCTGGATAAGCCGCTAGAAGATGCTTCTGCTGAGCCACAAAAAGAGCAGGTGGCCAGCGAGCAATCCAATGATCACTTGATCGCGTTTGAAAACGAATCTGCTATACCTGGCAGCGCCAACGGTAGCGCTGCAGAAAAGCCCCTCCTAGACGACCAGTCTGATTTAATATTTACTCCCCAAAGAAAGTCTGAATACTCTCATTAATGGCTATAGAATCAATTTGTTAAAGTTAATTTTCTTCCTTTTTGCAGACTGCATTAAACGCAATTAAGTTGGCTAAACACCGCGTTACGCCTAGGCTCAACTTAGTGTCAACGAAACGTTATGCCATAATAGTTAAATAATATTACTCAAAATTATAATAAGAATTATTCACTGACCGTGAGAATGCATGAATCAAAGAATCCAACTGGCGTCGATAGACGACCAGCGTAATGCCGAGGCTCGGGAAACGGTACGTCGACGTATTTCGTGGCCTGCTAATTTAACACCTGCTAATGTGACCTATCACAGCCGTGGCCATGCGCTGCTGATAGGCGCGGCCGCCGACGTATACCCGGCTGCCCGCGCTCTTCAGGGGCGCGGTCTTGCATCGCTTACGTTGCTTGTTACTTGGCCTGTTGGTAATGGTGCTGAAAGCGAGGCGGCAGAGCTAGTCGGCGCCAGCGAGCCGTTAGTGACGCAAATGCTCACCCACGAGCAGCTAAGCCAGCTACACATAAGCGGTTATTTGGGGGCGTTTAGCGCTCGGTTAGATGACGGCGATGCTCCGCTGGATCTCGCCAGGGCGCTGATTGAGCGCGCCGGATTTGACCTTGTGCTTGATCTTACAGCGATGGCTCATCCCCAGCGTTCAGAATTGCCGCCACCTGGCTACGTGGTGATGTCTTGGCAGGATGTTGAGCAGCGCAGCGAAACACTCGAAAATTTTGCCGGGCTGGTCGGTGAATTCGACAAGCCGCGCTATTTTCAGGTCAACAGCGACCTATGTGCCCACTCCACAAGTGGCAATATTGGCTGTACCCGCTGTTTGGATGTCTGCCCGGCGGATGCTATCTCCAGCATTCAAGGGCGCATTGAATCCCATATTGAAATTGACCCCTACCTTTGCCAAGGCGTGGGCAGCTGCACCAGCGCCTGCCCGACGGGGGCGATCGAGTTTCGCATGCCAGAAACACGCCGCCAGCAGGATACGCTATCTACTTGGCTCGCGGCCTATCGTGATGCGGGTGGCCAGGTGCCGGTGCTACGTTTTCTTACCCATGATTCGCAAGACGCTGAGCGCGCAACCGGCGTGGTGCCTGCAGGCCATGTGATTGATGCCCCACTGGAAGAGCTGGGAGCGGCGGGCCACGACCAGTGGCTAACCGCACTGGCTGCGGGTGCCGCCGAGGTGCGTATCCAGCTGCATCCTAGTATGCCTGCACGCCTAAGTACTTTTTTGAACGACCAGATCGCTCAAGCGCACGCCATGCTAGATGCTTTGGGGCACGACCGCGCTCGTGTACAGCTGATTGGCGTCGCCGATGGGGCCGCGCGTGATGCACTGCCGACGCTTCCTCCTTTAACAGAGGCGCCGCTGCAGCTGCCTGAGCCTGAAAAGCGCACACGCTTGAACCGCGTGTTAGCGCGCCTTGCCGAGCTGGGTAGCCCTAACGGGGCACGCACCACGATGCCGGTAGGCGCTGCCTACGGCGCGATTCAGGTCGACCGCGACGCCTGTACGCTGTGCCAGGCCTGTGTCAGCAACTGCCCTACGCCCGCGTTAAAATCTGGCGGCAATACGCCCGCCCTTAGCTTTCTTGAAGCGGACTGCGTGCAGTGCGGTCTTTGTGAGCAGGCGTGCCCGGAAAACGCGATTACGCTGATGCCAGGCTTTTTGGCAGATGGCGCCCGTGAAACGCGGCATATCTGCCATGAAGAAGCGGCCTTTGAATGCATCAATTGCGGCAAACCATTTGCCACCGTGAGCACGGTAGCCGCGATTAAACAGAAGCTTGCCCATCATCCCTACTTTGCCGGTGAGGCGATGAGCCGCCTGGAAATGTGCGAAGACTGCCGGGTGAAGGATGTCTGGAAAACCATGATTCGCGATCCTGACGCGCAACTGAAGGTATAAGCCGATGACGGATGGATTGCCCGCGCTGAAAGAAGCGGATGCCCTACGTGCCGATATCTACCGGCTGTTGGCCACCTTATTGCGTCAAGCCCCGGATGCAGACCTGCTGGCATGGCTAGCTGAGCTGGCGATTGAACAAGATGGCAGCCAACTTGCAAAGCGCTGGCAAGCATTGGCAGATGCGGCAGTCGCCATGGATGAGACAGGCGCTGGCGTAGAGCCGCTTCAGCGCGCTCACTTTCGTCATCTGGTGGGCGTCATTCAGGGCGACGTCGTGCCGTATGCCTCATGGTATCGCAATGGTGAGTTGATGGAAGCCGCGCTAGTGGCGCTGCGCCAAGACCTCCGAGTGCTGGGCTTTGAACGCAGTGAGCACACCCGAGACCCTGAAGACCATCTGGCGGCGCTATGTGAAGTAATGGCCATGCTGATTGCGTCTGAAAGCCATGAACAGGCCTATTTTTTTAGTCAGCATATTGCCCCTTGGGCAGCCAGTTGTTTCGACGATCTAGGGCAGGTAGACACCGCTTTTTATGCAGCGCTGGGAGCGTTAGGCAGTGCTTATGTGGAAAGCGAGAGGGTGAGCTTAAGCATTGATGCTGACCACGCTCCGGTGCGCATTATTGAACGCAAACGTG
The DNA here is from genome assembly GCF_052378675.1 of Halomonas sp. AOP25-F1-15. NCBI lineage: Bacteria > Pseudomonadati > Pseudomonadota > Gammaproteobacteria > Oceanospirillales > Halomonadaceae > Halomonas > Halomonas sp. AOP25-F1-15. The sequence goes on from NZ_JBQSXV010000003.1 coordinate 378,588, forward strand.
GATAGATCGTCGGCGATAGTCGCGTATAAAAAGACCCAGTATAAAACATAGGCGAGAGGAGAAATCCATGCACACCCCCCACAATTCTGAGCGCCGCCGGTTTATGAAAACGGTTGGGTTAGGAGCCGCTGCCGCTGGTGCCGCGGCCGCCGCCGGTCATGTCACCTTAGCTCAGGCTGATAGCGCCCCGGCGAAAGAAGAAAAACAAACGGCTAACTACCGTGAGACCGACCACGTTCGGGCGTATTACGCCTCGTTGCGTGATTGACGGCAGAATGCCAGGAGATTTGCCATGCGCTTAACTCGCAAAACAGACGCCCCCAAGGCTCCCGGGCTGGGTATTTCACGTCGTCAGTTCCTTAAACGCAGCGGTGCTGCCACGGGTGGCGTTGCCGCGGTGGGCTTTATGGGCGCGCCGATGATGCGGCGTGCCGAGTCCGCCGGTAAAACGCCCGTGCTGGATTCACCCGTAGAAACAAAGCGCACCATTTGCTCGCACTGTTCGGTGGGCTGTGGCGTCTATGCGGAAGTGCAGGAAGGCATTTGGACCAAGCAGGAACCGGCATTCGATCATCCGATCAACCGCGGGGCGCACTGTGCAAAAGGCGCCTCACTGCGCCAACACGGCCACTCTACGCGGCGCCTCAAGTACCCCATGAAGCTAGTGGCGGGCGAGTGGGAGCGCATGAGCTGGGATGACGCCATTGACGAAATTGGCGACAAGCTGCTTGAACTACGCGAAGCGCATGGCCCTGACAGCGTTTACTGGCTGGGGTCGGCCAAGTTTAGTAATGAGCAAGCCTACCTGATGCGTAAGCTTGCTTCGCTGTGGGGCACCAACAACACCGATCACCAGGCACGCATTTGCCACTCCACTACCGTTGCGGGCGTGGCCAATACCTGGGGTTACGGAGCGATGACCAATTCGCTCAACGACATGCACAACAGCAAGTCGATGCTGTTTATAGGCTCGAATCCCAGCGAAGCTCATCCGGTAGCGATGCAGCATATCCTGATCGCGAAAGAGCGTAACAACTGCGACATCATCGTGGCAGACCCGCGTTTTACTCGCACAGCGGCTAAAGCTAGCAAGTACGTGCGCCTGCGTCCGGGCTCAGACGTGGCTTATATTTGGGGCCTGCTGTGGCATATCTTCGACAACGGCTGGGAAGATAACGAGTACATCAACCAGCGCGTTTACGGCATGGATGAAGTGCGCGCCGAAGTCGCCAACTTCCCTCCCAATGTGGTTGAAGACGTGACGGGCGTTTCCGAAGCCGACATGTTTGACGTGGCCAAGCGGCTGTCTGACAACCGCCCTGGCTGCGTCGTGTGGTGCATGGGCGGCACGCAGCACACCACGGGCAACAACAATACTCGCGCTTACTGCATTTTAGAGCTGGCGCTAGGCAATATCGGTAAATCCGGCGGTGGTGCCAATATCCTGCGCGGCCACGATAACGTGCAGGGCGCGACCGATTTGGGCTTAGGCTCTGATTCGCTGCCGGGCTACTACGGCCTAGCGGAAGGCGCGTGGCAGCACTGGGCGCAGGTATGGGACGTTGACTACGAGTGGATTAAAGGCCGCTTTGATGACGCCGAATATGCCGATGGCCAGCCAATGTACACCAGCGGCATTACCGTCTCGCGCTGGGTTGACGGTGTGCTTGAAGATGATGAAAACATCTCTCAACGTACTGCATTGAAAGCCATGTTCTATTGGGGGCACGCGGTTAACTCTCAAACACGTGGCATTGAAATGCAGCAGGCGATGCGCAAGCTAGAAATGATGGTCATCGTTGACCCGTACCCCACCGTCGCATCGGTGATGCATGATCGCAGCGACGGCGTTTATCTGCTGCCTGCCGCCAGTCAGTTTGAAACGACCGGCAGCGTTACCGCCACGAACCGCTCTATTCAGTGGCGTGACCGCGTGATTGAACCGCTGTTTGAATCCAAACCCGATCACGAAATCATGTACTTATTTGCCCGTAAGTTAGGGTTTGGCAATGAGCTGGTAAAAAACTATCAGATGAACGGTGACGAGCCGCTGATCGACGATATCCTGCGTGAAATTAACCGCGGTATGTGGACGGTAGGCTACACCGGCCAAAGTCCTGAGCGCCTTAAAGAGCATCAAAAAAACTGGCATACCTTCAGTTTTGAGAATCTGCGCGCCCAGGGCGGCCCTGCCGATGGGGACTACTATGGTCTTCCATGGCCGTGCTGGGGAACGCCCGAATTCGGTCATCCCGGTTCACCCAACCTTTACGACACCAGTATCCCTGTGATGGAAGGCGGCATGGGTTTCCGGGCGCGCTTTGGTATTGAGCGTGACGGCGTGAATCTTCTGGCCGAAGGCTCGGCGCCAGTGGGTGGCGATATCGACGATGGCTATCCTGAGTTCAACGACCAGCTGCTTAAAGATTTGGGCTGGTGGGATGATCTGACCGCCGAAGAGAAGCAGGCAGCGGAAGGCAAAAACTGGAAGACCGACTTTTCCGGTGGTATCCAGCGTGTGGTCATTGAGCATGGCTGCGCGCCGTACGGCAATGCCAAGGCGCGCGCCGTGGTCTGGACCTTCCCTGACCAGGTGCCAAAGCATCGCGAACCGCTGTACACCACGCGGCGTGATTTGGTTGACCGCTTTCCCACTTGGGATGACTTCGACTCGATCATGCGTTTGCCGACCCTGTACAAAACGATCCAGGATCGCAACAACGCCAGCGAGTATCCCATTATTCTCACCTCCGGGCGGCTGGTGGAATACGAGGGCGGTGGTGATGAAACGCGTTCCATGTCGTGGCTTGCCGAGCTGCAGCAGGAGATGTTCGTCGAGATCAACCCGGCGAATGCCAATGATCTTAACGTCAAAGATGGCGATGATGTTTGGGTCGAAGGGGCGGAAGGGGGGCGCATAAAAGTCAAAGCGCTGGTTACGCCTCGCGTTGATCGTAACGTTGCGTTTATTCCGTTCCACTTTGGCGGCATGTTCCAAGGTGAAAGCCTGCGCGATCGTTATCCGGATGGGTCTGATCCATACATCATTGGTGAGGCGGCTAATACCGCAACGACCTACGGCTACGACCCGGTGACACTGATGCAAGAGACCAAGTGCACCATTTGCCGCATTGAGCGCGCCTGAGTCTAGAAAACAAGCCCCCGGCATTAGGAGAACAACATGGCTCAAATGAAATTTATGTGTGACGCCGAGCGCTGCATTGAATGCAACGGCTGCGTCACCGCCTGTAAGAATGCTAACGATGTTGAGTGGGGCATTCAGCGCCGCCGTGTGGTCACGCTCAATGACGGCGAAGCGAACGAAATGTCGATCTCTGTCGCCTGCATGCACTGTGACGACGCACCCTGCATGGCCGTTTGCCCCACCGACTGTTTCTACAAAACCGATGACGGCATCGTGCTGCACGACAAAGATCTGTGCATTGGCTGCGGCTATTGCCTGTACGCCTGCCCGTTTGGTGCGCCGCAGTTTCCTCAGCAGGATGCCTTTGGCGAGCGCGGCAAGATGGACAAATGTACCTTCTGCGCCGGCGGCCCTGCCGATAGCAAAGAAGAAGAGTACGAGAAGTACGGCTCTAACCGCATTGCGGAAGGTAAGCTGCCGCTGTGTGCGGAAATGTGTTCTACCAAAGCGCTGCTGGCCGGTGATGCGCAAGACGTTGCTGATATCTTTCGCCAGCGAGTGGTTCAGCGCGGTCACAAAGACGGTGCCTGGTCTAACAACCCCCAGGCCAGTGCCGACAACCTAGCCTATGATGCTGCCCATAAAGGGTAAGGAGGCGTGTCATGAACCAGTTGACTGCACAGGCGCCCAGCAGGGTGTCGCGCTCAGATAAAAGGCTCATCGCCCTGGGCATGTGGCGCTTTATGCTGGTGGCACTTGCGCTGTTACTTAGCCTTGGTTTTACGCAGGTAGCGGTAGCGCAGGCGGATCCTGATCGTGAAATGACCACCGCCGCTCCGGGCATTACCGCCGATCAGTGGCGTCAGGTGCGTAGCGGGGAAACTGGTCCCAATTACCGCGATTCGCGTTACGACAGCAACTACAGCCTGATCAATGCAAGTGGTGAAACCTGGCGGCAGATTCGCAATCGCTGGGTCTCACCGTTTGGGATGATTGCGATAGGCGGTACGGCCGCGTTGATTACGCTGTTCTACCTGATTGTTGGGCGCAAGCACCTGGAGGCTCCGCGCACCGGGCGCAAACTGCTGCGCTGGTCGCTGGTGATGCGCGCGCTGCACTGGACGGTCGCCACGCTGTTTATCACCCTGGCGCTGACCGGTTTGAACTTGCTGCTCGGTAAGTTTGTTTTCCGCACGCTGTTTGGCGATGCCTTCTGGGCATGGATGATCGCAGCCTCGAAAGTGCTGCATAACTATTTAGGGCCTATTTTTGGCATATTGCTGGTGGTCATGCTGGTTAGCCTGATTAAAGAGAACATTCCTAAAAAGCACGACTGGGTATGGTTCAAAAAGGGCGGCGGCATGATTGGTAAACAGCATGTAGAAGCAGGCTTTGCTAACGGCGGCGAGAAAGCCTGGTACTGGCTGCTAGCCAGCGTTGGAGTGCTGGTGATTGCCAGTGGCTTTGTGCTCGATTTCCCCAACTTCAATCAGGGGCGCGACACCATGCAGTGGGCGAACATTATCCATGCAGTGGGTGCGCTGGGGCTGACCGCCGTTTCCTTGGGGCATATCTATATCGGTACGCTGGGTACGGAAGGCGCGTTAGAAGGTATGACCACGGGTTACGTGGATGAAACCTGGGCCAAAGAGCACCACAGCCTGTGGTACGAAGAGGTCAAGGATCAGACGGTTTCGGAGGAAGAGATCGCGGCGCGTAAATCGTCTAGCGGCAGCGGCGAACCCTCGGCAACGCGAACCAGCTGAGCACCATGCGCAGTATCTGAGACACCGCCATTTGGCGGTGTCTTTTGTTATGCTGCACCTTACGCCACTTTTAACGAGAGGAACGGCAATGTCAGCGTTTAACGAATTTGATCAGGCCACCCGTACCGAACTTGAAGCAGCCGCCTTTCGCCGCCTGCTGCGCCATTTGGACGACAACAAGGACGTGCAGAACATTGACCTGATGATTCTGGCGGACTTCTGCCGTAACTGTCTCTCCAAATGGATGGTGAGCGCCGCCGATGAGCGCGACGAGACGCTGGAGTTGGAGGCCGCGCGCGAGTACGTCTACGGCATGCCTTACAGTGAGTGGAAAGAGCACCACCAGGCAAAGGCGACCCCGGAACAGCTGGCCGCACTTGATGCGCGTCAAGCCAAGAAAAATAGCCAGGAGTAGGCGAATGGAATCCATGGTGCCTTTGAGCATAGCGGTACTCACCGTCTCGGATACCCGAACGGAAGACACGGATCGTAGCGGCCAATCGCTCGTTGAGCGCCTAACCAGCGCAGGGCATATCCTGGCGGAAAAGCGCATTGTGCCAGACGATGTCTACCGTATTCGCGCAGTGGTCGCGGAGTGGATAGCCAGTGGCGACGTGCAGGTGGTGATCACTACCGGCGGCACCGGCTTTACCGGCCGTGATTCAACCCCGGAAGCCATCTCAGTATTATTGGACAAGCGCATTGAGGGCTTTGGCGAGCGCTTTCGCCAGCTCAGCGGTGATGAAATTGGCAGCTCCACTATCCAAAGCCGCTGCTTAGGCGGTCTGGCAAACGCGACGGTAGTGTTTTGCTTACCCGGTTCAACCGGCGCCTGCCGCACCGGCTGGGACGGCATTCTGGCTGAACAGTTGGATAGTCGCCATAAGCCCTGCAATTTCGCTAACCTGGTCATTCCAGGCCGAGGTCAACATGGCTGATTTGCAGCCGATAGACGCCGCGCTTGTCGCTCTGCTAGCCGACGTGTGCCCCGTTGCGATCGAAAGTGTCTTGCTGGAAGCCGCCGCCGGACGAGTACTGGCCGATGCAGTGACCGCGCAGTTAAACGTGCCGCCGTTCGATAACAGCGCGATGGATGGCTATGCGCTGCGCGCCGTCGATGCCGGAAAGTGGCTACCCGTTAGCCAGCGTATTGCCGCAGGAACGCCAGCCCAAGCGCTGGCGCCGGGCAGCTGCGCGCGTATATTTACCGGTGGGGAAATTCCTCCAGGGGCTGACTGCGTTGTCATGCAGGAGCGTGTTGACGTTGATGGCGAGCGCGCCTTGATACCTGCCGATGTTCCCAGCGGTGACAACGTTCGCCGCCGAGGTCGTGACGTGCGTCAAGGCAGCGTGCTGCTTAATGCCGGTGAGCGTCTGGAAGCCGCCGCGCTAGGCCATTTGGCCGGGCAGGGCGTTACTCAGGTCAGCGTGCGTCGCCGCCCTCGGGTAGCCTTGCTGTCGACCGGTGATGAAATCATCGACCCCGGCACGCCGCTGAAACCGGGGCAGCTCTATAACTCTAACCGGCCCATGCTGAAGCGCCTGTTAGAGAACTTTGGTGCTGAGGTGGTGAGCACGGTCAGCGTACCGGATGACTATGCCCGTACCGTGGCGCTGTTAAAAGAAGCCGCTGAGGCAGATCTTGTGGTCACCACCGGCGGCGTGAGTGTTGGTGAAGAAGACCACGTTAAGGCAGCGCTGGAGGCAATTGGCCAGCTCGATATGTGGAAGCTGGCGATCCGCCCAGGCAAACCCTTAGCGCTTGGCCGCTTGCCTCGCCGTGATGGCAGCCAGGCACGCTTTGTTGGTCTGCCGGGCAATCCGGTATCGGGATTTGTGGGAGCTTGGCTGTTTCTACGCCCGTTGCTAGGCACAATGCTGGGCTGCCCGGCGCTAAGCCAGCTGCCCACCATTACCGCCAGCGCTAACTTTGCCACCTCGACCGGGCCGCGCGAGCACTACATGCGTGTCACGCTGCAGTTTACGCCCCGTGGAGTAACCGCCACGGCCTTTGATGATCAGAACTCAGGCGTGCTCTCGTCGTGCATCAATGCCGATGCGTTTGCGGTGATACCGCCCAACAGCGAGATAGCTGAAGGCGATATGATTAGCTGCTTGTGGCTGGCGGGCTAACGCCAGCCATATTACACAATCGCGTGGGGCACGAAGCAGGAGGAGTCTTTGGTGATGCGCCCTACGTCTTCGCGTATCCCCATGCCGCAGGCGCGGTCACCGACGACCCAACTGCCAATTAAGGCGTGGTTGTCACCAAAGCGAGGCATCGGATGGTACGCCTGGCGAATCCAAGGGCTGTCAGTATACGGGCCGCCCACGGCTTCGTGCTGGCCAGCTGGGGTAATCAGTTCTACATTACTGCCTTCCCGTGAGAAGAACGGCTTGCGCACCCAGCCCGCTGGCAGCGGTGGACTGCTGGCATTCTCGAAGAACGCCGGAAGCAGGTTGGGGTGGCCTTCAAAATGCTCCCACAAGAGCGGCAAAATACCTTTGTTAGACAGGATGGCTTTCCAGGGAGGCTCAAACCAGTGCGTGTTTAACTGCGGAATAGCCTCGCCAAAGGCATCATCGGCCATTTCTTCCCACGGGTAGAGTTTGAACAGCGCGTGGATAGGCTGGTCATCTAAATCAACAAAGTGCTCGGCACCGGGCTGTAGCCCGATATCTTCGGTGAAGATAAACGGTGCGTTCAGGCCCGCTTGTACGGCCACATCCTGTAAATAGTGCACGGTGGCACGCTCTTCGGCGTTATCTTTGATGCAGGAAAAATACAGCGTGCGTGCGTCCAGGCGATCGCCAAGGTGTGCCATGGCATTGATCAGCCGTTCTTGAATCGAATTGTACTGGTCGGCGTGGCGCGGCAGAATGCCTTGAGCAATCGCCTGTTCAAGCCACACCCACTGAAAAAAACCGGCTTCGTAAAGCGAGGTGGGCGTGTCGTAATTGAGTTCCAGTAGCTTGGCCGGGCCGTCGCCGGAGTAGGCAAAGTCCATCCGCCCATAAAGATGCGGCTGGCCTGATGTCCATGAGTTATGGATGCTGTCCCACATGTGCTCGGGTAGAGCCAAACGCTGCATGAGTGCATTGGAGTGGCAGACTTTATCGACCAGCTCCATGCACATCTCATGCACCGCTTCGGTAGGCGCTTCAATATCTCTTTCCACCTGTTCCATGGTGAACTGATAGTAGGCGTCTTCTTTCCAGTAGGGCTCCCCGTCAATCGTATGAAAATGAAACCCCAGCTCTTGTGCCAGGGCTTTCCATTCTTTGCGTTCAGGGATATCGATTCGTAGCATAGTCGTATCCGCTGATGGCTAGGAGCCCCAGCCACCCCGCGCCGAAGAGCGCGAGCCAAAGCCTCTGCGCTGAGACGCGGCCTGGCGATTCTGGGCCACAGAGCTACGCATTGACTCGTTGCGCTGAGATACGCGCTGCGTGGCTTGGTTAGAGGCGGTGTTCCAGTTGCCCTGGTTCTGGCGGTTGCGGTATACCGGCTCTTGGTAAACCCGCTCAAAGGAACGACCACGGCTAGTATTGGACATCATGCTGCCGACCATATAACCCATCATGGCGGGCATAAACCAGCTGCCACCCGTGCTGCCAGTGGCGGCTTGGGACTGTTCTTCAGTGGGTGCGGCGCAAGCGCCTTCGCCGTTTTCCGCTTCACATTCTTCAAGCGTGTTATAACGCGGCACCGCTTCTAAGGAAGCCTTGTAGGAATCTTCGCAGGCACTGCGCGTATAAACATTCTCTGCAACGCACTCATCGACGCTCTGAAAGCTTTTCGGCTCATCGAAGTCGACTTCAGTGATTTGTTCTTCTTGAGGCGGCTGACCACAGGCGGTGAGACCAAATGCGCTGGCACCCATCATCGCTAAGGTAAGGCGACCACTACGCTTACGACGTGGCAAATGCGGGGTGCGATCTTGTGTAGACATACCGGCTTTCTCCTTTGCTATGCCATCATTACCAAGTCATCGAAGCGGCGTTGAGCAAGCCAACGGCCACGGCTACGCTTGCCATTAAAATACCGTAAGCCTGATGACCTTCGGTGATGTGCTGAGAAAGACTTTCACCCTGCTTACGCAAAAATAGCTTAACCGCGAAGAAGGTTGCCAACTGGACGATAAAGGCCACGACGCCCCAAAGCACAAAATCGATAAAGTTGATCGAGTGCGCCATTGCGCCATACAGCGGAATGGTAAAACCTAGAATGGAGCCGCCGTAAGCAGAGGCCGCAGCGGCATTGCCTGCCCGAATCAGCGCCCACTCGTTGTGCGGCGTAATACGGCTGTAGCAGTACATAAAAGCGGCTAACAGAACGATCGCGGTCACTAGGTATGCCAAAAATGACGGCAGGCCGTAGAGGTAATTTACCATGGTACTTATTTCCTTCGAGAGGCTTGTTTAGATTGTAAAATTATCGAGCGGGTTACACCGCATCAATGTCGACGGAGGCTACATCGACACCGACGTTTTGCACCAGCATATAGCCACCTTCACCATCGTTTTCAGCGCTTAGCAGTAAATACTCCATGCGCTCAGTATCTTGTATTGTGCGCTCGTACAGCATGGCATGGTGTATGACCGTGCGTGCGACGATGCTTTCCGTGGTCATTACCTGTTCTTCAAAGATCACCGGCGGTGACCACAGGCTTTCGCCGTTTCCCCAGGCACGCTCATAGCTGCAGGTGCGAGGCTCATCATCTGTCGAAGCAAGGGCGATAGTCTGCGCGCCGATGCCGTCGGGCTGCTTGGTTTCACCGTTTACGACATCGTCAAACTCGGCATCCGACAGATGGGCAACACGATAAAAGTCGAATAGCTTATATTCAAGTACCTGACCATGCTCAATGTTGGCCTGCAGCCACGTGTCGTTGTCTAAGTAAAAGCGCACTAAGTGTGCCCCTTGCCCCAGGTCAACGTGCCCGACAGCGGCGATATGATGATAGGCGTCATCATCCCAGCGAAACAGAGCGTCCTGGTGGGCGCGTAGGCCAATCAGCTTAATGTTGACGCGCCCATCCAGCCGCAGTCCTTCGAGGTCTTCCTGGCTGATGCCGGTGGGCAACCCTGCGGCTACCGAGCGGCCTGTGCTCGGTTCGTGGGCTTTTTGCGTGTTGGCGCGAAAAAGTGCCTTGAGGGTGTCAAACATGGCCTACCTCGTTAGTGAATACGGCTGCTCAGCAGCTTGGTCATACAAGCGATGAGCTTTTACTCTTGTGCGGTGCTTTTCTTCGCTTTCAGGCGCGCTAGTACATCATCGGCTTTACGCTGTGTGCCGCCAATACCAGCCGCTTTTAGACGCGCTTCAAGCGAGCTTCCGCTCTCTTCTGCCGCCATTTCATCCGCCGCGCTCATTTGCGCTGAGTTAAGCTGCTGACGCTCTTTGATGCGCTCAAGAGATTCCATCGCGCTGCTCATGGCGCTGTTTTGGCCGGAATGACGAGCCGCGACGGCCGACTGGGCTTTTTGCGCCGACTCAGTGGCTTTTACAACGCTAACCTGTTGTTTAAGCTGGCGAAGCTGATTGTCGGTGCCGCGAATCGCGCCGCGCAGTTTTTCGATGCTGGCATCGTATTCGCTGACGATCGCGCGCTCTGCTTCGAGATCATCCTGTAGCGCGACCATGCGCTCGGCTACTTCCACCGCCAGCTCTTCTTCACCTTTATCGAGTGCCGCCTCAGCGCTTTTTTCCAGCTCAGCAACTTTGCTTTCCAAGGTGTCCGCTTTGTTGCTGTTTAACTGGCGCTGGCCCATTAAGCGGGTGAGCTCGGTTTTCGATTGGCTAAGGTGGTTTTCCGAGTCGCGAATTTCCTGGTCTAAAATGCGCAGTGCCTGTGAATCCACCACGGTTTGACCGGTTTCATTCGCTTTACCGCGCAGGGCCGTCATGATTTTGCTTAACATAGAGAGTCTCTTTTAAAAAATATCGTTATCTCACCGCCGCCCTACAACGACTAATCGCTATCAATATTAACCCTATCAATAGTGACCATAGAGGCGACGGTACATTAATCGGTATCAGACGAAGTGCGTTTGAATCAGTTCAGCGACATCCATAGCGGCAGCGGCCGTGGCGTGCAGCTCAGCGCAAATGGATTCAAGCTTGGAGTCGCCAAACAGCTGTCCGTAGGCCACATAAACATCTTGTCCGTCGATTTCTACAATGCCGACAGAGGCTAACGGTAGTGAAATACCCTGACGCAGCAGCACGTCGTTCAGTTCAGCGGTTTTGGTCACGCTTTCCACCGCCACAATGGGCGCCATCGCGATCCACTCATTTTCGCTGCGCGAAAGCGTCATCGGCAAGTTGCCGTAATCGTTAAGTTCCCAAATCAGCGTTTGATTCGTTTCATCCAGGCTGATTGTCGCCTGGGGCCACTCGATCGTTGCAGCGTCGTCGCTGCTGGACGATGGCTGGCTTACTATACGATACAGTTCGGCGGCGGTTATACCATTAGTGACGGTAGGCTGAGTCAAGGCGATTTGCTCCATCGTTCGTTAAGTGGTTTCACCTTAACACTTAGTGAAGCAAATGGTTCCTTTTCCCAGAAGAGGCCTACTAAAAGCCCCGCACGCGGCGGGGCCAAAGGCTCGGATGAGTATGCTTGTAGAGCGGGCAGTTAAGACGAGCGATAGGTGTCATTGAACTGCTTACGCAGCTCATTTTTCTGTACTTTGCCCATAGTATTACGCGGCAGCTCATCGACAAAAAACACCCGCTTGGGCTGCTTGTACTTGGCCAGTCGCCCGTCTAAATGTTGGATCACTGCCGCTTCTTCAAGCGTGTTTTCTTCAGCATCAGCGCCTTGTTGGCGCACGACTACCGCCGTTACGCCCTCACCAAAGTCAGGGTGGGGTAAGCCAATCACCGCTGACTCAGCGACCTGCGCAAGCTCATCGATCACTTGCTCGACTTCTTTGGGGTAGACGTTGTAGCCACCGGAAATCACTAAGTCTTTGTCACGGCCGACGATATGCACATAGCTCTGATCGTCGACCATGGCGAGATCCCCGGTAATGAAAAAGCCATCATCGAGCAGCTCTTCACGGGTTTTTTCAGGCATCCGCCAGTAGCCGATAAACACGTTCGGGCCGCGAATCTGCAGCATGCCTATTTCGCCATGCGCCACCTCATTGCCGGTCTCACGGTTGGTAATGCGCATTTCCACGCCGGGGAGCGGCATGCCGACGGTGCCCGCGCGGCGTGCGCCTTCATAAGGATTGGAAAGATTCATATTGGTTTCGGTCATGCCATAGCGCTCAAGAATCGCATGGCCCGTTTTAGCCTCAAAGGCTTCATGCGTTTCAGCGGTCAGCGGGGCTGAGCCGGAGACGAATAACCGCATGTTGGCGGTAGCTTCTGGGGTTAGGCGCTCATCCTGTACTAACCGAGTATAGAAGGTGGGAACGCCCATCATCACGCTGCCACGGGGCAGCTCATCAAAGATGATATCGGCATCAAACTTAGGCAGGAACAGCATGCTAGCACCCGCCATCAGAGTGACGTTGCAGGCAACGAATAGACCATGGGTGTGAAAGATGGGGAGGGCGTGAATTAACCGGTCATCTGCGCTAAAGCGCCATGCTTTTAAGAGGGTTTGTGCATTAGAGGCAAGGTTCTTATGCGTGAGCATGGCGCCTTTTGAGCGCCCCGTGGTTCCCGAAGTATACAAAATAGCGGCCAGATCGCGCTCGCCGAGCGTTACAATATCTTCTCGTGGTGCTGACTGGCGGGCGTCGTCCATCAAGGTGCCGTCTGCGATACTGCCCAGGGTGGCTACCGCTGGGCAGCCGGTGTCTGCGGCCAATGCGCGCGCCTCATCTGCTGCCTTGGGCCGGCAAACGAAAAGCGCAGGCTCGGCGTCATTTAAGAAGTAGCGAATCTCATCGCCGGTGTAGCCGGTATTTAAGGGCAGATAAACGCCGCCGATGCGTAGACAGGCTAAATAAAGCAGGATTGCTTCGGGGCTTTTATCGACCTGGACGGCGACACGATCGCCTTGTTTTACGCCAAGCTCGGTTAGTGCTCCGGCAAGCTGCGCGCTCATGTTCAGCGCATCGGTATAACTGTAGTGGCGACCTTCGCGCGTGGTAATAAACGCGGCATCAGCACGCTCGCGCATCTTGGCGGCAAACGTTGTAAATAGGTTATGGCTCATTTGGTTGTTTCTCCCTTAGCCAGTTTGCGCGCGCGACGAGCGAGGTCGCGCACCTCATTTGAGCAGGCAACGGTGGCCTTGGCGGTATAGTTTTCGTGGTTGTGCTCGATATCGTCCAGCACATATAGATAGTTGACCATTAAGCCGGCGCCCTGTTGAAACCCCTTGACGGACGTGTCGCCTAACCAGTTGATGCGGTGCAGCTCAGCACCGTTGCCCAGGTGAAAACGCGCGACCGGATTTAGCGGCAGGCCATGGCTGTTTTTCTCATCCACCAAGTAGCGCGCGGCCAGCGGGCGAATCGCGGCTTTAAGCTGCTCTTCATGGGCTTTATCTTGATGCCACGCCGGTGTTTCAAGCGCTTTGAGTGTCTGTCGCAGCGGCTGGGGCAGCTGTTCATCATCACGCTGGGCTTGCAGCCATTGAGCGAAGCCGGGCACCGGCGAAAGCGTCACAAAGTATTTAAGCTGCGGCAGTTCCTGAGACAGTTCCTGAACCACCTGCTTGATTAAAAAGTTGCCAAAAGATATTCCGCGTAGCCCCGTTTGGCAGTTGCTGATGCCAAAGAACGCCGCGGTATCGGCGTCATCCGGATCATTGAGTCCTTTTTTATTGCCAGGTCTCTCGCCGGACATCTCGCCAGACACCTCTCCAGATAAGATGGGCTGAATACGGCTCGGCAGACCCTTATGCAGCGCGACTTCGACAAAGATAAGTGGCTCGTCGCCAATCGCCGGATGGAAGAAGGCAAAGCAGCGCCGGTCGCGAGCGTCTAGGCGTCGACGCAAATCGTTCCAGTCTTGAATTTCATGGACTGCTTCGTAGCGAATAATCTTCTCTAGAATTGAGGCCGGCGTGTTCCAATCAATACGCTTGAGCATCAAAAAACCGCGGTTAAACCAAGAGCCGAATAGATGGTCAAAATCATCGTCAATCGCAGCCAGTTCAGGCTGTTCGCGTAATAATCTTAGTAAGTCTTCGCGCATTTTAACCAGCTCAAAAGTACCGTCGCTGGCCAGATTCAAACGCCGGAAGAGCTCCTGACGACGTGGCTCACAGGCCTCGAAAAGCCGTTGCAGTGAGTCATTGTCACGGGCCTCATGGTAGCTTGCATAGGCAGCGTCGATAGGATCTGGCTCGGCCGCGAAGTCAGCTGATAGGCGAGCAAAGAAGCTGCTTTTTTCAGCATCTGAAAGGCGTTGATAGATCGCTAAGGCGCGACTTGCCAAGGCGATGCTGGAGGCTTCCCCATCGCTTTCAAGCAGCGCTTGGCAGGCTTTGACTAGCTGGCGGTGGTCGGGCGTTAGCGTCTCAGGCTGGCGGCGTCGCAACAGAGCATCACGCTGGGTGATGTTGTTGAACAGCTCCTGAAGAAACATCATGTTCATTATTTGCTCCTCAACCCATGATCAAATTAGGTAGCCACAGGGCGATGCCTGGGAAAAGACAAAGCAGCAACATACCCAGCACCATGCATAGCGCGTAGGGCAAGCTGCCCATCAGAATGTTGCGCAACGAGATATCCGGCGCGATGCCTTTAATAATGAATAGGTTAAGGCCCACCGGTGGCGTGATCAGGCCGATCTCCAGGTTGATGGTCAAAATGACGGCAAACCAGTAGGGGTCGAAGTTGGCCGCCAAAATGATAGGCAATAAAATCGGCGCAGTCATCACGATCACGGCGACGGGCGGTAGGAAGAAGCCGGCTACCAGCAAGAAAAGATTAATCACCCCCATGAGTACCCAGCGGTTTACTTCTAAATCTGCAATCGCGGCCGCCACGGTTTGGGTGATAAACATTGAAGACAGCGCGTAGGCAAACACTTCGGCGGTGGCAATAATCAGCATGATCATCACGCTTTCGCGCAGCGAGTCGCGCATGATCAATTTAATCGGACCCAGCTGCCACATGCGGTAGATAAGAATAGCCAGCGCCAAGCAGAGGAATGCACCGACGCCCGCTGCCTCCGAGGGTGTTGCCACCCCGCCGTAAAGAGCAAATAGAATGCCCGCTACCACGCCGAGAAACGGCAGTACACGTACCAATGCCTTCATGTTGGTATCGACATTCTGCTTGACGGTCTGTTTTAGCCGCTCGGCGGATTCCGCCATTGGGTTGCTATAACCCCCGGCTCTTTTGCAGGCGATCATGGTCCAGGTCATAAACAGGCCTGCGAGCATAAAGCCCGGCACCACGCCGGCAATAAACAGCCGCCCGATCGAGGTTTCGGTGGAAATCCCGTAGATGATCATGGTGACCGACGGCGGAATCAAAATCCCCAAGGTGCCGCCGGCGGCAATACAGCCCGCCGCAACGCCGTCGGGGTAGCCGCGTTTGCGCATTTCAGGAATGCCCATTTTACCTATCGCCGCACAGGTCGCCGGTGACGAGCCTGAAAGTGCGGCAAAAATCGAACAGGCGCCGATGTTGGAAACGGCCAAGCCGCCGGGTAGCTTACCCATCCACAGATCCAGCGAGCGATACAGATCACGCCCCGTGGGCGAGGATGCCACCGCAGCGCCCATCAAAATGAACATGGGAATGGCGACAAAGCCAAATTCCGCAATGCGATCAAAAAAGGTCTCCCCGAAGTAAGTAAGCTCGGAAAGACCGCGATCATAAAGCAGCGCCAGCAGGGATACGCCGCCCAGTGCAAACGCAATAGGGGTGCCGATGGCCATTAGTGCAATCAACGCGATGGCGACAATAATGCCTAACGTAATGGGATCCATGCTCAGCTCTCCCCACGTAAAATTTCAGCCACATACTGAAGTGATAGCAGGGTCGCGCCGACGGCCATCGGCAACAGTGCCGGCCATAGCGGTGGGTTCCATACCGAGCCCGTGGTCCAGTCGCCGTGGAGGGCCTCAAGTACGTAAACCCAGCTGGCATACGCTAAGGCGGCACAAAAGCCGAGACCAAATAGCGATGCCACTAAGCGCATGCCTTTTTGGGCAATGCCACCCAGCGCATCGGGCACAATCGTGATTGCGACGTGGCCGCCGGTCATTAAGACGTAGGGGCTACCCATGAGCATCGCCCCGGTGACCGAAAAAATGGTGAACTCGGTCTGCCAACTGGTGCTCATTCCCAATGCGTAGCGCACAAAGACCATCTGGCAGATAACCAGCACGCCAGCAATAAACATCGCGCTGGCTAAGTAGGCAGAATAGCGAGAAAGCACGTCCATGGCGCGAATGTAGCCGCCAAGAATGCCCCCGCGTGAGGAGGGTTCGTGAGTGGTGGTTGCCATATTTGTTCATCCGGCTGAGCAAGCATCATAAGGCGGCCACGCCTAGCGGAGTGGCCGAGCTATTAGGTGTTAACCCGTTGCTTACTCAACGGCAAGAGCCGCATCGATAATGGCCTGGCCATTAGGTACGTTCTCAGCAAAGTTTTTGTAGGAGGTCTCGCGGGCGATATCAAGCCAAGCGTTGTAGTCTTCTTCGCTCATGCTGACGACTTCAACGCCATTTTCTTCGTAGAGGTCGACCATTTCTTGATCAATCGCCGCCGCGGCGTCGGCGAAGAAATCCTGTGCCGATTTGCCAGCTTCCATCAGCGCCGTTTGCTGCTCCTCGTTAAGCCCCTGCCACACTTGCTCCGAGATCAAAATCGGCTCGTACATAAACCACAGTGCGAAGTCGCCTGGCTGGGTCAAACATTCAACCTGCTCGTAAAGTCGAAAGGAGATAAATGACATGGAGGACGTGTTGGCTGCTTCCAGCACG
This sequence comes from Halomonas sp. AOP25-F1-15, assembly GCF_052378675.1. Classification (NCBI taxonomy): domain Bacteria; kingdom Pseudomonadati; phylum Pseudomonadota; class Gammaproteobacteria; order Oceanospirillales; family Halomonadaceae; genus Halomonas; species Halomonas sp. AOP25-F1-15. The sequence goes on from NZ_JBQSXV010000003.1 coordinate 395,411, forward strand.
CCAGTTTGCATGGCGGTATAAATCTCAGAGGAGGGCATTGAGGCTATGGATGCGCCTGCCTCTTTCAGCATCTCTTCAAACGCAGGACCCGCCGCACGAATATTCTGCCCGCTCACGCTATCAGGTGACGTTATGCACTGCTCGCTGGAGGCAAAACCGCCAGACAACCAGGCGTCGGCAAGTACGCGCCCGCCACCTTCTAAAATGACATCTTTGATGAGCCGCATATATTCGGAGTCATTCAGGCGCTGGGCATGTGCCTGATTGCGCACTAAGCCCGGCATCAGCGTGGCAGAAAACTCAGGGTGGCGGCCGCTGGCGTAATCAAGCGGTAGCGACGTGATATCCAATCGGCCTCTCGCCAGTGCTCCCCACTGCTCGCGTGCTTTGAACAGTGATTGGCCAGGGTAAACTTCGATGGTCAGACCGACGTCCGCGGCGGCCACTTCGCGGGCCATGAGCTGAACCATTTCATCGCGCACATCCCCCTGGCCACCGGGGAATTGGTGCGAGGCGCGTAGTACGGTATCCGCAGAGGCATGAGAAGCCGCAATAGCAAGACCTAGTGCAGCCGCGGTAGGGATCAAATAGCGTTTCATGTGGCATCTCCAACACTTGTTGTTATGTTTTTGGATTAGCTTTTGTGTGTTCATCAGGCAAGCTGATATATATTTCAATAGCGGTTAACTGTGCTAATGTCAACTATATGGTCTTTTTAAATGCGTGAAATAAGCCACGATTCAGGAGGTAAAACATGACGGGCATTAAGCGTTCAAACGCACAGCGACTGAGAGATTCTCTCGAAGATGACATCATTAATGGCCGCCGTGTCCCTGGAGAGCGGCTCGACCCTGAGGCCTTGGGGCAGGCGTTTCAGGTCTCGCGCACGCCGGTGCGTGAGGCTTTTCAGCAGCTGGTTGCCAGCGGGTTGGTAACGGTGTCACCCAAGAAAGGCACCTTTGTGGCAAAAGTCGGAATCGACCAGTTGATCGAAATGTTTGAAGTCATGGCCGAGCTTGAAGGAATGTGCGGCCGCCTCGCTGCCCGCCGGATCACCGATCAGGAGCTGACGGCACTACGTGAAGCGCATCGACGGTGCGAAGCGGCTGCCTTAGCCGGTGATAGCGACGAGTATTATTATGAGAATGAAGGCTTTCACGACTGCATTTACGCCGCCAGCCACAATACTTTTTTGGCTAGCGAAGCGCGTCAGTTAAAGCAACGCCTCAAGCCCTACCGGCGCCTGCAGCTCCAGGTGCGCCAGCGGGTGCATAGCTCGCTGAGCGAGCATAAAACTATCGTAGAAGCGATTGAGAAGGGTGACCCTGTGGCGGCGCAGCAAGCATTGAGCGACCACGTGTTGATTCAAGGCGAGCGCTTTAGCGATTTCGTTTCTAGCGTGCGGCGTATGGAGGGGCCGCTAGAGCATACCGGTTAGATTTATCCCTATCGGTGGGGTAATGGCCCTTGCCGACATTGGGCTTTGCGCTGACACTCATAGCTATCGCCAACGCTTTGCTTCTTCCTACGCTGATTCCTCAGTGGAGAGTGCCTCATGCCTTTAACGGTCGCTTTGTTATCGCTCTGCCAAGCGCTGTTGGTCACCGGCAATGTATTGCTGATTGCTGTTTCGCCGCTGATTGGAGCGTCGTTAGCGCCCAGTTCCTCCTGGTCCACCGCACCGGTTGCCACCCAGTGGCTGGGGCTAATGTGCGCCACCATTCCTGCCTCGCTCATCATGGCCAGGCTGGGCCGCAAGCGCGGCTTTATACTGGGTAACATCGTTGGGTTGGTGGGCGCGCTGGTCGCCGTGCAAGCGTTGATGAGCCAGCGTTTTGGGTTGTTCTTGCTGGCAACATGGTTGATTGGTATCGGTATTGGCTTTGGCCAGCTGTATCGCTTTGCAGCGGTGGAGGCGGCACCCGCCAAGCTACGTGATCGAGCGATTGGTTTGGTGATGGGCGGTGGCGTGCTGGCTGCTTTTGCTGGGCCGTGGCTAGCAAGGGTGAGTCGTGAGCTTGGCGACGTACCCTTTTTGGCGAGTTTTGTGGGCTTGGCCGCGCTCTACGCATTGGCGTTAGTGGTATTAATGCTAATAAGATTACCGCCTGCCTCGCGCACCCATGGTGAAGGCACCCCGCTGCCGCTGGGTAAGATACTCCGCCAGCCCGGCTTCATTGTGGCGGTGAGCGCGGCGATGGTCGGTTACGGTGTGATGAACCTGGCCATGACGGCCACACCGCTTGCCATGGCAGGGGCTGGACACCACTTTAACCACGTTTCAATGACCATTCAGTGGCACGTGGTGGCGATGTTTTTACCCTCGTTCTTCACCGGCCATTTGGCCGCCCGCTTCGGCGCCAAGCAGGTCATTGTGGCAGGCTGCCTGCTGCTGGTGGCCAGTGCGTTGGTTGCCCAGTGGGGGATCGGTTTAGCCGGTTTCAACGTGGCGCTGATTCTGCTGGGTTTGGGCTGGAACTTTACGTTCCTACCCGCTACCGGGCTGCTCACTGAAAGCTACCGCCCGGTAGACAAGGCGCGGACACAGGCCGCCAACGAGTTTTTAGTGTTTGGCACCGCCGCCATCACTGCGTTGCTCGCAGGACCTTTGGTCAGCAGCTTGGGATGGGCGACGCTTAACCTACTGTTGATCCCCGCTGCGCTGGTGCCCTTGGCGGTACTGTTGTGGCAGCATCGCGCCAGTTTGGCACACGCTTAGAAATCCCCCGGCGCGCACTGTAGGCAGGTAAGCCCGAGTGCGCGCCACTGGGTGACCACGGCATCGCGGTCATCCAGCACCAGCCAGGGGGCGAAGCCGTCGCGGCGCATTTGATTGAGAAGTGCAGCTTTTACCTCTTCATCATCCACATGATCATCGCCCTCAGGGCGTAGGTACATGGCATCGAAAGGGATGGTGTGGCGCTCTAGCCAGCGCTGGGTATGCGCTCTGTGGCTATCCGGCCGGCCGCTGCAAATCACAATCTGCTGACCTTGTGCCTTAAGCATTTTCACCAGCCTGACAACCGGCTCAATGACCGGCGCCTCGGCCATATGGGCGAAGAAGGGTTCCCACTGTTTTTGGCTACCCAGCACCCAGTCGCTGACCTGGTGCGGATGAAACTCGGCAAGGGTACCGTCAACATCAACAATTACTGCGGACATGCAAAACTCCTTAGTGGCGAAAAAGTGGCTGAGCGCGCATCGGCTTTAAGTCGGCGAGTCGTACAGAGGCGCTTACCCAGCAGCCTGCTCCACGTGTTCAATTCATGATCAGTAAGCTGAGTAAATAGCGGAACGGTCTGGGTAGCGCCTAACTGATCGGTGAGTGCCACCAGGTGCGAGGCACGCAGGTGCACATTCCAGCGCTGCGCGCTTATCTTGCCTGCGGCGAGCTGGGCGCAGCGTTCGGGCGTTAAATAGCCGGTATGCAGTAGATGATGATGGGGCCACTGATCTGGCGTGTCATCGCGGTCGCTAATCAGTTGAAGCGTGGCATTTGGGTCATTCTTACCTGTCAAAACGCGGGCAATGGCGGCATCGATGCCCGGGCGTCTTAGCGTGACAGGCTGAGCAAGCAGGCTTGCCAAGGCACGTCGTATTGCTGGATCAATCGCCAAACTTATTCCCTGTTGCAGGGCTAGCTGGCTAAGCCATAGCGCCAGCTCCAATGCGCGACCGGAGGTGGGAACGGGGAGCGCGAGCGGACGATGAAGCTGCTGGCGCAGCTGCTGATAGCACACTGCTTGCGGGGCATCGTAGCTGCCGTAAGAGCCGTCAAGTAGTGCAGTGGCGGCTTTGGGCGGCGTATCGAACGGGAACACCCGCGACTCAAAGCAAGCATCGCCGCTGTAAAATACGCCGTTGCCCATCGCTAAGTGCAGCCATACGCCCCCTAGCGAGTGGCCGGCTTGCCCCGTGGTGACGTCAATGCCTGCGACGTTTAGCGAGCCGCGCTCGGGCAATGGTCGCCAGGCGCGGCTAGGTGGCAGCGCCTGAGCGACCAGCGGCGTGCAGTACAGCGGCACATCGTCAGGCAGGTGGGCCACACCGCCAATATGATCGATATGATCGTGACTAATCAGCACTGCGTCTACATCAAGACGGTTGGCCCACGTGATGGTGTCACCGGGATGGAGCGCGCCACCTGCATCCAGCAGCAGGCGTTTGCCGTTCGCCTCGACCACGATAGCGGCAGGGCCTTTGTCGCCTAAGCCGCTTAGAATGTCGATGTTGACGGTCATTGGTCGGGCTCCAGACACCAGCCTTGAAGAAGGGTGGCAGCGACTTGACTACCCAGTTCAGGTGCGCTGTGGTGATAGGCGAGCAGCGTTTCGCCGCTGGGCAGACGCAGGCTGAGCTCATAGCGCTCGCCACGAAAAATGACGCTTTCAACCTGAGCGGGCAGTTGGTCTGCCATCGCAGCAGAGAGGCTGATCCGAATATGCTCGGGGCGTACCAGTACCGTTTGAGTGCGCTCGGACGCCATGGCATTCAGGCCGTGCATTAGGCTTGCGCTCTCCAGCTTCTGCCCAGGGCGGCCAGCGGCGACGTTTAGCTGGCTGCCTTGGCCTATAAATCCCGCGACCCACGCTGTGCGCGGCTCACGATAGAGCATCTCCGGAGCACCCCACTGAACTAGCTTCCCTGCTTTCATCACGGCGATTTTATCGGCCAGTGCCATCGCCTCGCTCTGGTCATGCGTGACGTAGACCAGGGTAGCGCCAGTGCGCTGATGAAAGTCACGGAAGCTGTGCTCCATGGTGGCGCGCAGGTGGCGGTCAAGATTGGCCAATGGCTCATCCAGCAGTACGACGGACGGGTCGCTGACCAGGCAGCGTGCCAGGGCCACTCGTTGGCGCTGGCCGCCGCTGAGAGCCTGGGGCGTTCGCTCGGCGTAGGCTTCAAGTTCCACCAAGGCCAGGGCTTGTTGCACCTTTTGCTGATACGCCGCCCCGCGCAGGCCGCGTAGTTTGACCGGATAGCCCACGTTGTCAGCCACGCTCATGTGCGGCCATAGCGCATAGGACTGGAACACCATGGCCATATTGCGCTGTTCGGGCGGTACATGAATCTCGGTACTTGCCAACGTGCGGTTGCCTAGTCGAATAGTGCCGTCGTTAACCGCCTCAAAGCCTGCCAGCATTCGCAGCATGGTGGTTTTGCCGCAGCCGCTGGGGCCGAGCAGCGCCACAAACTCACCAGGGGCAACCGCGAGGGATAGTTCATCGATGGCGGTATGTTCACCGAAACGTTTGGTGACACGCTCAATGGTTAGCCCGGTCATATTAGCTTTGTCCATATTAGCTTTGTCAGTATTAGCTCTGCCATGGGATCACTCCTTTGGGTAGTCGTGGCGCCAGTAAACTAAGTGCCAGCATTAATGAAGCAACCATGATCACCACCAGCACTGAAACGGCGGAGGCCAGAACGCTTTCGCCACCTTCATCAAGATTGAAAATCAGCACGCCGAGGGTTTCGTTACCGGCGCTCCAAAGCAGCGCGGACACGGTGAGTTCGTTGACCGCTAATAAGAACACCAGCAGCCCACCGGCAAACACGGCGGGTGCCACCAGCGGTAGCACGATGCCGCCTAGCCGCCGCCAAGGGCCTGCGCCGGCTAGCTGGGCGGCTTCTTCAAGCGACGGGTCAAGCTGCGCTAAGCTGGCGGCCACGGGCTTGACGCAAACCACCAAAAAGCGCGCCAGATAGGCGATGAAAATAAGCCCCAGCGTGCCGTAGAGCGCCACATTAATAATCGGCAGTGGGCGTACAAACAGCAGAATGCAGGCAATCGCCAGCACCACGCCGGGAAGGGCGTAGGGAATTTCAATCGCGCTGAGCACTACGCCACGCAAGCGTTCGGGCAAGCGCTGTAATCGATACGCCAGCGGCAGGCTAAGCAGCATCAACACCACGGCGGCACTGCCCGCCAGCCATAGGCTATTGTTGACTGCCCGCCACGTTGCACCCTGACGACCAATCACGTCGGCATAAGCGTTCAACGTGAGCGTTTCAGCGTTAAGCGGCACGCCCATGGCCGGTACCAGAGAGCTGGCGATAAGGGCGAGTAGCGGTGCGACTAAAATAACCACTAAGATGCCGACCAGCGTTGCCGTTACCAGCGTGCGCCAGCGGCCAAGCGTAAAATCATGCGAGCGGCCGCTATGGCCACCTAATCCGAAGCGGCTGCGGCTCATCAGGCGCTGCTGGAGTGCCACGCCCGTCAGCGCGAGTAAGCCAATCAGCAGTGACAGGGCGGCCATTTCAGCCAGCACGCCGGTGCCGAAACTGGCCATGCGCTGATAGATCAACGTGGGCAGCACAAAATACCCGGCAGGAATGCCCAGCATGGCGGGAATGCCGAAGTTGCCCAGGCTCGAAATAAACGCCATTGAGCCCCCGGCCACTAAGCCGCTGCGGGTAACGGGCAGGATAATATGGCCCCACACTTGGGTTTGCTTGGCGCCGCTAATGCGCGCGGCTTCGATAAGCTCGCGGGGCAGTGAAAGTAGACTAGTGCGCAGAGCCAGAAACACCAGCGGGGCGCTTTGAATACCTAGCAGTAAGGCAATGCCTTCCGCTGAGTAGAGCGGTTGAGGGCTGCCTAGCGGCGGTGCCATGCCCAGACTCTTTAATAGCGGGCTGGCTGGGCCAAAAAGCTGTAACCAGCTAAGCGCAGTGACCTGGGGTGGGATCATCATGGGCAGCATGAAGCAGAACACCAGCCACGATTTACCACGCACGTTGGTGAGCGTGATGGCAAACGCAAACAGGCTGCCCAGCACCAGCGCAATCAGCATGCCAAGCCCTGAGGTATACAGGCTGTGCCAGAGTGCACGCCAGGTGCTGGCGCTGTTGAGTACTTGCCACAGTGGAGACTGCCGGCCTTGAGCAAGGTCGCTCAAGGCCTCCATCAGCAGGCGCACGCTGGGCACTAGGCTAAGCAGCACAATGCCGATTAACAGGCTGGAAAGCAGCCAGCGATGCTGGCTGCTATAGGTCAGGGCAGATGTCATAATTACCCGCCGAATAAATCGCTAAAGCGCTGTTTCAACGCAGCTTCTTGTTCCAGAGCCTGCTCAATATCCACTGGCATCAGCGTAATGCTGTCGCGGGCAGGGAAGCCTTCGGGGGGCGTTACATCGTTGCGCGCAGGCAGATATCCCTGCTGACTCACCAGTGCTTGGCCCTGTTCGGAGAGCACGAAATCCACAAACTTCTGTGCGGCATCCACATTCTTGGCGTCCTGCATAATCGCCACTGGCTCAGTCACCGCGCTGACACCCTCTTCAGGGAACACAAACGCGACCGGCGAGCCTTTAGCCGCTTCACGAATGGGTAAGAAGTCGACCACGATACCGTAGGGCTTAGTGCCTGCGGCCACGGCGTTAAATACGCCACCATTGCCGCCCTGGGCTTCGGTACGATTGGCGTGCAGCGCGTCGTAGTAGTCAGCTCCAAGTGCCGGATTGGCGCTGATGGCCGCCATATGGATTAACGCTGCGCCCGAGTAAAGCGGGCTGGGCATGGTGACGAGCCCCTCATAGTCGGGGCCCAACAGGTCTTGCCAGCTTTGCGGCTGGTGCTCAGCGCCGGTGTTATACACAATCCCAGTGGTGATCAGCTTGGTGCCGTAGTAGTAGCCCTCGGGGTCGTATAGCTCGGCGTCATGTGCCTGACGCTCATCGCTTAAGTAAGGCTGCAAAAGGCCTTCTTGTTTGAGCGACTCCATGGTCATGCTGTCGGCAATCAGCAGTACATCTGGATTGCTCACTCCCGCTGAAAGCTCCGAACGCAGCCGCGTCATTAGCCGCGTGGTGCCATCGCGTACCCACTCCACCTCAATGTCTGGATAGGCCGCTTGAAAGGCATCCACCGTTTGTTGGGCATCGCTGTTGGGCTGGCTGGTGTAGAGCACGAGCTTATCGTTAGCAACGGCCTGAAAAGAAACAGCAAGACTGGCTACCGCGACGGCAGTAACAAGGGCAGAAACCGGGATAGATAACAAAGGACGCTTCAACATGGGAAAACCTCAAGTGAGTGAACCCCACCTAAGCTACTGTCATCTGCTTACAACAAAGTGACAGTACGCTTTCGTTTGAAACTTTTTATCTTTCGTTCTCTGCTCTATTTGCTTTCGTTTCGTCGTGAGGTCTACATGCATCAGTTCGAACGCCGCCAGCTGTTGTTGCAGCGTATTCACTTAGAGGGCCGCCAATCGTTGGACGCATTGGCACATCTCTTTAACGTTTCGGTGCAGACCTTGCGGGGTGATATTCGCTACTTAGCCGATAAAGGCTTAGTGCTGCGTCGCCAGGGCGAAGTACTGCCGTTTCCCAAGCAGGAGAATATCGGCTATGACCAGCGCCAGATTGTTAATGTGGCGGGTAAAAGACAAATTGCAGCTCGCGCGGCAAACCTGGTGCAAGATCATCAGGCACTGTTTCTAGGCACCGGTACGACGGTTGAGCAACTGGCGGATGCGCTTAACGACAAGCAAGGCTTGCATATCATGACTAATAATCTGCATGCGCTGATTAAACTATGTCAGTTGAAGTGCGAATTAGTCGTGGCCGGTGGTCGCGTGCGCCGTCGCGATCAGGACGTCATTGGCGGCGATGCCTGGCGCTTTTTTCAACGCTACCGTGCCGATGTAGGCATTGTGTCGGTGGGCGGAATGGATAGCCATGGTCAGCTTTATGATTATAACGATGATGAAGCCATGGCCCGTGAAGCGCTGTTAGCCCACTCCAGTTACCGTGTGCTGGTGTTAGATAAAACCAAGTTTGATCTCCCTCTTCGCTGTACAGCAGGTCAACTAGGTGATTACGACGCGGTAGTGACCGATGTGCCGTTGCCCGATAAGTTAAGAAGCCCGCTGGCGGCTCAGGGCATAATGTTTTTGGGGTAGCGGTGTACGGCCCTCGTGACTGCTATGCTTAAAGCCTATTACTGACGCGAGGATCGCAATCATGGCAGGTGGTTGGGCGAAGGATGGTGCCGAACAGGAGCAAATGGAGAGTACGCTTGACGATGCGGTACAGCGTGCGCGTAGCCAACTGCCCCAGGGCGAAAGTCTTGAGGTTTGTGAAGAGTGTGGGGACCCCATTCCCGAGGCTCGCCGTAAGGCGATGCCTGGCGTTCGGCTCTGTGTAGCATGTCAGAGCGAGCTAGACAAAAAACAGTCGAATGTTAGTGGTTATAACCGCCGCGGCAGTAAAGACAGTCAGTTGCGTTAATGCCACTGAATCTGAATAGCTAGCTTGGTTGATTGACTATCCGGACCGAAATCTTGTCAGAGCAACGCTGCCCTTGAGCCGCGGGCAAGATTGGAATCACTAATTAATAGCGACGGCAACAGTGCCCTTATCCGCCTTTAAGCGTTACCCTTTCAAAACTAACGTGTTTGAGTGTCGCCTTCGGGCGGGAATATACGCAAAAGTTTCGTGAGGATCGAGCAGTGGAGATTGATCAAGATTACCGCGCCCTTAGCGTCGAAACGCTTTCAACAAGACTCGGCAGTATTGACGCGATAGCCAGTCGAGTCGGCGGCGAATCCGCCGCTTGGGATATTCGTGAGGTAGGCGACGGCAATCTCAATCTAGTGTTTATTGTCTCCGGAAGCCTCGGCAGTGTCGTGGTCAAGCAGGCACTGCCCTATGTGCGCATGGTCGGTGAGAGCTGGCCGCTACCGACGTATCGCGCTCACTTTGAATATTACGCGCTGGTGCGTCAGGCCAAGCGCGCACCCGGTATTGCCCCAGAGGTTTACTACTTCGATAAGCCTCAGGCGCTGTTTGTAATGGAGTACCTCCACCCGCACACGATTCTGCGCCGCAAGCTAATGGCTGGCGAGCGAGTAGCCCAGCTTGGCGAAACTATCGGCCAATTCTGCGCGCGCACGGCGTTTCGTGGCTCAGAGCTTTCGCTCAGCAGCCCTGAGAAAAAGCAGGATGTGGGGCTGTTTTCTGGCAACGTGGCGATTCCCGCTATTACCGAATCGCTGGTGTTTACCGACCCCTATTACGCCGCTGAAATGAATCACCACACGCCGGAGCTTTCACCGGTGGTGGATGAGCTGCGCCGCAACGCGCGCCTAAAAGCCAAGGTGCAGCGGCTGTTGATGAAATTCACCGCCAACACCGAGACCATGCTCCACGGTGATTTGCACTCGGGCTCGATCATGGCGACTGATACCGACGTGCGCGTGATCGACCCTGAGTTCTCCCAGTACGGGCCGATGGCGTTTGATCTGGGGATGGCGGTGGCTAACTTCCTAATGGCCTACTTTAGCCAGCCTGCACACCGCCAGGATGACGAGCTGGCCGCTTACCAGGCATGGATTCTCGAAGTGATTGAAGCGTGCTTCACAAGCTTTGATGCCGAGTTCCGCCACCTATGGCAAACCGAGCGCACCGGCATTCTGTTTCCCAGAGCGCTGTTTGAGGAACAGGGCAACAGTGCAGACGACGCCTGCGATGCGCTGCTGGATGAAATTCGACTGGACGCGCTGGCTTACTGCGGTATCGAAATGCACCGCCGGGTACTTTCACTTGCCCACAACGCTGATTTCGAAGAGATTGAAGACCCCGCTCTTCGCGCCAAGCTTGAAGCACGCAACGTGTTGATGGGCCATGCCTTAATTATGGAGCCGGAGGCTTACGGCGACCTTTCTGCGCTAATGGAATTAGCTAAGGCTTACAGCCAACGAGAAGTGCTGTAACAACGTGTTATGAGATGGCAGCTATGAGCCGTTCGCGCGCTAAAGCTGCCTTCCTCGATTTGCAACTTACTACTCATTAATCACTATTAACGACTCACCACTTAAAGCTGATCAATCCGATCAAATTTGCCAGCGATATCGCTTTCGGTCCAGTGGGGCACCCAGCCTTCTACGTTATCGAAAAAGCGTAGCGCGGTGAATTCAGGGGCAGGGCCCATATCGAACCAGTGGGGGGTGTTGGCAGGCACGCTGATTAGGTCGTTGCGGGTGCACAGCACCTGATACACCTTGTCTTCAATATGCAGGCAGAACAGCCCCTGACCTTTGACGAAAAAGCGCACTTCGTCTTCGTGATGGCGGTGCTCATTTAGGAATTTTTGGCGCATGGCCTCTTTTTCGGGATGCGTCGGTACCATATGCAGCACATCAACCGTCTGGTAGCCGCCCTGGGCTTTTAGCCGCTCAATGTCATCCTGGTAAAGCGCCAGTATGTCGTCCTGGGTAGCATCGTTTGCGATTTCGCCTGGCGTTGCCCAGCGCTCAAACAGCACGTTCACACGATTTAGCTCGGCCTTGATTTGCTCGCCGTCGCAGGTATCCACTAACGCATCGTTAGGATTCTGATCGGCAAATACTTTGAGTTGCGACATCAAAAGCGCTCCTTTAAAAGTGACGGGCCTAAAAGCTACAGAGTAATTTCGTCGAAGCTTGTGACGCAAGCGTGCTGCGTACCCGCCTGAGTGCCTTCCCGCACTAGCTGTAATGTTTGCATGCCCGCCTGCTTGGCGGCGTCCAGCTCTTCTACCACATCGGATAGAAACAGGATTTCATCGGCGGGGAGTTGTAGCTTGCTGACAATATGCTGATACGCCAGGGCTTCTCGCTTGTGGCCAATATGGGTGTCGAAATAACCGCTGAATAGCGGTGTTAAATCGCCCTCTGTGCTGTAACCAAACAGCAGCTTTTGCGCCTGAATCGAGCCTGACGAGTAGACATAAAGTTGCTTGCCTGCTTCTGCCCACTGACGAAGGTGCGGGGCAACATCGCTATAAAGATGCCCTTTGAATGCACCGCGCTGATAGCCATCGGCCCATATCATGCCCTGTAGTGCTTTGAGCGGGGTGACTTTTTGATCGGTCTCAATCCAGTAGAGCAGCGTTTCGATCACTTTATCCAGCGAGGCATCCGGTGCCTTGAGCTCAGCGCGCACGGCGGCTATCTGCTCGGCCACATCAGGCTGGGCTGAATGGCTGTGAACGAATTCGGGCAACTGCTCATGGGCGTAAGGAAACAACACTTTATGCACGAAGCTGATATCCGTGGTGGTGCCTTCGATATCGGTGATCACGGCGCGAATGTTTGGGGTATTCATATCTACGCTATCAAGACCTGGGTGTTTGTTCATTTAGACCACCGACTCTCTTCAAGGGTACAGGCAAGTAAAAACTCAATGGCTTCCAGATGGCGACGACACTCGGCAATGGTGCTGCCCACCGCATAAATACCGTGGCCCACGACTAGAAAGCCCCAGGGCATCGGCCAGCCAGCACGCACATGATCGGCCAGCTCGTTCATATCCTGAGAATTGGGCACAACCGGTAAGCGAATAGTGGCTGCATGGGTAGAGTTGCCCTGTAGGGCCTTTTGCATTTCAAAGCCGCTTAGCTCAATACCCTCTGGAAAGCGACGCGACAGGACGGTGCTGGCAACCGTATGGGTGTGCAGCACGCAGCTAATCGTTGAGTCCAAGCGGTAGAGCGCAGCGTGAAGGTCGCTTTCGGCGCTTGGCTTACCATCACCTTCAAGCACGCCACCGTCCAGGTTGCAAAGCAGCAGGTCGCTGGCCGTCACGCAGGTTTTATCAACGCCGGAGGCCGTCACTAGATAGCCTTTGTCGGTACGTGAAGAAAAGTTGCCGCCGGTAGCCGGCGCCCAGCCACGCTGGGCCGCCCAGGAAATCGCTGCTAACAGTTCGTCTTGTATGCTCATCGTAGAATCAGCGCCGCTTCGCTTCTAAAGGCCTTCATTCTATATGATAAGCTTCGCGGCTGATAAGCCATGTGCCGCACCCGTTTTTTATCACTCGTTCTTCCTCACCCGTTCTTGCGATCAGTACTCAAGGAGCCCCTGATGCCTCATCTTCAATCACGCAGTTTGCGGGTGTATGCCGACTCGCTTGAGTATCTGGATCAAACACGCCTACCGCAGGCCGAAACGTGGGTACGCTGTGCAAGTCCAGAGGATTGGCAGGTGGCGGTGAAAAGTCTGGCGATTCGCGGCGCGCCGTTAATAGGCCTGAGTGCTGCCTTTGTGCTGGCGCAGTATGCCGTGCAACATCCCGGGCAGGAGAGCGAGTGGCAGTGGGTAAGTGACCGCTTACGCGCAACGCGCCCCACGGCGGTTAATTTGATGTACTGCCTGGACGCCATGGAGGCCTGCTTTGCCCAAGGGCCGGGTGCGCTTTCTGAGCGCGCCGCCGCGCTGTTTAAAGAAGACCGCGAGCTGTGTTTGCGTATGGCCGAGCGCGGTGCGGATTTGTTGGCAGAGGGCGAGCGAGTGCTGACTCACTGCAATACCGGTGCGCTGGCGACGGCGGGTGTCGGTACGGCCATTGGCGCGCTGGCGGTGGCTAAAAAGCGTGGGGTAACGCTGCATGTGTACGTGAATGAAACCCGTCCGCTGCTTCAGGGTGGCCGATTAACCGCCTGGGAAATGGCCGACCTGGATATTCCCTATCAGCTGATTGCGGACAGCATGGCCGCAAGCCTAATGGCCGCCGGTAAAGTGGATAAAGTGATGGTGGGCGCCGACCGTATCTGTGCCAATGGCGACTTTGCCAATAAAGTGGGCACTTACATGCTGGCAGTAGTCGCCAACTACCATAAGGTACCGTTCTACGTAGTGGCGCCCTACACCACGGTAGACAAGGCCTGCGCCACCGGCGCTGACATTCCGATTGAACAGCGCGACGCCGCCGAAATACGTGGCGCCTCCGGTGCTTTTGGGGATGTCGTTTGGGCGCCAGAAAATGCGCCGGTGTGGAATCCTTCTTTTGATGTGACGCCGGCGTCACTGGTGACCGGCTGGGTGCTGGATACCGGCGTGTTTGATGTTGCCGCTATCGCCCGCGGTGAGCACTGCCGGTAATGGTCTCAGCATTTAACGGCTAGGCATCGCCGTTAGTTAGAATCACCGTCAGAAAGCCTTCACCGTAATCTTCAAGCTTGCGAGCGCCAACGCCGGAAATAGCGCCGAGTGCCTGCAAATTTTGCGGTTTCTGTTCGGTCATTTCGGCAAGCGTGGCGTCGTGGAAGATAACGTAGGCAGGCACGCCCTGAGCCTCGGCAAGCGCCTTTCGGTGCTGGCGCAGGGCTTCCCACAAAGGACCGTGGCCCTGCGTTGCCGAAGCACCTTTACTGCCGCGCCGGGCGGTCTTGGCCTTGCTTGGCTTGCGCAGCGTCAGCGGCTGCTCGCCGCGCAGCACCGGCTTGGCGTTTTCCGTTAAGCGAATCCCGCCATGACCTTCCATATCGACGCTGAGAAAACCGCTCGCAATCAACTGGCGAAACAGCGCCTTCCATTCATTGGCCGAAAGATCACCGCCGATGCCAAAGGTGCTGATCTTATCGTGACCAAAACGGGTGATGCGCTCGTTGGTCTTACCCAGCAGTACGTCCACTAGATAGGTGACGCCGAAGCGCTGCTCGGTGCGGTAAACACACGACAGCGCCTTCTGCGCCGCCACGGTGGCGTTCCAGGTCTCGGGCGGGATCAGACAGTTGTCGCAGTTGCCGCAGGGCTCGTCTAGCGAATCGCCAAAGTAATGCAACAGCGCCTGACGACGGCAGCTGATGATCTCGCAAAGCCCCAGCATGGCATCCAGCTTTTGCTGCTCGATGCGCTTTTGATGGTCATGAGCGCTGGAGTCCTGCTGCATCTGACGCAGCGTGATCACATCTTGAAGCCCATAGGCCATCCAGGCATCGGCGGGCAGACCATCGCGCCCGGCGCGGCCGGTTTCCTGGTAGTAGGCTTCAATGCTTTTGGGCAGATTGAGGTGCGCCACAAAGCGTACGTCGGGTTTGTCGATGCCCATGCCAAAGGCGATAGTGGCCACCACAATTACGCCGTCTTCACGCAGAAAACGGGTCTGGTGGTGCTGGCGCTGCTCGGGGGGAAGCCCCGCATGGTAGGGCAGTGCGGTGAGCCCCTGACGTTCAAGCCAAGCAGCGGTGTCGTCCACCTTGCGCCGGGAGAGGCAGTAGACGATGCCGGCTTCGCCGCTATGGTTCTCGCGGATAAAGCGCAGCAGCTGTTCACGGGTGTTGCCCTGATTTTCAGCGATGTGATAACGGATGTTGGGCCGGTCGAAGCCGCTGTTGTAAAGCGCCGCCTCCCCAAGCTGCAGATGTTCGATGATATCGCCGCGCGTGGGCACATCGGCGGTGGCGGTCAGCGCAATGCGCGGCACATTAGGAAAGCGCTGGTGGAGTTGGGAAAGCTGTCGGTACTCCGGGCGAAAGTCGTGGCCCCACTGGGAGACGCAGTGCGCCTCATCGATGGCAAACAGCGCAACTTGCGTCTGTTCCAAAAGCGACTGCATGCGTGGCATGGCGAGCCGCTCTGGCGCGACGTATAAAAGATCAAGCTCGCCCGCTCTGAGGCGATTTTCCACTTCGACCGCTTCGTGATAGTCCAAACTGGAATTCAGGTAGGCCGCCCGGACGCCGTTCTGAACGAGTGCCGCCACCTGATCCTGCATTAGCGCAATCAAGGGAGACACCACGATCGCGGTGCCTTCGCGCAACAGCGCAGGGATCTGATAGCACAGCGATTTGCCACCGCCGGTGGGCATCAGTACCAGCGCATCGCCACCCGCGATCACATGCTCAATAATCGCCTGCTGCGGGCCGCGAAAGCTGTCGTAGCCAAAGACGTCCTGCAGCACCTTGAGGGCCGCCGGGTTGGGTTCGCCGTGCATCCTCGCTCTCCTTATTTCCGAGCGGGGATTGTCGCACGAAAGCTCCTGGCGCGTTTGCCTAGCGAATCCCGGCGCGTAGGAACGACTGCACAAACTGGCGCTGAAAGAGCAGAAAAGCGATCAATAGCGGCGCAATGCTTAGCAGCGTGGCTGCACTTACGGTGGCCCAGTTAACGCCGGTTTCCGGTGCGGAAAAAATCCCTAAGCCCACCGTTAGTGGCCGGCTTTCCACCGAATTGGTGACCACCAGGGGCCAGATAAAGTTGTTCCAGTGGTGGCTGATCGATACCAGTCCGTAAGCAAGGTAGGTGGGTTTGGCTAGCGGAACGTACACCTTCCACAAAATTTCCAGCCAATTGCAGCCTTCGATACGGGCGGCGTCCTCCAACTCGCGAGGAATCGTTTTAAAGGTTTGGCGGAGCAGGAAAATACCTAAAGCGCTGGCCACGTAGGGCAAGCCAATACCCGTGATGGTATTGATCAGCCCCAGTTCACTGGCGATGCGATAGTTCTCGACGATCAGCACTTCGGGAAATACAAACAGCTGTATCAGTACTAGCATAAACAGCACGTTCTTACCGGGAATCGGAAAGCGCGCAAAGGCAAACGCCGCTAGGGTACAGACCACAAACTGGCCAATGACGACCCCCGTCACCAGCGCGAAGGTATTTAAGTAGTAGCGAGTAAAGGGCGCCTGTGACCAAGCATTAACAAAGTTGTCCAGCGTAAGCGGGGCGAAGAGCTCAAAGCGCACCATAAATTCGCTGGGATGAAACGCGGCCCAAAAGGCATACAGCAGCGGAAATACCCAAATAATCGCCAGCAGCCATGCGGCTATCGTTTCCAGTGCTGGAATGGTGGCGTAGCGAGCGCGGGGCGTGACCGTTTTTGAATGCGATAAGGTTGCGTTCATTGGTAGTGCGTCCTGCGGTCAAGAATCGTGAACTTCAGCGTCGCCACCACGCCAAGTACCAGCAAAATAACGACGGTAATCGTTGCAGCCGTAGTGCGGTCAAAGAATGAAAACGCATTTTCGTAGACGTAATACAGCAGCAGATTGGTGGCGTTATTGGGGCCGCCTTTGGTCAAAATAAACAGATGATCGACCACCCGAACGGCGTTAATCAGCGCGTTAATCAGCACAAATAATGTTGTGGGCATCAGTAGCGGGAAAGTAACTCGCCAAAAAAAGCTCCAGCGCCTAGTCCCTTCAAGGTCTGCTGCCTCTTTTAGCTCTGGCGGTATGCCCTGCAGTGCCGCCAGGTAGAAAATCATGAAAAAGCCGGCTTCTTTCCATACCGACATGACAATCACCGACCCGAGTGCCACGCTGGGATCGCCTAACCAGTTAACGCCAGAAAAACCCAGCGCGCCTAAAAGCTTATTGAATAGGCCAATTTGCGGGGCGTAGAAGAACATCCAGATGTTGGCCGCGGCAATCATCGGCAGTATGGTGGGCGTAAAATATGCCATGCGCACAAAGCCGCGCCCGCGCAGCTTTCCATTGACGAATAGCGCCATTGCTAATGCCAGCGCGATCGATGTGGGAATCGTACCCACCGCGTAAACTAAGTTGTTGCGGGCTACCTTCCAAAACGTTGGGTCGTTGAACAGCACCTGATAGTTCTCAATGCCCACAAACTCAGTGGGCGCGCCGCGAAAGCCAGGCAAGAATAGGCTGTTGATGACGGTGGTCACCGTGGGCAGGTAGGCAAAGGCAGTCAGCAGTATTGCGGCAGGCAACAGCAGTAGCGCGCCATAAAGCTGCATTTTGCGGTGAGCGGTCAAGGTCATAGATAAGTACCGCGCGTTAGAAAAAGCCGGGGTGTTTCCCCCGGCAAATTCGGTGGTATATAAAGATCAGCGAGCGTAGCGACGTAGCACGCCGTCGGCTTCTTGTTGCGCTTGGCTGAGCGCTTCTTGCGGTGTCATTTGACCCGTTAACGCGGCCTGCACAGCGTTATCCAGCGCGCGGCGAATACGACCACCTTGGTAGCTGGAAAGCTCGGCCGTGCCATGTTCCAACTGATCGCGAGCGACCGCCGCAGGTGGGAACTCTTCAACATAGCGTTGCAGCGCATCGGTCTCGTAAGCGGCGGGGCTGACGCCCATATAACCGGTTTCAATCGACCACGCAGCGGCGCGCTCAGGGGCCGTCATCCAACGAACAAACGTCATCGCGGCGCGCTGTTCTTCTTTGCTAGCGTCTTCAAAAATGTAGAAGTTGCCACCACCGGTAGGGCTGCCGCGCTGGGTATTCATGGGCAGCATCGCGACGCCAAAGTCAAAATCAGCTTCGCTACGTACCGCTGTGAGGTTACCCGTGGTGTGCCACATCATCGCCGTAGACTGCTCGATAAAGTTCTGGCGAAGCGTGCCCCATTCGATGGTGCCGTCAGGCATGGCGTTATGCTCGCTGGCCAATGACACCCAGTACTCCAATGCTTCAACGGCGGCGGGGTCGTCAAAATACACCTCGGTGCCGTCTTCGCTCATCAGCCGGTGGCCGTTTTGGTAGGCGAATGCTTGGAACATCCAATAGGGGTAGCCGGTCGAGGGCACCATCACGCCCCACTGCTCGCCATTGGAGGCTTCTCGAACGGTAGCCGCCATTTCGGCCATCTCTGCCCAGTTTTCCGGAGGCGTTTCGGGGTCTAGCCCGGCAGCTTCAAAGGCGTCTTTATTCCAGAACAGCACGATGGTGGAGCGCTGGAAGGGGATGCCGTAGGTTTTACCCTCTAGCTGGCCATTTTCCATCAAGCCAGGGTAGAAGCTATCCAGCCACTCCTGCTCTTCTTCGGTTTCGACAAGGTCGTCAAAAGCCACGATGGCATTCTGCTCAAGCAGCTCGTATAGATCGATCGAGAACATGACCGACAGCTGAGGCGTGTCGCCAGCTTCCATCGCTGACATGGCGCGAACGCGGGTATCGTCATAGTTACCGGCGTAGATTGCTTCAACGTTGATATCGGGATATTCGGCTTCAAACTCCGCGACCAAGTTATCAACCACCTCGGTGAGTGCACCGCCCACTGAGACCGGGTAGTACATGGTCAGATCGACGCTATCCGCAGCGTTTACATGAGCGGCGCTTAACAGGCTCGCGGCCAGGGCCGTCATCGTAAAAGGGGTAAGCAAACGCATAAGAAACTCCACAAGTGTCAGGACTGAATCAGGGTAAAACCGATCAGTGTTGAAAAGAGCCAACCTAAGGTGGACGGGGAATACTTCGGGTTAGCGGAGCGAAGTCGCTTAGTGGCACATCATCGCGCCGTAGGCCGTTAGCATCGAAAAGGTGTGTGTGCTTGGGCGTCCAGTAGAGGCTGCACGGCTGGCCGCTTAATACCGGCTTGCCGCTGAGCCTAACGCGCAGGGTGTGCGAGCCCACCGCAACATAAGCAATGGTATCCGCCCCCAGGTACTCTTCGCTTACGACTCTGGCGGGAACGCCGGGCTCAGAGACGGGGCGCAGTTCAATATCTTCTGGGCGGATACCCAGGTGCCCACCGACGGCTTCCAGAGGCGCTACCGGTGTGCTGGGTTCGCCTTCAATGATGGCGCCATTCTCTCCGGCCACCAACGGCAGCAGGTTCATCGCGGGGCTGCCGATAAAACTTGCGGCAAAGGCGCTGGCGGGGCGGTTATAGAGCTCGTCGGGCGTGCCGTCCTGCACGATTCTGCCGTTTTCCATCAGAATCACTCGATCACCCATGCTCATCGCCTCTACCTGATCGTGAGTCACGTAAATGACGGTCATGTTCAGGCGGCTTTGCAGCGCTTTGATTTCCCGACGCATATCGCTACGCAGCCGCGCATCCAGGTTGGAGAGCGGCTCGTCCATCAAACAGATAGGATGTTCAGAGATAATCGAGCGCGCCAGCGCCACGCGCTGACGCTGGCCGCCGGAAAGCTGAGCAGGTTTACGGCTCAGGTAGTCGGTTAAATCAACCAGTTCAGCAACGTTTGCCAGCCGTTCGCGCTGCTCCGCTTTGGGCACTTTGCGGCTGCGCAGGCCAAAAACGATATTGTCGGCAACGCTTAAGTGCGGAAACAGCGCGTAGGACTGAAACACCATGCTTAGCCCACGATCACCGGGTGGCAAGCGCGTGACATCGCGATCACCAATCGTAATGCGTCCGCTGCTGGCTTCTTCCAGGCCTGCGATCATCCGCAGCGTGGTGGATTTGCCGCAGCCGGAAGGCCCTAGCAAAATGACAAATTGCCCGGGAGTAACATCGAAAGAAATATCATCGACCGCCTTGGCCGCGCCCCAACACTTGGCGACGCGTTCCAGGCGGATACGCGATTGGCTCATAACTCTCATCACCAGCTGTTGGTTGTTATTGGTTCAGCTTGCGTTGAAGGTGTTGCCATTACATGACACTTATATGGATGGTTTATTACGTTGACGGTGTCAAGGGAATACTTTGCTTAGTGGTTTTGAACTCGTAGCGCGTGAGCCTTCGCGCTACGTTGGATTGATAAAAAGATCAGCCCATAGGCGAAGCGATTTACTATGTGTAACGCTCAGGCATGAGCCTTAGGCACAGGATAGCGCCGCGTCGATTTCCCGGCTTTCACCACCTGCCCCGGCACATCGTGGCCGATCAGATCGGGAAGGGTGGCTGCGACCTCAAGCAGTGCATCCAGGTCGACACCGGTATCGACACCCATGGCCTCAAACATATGCACTAGGTCCTCGGTACATACATTGCCGGTGGCGCCGGGAGCAAAGGGGCAGCCGCCCAGCCCGCCGAGCGCTGAGTCAAAGCGAGTGATGCCCGCCTGCCAGGCCGCCAGTGCATTCGCTAGCCCCATGCCGCGAGTGTTGTGGAAATGCAGCGTAAACGGCGTTGCTGGCCAGCGCTCAAGGACGGCCTCGCACAGCAGGTTGACCTGGGCGGGGTTGGCCATGCCGGTGGTGTCGCAGAGTGTGATGCCCTGAATACCCAGTGCGAGCAGTTTTTCAACCAGCTCCAGCACGCGGGTTTGGGATACACCGCCTTCAAACGGGCAGCCAAACGTGGTGGAGAGTGAGGCATTGATAAACACGCCGCTGCCTTGAGTTGCTTCCAAAATAGCCGCGAATTGCTCAAGAGATTGCTCTGGCGTCATGCGCAGATTTGCCAGCCCGTGGCTATTGCTGGCGGACATTACAAGATTAATCTCATCCACTTGGCAGGCTAATGCCCGCTCGGCACCTTTAACATTAGGCACCAGCACGGTGATATCGACGCCTTCTCTGCGCTGAATGCCGGTCACTACGTCGGCCGCGTCGCGCAGGTTGGGAATGGCTTTGGGTGAGGTGAACGAGGTTGCCTCGATTCGCCGCAGGCCGGTGGTGGAGAGCGCATCGATCCAACGAATTTTCTCTTCCGTCGGTACATAACGCGCTTCAATTTGCAGGCCATCCCGCGGGGCGACTTCGTTGATTTCTACCTTCGCAGAGCAGGGCGTTGGCGGGCTCATTGTGCTTTGCATCGTATTCTCCTTAATCGTACGTGCGTTAGATAATGCCCGCTTGGCGAAGTTTGGCGCGGGTGTCGTGATCAATGCCCAGCTCATCCAAAACGTCGTCAGTATGTTGACCCAGCGCGGGGCCACCGTTGCCGAGTCGCCCAGGGGTTGCGCTCAGCTTGGGCAGAACACCCGGTACTTTTAGCGCTTTGCCGTTGGGGCGGTTAAAAGTTTGAATCATTTCCCGCGCCAAATAATGCGGGTCAAAGGCAATATCTTCGGCGGTGTAGGGGTAGCCTGCGGGCACGCGGGCATCATCCAGGGCGTGCAAAATAGCATCCCGCGGACGTTCTTCAGTCCACGCTTGAATGGCTGCATCAATCATGTCGGCTTGCTGGCTGCGCCCGTCGTTATGGGCTAGCGCCGGGTCGTTGCCAAGATCATCGCGGCCAATGACGCTCATTAAACGTTTGAAGATACTGTCGCCGTTACCAGCGATGAGTACGTAGTCGCCGCCCTGGCAGCGGTAAGCGTTCGAAGGGGTAATGCCGGGCAGGGCACTGCCGCTGGGCTGACGAACCTGGCCGCTGGCATCGAACTCTGGCAGCAGGCTTTCCATCATTGCAAACACCGACTCATACAGTGCGACGTCAATTTCTTGGCCCAGGCCGCTGCGACTGCGTTCCTGAAGCGCCAGCAGCGTACCAATCACGGCATAAAGTGCGGAAAGTGAGTCTCCAATGCTCACGCCTACGCGCACGGAAGGCTCTCCCTGTTGGCCGGTAAGGTAGCGCAGCCCGCCCATGGCTTCGCCAATCACGCCAAAGCCGGGCTTGTCGCGGTAAGGCCCCGTTTGCCCATAGCCGGAAATATGCACCATGATCAGCCGCGGGTTGAGTTTGGAGAGCGCTTCCCAGCCTAGCCCCCAGCTGTCTAAGGTGCCGGGGCGGAAGTTTTCCACCACGACGTCAGCTTCGGCGATAAGTTGGCGCACCAGCGCTTGGCCTTCTTGGCTGCGTAAATCCAGTGCTACCGAGCGCTTGTTACGGGTTTGTACGTGCCACCACAGCGACGTGCCGTCTTCAATCATTCGCCATTTGCGAAGTGGGTCGCCGGTACCCGGCGGCTCGATTTTAATCACATCTGCGCCGAACTCACCCAGCAATTTAGTGGCGAAAGGGCCTGCAATGAGTTGACCAAGCTCAAGAACCTTCAGGCCCTGTAGCGGTAGCTGGCGTGCAGTGGGAGCATTCATGGGGCTTTCTCTTGTGATTGGATTCATTACAGATTGTCAGCATGCGCGAGCGGTTTGCGGCGGACAATTAGACAATGGGTAACAAAGGTTTCGTAGACGACGAAGGTCTGCGATAGCATAAGGCCGTTGCCTTGCCCGGAGATTCTTATGCGCCGCTTTGATTTTGTCACTCTTAAGCTCTTTATCTCCGTGGCGGATGAGGGGCGCCTGACAGCGGCTGCAGAGCGCGAACACTTGGCGCTTGCCGCCGTGAGCAAGCGGATTAGTGATCTGGAAGTGTTGGTCGGTGCCAAGCTGCTGTACCGTCGCCCCAGAGGCGTTGAGCTAACGCCTGCTGGTCAAGCTTTTTTGCACCATGCTCGTCGCATTCTGGATAACATTGAGCGCCTGCATGCAGAGCTGAGCGAGTACGGCGAAGGCGTGCGTGGCCAC
Organism: Halomonas sp. AOP25-F1-15; assembly: GCF_052378675.1. NCBI lineage: Bacteria > Pseudomonadati > Pseudomonadota > Gammaproteobacteria > Oceanospirillales > Halomonadaceae > Halomonas > Halomonas sp. AOP25-F1-15. The sequence goes on from NZ_JBQSXV010000003.1 coordinate 418,259, forward strand.
GTGCGTATTCACTCCAATACCTCAGCAATCATTGCGTTTCTTCCCCAGGATCTCAGCGCCTTCTCGCGGCACTATCCCGAAATTAAAATCGACCTGCAGGAGCGCGTCAGCAGCGAAATCGTTGCCGCCGTGCGTGACGGGCTGACCGACATCGGTATTTTTGCTGGCCACGTGGCGGCACCTGATCTTCAGCGGCTTTCGTACCGGCGAGACCGACTCGTGCTGATGACGCCCAAGGGTCATCCTCTGGCAGAGCGTGAAAGCATCGCTTTTAGTGAAGCGCTTGAGTTTGATTTTGTTGGCTTGCAGCAAGACGCATCCGTGCAATCGCTGTTGAATGAGCAGGCCAATATGACGGGTAAAGCGCTCAGAATGCGCATTCAGGTGCGTAGCTTTGACGCTATTTGTCGCATGATTCATCACGGCATGGGCGTTGGCGTGCTGCCCGAGCAAGCCATTTACCGCGACCTGGGTGATCTACAGCTGAAAAGTATCCCGCTTAGCGACTCGTGGGCTCAGCACGAACTGGTGATTGGCATACGTCGCTATGCAACGCTGCCCGTCACGGCCCGGCATTTGGTTGACCACTTAGCGGGAGACAGCGCCCATTCGGCGCTTATCGAGGATTAGGTACGCTTTAGCGGCTTCGTATTTCGAGAATGCTGGCGCTGAATGATTAAGCATTCAATAGCCTGCAACGCGCCTGTTAATGAGCTTCCGGCCAGCGGCGCTATCCATCTTTGGTCGTATGCCTGTGAGTGATGGGACGAAATAACGCGCTATAGGGGCGTTTCTAGCCATCGTATTATACGAAGGCAGCCTTCTTGAACGTCGATTTGAGCCCATTGACGGCTTGTTTCAAGATTGAAGTAGCGCCACTAGAAATGGCTATAAGAACGATTACAACAATGACACCCCATAACGACAACCGTAGAGAGTCATCGCATGCGGAAACAATTATTTGCCACGCTGGCTACCCTTGGAATGTTAACGGCGGCTCCCTTCGCTCTCGCTAATCCCATCGAAATTCAAGTCAACAACACGATGAGTGAAGGCGGCTCGGAAAGTGCTGCGGTGGAACGTTTCGCTGAATATTTAGAAGAGCAGGCGCCGGGCCGCTTTGAGGTGCGTCCTTTTTTGGCGGGATCGCTGGGCGGTGAAAACGCTATTTTGGAATTGCTGAATCTTGGCCAGACACAGATCTCCCTGACCGGCGGCAACTGGCGCCAGCAATATGCGCCTGAATATGATGCCATCACCGTGCCCTTTTTGTTTACCACCTGGGACGAAGTGGACGCTTATATAGAGACTCCTTCTGGGCAGGCGTTGATTGAAAAGGCAGAGAGCCAAGGCGGTCTTAAATTCTTTGGTACTCAGCATCGTGGCCCGCGTCATATGACGGCCAATAAAGAAATTAATACGCCCGCAGATCTTGCCGGATTCCGTCTTCGCCTGCCTTCGCTGCCCATTTGGCTAGAAGTGTGGGAAGAGATTGGTGCTCAGGTCGTCAACGTACCGGCACCGGAAATTTATCTGGCCATGCAAACCGGCCAGGTCGACGGTCACGAGAATTCGCTTTCATCGCCCTATACGCGCCGGCTGTGGGAAGTACAGGACTATTTGATTTTGACCAGCCACGTACAGTTTCCCTGGAGCTGGGTAGCCAGTTCGCGCTGGTGGGATGGTCTTGAAGCGGAAGACCAGGCGCTGATTGCGGAGGCGATCGATGTGGCCCGCGAGTATGGCTCAGAGCAAGAGCTTGAACTGGATAAATATTATCTAGAAGCCCTTAAAGAAGAAGGAATGACGGTTATCGAGCCTGATATTGATGCCTTCCGTGAAGCGGCGATGCCCGCCATTGATCGCGTTCTTTCTGAGATGGCCGACGGCGTTCGCGAAGATGCGCTGGGTAGCGAAAGTAACTAATACGCACCTGAAGCAAACAGCGGCGGCCCATCGGGCCGTCGTTTTATTTTTGTATGTTGATAAATGTCGGGGAGTTTTCCTGTGAATCACGTGGTTCCGCCCAGTAACGGGTTCGATCGAATAGCTTTCTATACGTTGCGCTGGGTAACCCGCCTTTGCGATGGGGCGGGCGTGGCGTTAATGGCCGCTATCCTGCTGCTTATTGTGGCGGCGGTTATTGCGCGGGACCTGCTGGGGCTTGGTATGCCTTGGACCGAAGAGGTCGCGTCTATGATGGCTATCTACGCGATTGGCTTTGGATCGCTATCGGCCTGGGTGCGCAGCGAGCATCTGGTAGTCGATTTGTTTAGCCATAAGCTTTCTGGGTTAGGAAAAAGTCTCCAGTATCGAGCCACAGCACTGATTTCATGTGGTTTTTTTGCCCTTGCCGCTTGGGGCGCATGGATCATGTCGGATATGAGCGCCAACAATAAAACGGTCTCGCTGAGTATCAGTTTCAGCTATCTCTACTACGGTATTTTCTTTAGTTTTGCGGGTATGGCGCTGATAGCAGTGTGGCAAACCCTGCGCGGCCCGGTCGCGTGGTTGGAAGTGCATGATGAAGAAGAGCATCAAGAGGAGTTAGCTCAGCCATGATGGAATTACTGATTTTTGTCGGCGGGCTATTGATACTTATGGCTATTGGCTTGCCCGTGGTGGTGGCTATTGGCGTGACGTCGTTTATCGCGCTAGTGGCAACCGGTACCGGTGGGCTGCCCGTTGAGTTATTGCCGCTGCGAATGGTGCAAACGCTCAACAACTTTACGCTGCTAGCGATTCCACTGTTTATTCTAGCCGCCAATATTATGAATATCGGCTCGACAACGACGCGCATTTTCGACTTTGCGACCGCGCTTGTCGGCTTCACTAAAGGTGGGCTTGGCCACGCTAACGTGGTGGCGAGCTCTATCTTCGCGACCATGTCAGGCACCGCCGTAGCGGACGCTGCGGGGCTTGGCAGTATTGAAATTAAGGCCATGAAAGAGCGTGGCTATGCGCTGGATTACTCCACGGGCATTACCGCGGCCTCAAGCGTTATTGGGCCAATCTTGCCACCCAGCATTGCGCTAGTCGTGTATGGCTGGCTTGCCAATGTCAGCATTGGTGGTCTATTTATGGCGGGGCTTTTGCCGGGCATTTTGATGGCACTGCTGCTGATGGGCATGACCGTACTGCTTGGCGCGACCGGCAAGGTCGTGATGCCTAAACCTAAGCCGTTTGATGCCTGCGAAGTTGCTCGCACTGGCAAGCGTGCGATATTACCGCTAATGATGCCGGCCATTATCGTGGGTGGCATTTGGGGCGGCTTCTTCACGCCGACGGAAGCGGGCGCGATTGCCTCGCTGTACGCCATTATTCTAGGCGGTGTGATTTACCGTGATTTGAACGGGCGGGATCTTTTTAATGCTTTCCGCAGAACCTTAATGTTCAGTGCGGTTATTCTGCTGATTATTGCGGTTTCCAGCTTCTACGGCTGGATACTAGTGCGCATGGGCATTCCACAGGCACTGGCAGGGCAGGTCGCCAGCGTCGATATGCCCACGGTGGCGCTATTGCTCTGCTTCGCGCTGTTCTTCCTGCTCATTGGCTGCTTTATGTCAGTGATTGAAAGTATTCTGATCTTCACACCGATTGTGGTACCAGCGGCGCTTAGCGCCGGGTTAGATCCGGTGCATTTCGGCATTGTGATGGTGATTACACTGTCCGTCGGGGTCATTACTCCTCCGTTTGGCACGGTGCTGTTTTTAATGGTGGGCATTACGCGACTGCGCTATGGCCAGGTGGTGACCGCGATACTGCCTTTCTTACTGCCGATTATCGCCACTATTTTATTGCTAATCGCCGTGCCGGGCTTGGCCACGTGGCTGCCAGATCTCATGGGTTATTAAGAGCTTAAGGCGAGCGTTTTAACCGCCGTCAAAATAAAAAGGAGCCAATATGAACATGCCTCAAAATGAGTTTAAACAGCAGCTGTTAGCGGGCCAGCCCCAAACGGGGATTTGGCTCGGGCTAGCGAGCGCATACTCAGCGGAAATTGCCGCCACGGCTGGCTTTGACTGGCTGTTGCTAGATGCCGAGCACGTTCCTAATGACCTGGGCAGCCTGCTTGCTCAACTGCAGGCGCTGGCGCCCTATAAAAGCCACCCAGTAGTGCGCCCGCCCACGGGCGATGCCGTGCTGATCAAGCGCTATTTGGATATTGGCGTACAGAACTTACTGATCCCCATGGTGGAAACGGCCGAGCAAGCCGCTGAGCTGGTTGCTGCAACCCGCTACCCACCCCACGGTGAACGTGGCGTTGGGCATGTGTTGGCACGTGCCTCGCGCTGGGGGCAGGTGAAGGACTATCTGGCCCGCGCAGATGACGAGATTTGTCTGATGCTGCAGGTAGAGAGCCAGCAGGCGCTGGATAATTTGGAAGCTATCGCCGCAGTAGAAGGGGTCGACGGTGTATTTATTGGCCCCGCCGATTTATCTGCTTCGATGGGGCATCTTGGCAATGCTGGCCACCCCGACGTGGAAGCGGCGATTAGTGACGCTATTCACAAAATTCGCGCAGCGGGTAAGGCGGCAGGGATTGTCACGGTGGACGAACAGGCAGCCCGCGGTTACCTAGCTGCAGGCTGTACATTCGTTGGCGTAGGGATCGATGCTCTGCTGTATGCCAATGCCTTGCGCGGCTTGGCAGAGCGTTTCAAACGCTAGGGTTTGTATGAACGCTGAGCGAAGGCCAGGCAAGCGCTTTAATGTGGATATGCCTTCTGCGCTTGCCTGGCTGGGTCGTTAACCTTCAGTTGGCAAAATCCTTCCGGGGTTCATCAGCCCTTTAGGATCAAACAGGGCTTTAACGCCGCTGATGAGTTCACGTTCGATGGGTGATAGCCGAGCCAAATAGGGCGCTTGCTTGGTGCGGCCAATACCGTGCTCAGCGCTGATACTGCCGTTGAAATCATCGAGCACTTCAAAAAGCCGTTCTTCCAGGTCATGCAGGTGGGCTTTTTTGTCTGCGTCAGCCATGGCGCTGGGCGGCAGAATGTTAAAGTGCAGGTTGCCGTCGCCGACGTGCCCATAGGCAATGATTTCGCACTCGGGAGAGGCGGCCATGATGACCTCACTCGCCTGCGTGACAAAGGCTGGAATCGCTGAAATAGGCACGGCGATATCAGTACGTAAGTGCTCGCCGCGCCGACGTTGGCCTTCCAGCATACTCTCGCGGAATTGCCATAGCTGGGCCGACTGGGTGTCGCTGGCGGCGAGTGCGCCGTCAAGCACCAGCTCACGCTCCATGCCTGTTTCCAGCAGCTGTTCCAGCATCGTCGCTAAATCTATCGGTCCGGTGGCGGCGACTTCCATGAGCACGTACCACGGGTAGGCGCTTTCCAATGGGTCGCGAAGCTCCGGGGTTGCTTCTATGGCCAGCTCAATGCAGCGGCGCGGAATCAGCTCAAAAGCCGTCAGCAAATCGCAGCAGTCGCGGCGTGCTAAGCCATATAGGTCGATAACCGCTTGAACGGAGGGCAGTCCCAGCAGCGCGGTGCGGTTTTGAGTCGGGCGTGGTGAGAGTTTTAACACTGCGCCGGTCACGATGCCCAGGGTGCCTTCGCTGCCTAAAAACAGCTGCTGAAGATCGTAGCCGCGGTTGTCTTTGTGCAGGGCGTTTAGGCCCTCCAACACGCGCCCATCGGGAAGTACCACTTCTAGCCCCAGCACCAGCTCGCGCATCATGCCGTAGCGCAGCACGTTAAGGCCGCCTGCATTGGTAGCAATGTTGCCACCAATCTGGCAACTGCCCTGAGCGCCGAGCGAAAGCGGAAAATCGCAGTCATGCTCGGCAGCGGCTAGCTTGACGTTCTCAAGGATGCAGCCAGCGTCCACCGTGATGGTGAAGTTAACCGGATCAATGGCCCGTACGTTATTCAAACGCTCTAGGCTGATCACCAGTTCCTGACCGTTTGCGGCGGGCAATGCGCCCGCCACCAGGCCGCTATGGCCACCTTGGGGCGTCATTGCGACCCCTTGCTGATAACAGCGCCTGACAATCTCAGCAACGTCAGCGGTATTCGCCGGGCGGGCTACGGCCAGCGGCATGCCTAGCGTGTCGCCAGCCCAGTCGCTAACGTAGCGCGCCATTGCGTCTGGTTGGCGTATTAAACCGCGCTCGCCAAGCAGGCTGGCGAGCTCGTTTAAAAAGAGTGTGATCGCTGTCATTAGACCTCTTCCTGCCAGGCAGCGCCGTCGGGGAAGGAGTGCTGCGCTTGCGACTGCGCGTGCATGGCAATGCTGTAGCCCGGCGCTTCGGGCACCTGATAACGCCCGCCGCGAATGACGACCGGGTCAATAAAGTGTTCGTGAAGATGATCCACATACTCCAGAACGCGACCCTCAAGGCTACCGGATACCGCAATGTAATCGAAGAGTGAGATGTGCTGGGTGTATTCGCATAGCCCCACGCCACCGCCGTGAGGGCAAATTGGCACGCCGAACTTGGCGGCCATTAGTACCACCAGGATGACTTCGTTGAGCCCGCCCAGGCGTGCCGCATCAAGCTGACAATAGTCGATGGCATCTGCCTGGAAGAACTGCTTAAACATCACTTTGTTATGGCAGTGCTCGCCGGTAGCAACGCCAATAGGCGCAACGCGGTGGCGAATTTCAGCGTGGCCTAGAATGTCGTCAGGGCTGGTGGGTTCTTCGATCCACAGCGGGTCAAATTCCGCTAAGCGGCGCATTTTAGTGATCGTTTCATCGACGTCCCATACCTGGTTGGCATCCATCATCAGCACGTTGTCCCAGCCAATCTCATCGCGCAGCAGCGCTGCGCGGCGGGCATCTTCTTCGATATCGCCACCAATTTTTTGTTTAAAGTGCGTCCAGCCTTCCGCCAGCGCTTCTCTGGCCAATCGGCGCACTTTCTCGTCGCTGTAGCCCAGCCAACCCGATGAAGTGGTGTAGCCTGGGTAGCCGTCGCGGCGCATTTCGTCTTCACGTTCTGCTTTGCCGGATGACTGGCGGCGTAACAAGCAGATTGCTTCTTCCGGCGTGAGCGCATCGGTAACGAAGCGAAAGTCGAGACAGCGCACCAGCTGCTCTGGGGTCATATCCACCAGCAGCTTCCATACCGGTTTGCCTTCGTGCTTTGCCCACATATCCCACACGGCGTTGACGATGGCCGCCGTGGCTAGGTGAATCGCGCCTTTATCGGGGCCGATCCAGCGTAGCTGGCTGTCACCGGTGATTTCTCGCCAGAAACTGCCCATATTGTCGGTGATGGATGCCAGCGAGCGTCCTTCAATTAACGGCGCTAGTGATTGCACGGCGGTAACCACTATCTCGTTGCCGCGGCCGATGGTAAACGTTAAGCCGTGCCCTTCGGGGCTGCCATCATCAGTATGCAGAATGACGTAAGTGGCCGAATAGTCGGGCGCCGCATTCATGGCATCCGAGCCGTCCAGCGTGCGCGATGTGGGGAAGCGGATATCCTGAATTTCGACGCGTGTTATGGTTGTCATTGTGCTCTCCTAATCAGTGCTATGGGTGGCGTAATACTTAGCGGCGCGCTAGGTGGCGCATCAGTTCGCGAATACCGTAAGTCCAGGGCGGCAGCTGATCGCTTCTGCCTACCGTATTGACTAAGGCGCCAAGGGACGGTGTAGCGATGGTGACGCGATCGCCTAGATGATGGGTGAATCCCTGGCCTTCGCCGTCGCGGTCCTGAATCGGTGAGAACATGGTGCCGAGGAACAGCATGAAGCCGTCAGGGTACTGGTGGTGCTCGCCGATAGTTTGGCCTACTAGGTCCAGCGGATCGCGGCTGATTTCGCGCATATCGCTCTCGCCCTGGAGCAAGAAATCATCGTCTTCTCCTTCAATACGCAGCGATACCTGGCAATTGCGTACGCTATCCATATCGAAGTGATCGTCAAATAGCCGGATGAACGGCCCCAGCGAGCAGGAGGCGTTGTTATCTTTTGCCTTGCCGAGCAGCAGGGCGCTGCGGCCCTCAACGTCGCGCAAGTTGACGTCATTGCCTAGCGTGGCGCCGCGCACCTGGCCACGGCTGTCTACCGCCAGGACAATTTCCGGCTCTGGGTTATTCCACTGAGAGGACTCATGCAAACCCACCGGGGTGCCAAAGCCTACCGAAGACAGCGGCTGCGCTTTAGTAAACACCTCGGCATCGGGGCCAATGCCTACTTCCATATATTGCGACCAGCCACCGCGGGCTTGCAGCGCTTCTTTGAGCGCCATCGCTTCGGCAGACCCTGGGGTAATCTTGGAGAGATCGGTGCCAATCAGCGCCTGCAAATCGTCGCGCAGCGCGACGGCCCTAGCCGGATCACCGCCCGCTTGCTCTTCGATTACCCGCTCTAACAGGCTAACGGCAAAGGTGACGCCACAGGCTTTAACGGCCTGTACATCGCAAGGGGCCAGCAAGTAGGGCGCGGTTGGCGAAGGCATCTGGGAGTTGGCGAGCAGCGACTCGACGCTACCGATTGACGGCCCATCTGCGCGTTGCACGACGGACAGCACATCATCGCGTTCCAGCAAATCAGCCATGGTGGGGCCAAACGCGGTGATATCGATGACCTGGCCAGCGTGCACGGTTACCAGTGCGGGGCCGGGGTGCGTGCCATCCAGCCAAACGCGGCCAACGAGCAGCGCTTTATCCAAATCATGGGGAAGAGAGTCAGTCAGGGACAGTGGGTTCATGTGCGCCTCCAGAAAAGTTGGACTAAAGATGTACTAGTGATGAGCAACGAGTGGTTGGTGCGCCATCACCTATCATGTTATGGATATTGTGTTGTATGACAGGTATGCCAGTTCATGGCTCACTTTAGCGCACCGTCCGGTTTCGGGTCGATAGTTAAATCTGCCTAATTGAGATCGGTTTCGCTTAACGCTGCGTGCAAAAATAAAAGTAAAAATCCTAAGGAGAAGGTCATGTTAGACGAGTGGAAAGGCAAGCGAGTCCTCATCACCGGCGCTAGCCGTGGCATCGGCGCGGCGGTGGCTAAGCAGCTAGGTACGCTGGGTGCCCATGTGGCAGTGCACTATCACAGCAGCGAAGCGCCCGCCGAAGCGGTGGCCAAGGCTATCCGCGATGCAGGGGGGGAAGCCTTTACCCTTAAGGCGGACGTCAGCCATTCCAGTGAAACGCAACGGCTTGTCGATGAAGCGGCCAAACGCCTGGGCGGGTTGGATCTGTTAATCAATAACGCTGGTGACATGCTGGGCCGGGTAGGCTTAGACGCGATGGATGATGACCAGTACGACCGAGTGATGGATCTCAACGTGCGCTCGGTGATCATGGCCAGCCGCGCCGCGCTAGCGCATTTTAGGCGCGCAGGAAGCGGCAATATTATCCATACCACGTCTATTGCCGCACGCAATGGCGGTGGTGGCGGTGCAGGGTTATATGCATCAGCGAAAGGCTTTGTGAGCACGGTGACGCGCAATATGGCGAAAGAGCTGGCCGGCGAGAATATCCGCGTCAATGCCGTCGCCCCCGGTACGATTGCGACCGATTTTCACGAGCGCCACTCCAGCGAGGCGCATTTAGCCGCGGCACGTGCATCGATCCCTATGGGGCGATTAGGCACGTCCGAAGAGTGCGTAGGGGCTTATGTATTTCTTGGAACAGACGCACTGAGCGGCTATGTCACGGGTCAAATCATTGAGGTCAACGGTGGGCAGCTAATGCCATGAGTATGTCATTGCGTAGTGACCCAGGCGCTAAGTGTTATGAGATTGCGATCACCATGGGCGACCCTGCGGGTATTGGCCCGGAAATTATTTGTCGCGCGTTAAAGGCTATGTCTAGCGCCGAACGAGCCAGTGCCATCGTGGTGGGAGATCCCGCTATTTATCGTCGAGCAGCGGCCAGTGTCGATGCTGAGCTGATGTTTGTGCCGCTCGACCAACCATCCAGCGGTGATCACTGTGTCGCTATCAGCGTAGTGGACGTGCCGGTGGGTGCAGATATCCCGGATGGCCAAATCAGTGCGGGCGCAGGTGATATGGCTTTTCGTTGCGTTCAGGCGGCGGTGAACTTAGTGCAGTCAGGTCGGACGCAGGTGATTGTTACTGCGCCGCTCAACAAGGCGGCGCTGCATGAAGCAGGGCACCATTACGATGGCCACACCGGCATGCTGGCAGCGCTGACCGGCGCGCCCTCATCGTTCATGCTATTGGCCTCGGAGACGCTTTCGACGCTGCATGTTTCAACGCATGTATCACTGCGAGAAGCGATCGATCGAGTGACGCCTGAACGTATTGTTGCCACCGTCGAAGCCGGCAATGCTCACTTGGTTGCGCTGGGACTAAGTGCGCCACGTATCGCCGTTGCCGGACTCAATCCGCATTGCGGTGAAGGGGGGATCTTTGGTGATGAGGACAGCCGCTGTATTGCGCCCGCAGTGGATCAGCTGCGTCAGCGTGGCTTTGATGTAAGTGGTCCTATTTCTGCTGACACGGTGTTCTACCGAGCCTCTAAAGGCGAGTTCGATTTAGTCGTTGCTCAGTATCATGACCAGGGCCATATTCCGGTCAAACTCATTGCATTCGATACCACAGTGAATGTCAGCCTAGGCCTGCCGTTACAGCGTACCTCAGTGGATCACGGCACCGCGTTCGATATCGCCTGGCAAGGTAAAGCAGATGCTACCAATATGGGGTCCGCGATTGCCTATGCGCGACGTCTCGCCAGTGGCGGGCATTCGTGAGCCCCTGCCAGCTAGCCATTATTGCCGACGATTTGTCGGGTGCGCTGGATGCATCAGCGCCCTTTGCTGCACGGGGAGCCGATGCCCGAGTGATTGTCAGTCTAGAAGCATTAACAGCGACGCTTGATGTGTGGCAAGGGCAAGGGACGTGGCCAGCGGTCATCGCCGTCAATACCGAGTCACGCCATTTGCGGGCCGATGAAGCAGCGTTGCGGGTTTCTAAGGCGGTTCGTCTATTGACACAAGTACGCCCGCAGCAATGGTTTAAAAAGGTGGATTCAACCTTGCGCGGCCAGGTAGTTGCCGAGTGTCGAGCATTGCAAGAGGCCATTGGATATCCACTGCTATTGGCGCCAGCGGTACCGGCTCAAGGGCGCATTGTGCGCAACGCTGAAGTCTGGGTTGATGGCGTAAGCTTGGCCAATACGGCATATCAGCAGGATGCGCGATCATCGCCTCTATTGGGTCCTATTGATGATGCGTTTGCCGCAGGGGGGCTGGCGTTACAGCGCTATCGCCTTGAGAAGGGAAACACGCTTCCTGACGAGAGCTGCATTGTCGATGCCAGCAGCGACGCGGAACTCGCCGCGCTTTACGATGGCGTGCTGAAGCTCAAAAGCTCACGTGTCATGGCCGGCGCAGCGGGATTGGCTATGGCCATTGCTCAACGTCGCTTCGGGACTCCCTGTGCTCAGGCTAGGTCACTGTGCGGGATAAAATCGGTGCTGTATGCCGTTGGCTCCCGGGCTCCTCGTGCCGCGGAGCAGTTTGAGTCGCTGTGTCAGCAGTTACCCAACGTAGCGATTATTGAGGCGTGTGCTACGTCGCTTGATCACCTTGGCGTCGAGGCATGTGTCATCGTGCCTAGTGAAGATGGAACAGTGCGCACAGCGATTGAAGTGGCCGATGCAATGGCGGCCCAGGTGGCTGGCATTATCTCAGCCTGGCATGACGAAGATGAGCACCTGCAATTTCTTACCGGTGGCGATATTGCTATGGCAGTGCTCTCCCAGCAAGGCGCTCGTTATATCACCGTTGAGACTGAGTGGTCACCGGGTGTGGCATTAGGGTGTTTGGATGGTGATGCCCACCGCAGAGTAATGACTAAGGCGGGCGGCTTCGGCGACTCATCACTACTCGTTCGTTTGCATCAGCAGCTTAACCTGAGCGGTGAGTCGAACTAAGTACACAAAATAACCACAGCAAAATGCTAGCCGCGTAGTTGCGTAATTGAGGGTCAGCAGCTAGGTTTCAATCTGGTGGTATGATACGTATACAGTAAGATGATCGGTTTCATCGACTGTTGCCGCTCGCACAATAACCAACAATAAATCTAATGGTTGTGAGGAATACAAGATGAGCTACAAAAGCCAACACCGCCTAACGATGTCCCGTTTGCTAACCGCTACGCTTATTGCCGCTGGTATCAGCGTAGCCGGTGCGGTACAGGCCGTCGAGAACCTGCGTTTCGCCCATGTTTATGAAACCTCCGAGCCTTTCCATAAGTGGGCATTATGGGCCGCTGACGAGATTGAAGAGCGCACCGATGGGCGCTATACCATGGAGGTATACCCCGCTGCCTCGTTAGGTAAAGAGGAAGACATCAACGAAGGGCTTGGGTTAGGCACGGTCGATATCATTTATACCGGCACCCAGTTCGCTGGCCGCGCTTATGGCCCCATCGGCATTGCCGGGGCTGCGTATATGTTCCGTGATTTCGATCACTGGCAGGCGTTTGCCGATAGCGATCTATTCCAAGAGATTGCTCAGGGCTATCAGGATCAAACCGGCAATGTTCCGCTGGCGCTCAACTATTATGGCGAACGCCACGTCACGTCCAATATCCCCATTAATGAACCCGCAGACATGGAAGGGCTGAAAATTCGGGTGCCCAACGCACCGATGTACATGATGATGCCTCAGGCGGTGGGTGCTAACCCAACGCCCATTTCGTTTGATGAGGTATATCTGGCTCTGCAGCAAGGCGTTGTAGACGCGCAGGAAAATCCGCTGCCGACTATTCGTGCTAAGGCTTTCCATGAAGTACAGGACTACATCAATCTGACCGGCCACATTACCGATTCGCTTATTACGATTGTTGGCGGGCCGCGCTGGAATCAGCTCTCTGAAGAAGACCGCGAAATATTCCGCGAGGTTTTCCAGGAGGCGGCTGAAAACAACACCAAAGATATTCTGAAGGCCGAAGGGGAGCTGGTTGCCTGGTTTGAAGAGCAGGGTAACACCATCAATGAAGTGGACCGTGAACTCTTCCGTGAGGCCGTTTTACCCGCCCATAACGGCGATGCCGCGACATGGGATCAGGAAACCTACGATCGCCTACAGGCTATCGGCCAGTAATCCAACCCCTGATAACACTCCGCTCTTTACTGAGCGGAGTGTTTGGAGTCCTGTGCCATGAATGATTCGCGCGAGAATTCCCCGCCTATCGGCGACCCGATGGTTGATTTTGAATCTGCTTTCGAGGATGCACCGTTCAAACTAAGTGATTATCGCCTCGAAGACTTTGTCACCTTAACGCTTTTTTGGGCATTGATTTTAGTGGTGTTCGCCCAGTTTTTTAGTCGCTATGTGCTGGGTAGTTCTATTGGCTGGACCGAAGAAATTGCCCGTTACTTACTGATTGGCGTGGGCTTTTTTGGCAGCATCATGGCAGCCCGTAACGGTAGCCACATCATGGTGGAATTCTTCTACCACTACATGCCGGGCTGGCAGGCGCGTTTGCTAGAGCATTTGGTCAACCTGATAAGCCTTAGTTTTTATATAGCGATGGCATGGATCGCCTATCAGCTGGCATCACGCACCAATAGCCTAATGGTGTCGGTGGATCTGCCTAAGAGCATCATCTATTTCACCGTCTGTGCGGCGTTTACATTGATGGCGCTGCGCACCGTTCAGCGGCTTTACTTGAAGTATCTGGGGCGTTCCCTATGACGCTTGAGCTGTGGCTACCCGCGACATCATCTTTATCAAGAGGCCTCCCATGTCCCGATTTTCTGTGATGCGTTGGCAAAAGCCGATAGTGTCTCCGCTGCTGGCGGCACTGGCTATTCTGGGCTGCGTGATTCTACCGCTAATGGGCTACGATCTTGGCTTTTTGTTCTTTGCGCTGTTTACCATGCTGGTGCTGGGCGTGCCTATCGCGGTTAGCTTGGCAGGCGCCTGCTTAATGTTTGTCTTAATCACCGGCCAGGTGCCCAGCATTGTCATAGCACACCGCATGATTAACGGCATTGACAGCTTTCCGCTGCTGGCGATTCCGTTTTTTATTTTTGCCGGCAGCCTAATGAACAATGGTGGCATTACCGAGCGTATTTTCAATTTCGCTAAGGCGCTGATGGGCTGGATGCGGGGTGGCCTTGGCCATGTCAATGTGGGGGCTAGCATTGTGTTCTCGGGCATGTCGGGCGCGGCCGTAGCGGATGCAGGCGGCCTGGGCATGATTGAAGTCAAAGCCATGAAGGATGCGGGATACGATGAAGAGTTCGCCGTGGGAATTACGGCGGCGTCCTCGACCATCGGGCCTATCATTCCGCCTAGCTTGCCGATGGTGATTTACGGGGTTATGGCGTCCGCCTCGGTAGGCCAGCTGTTCGCAGCAGGGCTGATCCCTGGCCTGTTGATGGGCATCATGCTGATGTTGATGATCTTCATCATCTCAAGGCGGCGTGGCTATCAGCGCGATGCCATTTTCTCCATGGGGGTTCTTGGCCATACCTTCAAACGGGCGTTTTTATCGTTGCTGACACCTGTCATTATTGTGGGCGGTATTATCACCGGTGCCTTCACGCCGACTGAAGCCGCGGTGGCCGCGGTGTTTTATGCCTTGCTCCTGGGTGGCGTGGTTTACCGTACGTTGACGTGGCGTAAACTGCTTAAAGTCAGCATGGAAACCATCGAGACCACCGCGGTTATTCTGTTCATTGTGTCTTCGGCATCGATCTTCGCCTGGATACTGACCAGCAATCAGGTGACTCAGAATGTGATCGCCTTAATGGGCCCCTTTGCCGATAGCAAGCTCGCCGTTCTGGTAATGGCCAATATCGTGCTGATTATCGTGGGCTGCTTTATGGAAACGATCGCTGCGATCACCATCTTAGTCCCGGTGCTGTTGCCCATGGCCGTTGCGGTGGGGGTAGACCCTGTCCACTTCGGGGTCATCATGGTGCTTAACCTGATGATCGGACTATTAACGCCACCAGTGGGCATGGTGCTCTACGTGCTTTCCAGGGTCTCTAACGTGAGCTTTGAGCGCTGCATGCGAGGCACCATTCCGTTCCTAATACCCCTGGTGATCTGCCTTCTATTGGTGACGTTCATCCCGGCTATTTCTATGTGGCTACCCACGCTGATATATCGCTAAGCACCGCTGGAGCTGGCGGAATGCCAGCTCCGCTATTAAGACCCGGAGTATTTTATTAATGACTGATACCTCATTAGATTTTCGCGTTACCCACGAGGATCTTGCTCGTTTTATACAGGCGACACTCGCCGCTGTTGGCGCCAATCAAGCCTCGGCGCAGGCGGTGAGCCGCGCGCTGGTCACCGCATCGCGCATGGGGACCGATAGCCACGGTTTGCGTCTATTGCCTCACTATGTGCAGGCGCTTCAAGGCGGGCGCATTAAAGGGGCGCCTAACATGGTGTTTCAGCGCCGCTTAGCGGCCACAGGCTGCTTAAACGCTGACGACGGGCTTGGTCATCTGGCGGGTTATACCGCGATGGAACACGCCACGGCGATGGCTGATGAGGTCGGAATAGGCGCTGTCGCTGTGGGGCACTCATCGCACTTCGGCGCGGCAGGGTGCTATGCGTTAGCCGCGGCTGAACGCGGCTATCTTGGTATGGCGTTCTGTAATTCAGACCCCTTTGTACTTCTGCACGATGGTGCCAAGCCCTTTCACGGTACCAACCCCATCGCTTTTGCAGCGCCGGTAGCGGGTGAGTCGCCGTATCTATTGGACATGGCCACGAGTTCGATCCCCTGGAACCGAGTGCAGCAATTTGGTGCTATTGGCCGCCAGCTGCCCGATCAAGTCGCGGCAGATGCGGCCGGTCAGGTGAGTCGCGTACCTGCTGATATCGCTGCCTTGTTGCCGCTGGGCGGCAGTGATTTCGGCTTTAAAGGTGCCGGTCTAGGCGGCATGGTCGAAGTGCTGAGTTCGATGCTGTCGGGCATGCAGCATGGCTTTAGGTTATTGCCGATGGGCGGGCCGGATATGGCAACGCCGCGCGGTGTCGGGCATTTCTTTCTAGCCATAAAGCCCGATGCCTTTGTTGATGAAGGCACCTTTGCTCAAGGGCTGGCCGCGTATTTGAAAGACCTTCGCGCCCAGCCAGCCTCAAAAAATGCCAGAGTACTAGCACCCGGTGATCGTGAATGGCGCTGCCAGGCGCAGCGCGATGCTCAGGGAGTTCCACTCGATGTTGCCAACCAATTAGCCTATGCCGAACTGGCTGAGCGGCACCGGATTACGCCACTATCTCGGCTTGATTAAAGGCTCAATGAAAAGACAATGGCGAAAAATGCAGTAAAATGGCGGCCAATTCCAGGTTAACGAGGAGCGACTGCCTATGAGCAGATACCGGATTGAGCGCAAAACGCTTTCCGAACAGGTCGCTGAACAGCTTGAGGCGGAGATTCTTGAGGGGCGGCTGAGCGAGAATGATCAGTTGCCCTCAGAAAGAGAGCTGATGGAGCAGTTTGGCGTTGGTAGACCCGCGGTGCGCGAAGCGTTGTTCCATTTGCAGCAGCTGGGATTGATTGCGATCAACAGCGGCACGCGTGCCAGAGTCATTCGCCCTACGGCCGATGCGGTGATGGCGAGGCTTTCGGGGGTGACACGGCAGCTGCTTTCGAAGCCGGCTGGACAGCAATACTTCCAGGAAGCTCGGGCTACGTTTGAAATATCGCTAGCCCGCTACGCCGCTCGTCACGCCAGCGATGAGGATCTGACGCGGCTGCGTGAAGCCTTACAAGCCAACCGTGATGCTATTGGTGACGAAGCGCGCTTCAAGCGCTCTGATAACGACTTTCATGGTGTATTGGCGAGTATCGGACGTAACCCTATTTTTGATGCTATCCATGTGGCGCTTTCCGAGTGGCTAGATGATCGGCGTGCTCATGTGTTGCAGCAAAAGGATGAAGACAAGGCTGCGACCGCTGCGCACACTGAGATCATTGATGCCATTGAATCACGCGACCCTGATGCGGCCGAGGCAGCCATGCGGCGCCACCTCGACCGTCACTACGGCACGTACATGCAGCTTAAAAGACGCTTGTCTGATACCCCTTAGCTTTCACGCTTGCCGTCGATTAAGCGGGAAACGTTAAACGGATTGCTATCGCGCAGCGCTTCGGGCAGCAGGCCTGCTGGCAAGTCTTGGTAGCAGACAGGGCGCAGGAAGCGATAAATCGCAGCACTGCCCACCGACGTCGTCCGGCTGTCAGACGTGGCCGGGTAGGGGCCGCCATGTACCATCGCATGACCCACTTCCACGCCGGTCGGCCAGCCATTGGCCATAATACGGCCCACGCGACGTTCCAGTGCGGGCATTAGGCGTTTAGCGGCATCTAAGTCGCTATCGTCTAGCTGCAGTGTCGCGGTCAATTGGCCTTCCAATTGTTCGGCCACGCGCTGCATTTCATCGCTGTCACGGCACTCAATCACCAGTGATGCAGATCCGAAGATTTCGCTCTGCAGCGCTTCTTGAGTTAAGAAGTCGTGGGCGCTAGCGGTAAATAAAGCAGTTTGGCAGCTATGCGGGCCGTCGTTGGTTTGTCCACGCGCGACTTCGTTAACGCAAGCGTTGCCCGAAAGCTCATTCACACCGCTTCGATAAGCCTCATGAATGCCGGGTGTCAGCATCGTTTGGGCTGCGCTGGCTTTTACCGCGTCACCCGCTGTTGCTACGAAGGCGTCAAGGTCAGCGCCTTTAAGGCCAACGACTAGGCCAGGGTTCGTACAGAACTGGCCTGCTCCCATGTTTAGCGATGCCACAAAACTCTCTGCAATCGCAGTGCCGCGAGCTTTCAATGCCTCTGGCATTAGGAACACGGGATTGATGCTGCTCATTTCAGCATAAACAGGAATCGGCTCGGGGCGTGCTTGTGCGGTGGCCATTAATGCAGTGCCACCGCTACGTGAACCGGTGAACCCAACGGCTTTGATGCGCGGGTCGGCCACTAGCGCCTGGCCAATCTCTTTGCCTGAACCGAACAGCAGCGAAAAGACGCCTTCCGGCAACTCGCACTTAGCAACCGCACGCTGAATGGCGCGACCCACTAATTCGGACGTGCCAGGGTGTGCCGAATGGCCTTTAACAACCACCGGGCAGCCTGCAGCTAGCGCAGACGCGGTATCGCCACCCGCGACGCTGAACGCGAGGGGGAAGTTGCTGGCGCCAAAAACAGCCACTGGGCCTAGCGGGATGTGACGCTGACGCAGGTCAGCGCGGGGCATCGGCTGGCGCTCTGGCAGTGCAGGGTCGTGGCGTACATCCAGCCATTCTCCCGCGCGTACAACAGCAGCGAAAAGCCGTAGCTGGCCACAGGTACGGCCACGCTCGCCTTCAAGACGAGCCTTAGGAAGGCCCGATTCGGCGACACCACGCTCAGTTAAGTCGGCGCCAATGGCTTCAATTTCATCAGCAATGGTTTCTAAGAAGTGTGCGCGTGTCTCAAGTGACGTCTCGCGATACTGATCAAACGCCGCATCAGCAAGTTTGCAGGCCTGTTCCACGTCGGAACGGCTGCCGCCACGATAGCCTGGCTCAAGTACGTCACCGGTAGCGGGATTGATAGCGTGGATCTCATCCTGTGTGCCTGTCACGGTCTGTTGACCGATAAGCAGTGTGCCTTGCAGTGTCATGCTGGTCTCCTATTAAAGGGCATTATTGTCGATCTAGCGTAATACGTAGTGAGGTGATCGGTGTGCTGATCACCTTGTCGCTATTGATTTTATTGGGCGCAAATACTGGGCGTAAATACTTAGTTACCGCGCACGGCAGTCAGGTCAGGCAGCCACGTCACGATGCCGGGGAAGGCGATCAGGATAACCAGTACTACAAGCAGCGCGGCGTAGTAGGGCAGCATCGCTTTGACAAGTTGTTCCATGGAAACCTTACCGACGCCGCAGCCGACATAAAGGCAAGTGCCCACCGGCGGTGTCAAAAGACCAATGCCTAAAATGAACGACATCAGCACGCCGAAATACACCGGATCAACGCCTACCGAGGTAACGATGGGCGTTAGCATGGGCGCCATGATGACCATTGCTGGCGTTAGATCCATTACAAACCCCACCAGCAGCAGTAGGCCCGCCACTATCAGCAGCAGTAGGAAAGGATCTTGTGTGATCGCCTGTACCTGAGTGACCAGTGTTTGCGGCACCATATTAATGGTTAAAAACCAGGCAATAACGGTGGCAAACGCCAGTAACAGCAGCACCATACCGGTCAAACGGGCGGTACGGATGAGCATTCCCCACAGCTCAGTTATCTTGAATTCGCGATACACGATCAGCGAGATAAACAGTGAGTAAAGCAGCGCCGCAACGGCCGCTTCGGTGGCGGTGAATACGCCGCCGATAATGCCGCCAATCACAATCACGGGTAGCACCAGCGCCAGCCATGCTGCTTTAAAAGCTTCCCAGAGCACATCAAGACGGAACTTACGGGTTTGGCCAGCATGGCCAATGGTCGCCATGATGAAGGTTGTCGCCATCAGGCCGGCCGCAATCAATATGCCGGGTACAATGCCAGCAATAAACAGGCGGCTAATTGACGTCTCTGTGACAATGCCAAACAAAATCAGCGGGATAGAGGGCGGAATAATGATGCCGATAACCGATGAAACGGTATTGATTGCGGTTGCTTGAGGCGCGGTATATCCCTGTTTGGTCATCGACGGAATCATCATCGCGCCGGTGGCTGCCGTGTCTGCCACGGCTGAACCGCTAATGCCGCCAAAGAACATGGATCCGGTAATAGCGACCTGGCCTAAACCGCCGCGTACGAAGCCGACTAAGGCACCGGCTAGGTCCATTAAGCGGCGGGCTATGCCGCCGTTACTCATTACTTCACCGACCAGAATAAAGAACGGAATAGCCAGTAGTGGGAAGCTGTTAACGCCCCGGATAGACTGCTCAATCATGATCGAGAGCGGAATGTCAGACAGTAGCGCCATAATGACGGCGGCAATGCCTAGGCCAAATGCGATGGGCAGGCCAAGTGCCAGGGAGGCGAAAAGAATGCCTAAAAAGATCCATAGCATGATTAGTGATCTCCAGCAGGCGTGATAGTAACGCTAGGCGAGCGAATTTGTTGCACGCTCTGCCAGGCGCGCCAGATAGACACGGCGGCAATAAACACGGCGCAAAGGACTAGCGAAACGTTAATGATATTCCAGGGCACATTGAGAATCGCGGTGCGGCTTGAAGCGCGAGCTATCACCAAGCATCCACCCCAAATGATGACGCCCATCAGCGCGGTGATAACCACGTGCTGGAATAAATACAGCATATGGGCGGCCCGCGGTTTTAGTTTGCGGACCAAAATATCAACTGCAATATGTTCGTAGCGGGCAAAGGCCGCGGCGGCACCGATAAATATCAGCCAGATAAACAGCATTCGCGCCAGCTCATCGGCCCAGGGCAGCGATCGGTTGAACACCGCGCGGCCGACGACATTCGCTGATACGGAAATGATCAAGGCGACCAGCAAGGTGGCAATCACATGTTCCATCGCCTGAGTCAGCCAGCGAAATATCGCCGGGCCGCGACGCTGCTCGGGTTCAATTTCCAGCGGTTGGCGTTGGGGATCATCAAAATATGCCGCGGTATCAGGAATTGGAGTATTGGGTGTGTCCATGAGCTTTCCGAAGTGGCGAGTAACGAAAAGGCAAGAGGCCTATGCCTCTTGCCTAACCTCTCAATAGAACGTCTATTGAGAGGAGGTCCTGCAATAGCAGACCGAACATTAACGTCGGTCTTACCGTCAAGGACGCTTACTTTTCTGTAGACGATTCGGCCATAGAGGATTCAGCAAGACGCTGGAACTCAGCCACTAAATCTTCACCAATGCGCGGTGCCCATTCGGCGTAGACCGGCTGTACGGCTTCTTGGAAAGCAGCAATCTGCTCGTCATCAAGACGCGTGACTTGCATGCCGCGCTCTTCAAGCTGGTCGCGCGCCCAGTCGTCGTATTCGCTAGAAAGCAGAATTTCATAATCGGCTGCCTGCAGTGCGGCTTCCTGTACTAGCTCTTGATACTCGGGGTCGAGCCGATCCCAGGTACGCTGAGACATCATCTGGATGAACGGCGTGTAGACGTGACGAGTTTCCGAGCCGTAATCCTGCACCTCATAGAAGTTGGAGGTCAGAATGGTGCTCCATGGGTTTTCTTGGCCATCAACGACGCCCTGTTCCATCGCAGAGAAAAGCTCACCGAAAGCCATGGGGGTAGGGTTGGCGCCCAGCGCTTGCCAAATGGCCAGGTGCACCGGATTTTCCATGGTACGCACCGACAGACCACGTACGTCTAAGCCAGCGACGTCTTCAGGCGAGGAGACTTCCCGCGCGCTGTTAGAGAGCTGACGGAAGCCGTTTTCAGCGAAGGCCAGGGCTTTAATGCCAGTGCCATCAAACGCATCGAGCATCTCTTGAGCAGCATCGCTGCGCATGGCTTCAACGGCCGCTTCGCGCGTCGGAAGCAAGAAAGGCAAATCGAAAACGGCCAGTTCTGCTACGTAGCCGGTCGCGGGGGAAGACGAAGGATACGTCATGTCCAGCGTGCCGGTTTGCAGCATTTCCATCATCTGCACGTCATCGCCGAGCTGGCTGTTAGGGAACAGGTTAACGCTGATGCGCCCTTCGCTGCGCTGGTCGAGAATGTCTGCAAAATAACGGCTAGAAATGTATTGAGGCGAGGTCTCTGCCAGCCCCAGCCCCATGCGTATCGTCACCTTGCCGTGGTCACCCACCACCGCGCCTTCAATTTCAGGCGGATCTGACAAATCAGGCGTTTGGGCGTAAGCGATACTTGAGCTGAGCAGGGTGGCACCGGTCACTAACAGGGTGCGCTTCCAGAAATGTTGCATTGTATTAGTTCTCCTGGCGAGGTGCTGATGGCTGTGCGCGGCGTATTTCAAGAAACCGGCAAAGCGATAACTGTTGTTGTTTTACGTAAGCGGCCATACGCGTCAGGCAGACATATTCTCCAGAATGCCGTCACCTAGAGCCTAGCCCTAAAAGAAATAGCCCTAAATAAATAGCCCTTAAGAGCGCATCGCTACCGCAAACACTGGAGGTTAATGTGGAACTTTTTTCACATATGTTCAACATAGACTTTTGTATGTATCGACGCTGGAGGTGAGAACGCGTAACGTCACGGCATTATTTTCTTATTTCTTCACTTTAGGCGTGGAGTGACACCATGGCCAGTTCTCATCGTATTACGTCTGAACAGTTGCGTTCACGCTACTGGTTTGATAATCCCGATCATCCGGGCACCACAGCGCTCTGTATTGAACGCTATCTTAATTACGGCATCACGCTGGATGAGTTAACCAGCGGTAAGCCGATTATTGGCATCAGCCAATCGGGCTCTGATTTAACCCCCTGCAACCGTCATCACATTGATTTGGTGAAGCGCGTTAAAGACGGTATTCGTGCGGCAGGCGGGGTGCCTTTTGAATTCCCCATGCATCCCATTCACGAAAACGTACGCAGGCCTACTGCCGCGCTAGACCGCAACCTTGCCTATCTGGGATTAGTCGAGATTCTGCACGGCTACCCGTTAGACGGTGTGGTATTAACCACCGGCTGCGATAAAACGACTCCCGCGGCGCTCATGGCGGCAGCGACGGTGAATATCCCCGCGATTGTGCTTTCCGGTGGGCCAATGCTTAACGGTTGGCGCGGGGCTGAGCGCGTAGGCTCGGGAACGATTATTTGGGAGCTGCGCAAACGCCTGGCGGCAGGCGATATCGACTACGCGGAATTTCTTTCCCGCGCCAGTGATTCAGCGCCTTCGATTGGCCACTGCAATACGATGGGCACTGCGTCCACCATGAACTCTATGGCTGAGGTGCTGGGCATGAGTCTGCCCGGCTCGGCGGTAATTCCCGCGCCGTATAAAGAGCGCGCAATGGTGTCCTACGATACCGGCACGCGCATTGTCGATATGGTCTGGGAGGACGTGCGCCCACTGGATATCCTGACCCGCGAAGCGTTCGAAAACGCCATCGTTGCCTGTTCTGCACTGGGCGGCTCGTCCAACGCGCCGGTACACATTAACGCCATTGCCCGCCATGCAGGCATTGAACTAGATAATGACGACTGGCAGCGTTTGGGGTATGAAATTCCGCTGCTGGCGAACGTCATGCCCGCTGGCGTATTTCTCTGCGAAGAATTTTATCGCGCAGGCGGGGTGCCCGCCGTTCTGCACGAGCTTAATGTGGCCGGCAAGCTGCACGGCGGGGCGCTGACAGTGAATGGCCGCTCTATTGGTGAGAATCTTCAAGGTCGAGAAACGCAGGATCTTAACGTGATCTGCCGCTACGCCGACCCGCTGGTCGAGCATGCCGGGTTCCTTAATCTTAAGGGCAATCTGTTTGACTCGGCGCTGATGAAAACCAGCGTAATCTCCCGTGACTTTCGCGAGCGTTTCCTAAACGACCCCAACGACCCTGAAGCCTTTGAAGGGAAGGTGGCGGTGTTTGATGGCTCTGAGGATTATCACGCCCGCATTGATGACCCGGCATTAGGCATCGACGCCCGTACTATCCTGGTCATGCGCGGCGCAGGCCCGGTGGGCCATCCTGGCGGTGCCGAAGTGGTCAACATGCAGCCACCGGAGGCGCTAATCAAACAAGGTATCGAATCACTACCGTGTTTGGGCGATGGTCGCCAGTCGGGCACGTCGGGTTCACCTTCCATTCTTAATGCCTCGCCTGAAGCCGCGACCGGCGGTGGTTTAGCGCTGCTTGAAAGTGGCGACCGGATGCGGGTTGATCTCAAACGTGGCGAGGTGCAGCTGCTGATTGAGCCCGCTGAGCTGGACGCACGCCGTGAGCGTTTAGCCCAGCAGGGCGGTTATCGCTACCCAGGCCATCAAACGCCTTGGCAAGAGATTCAGCGCAGCATGATTGAGCCGCTGGACCGCGGCATGACGCTGGAACCCGCAACCAAGTACCGCGATGTTGCCCGTCTGCATCCGCCTAGAGACAATCATTAAAAGCGCGATGTTTTTAAGGGCTAGCTACTAAAGGATTAGCCACTAAAAGGATGAGCCACTAAAAGGACAGGTATTCGATGAGCCGGTTTAATAACTTATCGCATCGTCAGCAGGGTCTGCTGTTGACCGGTGGCGGTGCGATCATCATGGCGCCCGATGCTTTGCTGATTAAGGTGGCTGATCTTCCCGATGCCGAGATCCTAATGTGGCGCGGCTTTCTTTCGGCGTTGGGCTTTCTGCTTATCGCGTTAATGCGCTACGGCCGCGGCACGCTGGCGGCCTATCGGCGCTGTGGCTGGACCGGTATTGCCGTGGCGCTACTGTTTAGTCTGACGAGCTGTGGTTTCGTGCTGGGCAATCAATATACCAAGGCGGGTAACGTATTGATGATACTGGCCAGCGCGCCGTTAATTGCCGCCGTTCTCTCCTGGATCATCCTCAAAGAGCGTTTGCCCGGACGAACATGGCTGGCCATTTCACTGTGCATGGTCGGTATTGCCATGATCGCGCTTGATGACGTGGGGGCTGGCTCCTGGGTGGGCAACGCGTTTGCCCTAATGGCGGCGTCGACGCTGGCGATTAACTTTACCCTGTGCCGTACGCGCCCAGGGGTCGACATGAGTCCGATGCTGGTCTTTAACGGTATTATTGTCGGCAGCGTTGCCGGGCTGTTTTGGCTGGCGGGCAGTGAAACGACGCTGCCCACGGTCAATCAGCTCTCGGTGGTGGTTCTACTGTGCCTGGTCATTTTGCCCTGCGGTGTAACGCTGCTTCAGCGCGGGCCGCTGTATCTTCCTTCGGCCGAAGTGGGCCTGCTGCTGTTGCTGGAAGTGGTGCTGGGCACGCTGTTGGCCTGGTGGATTCTGAAAGAACAGCCCGCCCCCGTGGCGCTATTGGGGGGAGGCCTGGTACTCGGCACTTTACTGGCCAAGGGGCTTTACGAAAGGCGGTTAGAGCTGAGGCAGCGGGCGGCGTTGCAGCTGGATTCGCCCATAACGGCAGACCGGTCAAGTACGCTATGATTGGCAGCCATTGAAATAGGGACCTATCGCAGTGACGTTATCTCTTAGCAAGCCACTGACTCGCCCTAGTATCGCTGAATACCTCGCCGAAGAGATATTTGGCGGTAACTATCATCCTGGCGACTTTGTTCCGCGTGAACTAGATCTATGCGAACGTTTTGCTATCAACCGCTCAGCGGTGCGTAGCGACTTGCGCCAACTGGTGGATGCGGGAATTATCGAACGTATTTCTGGCCATGGCTCTAAAGTGCGTGAGTACTCAGAGTGGCATATTCTTGATGCCCAGGTAACCGACTGGTTAACCCGATACGCGGCGCCCAACCCTGATATTCAGCGTGAGATTCTCGCTTTTCGTCTTGATGTAGAGCCCTACGTGGCTATGACCGCCGCCAAACGTGCCACCGCCCGCGACCTTGTTGCCATTGAAGAAGCCTTTGAGGGGCTTGGGCAGAATTTGCGCAACGCGACCTGCGAAGAAGAACGTCGGCTGCACAGCGAGTGTGATATCGCGTTTCATGAGGCTATCTTTAAAGCCACACACAATATCGTCTGGGCACAGCTGTCACATATTTTACGGCCCTCCATCTATCTGCTGGTGTCGATGTCTAACCAGAGCGCCTCTGACCCTGAAGACAGTCTTGAACGTCACCGCCAACTGATGGAAAGTATTCGCCTGCGCCGCCCGCGCGACGCTTTTCTAGCAGCACAGGCCGTATTGGCAGGCACCGCAGAGGCGCTTGGGCTTGAGCATAGCGCTAGCTCCTTAGGGCGCAGCGTTGAGCTACCTCATACGGCTCCTTGAGCTCTTTTACCCGTTTTTTTCAATTAAGCTTCTGTCATCAAAATAAGGCCTGCATATGTCTGACGTTACCATCGGCTTGGTTGGCGTGGGTAAAATTGCCCGTGATCAGCATCTGCCGGCCATTGCTGCGACGCCAAACTGTCGGCTCGCGGCCGTGGCTGACCCCCATGCAGCGCTAGACGATGTACCGTCCTATGCGAACCTGGATGCCATGCTGGACGCGCACCCTGAGATTTCTGCCGTGGCGATCTGCACGCCGGCCCATCTGCGTTACTCCCAGGCACGTGCGGCGCTGCTGCGCGGTAAACACGTGCTGCTTGAGAAACCGCCAGGGGCGACGCTAAGTGAAGTGGAGCACTTGATTACATTCGCTGGCGAACAGGGCGTTAGTCTCTTTGCGGCCTGGCACTCGCGGTTTGCGCCCGGCGTGGCGCAGGCTAAACAGTGGCTGGCAGAGCGCCAGGTTCAACGCGTTATGATCGAATGGAAAGAGGATGTGCGGGTGTGGCACCCAGGCCAGGCGTGGATCTGGCAGCCGGGTGGGATGGGCGTGTTTGACCCCGGTATTAACGCGCTTTCAATAGCCACTGAACTACTGCCCCAGCCGTTCTTCTTGCGCCAAGCGCAGCTGCTAGTGCCCAGTAACGCTCAAACTCCGATTGCTGCAGAGTTAGCCTTCACCGACCCGCGCGGCGCGGTAATTGAGGCGAATTTTGATTTTCGCCAAACCGGTCCGCAAATCTGGGATATTCATATCGACAGCGACGGCAGCCGTTTGAGCCTCACTCAGGGGGGCTGTCGTTTAGAAATTGATGATGAGCTGATTATTGAGGCCGAGGAACGTGAGTACCCCGGGCTTTACGCGCACTTTGTAGATCTTGTAGCAAACGGGCGTAGCGAGGTGGATGTAGCCCCGCTGCGCCAAGTCGCTGATGCTTTTTTATACGGCCATCGCGCGACGACCGACGCATTTATTGAGTGAGTGTAGCGTCAGCTGCCTGCAGCGATGCCATTGCGCTGCAGGCAGCTGTCGTAAGCCTGAGGAACGAAGCTTTCTTCCCCCACGTCGCTTTTCGCCTGTGAAAGAAACTCGCAAAGCGGCGGCAGCATACTCGACGTTAGCTGATAAGACGTTAATGTTTCAGCCAGATAGCGCATGTCTTTATCAGCGTTACCGAGGCTGAACTGCAGTTTGGTACATTCTCTTTGCAGTACCCATTCCATTACGGGCGCCAGCATGGCGCTGTTAGCACCGCCTTGAGAACAGATTTCCAATATTTTTTGCTGGGGAACATCCATGGCGGCGGCCATGGTGGCGGCTTCGCTCACCAGCGCCGCTGCACCTAGCGACAGGAAATTATTGATTAACTTTAGCTTGTGCGCAGAGCCCACCTTGCCAACGTGGAAGATATTTTCGGCAAAGCTTTTAATCACCGGAGTGAGGCGCGCCACCGTGGCATCGTCGCCCCCCAGCATGACATTGAGCCGGCCTTCACGCGCCTCGCGAGGCGTTCGCGCGAGCGGCGCATCCACTAACATGACCCCTTGCTGCGCGACTTTTTCGGCAAGGCGTTCCGTCGACTCAGGGTGTGCGGTAGAGCAGTCGACAATAATTAATCCTTCATGACTACCCGCGAGTAGTCCATCGGGGCCGGTCACGATCTCGTTCACCTGTTCGGATGTTTTGACGCAGATAAACACAATGTCACTGTTTTTGGCCATCTCCGAAGCACTGCTGACGTCTACCGCGCCTTCAGCACAGAGTGCCTCTAAGGGGGCGCGGTTGCGGTTAGCCATAACGCCCAGCGGGTAGCCGTTACGTACGATGTTTCCGGCCATTTCCTTGCCCATTAAGCCGAGCCCAATAAAACCTATGCGTTCCTGTTTCATAATCGCCTCTAAGCAGTTGCTTCAACGTGCCTGTAATAAGGTCAGTGCACCAGAACTAGATCAGTACGTTTGAGCTAAATCAGTACGTTTGAGTTAGATCGGTGGTAGCCATTACTGTGCGTCAGGAAAAGCGACACCCAGTCGCTCCGACCATTCAGACAGCGCTTCGAATACGCCTTCTGGTAATGGCACGCCTTCTTGTGAATAGCGTTTATGCAGGGCGAGCCCGCGTTCTCCGGGGATGCGTACCGGAGGGCTGCCCTCGGCAACGGGGTTGCTGCGACAAGCATCGGCCAGCGCTCCTGTTTCGCGCTTGAAGGCTGCTAATCCAGCAAAGGCTTCTGGGTCCAGCACTTGCACCATGACAGAGGCGCCCCATTGCGTAGGCGCCTGCACACGCCCAAACCCGGCTAAACCAGACGTTAAGGCTTCTACCATGAGGCCTAGGGCATATCCCTTGTGGCCATGGTCAAGCCCACCGATAGGCATGATGCTGCCTTTGGGTTCATCAAACAGCACGCCGGGCTGATCCGTCGCGTTCCCCTGGTGGTCTTTCAACCACGGATAAGGCAACTGACTGCTCTGCTTGTGAAGACGGCCCACCATGCCGTTGGTGGTAATAGACGTGCTGACATCCAGCAAAACGGGGCCTGAGTCGGTGGGGTAGCCCACGGCGATCGGGTTGGGCGTATGGGTGGCGGCTAAACCGCCATAAGGGGCCACGGATTTTGTCGCCGGGTCGGAGGATTCGATGACGACCACCAGGTCTCGATCGGTAGCGCGCTTGAGATACGCCGCCAAACAAGCGATATGGTTTGAGCGTCGAATCACAACCGTTCCCGTGCCGCATGAGCGAGCCATCGCTTCGGCGGTTTCCATGGCCTTGATGATCAGCCAGGGGCCAGGCAAATAGCGCCCGTCCCAGGTCTCTACGGCGGCACGCTGGGAAATTACCTCGTAATCGCCGGAGACCGGCATCCGGCTTGACTGAATCTCGCCGAGGTAAGGTGAAAGCAGCTGCAGGCCATGGGTGGTATGGCCCATCAGGTCGCCTTCCACGAGTATGTCGGCTACCGCCTGCGCTTTGTCATCATCAAGGCCCGCGGCTGTCAGTAGCTGGGTGCTGAACTGTATGATTGCCTGTACGTCGTACTGTTTACTCATTGTCATTGTTCTCCATACGATTGTTCTTCACATGAGGTTCTTCACATGTAGTTCTTCGCAAGATGGCTCTTCACGAGATTGTCCTTCACAAGATGGCTCTTCAAAAAATTGTTATTGGCAGGTTCAGTTACTCATTGTGTCGTCTGAGTTGACGTATCAAGGCGCTATGATCCAGCTCGCCATCGCCTTGAGCGACGAGCTCTTCATAAAGCCCATTGACCAATGACGATACCGGCAGCTTAAGTCGCAGCTCTTCGGCTAATGCCATGGCCGTTTGGGTATCTTTCAGCTGCCACTTTGATGGGCCTCCCGGGGCAAAATTTTCTTGTACCATGCGCTTGCCGTGGATCTTGAGAATCGTTGAGTCGGCAAAGCCGCCTTCGAGCGCCACCAGCATTTGCGCCGGGTCAGCGCCGCCGCGTTCGGCAAGTAATATGGCTTCTGCCACCGTAGCGATGGTATTGGCCACAATCATCTGATTCGCCAGCTTAACCAGCTCACCGCTGCCAGCGGGGCCCACGTGTACCGGCCGGCCGAGCGATAAGAGGATGTGTTCGACAGCTTTAAAGGCGGCGGCGTCACCTCCTGCCATAATCGCCAGGCTGCCGTCGATGGCGCCTTGCTCACCCCCGGACACCGGTGCGTCTAAATAGTGGACCTGATAGGTGGCGGCTTCTGCCGCTTGGCGACGCGCAGTATCGACGGGAATGGAGCTCATGACGATTAAGGTCGCACCCGGCCGCATGGATTGAAGCAGGCCATTGGTACCTAACAAAATGTCATCGCAAACAGGCCCTGAGCTGAGCATGACGATCACCACATCGCTGCCGCTCACGGCGTCTATAGGCGTTTCGACGATGCTGGCGCCCGTTGATTCTAAGCTTTCGGCTTTGTTTTTCGTGCGATTCCAAACACGCACTCTGTGCCCCGCTTTAGCCAAGCGTGCCGCCATAGGCGCGCCCATAATGCCTGTGCCAATAAAGCCGATAGTCTGTGACATTGTCATTGTTGGTTCCTCTGTCCATTTTAATTATTGCCGCAGATAAGGCGGTATATCGATATCTCCCGATTCTCTAAAGTGAATAAGACGATCAAGCACTTTAGATTCCGAGCGCTCTAAATGCGTTACCAGTGCTTTACCCGCCTGCTCTGGCCGCTGTTGGCGTATATTTTCGAAGATACATAAATGCTCATCGAAAAAAGGATCTTGGTCGGGGAGTTTAAGTACGCGCCCAAGCAGGTGTTTACTGATGAGTAAAATAGGGTGAGTGCGCCTAAGCATATCCATTACCTCCTGATTGCCGCCTAAGCTAACGGCGCTATGGTGGAGGTCGTTTTCTAACGCATCGAGTAGCTCACCTTTAATATTAGGGTAGTTATCGGCGGCATCTTTAAGCTTGGCAATATAGCCGTTGAGCGTGCTTTCATGCATATGGCGCGCCGCGCGGACAATCATATAAGGCTCTAGTTGGCGGCGTGCTTCATAAAGATTGTGTAGCCTCCCATTGTCGAGAGGCACAACGCTCCAGCTATTGTATTTAATCTTTTCGACCAGCCCGATGGACCGTAAATGGTGCAGAATCTGATGAGTGACCGTGCGACTGACGTTGAGTGATTTTGAAAGCTGCAGCTCGTTGAGCTCAAATGCGCCCTTAATCGAACATAGAACGATGTCATGTTCCACGCCGTCGATATGCGCCTGCCAGGAAACGGTACGATCTACTTTCGGGGCATAGCCCAGCTGCTTGAAATCCCGCTCGCTAAGAGGGCGCCGGACGATCTCGCCAGGTGATGCACCCACCAAATAACCGCGCCCTTCGAAGCGGCAGATGTACTGTTCTTCGTGTAACCGGCTTAAGGTTTGACGAACGGGGGAGCGGCTAATGCTAAATAGCGCCGCTATGTTGCCCTCAAGCAGTACCAGGCCCGATTCAAGGCGATTGCCAACAATGCTCTGCTTAAGAGCCGTATAAAGTTGGTCGCGCAGCGTTTGTGTCATGATTAGCCCATTGCTCTTGAAACAACGCTTAGGTGACGGCACCTATCAGCCAAGGAACGAACTCATTATTACCGTAACCCAATGATTCGCTTGCGCTCATGTCACCTGAAGCAATCGCGATAATGCGTTCAAAAATTTCTTCCCCAACGCTTTCTACACTGCCGGTACCATCGACGATTACACCGCAGTTGATATCCATATCTTCATGCATTTTCTCATACATGGGCGTATTGGTGGCGAGCTTAAGGCAGGGCGCTGGTTTGAAACCTGACACCGACCCCCGCCCGGTGGTAAAGCACACCACCGTTGACCCGGACGCAATTTGGCCGGTCACGGAAATTGGGTCGTAGCCTGGGCTATCCATAAAGTTAAAGCCGCGCGCAGTGATTTTTTCTGCATATTGCAGTACATCGTTAAGGCTTGAACTGCCGCCTTTTGCGACGGCGCCCAGCGATTTTTCTAGAATCGTTGAAAGCCCCCCCGCTTTATTGCCAGGCGAAGGGTTATTGTTTAACTCGGCACCGTTAATCTCAGTGTAATGCTTCCACCAAGTAATCCGATCCAGTAGTTTTTGCGCGACGCTTTCATCGATAGAACGGTCAATCAGCAGGTTTTCCGCGCCATAAATCTCAGGGGTTTCAGCTAGGATGACGCTGCCGCCTTGTTGCACGATGAGATCGGCGGCATGGCCAAGCGCTGGATTAGCGGTAATACCTGAATATCCATCCGAGCCCCCGCATTGTAACGCCACCACCAGGTGCTCTATGGAAGCCGGCGTGCGCTGTATTTTGCCGTGCTGAGCCGCCATCTGCATGACGTGATCGCAGGCTGTTTTGATACTAGTGCGCGTGCCGCCCGCGTCTTGAATATTGAAGTAGGCAAGTCTTGAGGAGTCTTCTAAGCCTTGGCGCTTAACGAGCGTTTTAACCTGATTTGTCTCGCAGCCCAGGCCAATAATAAGCACGAAGGCAAAATTAGCATGCTGTGCGTAGCCCGCGATCACGCGTTCAAGGAAGGTAAAACCCTCGGAGTCAGTGTTCATAGCACAACCCGAACCATGGGTAATCGCCACGACGCCGTCGAAGCCCATTTGGCTTAAGTCATCTGATTGATTAAGGATATCGGCGGCGGCTTTAGCCACCGTAGCAGAGCAGTTAACGGTGGAAAGAATACCAATGTAGTTGCGTGTACCTACGCTGCCATCAGCACGCTGAAAGCCTTGAAACGTGCGAGAAGAAGGCGCTGTTTCGGTTTTCGAGTGGGGCTTGAAATCTTTTAATGAAGAATTTAGCTCGATCATAGCGAGATTGTGAGTATGCACGTGCTCGCCGGGCTGTACATCCTGCGACGCTAGACCTATCAGTTGGCCATACTTATAAACGGCCTCACCTTTTTTGATATTAGTTAACGCAACTTTATGACCCGCATCGATATTCTCTGTGGCTAAGGTGCCATTTTTATCAATGGGAACACCTACCGGTACCGCTGTTGAGGCAACGCCTACGTTATCTCTTGGGTTTAGATGAATAATAACGGACGGGGAATTAATGAGTTCCATCGTTTACCTCAAACTGATTGTTGGGCTTTTGATGCGATGACTAGGCACAGGCTCAAAAGCGATCATTGTGGGAGCACTCTACCAAGCAGGCCGCGTACGTCGATTAGACTATCGTCCTATGTAATGGTCATTGAATGCAATGTTCATTTGTTCTAGATTGCTCTCAGCGACTAAGTGCAAGGCAGGTATTAGCTGCTTTAGCCATGGGCCTTATTGGTAAAGAGTATTTTTTCGTAAAGGGCTTGGCAGGCACAAAATACGTTACTAGACTGTTGTTGTGCAGTCATACTGTATGACACCTTTTGAGTCTGCATTGGTGTTTTGTTTTGCACCCAATAATAATGAGAAATTACAATGCCTTATATCATCAACTACCTGACTAAAATTCAATTTGGTGAGCATGCCATTGCGGAGCTAGCCAACGAGCTGCACCTGTTGAAGGTGAAAAGGCCGCTGTTTGTGACGGATAAAGGCCTCAGCGCTACCCCCGTTCTTGCGCAAGTCATTGAGGCTGCATGCCTTGAAGCAGATGCCTGTGTTTTCGATGGCACTCCTTCAAACCCAACGGAAATAGCCGTAGAAAGCGCCTTGGTGTTTTTAAAGGAAAATGACTGCGATGGCATTGTGGCCGTTGGTGGGGGCTCCAGCATCGATTTGGCTAAAGCGGTCGCGTTACTTTTTAATCATCCCGCGCCACTGCGCCAATACGCTGCGATTGAAGGCGGCGTTGCAAAAATTAATGCAGACGTGCTGCCCTTAATAGCGGTGCCGACAACGGCCGGCACCGGCAGTGAGGTAGGCAGAGCCTCCTTAATTACGATGAAAGATAATCGTAAGCTCGGCTTTCTTTCCCCGTATCTGATTCCTGCGGTGGCTATCTGCGATCCTCGGCTAACACTCGGTTTGCCGCCTTTCTTGACCGCTGCTACGGGTATGGACGCCATCGCTCACTGCGTGGAAACCTTTTTAAGTCCCAAGATAAATCCTCCCGCTGAAGCGATTGCTTTGGATGGGCTGACGCGTGCCAGCCAATATCTGGTAGAAGCCGTTGAAAACGGCGAAAACCTAACCGCTCGAAACGAAATGATGATGGCAGCCCTGGAGGGGGCGATGGCCTTTCAGAAGGGGCTGGGTGCGGTGCACTCCTTGTCTCATGCGTTAGGAGGTCTGCATGAGTTAAAGCTTCACCATGGCACGCTAAATGCCGTGTTGATGCCTACTGTTCTTAAGTTTAATCAGCCCGGCTGTGAGGAGAAATTTGCTCGCCTCAAAGACGCTATGGGCCTCAATCCTGATGACGATTTAGTAAAAGCGTTTGAAAGGCTCAATGTGACATTGGGAATGCCCGCTAGTTTAAGCGAAATGGGGGTTACGGAAGAGCACCTGGATCAACTGGCTCAGTGGGCATTAGAAGATCACTCCACGGCGACCAATCCCCGAGCGCCATCGAAAGAAGATTTTTACAACATGCTTAAAGACGCTTTCTAAGCGATAGGTCTCCCCACCTATTTCACTGAGAAAGCAGACGTTGTTAGAAAAGAAAGCCCTAAAGCATTAACCCGTGACGTTTCCAAAAAAGATAATTGACGCTAAGCAACCAATGACCAAAGGAAAGTGAATATGACAACTATAAATAATTCTCTTAAATCTATGCTTGTTTCAGGTGTTGCCGCGGCGGTGATGGTGGCATCAGGTGCGGCTCTGGCCGATTACCCTGAACGTCCTATCACGCTGATTGTACCTTGGGCGGCCGGCGGCGGTACCGATGCGACAGCGCGCACGATTGCGCGCGCGCTTGAAGATGAAATCGGGCAAAAAGTTAACGTGGTAAACCGCACCGGTGGCAGTGGCGTGGTGGGCCATACCGCGATGATTAACGCCGCACCAGATGGCTATACGATTGGCTTAGCAACAGGCGAAGTCAATATGATGCACTGGCAGGGTTTAACCGACCTTACCTATGAAGATTTTACACCGATTGCTCAGGTCAACTATGACTTTCCGGGCATACAGGTCGCCGCCGATTCCCCCTATGAAAGTCTTCAAGATCTGATTGATGCTATTAAGAACGAGCCCAAAGGCACCTTCACCGCGTCTGGTACGGGTCAAGGCGGCGTCTGGCACTTGGCCTTTGCGGGCTTCTTGATGGATCAAGGTGTCCCTGCAGATCAAGTGATCTGGATCCCGAGTGAGGGTGCTGCGCCAGCGATGATTGAGCTAGTGTCCGGCGGCATTGATATTGTGCCCAGCTCAGTGCCAGAAGCGCGCTCAATGATGGAAGCTGGGCGCGTCAAAAGTTTCGCCGTTATGTCCCCTGAGCGTATTGATAGCTTTCCCGATATTCCTACCACCCAAGAACTGCTTGACAGTAACTATCAAGTAGGTGAGTGGCGCGGCATTGCAGGCCCCAAAGGGATGGACCCAGAGGTTGTCGCCACGCTTGAGGCCGCGCTGGAATCCGCCTACAACAGCGATACGTATCAAGACTTTATGCATCAGCAAGGCTTCGGTACTGAATGGCGCAATGCTGAAGACTTTGGCCAGCTGATGGCAGACATGGATACCGTTTTCGGCGAGATCGTTGAGCAAGTTGGCCTAGCTAACTAAGGAAAGAAAATGCGGGATGTCCTCATCGGAATAGGGTTTGTTATTGCTGGGGTGGTGACCATTTTCATCGCTCAGCAGTTTCCCACCCTACCTAGTCTCCAGTTCGGGCCCTCACTTTTCCCCTCCATCGTTGGAGGGGGATTTTGTATCGGCGGCGTCGTTCTCATGTTGAGCGGAATGTGGCAAAGGCACAGGGGGGCTGATCAAATGATGCAAGGTGAATTACAAGGCGCTGAACTAGCAACCACAGAATTAGAAACCAACGCTTTTGAAACTAGCGCTTTTGAAAACAACGCTTTTGAAACATCAGCACTAAACGCCTCTGAGTTAGAAGGTGCTGAGCCCCCAACAGGCAAAAAAAGCTGGGTAATGGTATTGCCGCCGCTAATGATTGTTTTTTACGTCTTGGCAAGCCCTTACATCGGCGCGCTGTTTGCCATGATGATCATTATGTTTTCACTCATGATGCTAAGAAAAACGGCCTTATACGTCGCCGTGGCGGCCTCCGTCGGTGTCTCACTGGCTATTTATTTTATTTTTTCACACTATCTTTTAGTGCCGTTACCTCAAGGCGTTTTATTAGGGGGTAGCTTGCCATGGACGCTTTGATTAATGGCTTTGCGTTAGTTTTAACGCTAGACACTATGTTAGTCATCATAGCGGCTTCGCTATTTGGCATCTTCGTCGGCGCCGTGCCTGGCCTAACGGCGACCATGGCCGTGGCGCTGCTAGTCCCGGTGACCTTCTATATGGATACGACGCCGGCTATCGCCGCTATTGTATCGACATCAGCAATGGCTATTTTTGCGGGTGATATTCCAGGTACTTATTTAAATATACCGGGAACGCCGGCATCGGCGGCTTACGTGACAGAGTCGTATTCGCTGGCGAAAAAAGGCAGGGCACGAGAAGTATTAGGTATCAACTTAATCTGCTCAGTATTCGGCGGCATTTTTGGTACTGTCATCTTAATTGTGGTGGCTCAGTCTTTAGCGGAAGTGGCGTTAAAGTTCAGTGCGTTTGAATACTTTTGGCTTGCGGTATTGGGTTTAAGCTGTTCGATATTTATTTCGATTGGCTCTAAAACGAAAGCCTTTCTCTCATTGCTCTTTGGTATTCTGCTTTCGACCGTCGGTCTCGATATGATGAGTGGTGCTCCGCGCTTTACCTTTGGCGTGCCTGACCTAATGGCGGGGGTCAACTTTATACCGGTGATGATTGGTATGTTTGCTCTGAATGAGCTGATGAACTACTACAGCTCAAAGTCTGAGAAAAAGACCATCAATATTGTTGCCACGGACAGCGTGTTTCATAACGTGCCGAGACATACGAAGCGCTATTGGCGGAATATGCTACGCGGCAGCTCAATCGGTACATTGATTGGCGCGTTGCCCGGCGCAGGGGCCGACATTGCTGCCTGGATTGCCTATGCCGTGGGCAAAAGCCGGTCGAAAGACAAAGCGAAGTATGGCACCGGGCATATAGAGGGCATTGTTGATGCAAGCTCTGCGAATAACTCCGGCCTGAGCGGGGCGTGGGTGCCGGCATTGGTGTTCGGTATTCCGGGTGATTCCATTACTGCTATCGTGATTGGCGTGCTGTACATGAAAGGCATGAATCCTGGTCCCACCATTTTTATGGATGGCTCAGGACTGATCTACGCCTTATTTATCGTGTTTATCATCGCTAACTTAATGATGCTTCCCATTGGCTATATGGCGATTAGGTTATCGAAGTTCTTTATCCTGACCCCCAGCCGCGTCTTAATGCCGATTATCTTATGCTTTTGTATCGTTGGTGCGTTTGCGATCAATAACAGCATTGTCGATGTTTGGATAATGCTGGTGATTGGGCTGGTGGCTTATGTGCTTGCCGTCAATGGATTCCCAATGGCGCCAGCCATTCTGGGGCTAGTGCTAGGCTCAACGGTCGAAAATAATTTTATGAGCGCAATGCTGCGCACCGGTGGCGACTTAACTAGCTTTTTCGCGCGCCCCATCAGCGCGGGGCTGGGTATTGCTGTGATTGTGTTGTGGTGTTCGCCTCTTCTGGTTAAGGCGTATCGCTACCAAAAATCTAGATCAGCGAGAGCCTCTTCATAACGCACGATCATCATCACAGCCATGATGTGGTGCCGCAGGAGAGGATCCTAACGCGATAATGTCACGCAGTGTGCTCATTAACGCGGCGGCACCGGGTGAGAGGCGCTGATTGCGTAAGCTTACCAGCCCGTATGGCTGAACGCTGAGCGCCTCGCTAAACGGCAATAGGTGAAAGCGCTGCGGTGCACATAGCAGATTGGCGGTTTCCCGGGTGGTGACGGTGATCGTGTCTGATTTATCAACCAGCGCGAGCGAGAGCAGCACATCGGCGGTGTCTACTATCTGGCTAGGGGGCGCTACCTGATGATGCAAAAAGAGGCTGTCTACACGCTGGCGCATGAGGGCGCCAGCAGGCTGTAGCGTCCATGGGTAGTCCGCCATATCGGTCAAGCTCAGTGACGTTTTGTCGGTTAGTGGGTGGCCTTGACGACATACAAAGCAGAGTTCTTCTTCGCCAATTTCTTCAAAGACGAAGCGCTCTATATCAAAGCCTGCCGGGATCCGTGTAATCGCAAAATCTAGCTCGCCCTCAAGCAGGCGCGGCACGAGTGTTTTACTGACATCGACATCAACGCGAATTTTTAACCCTGGCCGTTCTCTATGCACGCGCTCGATAGCGCTGGTGAGCAGCGTGACCGCTGGTGCCATCACGGTACCGACGGCAACCGTTCCGGCATTGCCGTCACGTAATGCATTTAGCTCTTCGCCGGTGTGGCGTAATGCCGACAGTATGCTGTGGGCGTGGCGAATCATTATTTCGCCGTACCAGTTAGGTGTTAACCCGCGGGCGTGTCGATCAAATAAACGAATCCCCAGATTTGTTTCTAGGTCGCTGAGTAGCTTTGAGGCCGCGGGCTGGCTCATGTTGAGCTGAGCCGCTGCCCTATGCAGATTACGCTGCTCATCAAGCGCCAAAAATAACTGAAAGTGACGCAACTTTAGTCTCACGTGGAGAAACCAGTTTTCATCGAGTACGCCCATGGAATAAGCCTTGTTGTGTGCGTGATAACTAAAAGTATATCGATATTGGCAGTTTTTGGCATTGGTTGGTTATTGCGTGGCTGCCTATAGTGGGCTTGCTTTGGTGATTGCCAGTAACGGCAACACCAATAACAACAAAATTTTAGGAAAAAACGCCATGCTAGAAACGACGCAAGCAGCAGGGGCTTCAACGTTAGCGCTTATGCTGATCGCAGCTGCTGCCATTATCATTTTGCTGTTGTTAATTATCAGAGTACGCCTTCATCCATTTTTTGCGCTTGTTATCGTCAGTATTGGCACTGCATTGGCGACAGGTATTTCCGGCGCAGACTTGGTGCCGACGCTTTTAGGAGGGTTTGGTAAGACGCTAGGCAACGTTGCGCTATTAATTGGCTTTGGTGCGGTACTAGGGCGGATTGTCGCTGTATCCGGCGGCGCTCAGGTGCTGGCCGATACGTTGATCAAGCTATTTGGCCATAGCCGGGCGCCGTTAGGGCTTTCCATTGCCTGCCTGTTATTTGGCTTTCCCATTTTTCTTGATGCCGCATTCGTTGTCATGCTTCCGGTCATTTATTCCGTGGCAAGAGAGCTAAAAGCGTCTTTATTACTCTATGGGTTACCGGCTGCAGGCGCCTTCTTGGTGATGCATGCGCTGGTGCCGCCGCATCCTGGGCCGGTTGCCGCCGCCGTTTTTCTTCAAGCGGATATTGGGCAAGTGCTGTTTATCGCCCTGCTTGTTGGATTACCGACGTGGTATCTGATGGGGTACCGGCTGTCACTGATACTGGCCAATCGTATGCCGTTTCAAGCGGTGCCCAATCTTATGGGCGGAAGCAATGCAGAAGTGCCGGCAGACAAGCGCCCCGCGTTTCGTACCGTACTACTGGTGCTGCTATTGCCGCTGGTACTTATTTTCCTCAATACGGGCCTTTCGACACTTTCTCATAGCGGCATGGTGGATGCAGACAATCCGCTGATTCAAGGGTTGATCTTGATCGGTGAAACGCCCATCGCGATGCTTATCAGTACCTGTATTGCTATGTGGCTACTGGTGCTTCGTTCGCCACAGCGTGAAGCGATTGGTTCTATTAATGAGACGGTTGAACAAGCGTTATCGCCTGTTTGTAGCATCATCTTAATCACCGGCGCAGGCGGCATGTTTGGCGGCGTACTGACCGCCAGTGGTATCGGTGACGCGTTGGCCGATAGCCTGCAAAGCTATGGCTTGCCGATCATCCTGGCAGGCTACGTGATCGCTTCAGTGATCCGTATTGCGCAAGGCTCGGCAACGGTTGCTGGCACTACGGCCGCCGGAATTATGGCGCCCGTTGTATTGGC
This sequence comes from Halomonas sp. AOP25-F1-15, assembly GCF_052378675.1. Lineage (NCBI taxonomy): Bacteria > Pseudomonadati > Pseudomonadota > Gammaproteobacteria > Oceanospirillales > Halomonadaceae > Halomonas > Halomonas sp. AOP25-F1-15. Next base: position 457,664 of record NZ_JBQSXV010000003.1, read on the forward strand.
AGACCCATCGCTTTCAGGCTTGCCCGCAGCCTGCATTGCCGTGGCCATCGTCGCGGGTGCCATTGGTTATTCTCATGTCAATGACTCTGGATTCTGGCTGGTAGGTCGTTTTTTAGGTGTGGATACCAAAACCATGCTGAAGACCTGGACCGTCATTTCAATCGGAATTTCATTGATGGCGTTTGGTTTAGCGTGGCTGGTGTTCTCACTGGTGTAACTAAGATGTTGTGACTAATAGCGTCACCAAACCTGTATGGATTGACCACTAATAAAAACATTGAGCTGCAGGCAGTTCGAGACCGAGGAGAAGAATATGAGTGATTCATCAAATGTTAATAAGCCAAAACTGCGCTCTGCCGAGTGGTTTGGTACCGCTGATAAGAACGGTTTCATGTACCGCAGTTGGATGAAAAATCAGGGCATCCCCGACCATGAGTTTCAGGGCAAACCGATTATCGGTATCTGCAATACCTGGTCAGAGCTGACGCCTTGCAACGCGCATTTTCGAAAATTGGCAGAGCACGTTAAGAAGGGCATTTTAGAAGCGGGCGGCTACCCGGTCGAGTTTCCGGTGTTTTCTAACGGCGAGTCCAACCTGCGCCCGACCGCGATGTTTACGCGTAATTTAGCCAGCATGGATGTCGAAGAAGCCATTCGCGGCAACCCGATGGATGCCGTGGTGCTGCTGGTGGGCTGTGATAAAACCACCCCGGCGCTGCTGATGGGCGCAGCGAGCTGCGATATTCCCACTATCGTGGTCAGCGGTGGGCCGATGCTCAACGGCAAGCACAAAGGTAAGGATATTGGTTCTGGCACCGTGGTGTGGAAACTCTCTGAACAGGTTAAAGCGGGCGAAATATCGCTGCACGACTTTATGGCCGCCGAGGCCGGTATGTCACGCTCGGCCGGTACCTGCAACACCATGGGCACTGCTTCCACAATGGCCTGTATGGCGGAGGCATTAGGTACCTCGCTACCCCATAATGCGGCAATTCCCGCGGTAGATTCCCGCCGCTATGTGCTGGCACATCTTTCCGGTAACAGAATTGTTGAGATGGTCCATGAAGATCTGCGTCTCTCCAAAATTCTCACCAAGGAAGCCTTCGATAACGCCATTCGTACCAACGCGGCGATTGGAGGCTCCACCAACGCAGTGATTCACCTAAAAGCGATCGCCGGGCGGATCGGTGTGGATCTCACGCTAGACGACTGGAGCCGGGTAGGGCGCGGCACGCCCACGGTGGTTGACCTGCAGCCGTCGGGCCGTTTCCTGATGGAAGAGTTCTACTACGCGGGTGGCTTGCCAGCGGTACTCAAACGCCTGGGCGAAGCCGACCGGCTGCCCTTCAAAGATGCATTAACCGTTAACGGCAAAACTCTCTGGGAAAACGTCCAGGACGCCCCGCTTTATAACGACGAAGTGATTCGCCCGCTGGATAATCCTTTGACGGTAGACGGCGGCATCTGCGTGCTGCGCGGCAACCTATCTCCCAATGGTGCGGTGCTAAAGCCTTCGGCAGCAACGGCAGAACTGATGCAGCATCGCGGTCGTGCGGTGGTGTTTGAGGATTACGACGATTACAAAGCGCGCATCAACGACCCGGATCTGGACGTTGAAGCCGACGATATTTTGGTCATGAAACACTGCGGCCCACGCGGCTATCACGGCATGGCGGAAGTGGGCAACATGGGCCTGCCGCCGAAGATTCTGGCTCAGGGTATTACCGACATGGTACGTATTTCCGATGCGCGTATGAGCGGTACGGCGTATGGCACCGTGGTGTTACATGTGGCACCAGAAGCGGCCGCAGGTGGCCCGCTGGCGGCCGTGCGTAACGGCGATATGATTGAGCTTGATTGCAACGGTGGGCGGCTGCACCTGGATATTAGCGATGCCGAGCTTGCCTCGCGCCTGGCCGAGAGCGACCCCACCGCAGCGTCAACGGTCATCGCCAGCCAGGGCGGCTATCGCCAGCTTTATATCGAACATGTGCTGCAAGCGGACGAAGGCTGTGATTTTGACTTTTTGGTCGGCTGCCGAGGCTCTGATGTACCGCGTCACTCGCATTAACCGTCAACATTAATCATCAATATTAACCGTCAACAGTAACCATCAGTATTAACAACAAAGTCATAACACCCGGTTATAAAAACAGGAGAACGGTATGCGTCTGATTCAGTGTTTACACGAAGGCCAATTGAGAGCCGCCATGGTCGAAAGCCCTCAACAGGTTCGGCTTATCAGCGGTAGCCAAGGAGTATATGGCTTGGCCCAGCAGGCTATCGCCGAGTCGCGCCCGTTAACGGAGGTTGTTGAGGCGGCATTGACCGAAGAACGCCTAGATTATGCCGCGCTGATAGAAGCAAAGCAGCTACTCCCACCATTGACTCACTCAAGCCCAGCGAACTGCCTTGTGACGGGAACGGGGCTGACTCACCTGGGCAGTGCCGATACCCGCTCGGCCATGCATGCTAAGGCGCAGGCCAAAGAAAGTGAGCTGACTGACTCGATGCGCATGTTCAAGCTCGGCGTGGAAGGCGGCAAGCCCGAGAGCGGTGCGTGCGGCGCGCAGCCAGAGTGGTTCTATAAAGGCGATGGCAGCATTATTGTTAATCCAGAAGGCGAATTTCCGGTGCCAGCGTTTGCGCAAGACGCAGGCGAAGAGCCAGAGCTGGCCGGGCTGTACTTAATTGATGGCGATGGGCAGCCCCGGCGGGTTGGCTATGCGATCGGCAATGAGTTTTCGGATCACGTGACCGAGCGCTTTAATTATCTGTGGCTGGCGCATTCAAAGCTGCGTGCCTGCAGCTTTGGCCCTGAGCTGCTGGTTGGCGAACTGCCTGCGCACCTTGAAGGCACCAGCCGTATTGTGCGCGATGGTAAAACGCTGTGGGAAAAGCCGTTTCTGACCGGCGAGGCGAACATGGCGCATTCTCTGGCCAATCTTGAACATCACCACTTCAAGTACGCTAACTTCCGCAGAGCGGGCGATGTGCACGTGCATTACTTTGGTACGGCCACGCTTAGCTTTGCCGACAGCGTGAAAACCCAGCAAGGCGACCGTTTCGAGATCGACCTGCCCGAGTTTGGCCGTCCGCTGCGTAACACACTGCGCTTTAGCAGTGATGATGAAGCGATTGTCACGGTGCGTTCACTCTAAATTTCTGGTCATGTGAGAGGCCGCCAGTGCTCTCGCCAGTACTGTCGCCAGTACTATCGCCAGTCTGATGGAGCCGGTGGCTCCATCGTGAGAGTGCTTATTCGATGCAAAAGAGTGAGCAGTGGGGCAACTTTAGTCGCGTATCTAGAAACCCGTTCTCATCGAGAATGCCCATGGGATAAGCCTTGAATTGTTATTGATACTTAGACGTATATCGATAGTGATGCATTTGTATATTGGTTGGTTATGAAAGACGTGGCTACTGTAGTGATTGAATCGGTATTAATAGCACTGACCTAACAACAAAAATCCCACCAGGAGGAAGCTCATGCCTCTCATGTCCAGCCAACGATTAAAAAACGGTTCTCCTCTGCTGCTCAGCGCTATCGCCGTGTTGCTGCTGATAAACGCCGCGCAAGCCCAGGACAACGCTGAAACTGACACGGCCAGTGAAGCCGACAACAGCGTCCAGACGTCGGTGTTTGGTCACTTGCCCGATGGTCGCCAGGTCGATGTCTATCAGTTTACTAACGCCAATGGGATTGAGCTGCGGGTGACCAACTATGGCGGCATCATTCTGTCGCTGAAAACCCCTAATCTGACGGGCGAGTTTGATGATATAGCGCTGGGCTTTGACGCCTTGGAAGCGTATCTCTCCGATGAGTACCGACAGGCCAGCCCTTACTTCGGTGCCATCATTGGCCGCTACGGCAATCGTATCGCGGATGGCCAGTTCTCGCTTGATGGGGAAAACTACTCATTGGCCACCAACGATGGTAGCAACCACCTGCACGGCGGCCAGAAAGGGTTCGACAAAGTGCTGTGGCAGGCTGAGCCGTTTGAGAATGATTCGGGCACTGGGCTTGTGTTGCGCTATACCAGTGAGGATGGCGAAGAGGGCTACCCCGGCAGGTTGGAGACCGAAGTGACCTACACCCTGACCGATAATGACGAACTGATGGTGGATTATCGGGCGGTGACTGACAAAGCCACACCGATTAACCTCACCCAGCACAGCTACTTCAACCTTAAGGGCGAGGGTAGCGACACCATTCTCGATCATCAGCTAATGATTAACGCCCCTGCGTTTACCCCGGTTAACGACACGCTGATCCCCACTGGCGAGATTCGCGCAGTAGACGGCACGCCGTTCGACTTTACCCAGGCGATGCCTATCGGCGAATGGATTGAGCAGGACAACGAACAGCTCGCTTTCGGCGGCGGTTATGACCACAACTTTGTGCTGGCCCGTGATAACGCAGCACCGGATGAACTCGTTGTGGCTGCCAAGGTTTGGGAGCCGCAGAGTGGACGCATGGTGGAAATCACCACCACCGAACCCGCGATCCAGTTCTATTCCGGCAATTTCCTTAACGGTGAGCTGACCGGTAAACAGGGTCAGCCTTACGGGCACCGCTCCGGCTTTGCGTTGGAGACCCAGCACTATCCCGATTCTCCCAATCAGGCGACGTTTCCCAGCACGATCCTAGAACCGGGTGAGACGTACCGCTCGCGTACGGTATACCGCTTTTCGGTACAGCAGGATTTTGAAGAATAACCACCCCAATGGGTTGGTAATAAAAGATTGAAATATCAATAAAAATAACGTTAAAAATTGCAGGAGCATAACAATGAGAGTGACTAAGATATTTACCCGGCTGGCCCTTGGTAGCGCTGTTATGTTGGCCTCGCTGGGGTCAGTACAGGCCCAGGAAGACGAGGTGAAAGTTGGCTTTATTGTTAAAAAACCGGAGCAGGCATGGTTTATTAACGAACAACAGGCCGCTACGGCGATCGGTGAAGAACTCGGTTTCGATGTGGTACGCCTGAGCGGCGAAGATGGCCAGGAAGTGCTCACCGCTATTGATAACCTCTACGCCCAGGGTGCGGACGGCTTTGTGATCTGCCCGCCGGATGTGCGTCTAGGGCCCGCGATCATGAACCGTGCCAACCAGTACAATATGAAAGTGGTCACTGTAGATGACCAGTTTGTTAACTCGAGCGGTGAGCCGATGGAAGGCGTACCGCACCTAGGCATGTCAGGTTATAAGATTGGCCAGCAGGCAGGCGATGCGATTGCTGCCGAGATGGAGGCGCGCGGCTGGGATCCCGAAAAAGTCGCCGCGCTACGCATTACCAATAACGAGCTACCCACTGCCGTTGAGCGTACCGACGGTGCGACCGCCGCCCTCCTTGACGCAGGCTTTCCTGAAAGCAACATCTTCGATGCGCCCCAGCAAAACAGCGATACCACAAGCGCCTTTTCGGCGGCATCCCCGGTGCTCTCTCAACGTGGCGATTATGAGCACTGGGTGATCTATGCCCTTAACGAGGAAAGTGTGTTGGGTGGCGTCCGGGCCACTGAGCAGTACGGCCTAGCGGCCGAAGACGTGATTGGTGTGGGTATCAACGGTTCCGGTGCTGCCTTTGCCGAGTTCTCACGCGATAACCCCACTGGCTTTCACGGCACCGTCGCGGTCAGCTCTACCATGCACGGCCGACAGACCGCAGAAGATCTCTATCGCTGGATTAGTGAGGACACACAACCGCCGGCCAATACCGAAACCTCAGGTGTCTTAATGACGCGTGACAACTGGCAGGAAGTACGCGCAGAGCTGGGTTTGTGACGTGCATGTTTGTGAAGCACATGATCTGTAACGGTAAGTGACCGCGGGAGTTTTGACGCATGTCTGATGCTTATCTACGTTTCGACGCGATTAGCGTCGTCTTCCCTGGGGTGCGCGCGCTGGATAGGGTGAGCTTTGGCGCTCAAACCGGTCAAGTACATGCACTGATGGGTGAGAACGGTGCGGGTAAATCCACCCTGCTCAAAGTGTTGAGCGGCGTTAATCGCATGGCGGAGGGAGCGCTGTGGATAAACGGCCAGCGCCATGTGTTCGGTAACGCCCGAGAAGCGCTGCGGGAAGGGATCGCCATCATCTATCAGGAGCTGACGCTCTCGCCCAATATGTCGGTGGCCGAGAACCTGCTACTGGGCCAGCTTCCCACGCGGCGAGGCTTTGTTAACCGCCGCGAGTTGCGCGAAAAAGCGCTGGCAATTCTGGCCGACCTTGGCGAGGGGAATATCCACCCCTCGACCAAGGTGCGCGATCTCTCCATCGGCCAACAGCAGATGATTGAGATTGGCCGCGCACTGTTGCGCGACGCCAAGATCATCGCCTTCGATGAACCCACCAGTAGCCTCTCTATTCAAGAGACCCGTCAGCTAAAGCGCATCGTCAAACGGCTGCGCGACGAGGGGCGGGTAGTGCTCTACGTGACACACCGCATGGAAGAAGTATTCGAGATGTGCGATGCGGTCACGATCTTCCGCGATGGCCAGCATATTCGCACACACGAGGATATCTCGGTGCTCAACCACGACCTCCTGGTGAGTGAGATGGTGGGCCGGGATATCAACGATGTTTACGGCTATCGCCCTCGCGAACATGGTGACGTGATTTTGAACGTCGAGGGCATTCAGGGGCGCGGTCTCAAGGCGCCGGTCAGTTTCTCCGTTAAGCGCGGTGAAGTGTTTGGGCTGTTTGGTCTCGTCGGTGCCGGACGCAGCGAGTTGCTACGGCTGGTCTGCGGAGTCGAGGCGCCCAAAGCAGGCAGCGTGCAATTCAACGGCGAGGTGCGACGGTTTAAAAGCCCTCAGGATGCCATCCGCGCGGGGATTGCCATGTGCCCAGAGGATCGTAAGTCCCAGGGTATATTCCCGGTGGCCAGCGTGGCCGACAACCTCAATATCAGCTGTCGACGCTTTTTTAAACGCTGGGGAATGTTCCGCCATCCTGGCCGTGAGCGGCGTAATGCCGAGTCGTATATCCAGCAACTCAGCGTTAAAACGCCGGGCCCGCGAACGCCCATTGGTAAGCTCTCGGGGGGTAATCAGCAGAAGGTAATTCTGGCCCGCTGGCTGGCTGAAGAGATTGATCTGTTCGTGATGGATGAACCGACCCGAGGCATCGACGTGGGCGCGCGGCGAGATATTTACTCGCTGCTTTACGACCTGGCCGAACAAGGCAAAAGCATCGTGGTGATTTCCAGCGACCTAGCGGAAGTCAGCTCTATTTGCGACCGCATCGCGGTGATGCGCGATGGGGAGCTGGTGGACGTGGTGCCGCGAGAATCGGCCACTCCCGAACGACTATTGGGGCTGGCATTACCCGCCTAAGTCGGCTTTTTTCAGCCCGCTTGCTCTTAAAAGAACACGCTCAGGACGACAACCATGACAACGAACGATGTAACCCAAGGCGATGGCCATGAGGCGCCTGCTCGCCCGGCGGGGCGCCAAGGGCTTATCAAGCCGCTACGTACACTGCTCGACACCTCGGGCATGATTGCGATTTTTTTGTTGTTGTTTATCACCCTAGCGGTGCTCATCCCCGATTTCCTAACTGGCCGCAATATGGTCGGGTTGCTGCTGTCGGTGACGCTGATCGGTAGTTTAGCGGCCACCATGATGTTGGTATTGGCGCTGGGTGAGGTGGATCTCTCGGTGGCCTCTACGGTGGCCTTTGCAGGGGTGGTAGCCGCGACGTTGACCACCAGTACCGGTAGCGTGTTTGTCGGTGTAATGGGAGGCATTCTTGCTGGCGGCGCGGTAGGCGCCTTTAACGGCCTAGTCATTGCCAAGTTCGGCATTAACTCGCTGATCGCGACGCTGGCGGCGATGGAGTTTGTGCGCGGGTTGGCTTACATCACCTCTGGCGGTGACGCTGTGATGATTACCGTGCCGGGCTTTTTTGACCTCGGCAGCGCCTCCTTTCTCGGTCTAACCCTGCCGGTATGGACGATGCTGGCCTGCTTTGTGATCTTTGGTGTGATACTCAATATGACGGCCTTCGGGCGCAATGTACTGGCTACTGGCGGTAACTCAGAGGCCGCCGCGTTGGCGGGGGTCAACGTCCGCCGTCTCAAGATTATTGTTTTTGGCCTCCAGGGTGTGGTGGCTGGGGTCGTAGGGGTGCTGCTGGCCTCGCGCATGGGTCTGGGCGACCCCAATACCTCCATGGGCCTGGAACTGGCGGTGATCTCCGCCTGTGTACTGGGCGGGGTCGCGCTGTCGGGCGGTGTGGCGACGATCACCGGCGTGGTGGTCGGGGTGCTGATCATGGGTTGCGTGCAAAATGCGATGGGCTTGCTCAACGTGCCGACGTTTTACCAGTACCTAGTCCGCGGTGGGATTTTACTGCTGGCGGTGATGTTTGATCGCTGGAAGCAGACCCGCCGTCAACGGGCCTGACAGGCGCACATTAATGCTTGATTGGCTAACTGAAAAGAAGACGTGAGGTGGGGTAATGACCGCTAGATTGGCCGCTAAGCATATCCTGGTGACCGGGGCAGCCACCGGCATCGGTCGCGCCATCGCCGAGGTCTGCGTGCAGGAAGGAGCTACAGTCGCCTTGCTGGATCGGGATGGCGCTAGCGTCGAATGCCTAGTGGCTAAGCTGCGTAGCGAAGGCTATAAGGCTCTGGCGTTAGTCGCCGATATTGCCGATCGTGCTGCGGTGGAGGCCGCCGTGGCGAGGGCGCGTGAGATTAACGGGCCCTTTACTACCCTGGTTAATAACGCCGGGATGAATGTCTTTCATGAGCCGCTCGCCATGCCGGATGAGGCCTGGCGACAGTGCCTCGCTGTCGATCTGGAAGGTGCCTGGTACTGTAGTCGGGCGGTGTTACCGGATATGTTGGAACAGGGCGGTGGTGCCATTATCAACATTGCCTCTACGCATAGCTTCTCGATTATCCCCGGCTGCTTTCCCTACCCGGTGGCTAAGCATGGTTTGATTGGTCTGACGCGGGCACTCGGCATTGAGTACGCCGCTCAAGGCGTCCGGGTCAATGCGATTGCGCCGGGCTATATCGCCACCCCGGCGGTGGAGATGCATTGGCAGACATTCGATGACCCTGGCGCGGCGCGAGCGCATATCGAAGCCTTGCTGCCGCCTGGGCGGCTTGGGGAGCCCAAGGAAGTGGCGATGACGGTCGTTTTTCTGGCCTCAGATGAAGCGCCCTTTATCAACGCAAGCTGCCTGACCATTGATGGTGGGCGCAGCGTGGTCTATCACGATTGAAGGCTTTTACGCCCGCTCATTGGTGGATAACAGCGTCTGAGAATCGGTGGCGTAAAGCGTCATGGCGATGCCGCCCATACAGGTCATGTCTTGATCCCAGGCGTGGCTTTCTATGCGGGTTGAGCCAACCAGTTCTGCCACTAGCGCTTCGCTGATAGCGTGTTGCATCGCTTCCTGCATCGCATCAAATCCGCGTACGCCAGCGCCGGTGATCAGCACTAGATCAGGATTAAACAGCGCCAATACATTGGCGATACCGTAGCCCAGTGCGCGGCCTGCCTCGGCATAAATGCGCATAGCCTGCGGGTCGCCCTGTGCTGCCATTTGCGTTAGTGACCGCATCTGTGACTCTGAGGGATGAGTCGTCTCGTCATTAAGCAGCACTGAATGGTGAACGGCCTCTCGGTAAAGTGCGTAATCGCTGACGTAGGCCTCGATGCAGCCGCGTCGTCCGCAGGCACATAGCGTGCCGTCCGGCTGATATTTACTATGTCCAAGTTCGGCTGCCGAACCGTTAGCGCCAACAAACGGCACGCCGTTAATCAGTACCGACATCCCAATGCCGTAGCCCAGCATAATCACCACTAAGTTGGGGCTGTCAGCGTAGGCAGGCTGTGCTGCCAGAAAGCTGATAATGCAGTTGGCATCGTTTTCCAGCAGCACGCTGCAGTTAAAGTGCTCAACTAAATGGTCGGATATTGATGCGTTGCGAAAGCTTAGCGCGGGCGACCAGATAATCGTGCCATAAGCTGATGAAACCACTCCCTGCACCGCTAAACAGATTCCCGCTAAGCGCTGAAATTTCCCCTGCTGTTGTGCGCATACCGCGCTCACTTTCTCTTGCAGCAGCGTGACTAAATCGTCGGCTGTCAGCTTCAAGGTGGGGATTATATGGTATTCGCTGTGGCACACCTGGCCCGCAAAATTGCCCACTACCAGCTGAATCTCATTAATTGATAGCTTAATGCAGACCACGTAGGCCGCCTGTGGATCGAGCGCAATCAGCGTTTTAGGCCGTCCCCGCACGGCGGGGCGAGGCGTTGCATGGGGATGTTCGGTAATCAAACCTTGCTGGAGTAATTCTGCGCTGATTGAGGTCACGGTGGCGGAGCTGATGCCGTTCAGCTTGCCCAGATCGACACGTGCAAGGGGCCCCTGGTCACGCAGGGTACGAATAACCGCCAGAGTGTTGTCACGGCGGCTGGTATCAGTCGAAGGAAGGGCCATAGGAACGCCGTTATGGTTCGTGATGAAAATATGTGGCTATTAACTGTCGCGGAGTGCCCCCCTATCATGAGGTGTTTACGCGAGTGTCAAAATGCGACCTAAGTTGTAATGCGAGTATTTAATTTAGCGTCTAAAGTAAATCAAGCATCACGCTATAACAATCTATGTTGGGAAGCCGTCCAGTCATAGTAACAAGCATCAATAGGTGGCCTCATTCATTTAGTGGTGCGCAAACATTGCCACTCATTTGGAGCCCTTAAACAGTAGATAGATGTCTAAAACACGGTGAAAAGAGGTGAGGATTTATATGAACCAGCACTCAGCGCGCTATGCGAGCCTTGAGCAGCGTGTGATCTTTATAACCGGTGGTGGCAGTGGCATTGGAGCTGCGCTTACCCGCGCATTTCATTATCAAGGCGCGTGGGTGGTGTTCGTCGATATCAACGATGAGGCCAGCGAGGCGTTGGTCGCGGAGCTACGCGCAGAGACGGGTGAGGCACCGCGCTACTACCACTGTGATATCCGTGATGTGGCAAGCCTCCAGTATGTTATCGCGGAGGTCGGCCAAAACGTCGGTCCTATCCATACTTTGGTAAACAATGCCGCCAACGATGACCGCCACTCCTGGCGGGATGTGGATGCGGCCTATTGGGATGAGCGTATGTCGCTCAATCTGCGGCCGATGTTCTTTGCCGCCCAGGCGGCGGCGGAACAGATGATCAAAGCAGGGGGAGGGGGAATTATTAATTTTGGTTCGGTCAGCGTGCAAATGGCGCTAGGCGGTCTGCCCGCCTACGTCACCGCCAAAGCAGCGGCACATGGCTTGACCCGCAGCCTAGCCCGTGACCTGGGCGAGCACAATATCCGCGTTAACACGCTGGTGCCTGGTTCGGTGATGACCGAACGGCAGCTCGAAAACTGGATTAGCTCAAATGATGAAGCTGCCATTCAAGACCGCCAGTGCCTCAAACTGCGCCTCGAACCTCAGCATATCGCGCCCGTAGTACTGTTCTTGGCTAGCGCCGAAAGCCAAGCGATCACAGGGCAAGAGCTGGCGGTAGATGCCGGCTGGTCTTGATTTGTTACATCATAACTTTTCAATAATGTTAGGAGAACGTTATGCACTTATCTAACAAGTACAACGTGCCCTGTTCACGCCCACGTCACTTAGCGCTAGCCGTTGCCCTCGTTTCTGCTTTGGGGTCAGTGGCTGCTTCAGCCGATACCACTGTGACGGTGTTACGGATTGAAAGCAGTAGTGCTGAAAAGCGCTACTATGATGATGTTGTCGCCGAGTTTGAAGCGCAGCACCCCGAGGTTAATGTTGAGTTCGAATATCTTGCCAACGAGGCATATAAAACACGTCTGCCCACCATGCTGCAGTCCAGCCAGCGCCCGGATATCTATTACACCTGGGGCGGCGAAGGGCTTCGCGACCAGGTGGATGCGGGGTTTGTCCGCGACTTAACCGAGCCGATGCGCGCTGGCTGGCAGGATATCTACCCCGAGTCCGCAGTGCGCGCCTTCACTCTTGACGGTCGTGTCTATGGCGCACCGCTCTACGCCACGGTGGTGGGTATCTGGACGAACACGGCACTGACGGATCGGGCGGGGGTCGATGCGCAGGCAATCGAGACATGGGACGATTTTGAAGACGCTGTGGTTGCGCTGCGCGAAGAGGGCATAACACCGATGGCGGTTGGTGGGCAGGATGGCTGGCCGCTGCACTTCTATTGGGGATCTTTAGTCACCCGCCTAGCCGGTGGAGAGGGCATTGAAGCGGCCAAAAGTGGTGATAACGGCGGCTTTAGAGGCGAACCGTTTGTACGCGCTGGCGAGATGCTGCAGTCGCTTGTTGAGCTTGATCCTTTTCAGCCCGGCTTTATGGCCACTTCCTACGAGCGTGCCAGCGGCATGTTTGGCGATGGCGAGGCCGCCTTTCATGTGATGGGAGACTGGGATTATCTTCCTTCCAAGCAGCGCTCAGTCAGTGGAGAGGGTGTCCCGGATGACGACTTGCTGTTTATTCCTTTTCCAGAGGTCGAAGGCGGTGAGGGCAATGCACAGAGTTTTGGTGGGATGAACGGTTTTGCTGTCACCCGTGATGCCCCCGATGAGGCTGTAGAGTTCCTGCGCTTTCTGCTGAACGCCGACAATCAACGCAAAGCAGCGGCCACGGGCATCTTTGTGCCGGTTGCCGAGGGCTCAGCTGAAGCCCTTGAAACGCCCTACGCCGGCCGTGTCGCGGAAATTCTTGCTGAGTCTGAGTTTCATCAGGTGTTCCTGGATCAAGCGCTAGGAACATCCGTCGGCGCGACCATAAATGACATTAGCGGCGACTTGGCGCAGGGCGTTATCACCCCGGAAGAGGCCGCGGCCCAGGTTGATGAATCTTGGCAGTTTAGATGACCGCCCCGCTAAAAGAGCACGTGCATTATAGCTCGTGCTCATCAATGTTCTGCCTCGGAGCTTGCCATGACTACGCTTGACCGAACCGCCGTACAGCGGAGAGGGAATGCCGATCGGGTGAAGAAAAGCTTGGTGAGCGGTAAATTTACCGCGTTATTGATCCTGCTTCCACCGGCGTTAATTCTGTTTTCGCTCTTCGTCATTCTGCCGCTTGCGGATGCCGTTTATTACAGCGGCTTTTCCTGGAATGGCTACGGTGTGCCCAGTGATTTTGTCGGCGCGCAAAATTATCAACGCCTGCTGGATCACTCAGTGTTTCATACCGCGCTGTGGAATACCGCCAAACTGATCCTGGTATCGCTACTAATCCAAATGCCCCTGGCGCTGGGTTTGGCGCTATTGGTGTACCGTAAAACACCCACCAACACCCTGTTTAGGTTGGTTTTTTTCCTGCCCTATATTCTGGCAGAAGTGGCCGCCGGGCTTATCTGGAGCTTTGTTTTCGACGGTGACTACGGGATTACCAGTTCGCTGCTGCATGCCATGGGCCAGGAGTCGGTGTATGTACTGGCCGACCACCAGTGGGCATTTCCAGCGATTATGACCGTGATCGTTTGGAAGTACTTTGGCTTCCATATGATGATCTATATTGCCGCCCTGCAGGGCGTGCCCAAGGATCTTGTTGAGGCTGCCAAGCTGGAAGGGGCAAAACCAAGACAAGTCGCGTTATTTGTGCAAATCCCGCTGATTAAGCACGCCCTTGTAGTGAGTGGTTTCTTTGCCATTATCGGCTCGCTGCAGATCTTCGACATTATTATCCCGATGACCAACGGTGGCCCATCCAACTCGACACATACCATCGTCACCTACCTATATAGCTTTGGTCTGTCACGGCTCAATATTGGCTTTGGTAGTGCCGCTGCGGTGGTGCTGTTTGTGCTCGCTATTGGGATCGCCTTTTTCTACCAACGCACCACTGCCAAGGGGAGTAAGGCATGAAAAGTATCACTACCCGTAACACCCTGCGTGTGGTCATCCTGATTGTGGTGGCAAGTGTTGTTATTGGCCCGCTGTTAGCGGCGTTCTTTGGTGGCTTTAAAGGCAATTCTGAGTTGCGCACCAATCCGCTATGGTTGCCTGACAGTTGGGATGCCGACAATTATATCGGCATCCTACTGGACAGCAATTTCTGGCGCTATTTGGGTAACTCTTTCTTCATCTCGTTAATGACGGTTTTTTTAACCCTGGTGGTAGGGGCCGCAGCGGCTTATGTGTTTTCGCAGATCCGCTTCTTCGGCGCCAAGATGATCCTCTCCTATCTGTTGCTCGGCCTGATGTTTCCCTTTGCGGCGGCCATTCTACCGTTGTTTATCAAGGTGCGAGATTTGGGCCTGCTGGATACCTATTGGGCGGTGATCTTACCCCAGACGGCGTTTGGTTTATCGTTAGCCATCCTGCTCTTTAAGGCCTTTTTCGATCAACTGCCCAAAGAGCTATTTGAAGCGGCCTATGTGGATGGGTGCAGCTATTTGCGCTTCTTCTGGTCGTTCACACTACCGCTCTCGACCCCTATTTTAGCCACGGTGGGTGTGTTTGTGTTTGTGCAGAGCTGGAATAATTTTCTGCTGCCGTTGGTGGTGTTAAACGACCGCTCTATCTACACCTGGCCACTGGGCATGATGCAGTTCCAAGGGGAGTACCTTACCCAGTGGAACATGATTCTGGCCTTCGTGACCTTGACCATCATTCCGGCGGTAATTTTCTTTCTAGCCGCCCAGAAATACATCGTGGCTGGCCTGACCGGCGGCTCTGTTAAAGGATAAAGGAGAGGCCATAATGAACGATGTTATCCATAATCCGATTCTGGCCGGGTTCAACCCCGACCCCACTATTTGCCGTGTAGACAACGACTACTATCTGGCGACTTCAACCTTTGAGTGGTACCCCGGCGTTCAGATCCATCACTCCCGCGACCTGGCTAACTGGGAGCTGGTCACACGGCCATTGAGCCGGGCCAGCCAGCTGGATATGCGCGGCAATCCGGACTCCTGCGGGATCTGGGCGCCCTGTCTAAGCTACGCCGACGGCCTATTTTGGCTGGTCTACACCGATATGAAGCGTTACGAGGGTAACTTTAAGGATGGCCATAACTACCTAGTAACTGCCCCGCATATCGAGGGTCCCTGGAGCGATCCGGTCTACCTCAATTCGAGCGGCTTTGACCCTTCGCTGTTTCATGACAGCGATGGCCGCAAGTGGTTGATTAACCTGCAGTGGGACTATCGCCAGCGGGAAGGGCGGGATCGCTTCGGTGGCATTGTGCTGCAAGAGTACGATCTTGAGCAACGTCGCTTAGTGGGCGCTATTACGACTATCTTCACGGGCACCGAGCTGAAGCTGACGGAAGGGCCGCATCTTTACCGGCGTAATGGCTGGTACTACCTGCTGGTGGCGGAAGGCGGCACTGGCTACCAGCACGCGGTCACCATGGCGCGCTCTAAATCGCTGACAGGCCCTTACGAGTTACATCCCAACAATCCACTTCTGACGAGTCAACATGATCCTGAAAACCCGCTACAGCGTGCGGGCCATGCGGATCTGGTCGATAGCCCTGAAGGCCATAGCTACCTGGTGCATTTATGTGGCCGCCCCTTACCGGGTACTCGGCTTTCACCGCTGGGGCGCGAGACCTCTATTCAGCGGGGGGAGTGGGGTGCTGATGGTTGGCTACGGCTCGCTAATGGAGGCAATACCCCGGCGTTAAAGGTCGCCGTGAGTGATGTTACACAAAAGACTCCTGTGCCGGAGGAGCACTACGATTTTGAAACAGACACGCTGCCCGCTGTGTTTCAGTGGCTGCGCACCCCCTACCCTGAACGGCTCTTTTCGCTTACCGAGCGGCCCGGCTACTTGCGCCTGTTTGGCCGTGAGTCGGTCGGTTCATGGTTTGAGCAGGCGCTAGTCGCCAGGCGCCAAGACAGCATTTACTGCAGCGCCGAAACGACGCTGGAATTTGAGCCTGAGGATATTCAGCAGTTTGCCGGGCTGATTGCCTACTACAACCGCTTCAAATTCCATTACTTAGCGGTGACCCTTAAAGACACCGGCGACAAGGTGCTGAACGTTATCAGCTGCCTGGATGATTGGCCTAACGGGAATCTGGAGATAGCTGATGCGAGCGTGAGCCTTGCCCCCGGCGCCACGATTCGGCTCGGGTTGGATATTCACGCCCAGGAGCTGCGCTTTCGCTATGCCCAAGGTGGCGATGAGTGGCAGTCGATTGGTCCCGCGTTAGACGCTGGCCTGCTCTCCGACGAAGGCAGCGGCCGCGCCCACGGCTACTTCACTGGCAACTTCCTGGGCATGGCTGCCCACGACATTAGCGGCCGCGGCATTCCCGCCGATTTCCAGACGTTCTGCTATCGCCGCGCCCCTCTTTCAGAGACGAGATAAGCTCATGGCTGAAGTAACACTACGCAATATCGAAAAGACGTTTTATGGCAAAACCACGGTGATCCCAGACTTAAATCTGCATATCGAAGATGGCTCCTTTACCGTGCTTGTCGGGCCTTCCGGCTGCGGTAAATCCACGCTGCTGCGTATGATCGCAGGTCTTGAAACTGTGACCCAGGGAACAATCACTATCGGCGGGGAGGATGTCACCACCGCCGAACCGAGCGACCGGGATATTGCCATGGTTTTTCAGTCCTACGCGCTTTATCCACACATGACGGTCGCCCGTAATATTGACTTCGGTATGCGCCTGGCAAAGGTGCCCCCCAAAGAGCGCGAGGCTAAAGTCGCCGAGGCAGCACGCCTGCTCAATTTAGAGGATCTGCTGGAGCGTAAACCCGCCGAGTTATCCGGTGGGCAGCGTCAGCGGGTGGCCATCGGCCGGGCGATTGTGCGCAGCCCCGGCGTGTTTCTGTTCGACGAGCCGCTCTCGAACCTGGATGCCTCGTTACGTAATCGCATGCGGGTCGAGCTGGCTGAACTCCATCAACGGCTCGAAACCACCATGGTGTATGTCACCCACGACCAGGTCGAAGCGATGACCCTGGCCGACTGCATCGTGGTGATGAACGCCGGGCAGATTGAGCAAATGGGCAAGCCCATGGCACTTTACCAGCGCCCTGAAACACTGTTTGTCGCTGGCTTTATTGGCTCGCCGAAAATGAACTTAATCGAAGGGCCGCTAGCGGCGGCCTATGGCGCTACCACCCTAGGCATTCGGCCCGAGCATCTAGAGGTAAGCCGTGATCAGGGTGAGTGGAAAGGGCGTGTGCGGTTCATCGAGAAGCTTGGCGCTGACGCCTTTGCCTATGTGGACAGCGAGCAGGCCGGCCCGCTCACCGTGCGCCTCTCCGGCGATGTCGAACTGAGTAATGGCGACACGCTGTTCATTACTCCCCAACAGGCCCAGCTTCACGCGTTCGATGCCGGCGGACAACGGCTGCCTGACGACGCTATCCGCCAACGTTTAAGCAGTCGAGAGAGCACGCTACACCGCTAGCTATTATCAATTTTCCAGCCATCAATAGGCACAAAAACGTTCAATAATAAGTACAAGGAGCTTCAGGTATGACTCAACAGCGAACGCTAAGCCGCTCATCTTACATTCTGGTTATATGTTGCATTGCCGCCATCGGTGGTTTTCTTTTCGGTTTCGACAGTGGCGTAATCAACGGCACGGTTGATGGCCTGCAGGCTTCTTTTAACTCCGATAGCGCGGGTACGGGCTTTAATGTTGCCTCTATGCTGTTGGGGTGTGCCATAGGGGCTTTCTTTGCCGGTCGCTTGGCGGACCGTTTTGGGCGGCGCACATTGCTTATTGTGGCCGCAGTATTTTTTCTGGTCAGCGCCTGGGGGTCGGGTATTTCCGGCAGCTCTATGGAGTTTGTGCTGTACCGTATTCTTGGTGGGATTGCGGTAGGTGCAGCCAGTGTCATGACGCCAGCCTACATTAGTGAAGTGGCACCTTCTGCTTATCGCGGTCGGTTAGCTACTATCCAGCAAGTGGCGATTATTTCAGGCCTGTTTGTGGCGTTTCTGAGTAATTATGTGCTGGCGTACGTTTCTGGCTCAGCAATGACTGAACTGTGGTTTGGTTTTGCGACGTGGCGCTGGATGTTCTGGATTGAGCTAATCCCTGCATCCATCTTCCTAGTGGCGTTATTGTTTATTCCCGAAAGCCCACGTTATTTAATCAGCACGGGCAAAGACACTGAGGCACGCCGCGTACTTGGCTTGGTGATGCCTGAGGAAGAAATTGAACCCAAAATACAGGAGGTTAATGCCACACTGAATCGTGATCATAAACCGCGTTTAAGCGATGTGCTTAACCGCACCACGGGGAAGGTGCATGGCATCGTGTGGGTGGGCATTGGGTTAGCGGTTTTCCAGCAGTTAGTCGGTATAAACGTAGTGTTCTATTACGGTGCCGTGCTGTGGCAGTCAGTTGGCTTTTCAGAAAGCGATGCGCTGCTGATTAATGTGATTTCGGGGGCCGTCAGTATTGCCGCCTGCCTCTTGGCGATTGCGCTGATCGACAAAATCGGCAGAAAGCCTCTGCTATGGGGCGGCTCCGTGGGAATGACAATAACACTGGCTTGCCTCTCCTATGCTTTCTCTACCGCAACAATGGTGGATGGCAGTCTGCGCTTATCAGATGACATGGGTGTGTTTGCGCTCGTTGCGGCCAACCTTTACGTGCTGTTTTTCAATGCTTCCTGGGGGCCGGTGATGTGGGTAATGCTGGGCGAGATGTTCCCCAATCAGATGCGCGGTTCGGGTCTGGCGATTGCAGGGCTTTTCCAATGGTTAGCCAACTTCGGTATTACCATGACATTTCCTATCATGCTGGCTTCCGTCGGGCTGTTCGGTGCTTACGGTTTTTATGCGATCAGTGCCGTGGCATCGGTGTTCTTCGTTGTTCTCTTCGTCAAAGAAACACGCGGTAAAGAGCTTGAAGAGATGACCTATGAGTAAACGGTAGATGCAGGCGGGGCAATTAAACATAGCAGGCTTACATTGCCCCGTTTGGCTGTACCGTTAAGGAGCATGTGCCAATTATAGGCAATAAAAAATTAATTTTTATTAATAAAAACAAATGGTTGGCATGAATATTAGAACTATAAGATACTGTTTGGTAATGATTTTTATTAATGATTGCCAGTAACTGGCACGGGGGGTGCAATGATAGAGGTAAGAACGGAGCAGGCAAGAGGCCTGACGTTCTTAACCTTTAAACCACTCTATGATTCTCGTATTGCGGTTTAAGAAGTAACGTTATTAGGAGGCAGTATCATGATGAAGAAGGATTCTCTCAAGAAGCTTGGCATCCTAGGTGTATCGTTTGGCCTGATGGCTAGCCCTCTCGCCTTTGCACAAATGGAAGGTAGTGGCACAGAGCAAGAACCGACGCCGCAAGAAGAAACCATGCAAGACGATCAAGGTACCTACAACTCTTACGACACTGAGCAAGAGCAAGGCCAGGACGTAGGAACGGAGTATGAAGAGGAAGAGGAAGAATTCACTTTCGAAGAAGAGGAAGAGGAGCAAGAAGCACCCACCACTGACGATCAGCAGGGCGATTCCGGGTGGTAATTGCAATCTTTAAGGAATAACTTTTCTCGGGTTCAAGGATGAGCCACAAAATGCCCCGTTCATTGCGGGGCATTTTTGTGCCTGACCATTTAAGGCCATCAACGTTAAGGTCATCAACGTTAAGACGATCAACTAAGGCGCACGATATAGTGGTGCATTGCTCCTCTACAAGGATGTCTCGATGCAGCTGACATGGTCGCAAATACCTCAATTACCCAAAGCAGAGGGCCGTATACAGGCCATTGATTTGGCGCGTGGCCTGGCGATTGGCTTGATGATTATGAGTCACGCGGTCAGTGGGCTAGTCGGCATACGCAATGTGCCGGACTGGGGCATGGTGCCGATCCACTTTTTGACAAAGTTTTCTTCCTCGCTGTTTATTTTAGTCTTCGGTATTGCCTTGGCCGTGGCATTTTTGTCGCATACTCAAAGCGATGATTGGCCCAAGCGCAGGCTCAAGCTTTGGCTGCGCGGCGTGGAAGTATGGTTCTGGTACAAAGCGCTGCTCGTGATTGAAATGCTGCCGTTCTATCCCCCCGGCGATATCGTGGATGCCTTGCTCTACGGGCGCTTCGCGATATGGACGGAAATCTTAGGCTTTTACGCTATCGCGCTGCTGTGGGTACCACTGATTTTGCCGCTATGGGCGCGGGCACCGCTGTGGAGCCGACTCGGCACGATTGGTGTCTTCATCGCGCTAACGGTGTGGCTGCAGAGCCTGACCTTCGGTGGTAACGATATTCTGAAAGCGCTGCTGGTCGACCACGAAGACCACTACGCATGGGGGCAAATTAGTCGTGCACCGTTGATTTTAGTCGGGCTGCTTATTGGTGAGTCGCTGCTACGCTGCTACTTTGAACCCGCCGCACGGCGTCGCTTAGTGCTTACGCTGCTGGGGCTTGGGGCGCTCATGGTCGGCGGATTTTATGCCTTAGCATTGGCGAGCGGCGATGTGCACGCGGCCATGCTGGCGGTGGCTAATAACGTTGGCAAGCATCCGCCTGGGCTTGAGTTTATGCTGTTTAGCTTAGGCGGTGCGCTGGTGCTGTTAGCCCTTGCACTGGCCGGGGGCGCCCGTGCCGCCAAGGTGTTAATGCCGCTGACTGTGATTGGCACAGACGCGCTGAAGACGTTTATTTTCCACATTGTGATGATTTTCTTGGTGCTGCGTTTTCTATTGCAAGGCGAGGGCCTTTACAGCTATCCACAGGCGCTCGGTATTGGCGGGCTGTTGATAATCGGTGCCGCCGCATGGATTTGGGTGACCCGTTGGATGGCCGCTCACCGCTGATTTTCACATAAAGCATTAAGAGGTAACGCATTTGCGACACTGGATACGGCGTGGGCTGATAGCGCTAGCGCTTCTCATCGTAGCTCTTCCCATCGTAGCTCTTCCCATCGTAGCTCTTCTCAACGTACTGCCTGCCTCTGCACAGGCTGACGAGACCAATGAGTACGATACTAATGGGTACGAGACCAATTGGTACTACGAGGTAGATAAGCGCAGCACCTGGCAGGGCGATTTAACTGCTCGACTGCAGGCCATCGAAGGTGTGTTTGGCGGCCAGCTAGGCGTTTATGTACAGAACCTGGCCACTGGCGAAGCCTACTCTTGGCATGCTGATGACCCTTGGTATTTGGCCTCGCTGATCAAGGTGCCGGTAGCGGCCCAGGTGCTGGCAGAGCGCCAAGCAGGCACGCTGACGTTAGATGAGCGCTTAACGCTTGCGCGCAGCGACTTTGTCGATGGCGCAGGCCCCACTAATTGGCACGACCCCGGCACGCCGATTTCTATCCGTTACTTGATGGAGCAAATGATTACCGTCAGTGATAACACCGCCACCGATATGCTGATTGACCGAGTAGGGCTGGCGGCGGTTAATGCGCGTGCGCGAAGGATGATCGCGGCAAGCGGTGGTGATCCCTATGAAATCGGCCCTATTACTAAGCTAGTCGGCGTGCGCCAAGGCATTTATGGCCAGCTGCACCCCGATGCCCGCGCGCTGAGCGGCATGGACTTCATGGCGCTGCGTCAACACGCGGTGAGCCAGCGCCCACAAGCGCTAGCCCGCGCGCTTGGGGTAAGCACCGACACCTTCGCGCAGCCGGATTACGACCACGCCTTTGATGCCTACGAAGCCACGGGCGAAAATGTCGGTACGCTGAGTGCTTACGGGGATTTACTGGCGAGCCTGTACGGCGCGCAGCAAGGTCTTTCACAAGAACAGGACGGCCCGGACAATCTAGATGCCGAGCAGCGCCAAGCGCTATTAGAGGTGATGCGGCGAACGAGTTCCGGCAAGCAGCGCCTCAAGGCGGGCTTGGGTGAAGGCATTAACTTCGCGCATAAAACCGGTACTCAGCAGCGGCGCAGCTGCGATGCGGGCATTGCCGAGCGCGAACAGGCCGATATTAGCGCCGATGGCCCCTGGGTGATTGTTAGCTGTATGCGCGGCCCTGCGGCCTTAAGCACTCATGAGCGGGCGATGGCAAGTGTGGGTGAAGCGTTACGCCGCAGTGGTGCTCTTGGCAGGCCATGATAAACTAGTGCGTCCTCGTTTCCGTCGGCATCAAAACGGCGACGAAAAAACCACTTTAGGAGCAATTTATGTCACGCGCCAGCGCCCGCCACATTTTGGTCAGTAGTGAAGAACAGTGCCTAGCACTTAAGAAAGAAATTGAGAGCGGCAGCGATTTTGCTGACGTCGCCAAGCAGCATTCTAGCTGCCCTTCTAGCCGCCAAGGTGGCGATCTGGGCACCTTCGGCCCTGGTCAAATGGTGCCTGAGTTCGACAAAGTCGTCTTCAACGACGAAGTAGGCCAAGTCCATGGCCCGGTTAAAACACAGTTCGGTTACCACCTGTTAGAAATCACCAGCCGCAGCTAATGTCAGCAACGTTTGCCTGAAGGCCGTCAAGCGCCGCGACCCTTTGAGGGCGCGGCGTGAGGAGTACGCCTTGAACGACCCAATTATTACCATTAACGGCCTGAACAAAACCTATGAAGGTGGCTTTCAGGCGTTAACCCGTGTCGATTTAACGATTCAGCGCGGCGAAATATTTGCCCTGCTTGGCCCCAACGGGGCGGGCAAAACAACCCTGATTAGCGTGGTATGTGGCTTGGTCAATCCGACCGCTGGCCACGTCACCATCGACGGTTTTGATAACGTCAGCCAGTACCGCCAAGCCCGCGAACGCATCGGGCTGGTACCCCAAGAGCTCACCAACGAAGCGTTTGAAACGGTGTGGAACACGGTCAGTTTCAGCCGAGGCCTGTTTGGCAAGCCACCCAACCCTGCGCATATCGAAAAAGTGCTGAAATCGCTGGCGCTGTGGGATAAACGCCACAACCGGCTAATGACGCTGTCAGGCGGCATGAAGCGCCGGGTGCTAATTGCTAAAGCGCTTTCGCATGAGCCGCGCATTCTGTTTCTAGATGAGCCCACCGCTGGCGTTGATGTTGAGCTGCGCCGCGAGATGTGGGAAGTCGTGCGCCAACTGCGTGACAACGGTGTCACCATTATTTTAACCACGCACTATATCGAAGAAGCCGAAGAGATGGCCGACCGTATCGGGGTCATCAATCATGGCGAGATTGTGCTGGTTGAAGAGAAAGCGGTATTGATGAGTAAGCTAGGCAGCAAGCAACTAACGCTTAATCTACAAACGCCGCTTACCGAGGTGCCCGCTGCTCTACAGCGCTTCGAGCTAAGTTTGGCAGCAGAAGGCCATGAGCTTATTTATACCTACGACGGTCGCCAAGAAGAAGACGGGCGCGGCATGTCAGAGCTGCTGAGCGCCTTGGAGCGGGAAGGGGTGGCCTTTAAAGACCTCAACACCCGGCAAAGCTCGCTTGAAGATATTTTCGTCGATTTAGTTAAGGAGCGCGCATGAACCTTCATCCCGTTCGCGCCATTTACATGGCGGAAATGGCCCGTACGCGTCGCACCTTGCTGCAAAGTATCGTTTCGCCCGTCATCTCCACCTCGTTATATTTTGTGGTGTTTGGCGCCGCGATTGGCTCGCGCATCAGTGAAATCAACGGGGTCAGCTACGGGGCGTTTATTGTGCCGGGGCTGATTATGCTGATGCTATTGACGCAAAGTGTTTCCAACGCGTCGTTTGGGATATTTTTTCCCAAGTTTTCCGGCAGTATTTACGAGCTGCTTTCAGCGCCTATTTCGCACCTTGAAATTGTGATTGGCTACGTAGGGGCGGCGGCCTCGAAATCGATTCTGCTGGGGCTGATAATTTTAGCCACCTCAAACTTTTTCGTGCCGCTAGAAATCGCCCATCCGTTTTGGATGCTGAGCTTTTTAGTGCTTACGGCCGTCACCTTTAGTCTGCTCGGTTTTATTATCGGTATTTGGGCCGATGGGTTTGACCGGTTGCAGCTTGTGCCGCTATTAGTCATCACGCCGCTGACCTTTCTTGGGGGCAGTTTTTACTCTATCGATATGCTGCCGCCGTTTTGGCAAACCGTCACCCTAGCCAACCCCGTGGTGTACTTGGTGAGCGGCTTTCGCTGGAGCTTTTACGGCATTAGCGACGTAAGCCTTGCGGCTAGCGTGGGCATGATTGCGCTATTTCTAACGGTTTGCCTGGCCACTATTAGCTGGATGTTCCGCACCGGCTATCGCCTCAAGCCTTGAGCCAACTTTTAACCCTTGGACACTGATAAACCCCTATGCCGCTACTGCAAAGTATTGTGCACCGCCTTGACCCGACGCTAGACGGTGAGCGCTTAACCTTGACCGCCGCGCCGGGCACTTCAGAGCCCGGTGACGATCCGGTGATGACGAGCCTGGTAGGTGCGCTCAATGACACCTACAACACCAAGCCCAAGGGCTGGGGGCGCTTCGCGGAAGAGGGCGAGCAGGCGGGGCCGCTGGCCATGTGGCTGCGCGACTACTTAGCCGGCGAGAAAAGCTTTGCTGAGCTTTCCGTTTCATTAGCTGAGCGGCTGGCCAAGCAGCTTCAAGAGCAGCTGTCAGTCAGTGGCTATTTAGTGGTCAGCCATCAGCGCCAGGGCGATACGGAAACTCTGCTTGTTGCGTTAGTGCACCAGCGCGAAGGCATTGGCATTAATCCTCAGCATCACGCAGTGCCTGCCGCACAGCTCAATACTAGCCAGCTCACGCTAGCTGCGCGCATTAACCTTACCCAGTGGCAAAGCGATGCGCCCAACGCGCAGTACGTCTCGTTCTTGAAAGACCGTGGCGGTAAAAAACTGGCTGAAGGCTTGATCGCGTTGCTAGGCATGGAGGAAGGCATAGATTCTCCGGCTGAAACGCGCACGCTGCTTAAGGCGTTTAGCGACTACGTCGAAAAAGAAGATTTCGATGAAGAAGTCAGCCGTGAAAAAACCGATACGCTGGTGGACTACGCCAACGAGCAGCTGCGCCGCGGGGAACCGATGACGCTTGAAGAACTCTCAGGGCTCGTCAATGAGCAGCAGCCTAAAGCGTTTTACGAGCATATCCGCAATGCCGATTACGGGCTCTCGCCGGAGATTCCGCCCGATAAGCGCACCTTAAGCCAGTTCCGGCGCTTTACCGGCCGCTCGGGAGGCGTTTCAATCAGCTTTGACTCGCACCTTCTGGGTTCCAGCATTGAATACGACGCCGCTCAAGACCGCTTGATCATCAAGCAAGTGCCCAAGCAGTTAAGAGAGCAACTTACCAAGCAGGATTAAGGCAAAAAGGCCCTGTTGCTATCCAGGAGAACACCCATGCTGAATGCCATTAGTGATTTTTTCCAGCGCACCCTAGCGCAGCCAGAGCAGCGTGAAAATCACAGCCTAACGCTGGAGCTAGCCACGGCGGCACTGCTGTGTGAAATCGTGCGCGCGGACTACAACACCACCGATGAAGAGTTGGCCACCCTGCGCACTATGCTGTTGACTCGCTATCGGTTAAGCGAAAGCGCCGCAGAAGAGCTGATGACGATGGCCGAAGCGCAGGTGGAAGAGGCCGTTGATCATTACCAGTTTGTCAGCCTGATTAAAGAGCACTATAACTACGACCAGCGCTGCGAGCTGGTCGCGCTTATGTGGCAGCTAGCTTGGGTTGACGGCAGCGTTGACCCGTTAGAAGAGCATCGGATTCGCCGCTTGGCAGACTTACTGTACGTTAGCCACAGCGATTTTATTCGCACCAAGCTATTGGCGGAAGAAAGCCATTAACATTTATAGCGGTGATAAAAGAGTCTCGATCAGCCTATTCAACTGCTGCTGAAACTTCCCGCCCGGCGAGGGTGGGTTGGGGTCTGAGGTAATTACCACGGTCATCTCCCGTTCGGGAATTACGTAGAGCGCTTGGCCGCCGTAGCCGCGCCCGTAGTACACGTCTTCTCCTGCCAGCTGGGTAATAAACCAACCGAAGCCATAGCCGTCACCGGTCCAGGGGGACGAACCGCGCGGCAGCCACGATGCAGCAACCCACCCTTCAGGCAGTACGCGCTGTGCATTGCCGCTTTCATCTAATACGATGCCGTCGTTGCGATATAGCTCACCTATCTCAATCAGCGCCCGCGGTGAAAGCTGCATATCGTTGCCGCCAAAATAGATGCCCTGCGGATCACGTAACCAGGGGCGAATATTGATATTGAGTGGATCACCCAGCAAGCGCTGAGCAAGGGCATGAGTGGTCTCGCCGCTGGCATGGGTGAGGGCTGCTGAAAGTAAGTGGCTGGTGCCGGTTGAATAGAGCATTTGCCCGCCGGGTTCATCAACGAACGGGCGTGTGATCGCATCATTCACCCAGTTGGGGCTAGCGACCCAGGCGCTATAGTTGCTTCCCGATGTGCTCTCTAGCCCAGCCTGCTGGGCAAGCAAATGCGCCACGCTGATCTCGTTAACCCGTGGGTCAAGGCCGTTAGGAAGATGTTCGCCAAACAGCTCAACGATTGGCTGCTCAACGGATTCGATAACGCCCGCCTCAATCGCCGCACCGGTAATGGCCGCAAGCACCGTTTTAGATAGCGATTTAATGTTGGCAGGCGAGGCCACGCCCGGCCCATCTTGGTGAAGCTCATGGACAATATCGCCTTCGTAAGCCACCACGACGTTATGCACGCGGTTCAGTGCAGCGGCCTGCTGATCAAGCGCCTGAAGAGCATTGGCGGAAGGTTCATTGGCGGCGGCACTAAAGGTAGGAAATAACCACATAACGGCGAGCGAAATCGGCAAAACATGAACGCGCATTGCAATACCTTTGGTGTAGAGAATACAGGTTTGAGCAACCAGGCGGGATGGAGGTTCCGAATCTGCCATTAAACGTTGGGACAGATCCTTTTTAGTGGTCTGTCTCTTATGGTCAGGCGCTGTGCTGGTCAATGCGGAGCCACGCTTACAAGCAAATTTTGGGCCCCGAAACGCGTCAATATTACGCAAAAGGGTCAAAAGCCTGCTAGGATATGGGTGCTAGCTCAAGGGTGAGCAACCCTTTGATTTTCTCTAAAACGCACTAAGCAAGGAGCGCCCTATGCGTAATATTATCTATATCATCGGTCTTATCGTGGTAGTTCTGTTCATTCTTTCGATGCTTGGTCTGCGTTAATACCATGACAAAAAAGCCCGCCGGTTTTATACCGGCGGGCTTTTTTTATGCGCTGCGTTCAGGTGTTTCTATCTGCGAGCTGCTAGGCGCAGTCAGCGGCGCCTTGCCCAAACATATCAAACATCAGCTCGCGGCCAAGGTGGGTTAGTACAAAGCGGCCATACTCGTTGAACGTAGCGGCTTCGCTGGTTTCCATCACCTGTTGGCAGGTTGCCCAAGTAGGGGCCGCGGCGCTAAGCGCTAGCAGCTCACGGCGGGCTAAGCCGCGCTGGGGCAGGGTAATGGTTTCTAACACATGGCCATGGTCGTAGAGCAGCTCGGCGGCAATCGATAAACACTGGCGAAGGCTACGCTGTACATGCGCAAGAGGCACGGGTGCTTTTATTAGCTCGGCAGGCATAAGTAGTGAAGGCATCAAATGATCTCCTGCAGTCAGCCCAAGGTGGGCCTGTTGCAGTGCATTATAGACCAAGGTCTAAGTCTGGCCAATGTCTAGATCGGGGCAATGTCTGTTGTGGAGTGGCCTATGACAAAGAATAGACGTTGGCCAGAGTAGGCAAGAGCAGGGCATTTGCTCTCACTAACCTTAACCTGCGGGATTGAAAATAGTGATTGCTGGAAAGGCGAAAGCTTAGCGGCGGTGGGCCTGCTATCAGCCGCTATTGTGAGAGAGTCGTTTGATAAGGTCGCGTCGGGCACTATATTCATAAAAAGAATAAAAAGAAGATTTAATATTCCTTTGTTCGTTTTTGTTTGAGCGAGTAAGATAATCTTCATTAGCCTTTTACCACTTAAGTAAGGAAGCAACGTTATGCGGTTAACTCGCCAGTTTAGTCTTACCCTTGCGGCACTCTCGCTTAGCCTTGCAGGTGGTTTGTTTGCCGCTTCAGCCCAGGCTGATACGCTGCGCGTGGGCATGTCCGGGGGCTATTTCCCGTTCACCTACGTTGAGCAAGACGAGCTTAAAGGCTTTGAGGTTGATGTCATGAATGCGGTGGGTGAGCTCTCCGGCGATGACATTGAGTTCGTTACTGCAAGCTTCTCTGGCTTGGCGGGCATGTTGGAGTCTGGGCGTATCGATACGATTGCCAACCAGATCACCATTACCCCTGAACGTGAAGCCAAGTACGTATTTACCGCGCCCTATGTGTATGACGGGGCACAGGTGGTTGTGAAGGCGGGTAATGACGCCATTGAAGGCGTTGAAGATTTATCCGGCAAAAGTGTCGCGGTGAACCTAGGCTCTAACTACGAGCAGCTGCTGCGCGAACAGCCCAATGCCGATGAAATTGACATCCGCACCTACGAGTCTAACGTTGAGCAGGATGTGGCCTTGGGCCGTGTTGATGCCTTCGTGATGGATCGTGTGAGTGCATCGCAGGTCATTAGCGAGCGCGGTTTGCCGCTGATGCTGGCGGGCCAGCCGTTTACCACTATCGAAAACGCGCTGCCGTTCCGCGATGACGAAGCGGGTCGTGAGCAGCGTGATCGTGTTGATGCGGCGCTGTTAGAGCTGCGTGAAAACGGAGCGCTACGTGAAATATCTGAAAAGTGGTTTGATACGGATATCACTCAGCCGTAACGCTTGGCCTAACCTGTTGAACGCGGCCGTGGCATTGCCACGGCCGTTTGCTTATCAGCGAAGTAGCGATGTTTACTTATATGTTTATTGATACGTTTAACTATCATGCTTAACCTTGAATATATGTGGGGGCTGCTGCCGGTTCTGCTGCGCTATTTGCCGCTCACCCTTCAAATGGCGACCATCGCAATGTTCTTTGCGCTGATTTTGGCATGCCTGCTGGCGGTCGTGCGCGTGTCAAAAGTGCCGGTGCTAAACGGGTTTTCAATGCTGTTTATCTCGTTTTTCCGCGGTACGCCGCTGCTCGTTCAGCTGTTTTTGTTCTACTACGGCCTGCCTCAGTTGGTTGAAGCGTTGGTGTCGATTAATGGCGTAACGGCGGCGGTATTGGGAATCACGCTACACTTTTCTGCTTACATGGCCGAGTCCATTCGTGCCGCGATTGTGGGAATAGACCGCAGCCAAACCGAAGCGGCGCTTTCCATTGGCATGACCCAGCCGCAGCTGATGCGGCGGATTATTTTGCCGCAGGCCACCCGCGTAGCCACTCCCACGCTGATGAACTACTTCATCGATATGATTAAAGCGACCTCGCTGGCGTTTACACTGGGTGTCACTGAGCTGATGGGCGCGACGCAAAAAGAGGCGGCGGGCAGCTTTTTGTATTTAGAGGCTTTCTTGCTAGTGGCGCTTATCTATTGGGCGGTGGTGGAAGTGCTTTCCTGGGGCCAGCGCCGTTTAGAGACGTATCTGAATAAGGCCTACCAACGATGATTTCGCTGCAAGGCATTACGAAGCGTTTTGGCGTCCATACGGTGTTTCAAGATGTCGATTTAAGCCTTTCGCAAGGCGAGATTATCGTGATCATTGGCCCTTCGGGTACCGGTAAGTCAACGCTACTGCGCTGTATTAACTTCCTTGAACGGCCGGACTCAGGTCGCCTGCAGGTGGGTGACCTGAGTATCGATACCCAGCGCGCCAGCCGGGCAGATATTCTTGCCCTGCGCCGTCGTACGGCATTCGTGTTTCAGAGCTACGGCCTGTTTGCGAATAAAACCGCGCTTGAGAACATCAGCGAAGGCATGATCGTGGTGGATAAGCTGCCCAAAGCGAAGGCGCATGCGCGGGCCAGGGAAATTCTAGAGCGAATCGGCTTGGCTGATAAAGCAGATGCTTACCCGGCTTCGCTTTCCGGCGGCCAGCAGCAGCGGGTAGGCATTGGCCGGGCCATGGCGGCCAATGCCGATGTGATTCTGTTTGATGAGCCTACCTCGTCCCTTGACCCGCAGTGGGTAGAGGAAGTGTTGAGCCTGATGAAGCAACTGGCGGTTGAGCGCCAAACGATGATCGTTGTGACCCACGAAATGCAGTTCGCTAGAGAAGTCGCCGACCGCGTGGTGTTCATGGACGACGGCGGTATCGTTGAACAAGGTCCGCCTGAAACGTTATTCACTGCGCCCAAAGATGAGCGAACGCGGCACTTTTTGCGCAAAATTTTAGCTCCCTCGGGGCAGGCTGCGCCGTAAGCGCTGAACGTATATTGTCTGAGAATGAAATGCCGACACTGACCAAAGCGTTACTTAAAAGCGTTGAGCAGCTGGCTGTTGAGGCGGGCGCGGCGATTATGCAGGTGTATCGCCGTGAGTTTGCCGTTGAGCTTAAGGCTGACCATAGCCCGCTAACCGAGGCGGATAAAGCCGCGCATGTGATTATCGTGCGAGGCTTACAGGCGTTGACGCCTGACGTGCCGGTACTTTCAGAAGAAGACACTCAGCGCTTTGAAGGCTCTAACACCGAGGGGTTTTATTGGCTGGTGGACCCGCTGGATGGCACTAAAGAATTTATTAAGCGCAACGATGAGTTCACCGTCAATATAGCGCTAATTGAGCGCGGACAGCCGGTGTTGGGCGTGGTGGTGGCGCCGGCTTTATCGCACACTTATGTGGCCGCCAGCGGCCTAGGCGCATTTAAAATTGTTGAAGACGGGCAATATGTGGCGATTAATACCGCCCCCGCGCCGCAAGTAGGGCAGCCATGGCGCGTGCTGGGAAGCCGCTCGCACCCTGATCCGCGCATGTCGAACTGGTTAGCGGCCCTTGGAAAGCACAGCGTGCAGCCCATGGGTAGCTCGCTGAAGTCATGTTTGATCGCGGAAGGTCGCGCCGATGTTTACCCGCGTTTTGGGCCAACCAGCCTGTGGGATACGGCCGCCGCCCAGGCGATTGTCGAACAGGCAGGCGGGCGCGTGGTGACATTGGAAGGAAAGCCCTTGTGCTACGCGGATCCGGCGCAAGTGTTGAATCCTGATTTTGTAGTGTGGGGAAGTTCTGCCTAGTGCTGTGTGGCTCTGTTTGGTGTGGAATGCTCTACTTTACCTTCGCTGACGTATTGACAACCGCTAGCAAGCACGCGTAGCGCGTGATAGACTACGCCATCCTGTTAGGCAAGAATTTTGAAAAGATAATGCTAAACAACTGTCTTTTATGATTTTTGCAGGATTATTTTTTCAGGATTAGTTTTGTAGGGTGAAACGTCGCGCTGTGATAGCGCAGCCGACGAATACATATTTAATTTCGTTGCCGCTTATCGGCAACCTTTATTCTCCAAGGAGATACCCTGTGGCGAACAGCAAGCAAGCACGCAAGCGCGCCCGCCAGGCCGAGAACCGTCGCGTCCTGAAATCCAGCCAGCGCAGCATGGTCCGCACCTACATCAAGCGTGTAGTGAAAGCGATCAGCACCGGCGACCACGCTAAGGCAATGGAAGAGTTCAAGGCCATGCAGCCGGTCGTTGACCGTATTGCAGACAAAGACGTGCTGTCTAAGAAGAAAGCAGCTCGCCTGAAGAGCCGTTTGAACAAGCGTATTAAAGCACTGGCGGCGTAAGCCGGCAGGCGCCATAAAAAACCGGCTGCGGCCGGTTTTTTTGTGTCTGAATGGTTTCTCTAGTTACGATTGCTAGATACGTTTTTTGGGCGGGTTTTCTGGATAGCTTATGACGGCGACAAAAACACCCAATACTTCCCCCCATGCCTCGTCAGCCCGCCGTGGGCTAATGCGCTCTGGCCTCGTGGTGAGTGCGATGACCATGCTGTCGAGGGTGATGGGGCTTGCGCGTGATGTAGTGGTCGCTACCCTTTTAGGGTCAGGCGGCGGCGCTGATGCATTTTTCGTCGCGTTTAAAATCCCTAATTTCCTACGCAGGCTGTTTGCAGAAGGGGCCTTCAACCAGGCCTTTGTGCCGGTGCTTTCAGAGTATTCCACTCAGCGTAATCGGGACGAAATTCGTGAACTGCTGAACGCCACTGCGGGCAGCTTAACCGCGATATTGGCGCTGATTACCGCCGTGGCGATGCTCTGCGCGCCGTGGCTCATTTGGGTGTTTGCCCCTGGCTTTGGGCGTGATCCTGAAAAGCTGGCGCTCACCGCAGATATGCTGCGGCTAACGTTCCCCTATTTACTGCTGATTTCGCTCACTGCGTTTTCCGGCAGCGTCATGAATACCTGGAATCGCTTTGCGGTGCCCGCTATTACGCCGGTGCTGCTTAACCTTTCGCTAATCGGCGCAGCGCTGTTCTTAATGCCGATGATGGAAGAGCCGGCCATGGCGCTGGCCTGGGGCGTGCTGATCGCCGGGGTTGCGCAGTTGGCTTTTCAAGTACCGTTTTTACTGCGCTTAGGGCTGATGCCGACGCCGTGGCCCAATTTTGCCCACGAAGGTGTGCGGCGGATTCTAAAGCTGATGGGCCCGGCGCTGTTTGGGGTGTCGGTATCGCAAATTAATTTATTGCTGGATACCGTGCTGGCCTCATTGCTGGCCGCAGGCAGCGTGTCGTGGCTTTATTATTCAGATCGCCTCGTTGAACTACCGCTGGGCGTTTTCGGGGTGGCGATTGGTACGGTGATCTTGCCCGCGCTGTCGAAACGCCATGCCGACCAGTCTAAAGAGCACTTTGCAGCGATGCTCGATTGGGCTATTCGCATTGTATTGTTGTTAGGCTTGCCGGCCGCGCTGGCGTTGGCGGTGTTGGCGGAGCCGCTGCTGATTACGCTATTTCATTATGGCGCGATGACCGACAATGACATTCAAATGGCGGCCATGAGCCTGCGGGCGTACGCCTTCGGCCTAGTCGCGTTTATGCTGATTAAAGTGCTGGCGCCGGGTTTTTTCGCCCGCCAAGATACGCGCACCCCGGTGAAGGTAGGTATTATTGCCATGGTCGCTAATATGGCCCTGAATCTGGTGCTGATTTGGCCGCTGGCCCATGCCGGGCTGGCGCTAGCGACGGCGCTTTCTGCGTTCCTAAATGCTGGCTTGCTGGGCTATTTGCTGCATAAACAGGGTGTGTTGGTCTTTCAGCCCGGCTGGAAACGCTACGCTGTGCAGCTAGTGGGCGGCAGTGCGCTAATGTGCGGGGCGCTCTATTTTGTTGCTCCTGACTGGCAGGCGTGGCTGACCTTTAGCCTTTGGCAGCGGATAGCCTGGGTGAGCGGTTTAGTAATGTTGGGTGGCTCGCTTTACGCTGCGTGGCTGGCGGCATTTGGCCTGCGCTTTCGCCATCTTAAAATGCAATCGTGAGACTGCGCGCTAGCGGGTGTATTTGTTACACGGCGTGTTCGTTATAATCAGAGGCTTTATGTCCTCTAACGGCTGAGGTGCCATGCGCGTCATTCGAGGTCTGCACAACTTAAAAGCGGCTCATCGTGGCTGCGTTGCAACGATCGGAAACTTCGATGGGGTGCATCGCGGCCATCAAGCCATTCTGCAGCAGTGCCGCGAGCATGCGGCGCGCTGGAATGTGCCGCTTACCGTGGTGGTGTTTGAACCCCAGCCGCGTGAGTTTTTTGCCGGTGATCAAGCGCCGCCACGTTTAACGCGGCTGCGTGAAAAGGTCCGCTTGCTGCGTGATTTCGGCGCCGAGCAGGTGTTGGTTCTGCCGTTTAACGAGGCGCTGCGCAGTCTGACCGGGCGTGAGTTTATCGATCAGGTGCTGATTGATGGGCTGGGTGTTAAGCATCTTGTGGTCGGTGATGACTTCCGCTTTGGCTGTGATCGTCTTGGTGATTTCGCACTGCTGGCAGAAGTTGGCCTCACCCAGGGCTTTGGCGTGGAGCACACCCGCACCTTTACCGTGGACGACGAGCGCGTTTCCAGTACGCGGGTACGTACCTTGCTGGCCAGTGGCAATTTTTCCGCCGCTGCGCGCTTGCTTGGCCGGCCCTATTCGTTAGATGGCCGCGTGGTGCGGGATCAACAGTTAGGCCGCACGATTGGCGTGCCGACCGCAAACCTGCCGCTTCTACCCCAGCCGTTAACGCTACGCGGTGTGTTTGCAGTCATCGTTGAGCTTGAAAATGGCCGGCGCTACCCGGCAGTCGCCAACGTAGGGTTTCGGCCCACGGTGGGGTCAAAACGGCCGACGCTAGAGGTACACCTGTTGGATTTTAGCGGTGACCTTTACGGCCAGCACATGACCGTTTTTCCCTGCACGCGTCTGCGCGGCGAGGTGAAGTTTGACGGCCTTGAGGCGTTAAAAGCGCAAATTGAACGCGATCAGGCCCGTGCTCGCCAGTACTTCGCGGCGCCCCCGGGTGATCAAGGCAGCTCTGAAAAAGACAGCTCTGACTCAAATCGTTCTGAACAAGACAGCTCTCTTCCGCTGGCCTCGGCTCCGCTTGAGCGTGAGGCTGCCGTTTCCATGACGACTGTTTCTAATACAACTGTTTCTAAGACAACTGTTTCCAAGACAATTTCTTCTGATTCTTCTTCGGCGGATGACGCCGATGCTACCAACGGCTGACCAGACCATGGATTATAAGCACACGCTGAATTTGCCTGAAACTGACTTTCCTATGCGCGGCATGCTGCCTAAGCAGGAGCCGGGTCGAGTTTCCCAGTGGCAGGATATGAATATTTACCAGCGCCTGCGGGAAGCACGTGCAGGCGCGCCGCTGTTTGTGCTTCACGATGGCCCTCCTTACGCCAATGGCAGTATCCATATTGGTCACGCCGTTAATAAGATTCTTAAAGACATTATCGTTAAGTCGAAAAACTTAGCCGGTTTCGATGCCCCCTATGTGCCAGGTTGGGATTGCCACGGCCTGCCCATTGAGCACAAGGTAGAAACGACCCACGGAAAGCATCTTGAACCGAGCAGAGCCCGTGAACTCTGCCGTGAGTACGCGGGTGCCCAAGTTGAAACGCAGCTGGCTGACTTTGTGCGCCTGGGCATTATCGGCGATTGGGATCACCCTTATCGCACCATGGATTACGCCAATGAAGCCGGCGAGATCCGTGCGCTAGCCGATATGGTGGAAGCGGGCTATGTGTTTAAAGGCCTGAAGCCGGTTAACTGGTGCTTTGACTGTGGCTCGGCGCTGGCGGAAGCAGAAGTGGAGTATGCGGATAAGAAATCGGATGCCATTGATGTGGCTTTTCCGGTGGAAGATACCGACAAGCTCGCCGCGGCCTTTGGTCTAAGCGAGCTTCCCAAGCCTACTGCTGTGGTCATCTGGACCACCACGCCGTGGACTATTCCCGCTAACCAGGCGCTGAACGTTCACCCTGAGTTCACCTATGCATTGGTTGATACCGGCGAGCGTTTGCTGCTGCTAGCAGAAGAGCTAGTGGCAAGCTGCCTAGAGCGCTTTGGCCTGGAAGGTGAGGTGATTGCCACCACGCAAGGCGCCAAGCTTGATCTGATCAATTTCCGCCATCCGTTCTATGACCGCCTGTCGCCGATTTATCTAGCGGATTACGTCGAGTCAGAGGTCGGCAGCACCGGTATTGTCCACTCTGCGCCGTCTTACGGTATGGATGACTTTGTCACCTGCCGCGAGCATGGCATGGAGTTCGACGACATGCTGAACCCGGTGCAGGGTAACGGCGTGTACGCTGACGACCTGCCGTTCTTCGGCGGCCAGATGATTTGGAAAGCCAACCCAAATATCATCGAGAAGCTGCGCGATGTTGATGCGCTGATGGCGCATACGCCGATCAAACATAGCTATATGCACTGCTGGCGCCATAAAACGCCGGTGATCTACCGCGCCACGGCGCAGTGGTTTGTGGGCATGGATATTCAAGGTAAAGACGGCAAAACCCTGCGCGAGAGCGCGTTGGAAGGCATTGCCGCCACGTCGTTTACCCCCGCCTGGGGCCAGGCGCGCTTGCACAGCATGATTGCTAACCGCCCAGACTGGTGTATCTCCCGCCAGCGTAACTGGGGCGTGCCCATTCCGTTTTTCCTTCACAAGCAAACGGGCGAGCTGCATCCGCGTACCGTTGAACTAATGGAAGAGGCGGCCAAGCGCGTTGAGCAAGAAGGAATCAACGCGTGGTTCCGTCTTGAGCCCGCTGAATTGCTGGGTGCTGAGGCCGCTGAGTACGATAAAGTCACCGACACGTTGGACGTGTGGTTCGACTCCGGCACCACCCATCGCCACGTGCTGCGCGGCTCGCACCCGCACGGTCATGAAAGCGGCCCGCGTGCCGACCTGTATCTGGAAGGCTCTGACCAGCACCGCGGCTGGTTCCATTCTTCGCTGCTTACTGGCTCGGCGATTGACGGTCATCCGCCATATCGCCAGCTGCTGACCCATGGTTTCACCGTGGATTCCCAGGGCCGTAAGCAGTCCAAGTCACTGGGCAATGTGGTCGCGCCTCAAGAAGTGATGGACAAGCTGGGCGGCGATATTCTGCGCCTGTGGGTCGCTTCTACCGATTATTCCGGTGAAATGGCCGTATCGGACGAAATCTTGAAGCGCACGTCAGACGTCTACCGTCGCATTCGTAACACCGCCCGCTTTCTGCTTTCAAACCTTAACGGGTTTGATCCTGAGCGTAATCAGGTGGCCTTCGGCGACATGCTGGCGCTAGATCAGTGGGTAGTCGATCGCGCCGCCCAGCTGCAGGTGCGCATTGAAAAAGCCTATGAAGAATATCGCTTTTTAGATGTTTACCAGCAGGTGCACGGCTTCTGCGCGCGTGAGCTAGGCGGCTTCTATCTCGACGTTATTAAAGATCGCCAGTACACCACGCAAACAGATTCGCTGGCACGTCGTAGTGCACAAACCGCGCTGTATCATGTCGTGGAAGCACTGAGCCGTTGGATTGCACCGATTCTCTCGTTCACTGCTGAAGAGATCCACGAGAATATCCCCGGTAAACGCGGCGATAGCGTGCTGCTTGAAACATACTACACCGGCCTTGCCACTCTAGACGAAAGCGCTGACCTGGGTCGCGCCTTCTGGGAGCAGGTATTGGAAGTTAAGCACTCGGTGAATAAGTGCCTGGAAGATGCGCGTAATGCCAAAGTGATTAAGGGCAGCCTTGCCGCCGAGGTCACGCTGTATGTCAGCGATGAGCTGCAGGCGACGCTGGCCAAGCTGGGCGATGAGCTGCGCTTTGTGATGCTGACCAGCGATGTCACGCTCAAGCCTTTAGCAGACGCGAGTGATTCAGCGGAAGCAACCGAGCTTGATAGCTTGAAAGTCGCGGTTAGCACTAGCGAAAACACCAAGTGCGAGCGCTGCTGGCACCACCGTCCGGATGTCGGCACCCATGCCGATCACCCTGATTTGTGCGGTCGCTGCATTAGCAACCTTCCAGAAGGCAAAGGCGAGATTCGTTACTATGCCTAATGCTGCCAATACGCCCAATGCTACCGATGCCAGTGAGCGGCCGCCCATGAAGCGGCCCTTGAGCTGGCTGTGGATCGCTGCGGCGGTGATCGTGCTCGATTTGCTCACCAAGTACGTGGCCAGCAGCCAGCTTGGCTACGCACAGCCGGTGGAGGTGCTGCCCTTTTTCAATCTCACGCTGCTGCATAACCCTGGCGCGGCGTTTAGCTTCTTAGCCACGCACCCGGGCTGGCAGCGCTGGTTTTTCGCCATTATTGCGGTTGGAGCCAGCGTCGCCCTAACGATATGGCTATCAAGAGTCAAAAACGACGAGAAGCTGCTGGTGATTGCGCTACCGCTGATTATTGGCGGCGCTTTAGGCAATCTGTATGATCGCCTCGTGCATGGCTATGTGGTTGATTTCCTTTCCTTCCACGTGGCTGGGTGGTACTACCCGGCCTTTAACGTGGCGGATATTGGCATCACCCTGGGCGCAGTTGCACTAATCTGGGAATCTATCATGGGTGAGCGGCGGCGCAAGAAAGCGCACGCTGCTTCTCATTAATCGACTATTGAGAGCTGTAATGAGCGACTACCGTATCGATGATGGCATGGAGGTGACGCTACACTTCACCTTGAAGCTAGAAGATGGCACGCTGGTGGATTCGACCAAAGACAAAGCGCCGGCAACCTTTGAATTTGGCGATGGCAATTTGCCACCAGGCTTTGAGCACCCGATTAAAGGCTTAGGTGCGGGGCAGAGCGGTAGTTTTCAAATTACCCCCGAACATGCGTTTGGCCAGCATAACTCGCAGAATATCCAGACGCTCAAGCGTGCCGACTTTGGTGATGAAGCACCAGAAATAGGCATGGTGATGTCGTTTGCGGATAAAGCGGGAACGGAATTGCCTGGCGTGGTCAAAACTATCGACGGCGAGCGCATTGAGGTCGATTTTAATCATCCGCTAGCGGGCCGTACGCTCACGTTTGAAGTGGAAGTGCTGGACGTTAAGCCCGCCACCACGCACTAGGCTTACTATCACTAGGCCTACTAGCACTAGCGACGTTCTTATTCACTAAGCGATGCGCTTACGCATCAAGGCGCTACTATGCAATCGATGCAACCTATGCAACCGACGCCAGCACAGCCCATACAGATCAAATTGGCCAATCCGCGTGGCTTTTGCGCCGGCGTGGATCGCGCAATCGATATCGTTAACCGTGCCCTGGATGTCTTTGGCCCGCCTATCTATGTGCGTCACGAAGTCGTGCATAACCGGTTTGTGGTTGAAACGCTGCGCGCCCGTGGGGCTGTGTTTGTAGAAGAGCTGGATGAAGTGCCGGACGACGTCATCGTGATTTTTTCTGCCCACGGCGTGTCTCGCGCGGTTCAGGCAGACGCCGAGCGGCGTGGCTTGAAGGTCTTTGATGCCACCTGCCCGCTGGTCACCAAAGTACACCTGGAAGTGCTGCGCTACGCTAAACGCGGTCAAGAGTGTGTGCTCATCGGCCACGAGGGCCATCCTGAAGTTGAAGGCACCATGGGGCGCTACGACACCTCCCTGGGTGGGCATATCTACTTGGTAGAAGATGAGGAAGACGTGGCTAAGCTTGACGTGCACGATCCTTCGCAACTGGCTTTCGTGACGCAAACGACGCTTTCGATGGACGACACTGCCAAGGTCATTGCTGCGCTGCGCGGCAAGTTCCCTGCGATCCAAGGGCCGCGTAATGACGATATCTGTTATGCCACTCAAAACCGTCAGGACGCCGTGCGCGAGCTAGCCGATCAGAGTGATTTGCTGCTGGTAGTGGGTAGCCCGAATAGCTCGAACTCAAACCGCTTGCGTGAGCTCTCAGAGCGCATGGGTACCCCGGCCTATCTGATCGACAATGCTGATCAAATTGATCCTCAGTGGCTTGAAAATGTAGCCAATGTTGGCGTTACCGCCGGTGCTAGTGCCCCTGAAGTATTGGTCAAAGGCGTTATTGCTAAGTTGCAAAGCCTCGGTGCTGCGGTGCCGGAAGAGCTGCAGGGGCGCGAAGAGACAATTACCTTCTCCATGCCTAAAGAACTACGTGAAAAGGTCATTGTGAGCGGCTAGGCATCGTGTAGCAATCTGTGACATGCTAACTTTAATACGCTTTTTCAGTGCTGTTTTTAAGCACTATTTACTAAGCGCTGTTTTTTAAGAGCTATCGTTAGGTACTAATCTCTACGTGCTATATCCGCTCGCTAAGCCGTATGAGCGGATTGACCCAGGAGAAAAGTCGCATGTCCTATGCTCCTCATTCCTCCACTGGCCGTTTTCCGTTGAGCGGCCAGCTCGGTTTTACCTTGATTGAGCTAATGATGGTGGTCGCTATCATTGGCGTGATTGCGTCCATTGCCTATCCCAGCTATACCCGCTACGTGCAGCAATCAGTGCGCACGGATGCTCACGCCGGCCTAATGCAGGCAGCCTCTGAACTTGAACGCTGCTACTCGCGTACCTACTCCTATCATGACTGTGCCATTGGTGAGCTGTCTCCCGATCAGCACTATGCCATCGCGTTAACACCCCACGATAGCGGCTATATGCTAACCGCCAGCTCGTTTAAAGAAGACGGCTGCGCTGAAGATCTGCGCTTAAATGCACGTGGTGAAAGGTTGCCTAATGCGTGTTGGTGAGCCGAGCCAGCAGCGGGGCTTTAGCTTAATCGAGGCATTGATTGCGCTGGTGATTTTGTCCGTTGGCTTAATCGGCGTGGCGGCCATGCAGCTAAAGGCGCTACACAGCGCCACGACCGGCTATCAGCATTCGATAGCCAATCTAGCCGCCGTGGATGCACAGGAGCGCCTCTGGGCCCAGCTAGCAAGCGACGATGTCGATGGCTGTGCCAGTATTGATGTCGAAGCAGACTGGAAGGCTCATTGGTTTGGTGATAGTGGGTTTGGTGATAATGGGTTGAACCCTCTGCGCAGAGCTGATGAAGCAGCAAGTGGCATACGGCGCTCTGGGTGTGAATTTACCATTGTGATTGCGTTGGCGAGTCGCGAAGGTGGCGCCGAATCAAACGCGCTGAACCATACGCTGACCTATACGCTTGTCCTGCCTGATCTAGCGGGAGGCGGACGATGACGAGCGGACAAAGAGGCTTTACGCTTGTTGAAGTAATGGTGGCCATGGCGATTGGCACGGTCATTATTTTGGGCGCTGGCCAACTGTTTCTAACCACCTTCCAAACGTTTAGAGCCGTGGATGCCGTTAGCCGCAAGCAAGAGGCGTTAGTCTTTGCGGTGAATACCCTTACGCAAGCGGCGCGCAAAGGCAATATAGCGAATTACGCCATAGCGCCCGATGAGCGTCGCACCGATGGCGGTACCCGCCACTACTGTGTGCTTCAAGATGAACGACAACATCAGCCTTTGGTTGATCTCGCCCAGGTCGACAGCGCGGCCGACTGCCCGGCGCTTTACGAAGCCAATGCTGATGATGTGTCGACGAGCGTAACGCTGCTTGTCGGTGACTGCCGGGAAAGTGCTAATGCAACCTGCGACCAGTTTACGTGGACGGTGAGTGAGCGTGACAAGGTGGCGGCCTTTTTGGAGGCTCGCTCATGAGACAGCAGCGGGGCGCGGCGTTGGTGATTGTTATGGCGCTACTCTCCGCTGCGCTGATGTTAGGTATGTCGGGCATGCAGGGCGCATTGATTGACGAGCGCTTAGCGGGTAACTACCGGGCAGTGGTGCAGGCCACGATGAACGCTGAGTCCGCTTACTCGAAAGCGCTAGAGGCAGCGTTCATACAAGATATGGATGCGCTAGATTGGGGGGCGAAAACGTACTCACGCAGCGCGATTGAAGAAATGGCGTGGGATGATATTGCTCATCTCGGGCAGGTTAATGACCAATGCGCAACCGAAACGGCCGTGTGTTTCTATTTGCCGTTAATCGTTGATGGTAGAAAGAGCCTCGTTGCGTTTGGCGCGCTATATGCAAATCAAGAAGGGCCGGTGGTGGTGAGCCATCCTTACTTTTTATTTCTTGAGTAAATGCCTGAATTTAGAGACTAACCGCAGTTGTCGCATCGCGATGTCGATGCACGTATCATATTGCCATGTACGTTCAACGACGAGCCAGAAATCATGAGTCAGTCTGCTAAAACCCGCGTTCTTACCGGTATTACTACCACCGGCACGCCCCATTTAGGCAACTACATTGGGGCGATCAAGCCTGCCATTGAGGCAAGCCAAGACCCCAACGTTCAATCGTTTTACTTTCTGGCTGATTACCATGCGTTGATCAAGTGCCCAGACCCGAAGCGTGTTCAGGAGTCACGGTTGGAGATTGCCGCGACCTGGCTGGCGCTGGGGTTAGATACTGACAATGCCATTTTCTATCGTCAGTCGGACATTCACGAAATCCCCGAGCTGATGTGGATGCTTTCCTGCGTATGCGCCAAGGGCCTGATGAACCGTGCCCATGCTTATAAAGCAGCGGTAGCAGAAAATGAAGAAGCGGAAAATCAAGATGCTGATAAAGGCATCACTATGGGGCTGTTTGGTTATCCCGTGCTGATGGCCGCGGATATTCTAATGTTCAACGCCAACAAGGTGCCGGTCGGGCGTGACCAAATTCAGCATATCGAAATGGCGCGTGATATCGCGGGGCGCTTTAATCACCTTTATAAAGGCCAGCACTTTGCCCTGCCTGACGCCGTCGTCGATGATAAGGTGCCGCTGCTGAATGGCTTAGATGGCCGTAAAATGTCCAAAAGCTACGATAATACGATTCCGCTGTTTGTCGCTGAGAAAAAGCTGCAAAAGCTGGTGCGTAAGATTAAGACCAATTCGCTAGAGCCGGGTGAGCCAAAAGATCCCGATAGCTGCACGCTATTCCAAATTTACTCAGCGTTCGCCACGTCAGAAGAAACCGCTAGTCTGCGTGATCTTTATGCGGCAGGTATTGGCTGGGGTGATGCAAAAAATCAGCTGTTTGATTACTTGAACGCTCAGTTGAGCGCCCCACGGGAGCGCTATAACGAGCTAATGGCAGACCCTGCGCATATTGAGGCAGTGCTGCAAAAAGGCGCCGAGCGCGCCCGCGAAGAAGCCACGCAGACCATGGACCGTTTGCGTGCCGCTGTAGGTTTGGGGCGATTTGTTTAGACGCTGGGCCTTATGGCTTTTTAGCTGCTTTAGCATCTGGTGAAAAAAGCCCTTTCCAGCCGGTACGTATAGCCCTAAAGGTATGTAATCTAGATAATAGCCTCCTTCTTAGGGGGCTATTTTATGCTAGAGATGGAGTGGCATAGTGAATTTGGCCATCTAATTAGAGAGGCTAATATGCACCAAGAAACAAATAGCTGGCAGTGGGCAACAAGACCAAAACGTAATTTGCGAACTGGCATACTGGCTAAAGCCAGTGGAGTGCAGCGTAAAAAATCAGATTAGGCCGTTCGCAGCAATCAGCTGGGGAAAAGCGCTGATAATCTGTCACCGAACAGGGCGATGGCCAGTCCTACTAGCATCACTATCGACCCGCACAGCTTGATGAGGGAAACAGGCCGTTCAGCGGCACCCATCAATCCAAAATGATCGATAAAAAGCGATGAAGTAATCTGCCCTGCGATAGCCAGCCCGAGTAGGGCTGACAGACCAATTTTGGGTGCAAGCACCACGTAACTAAGCAGTGCACTGGCCCCTAGCACGCCGCCTATCAGGCTCCACCAAGGCTGGGCAGGAATAGCGGCTAGCGAGGTGACTATCCCGCCTCGCATGAGTGAAAAGAGACCCAGGCACACCGCGCCGGCAGTAAAAGAAAACAAAGCCGCAGCCACAGAGTCTCCTCCGATGCCTTTAGCCAACTGACCGTTCAACGTGGTCTGCAGGGTAATGCCTAGCCCGGCGAAGATGGCCAGCAGATAATATACTGAGTTCATCTCGCTTCTCCTGACTGAGCCGATTCAAGCGGCAAAAACGTCTCAGCAAAAATGTCGGGCTGATAGCCTGAGGCTGCGAAAAGATGCTCACGGGACTCGTCGACTGCGGCACGGAGTCGCTCGCTGTCCACTCCCACTACCTTGCCATCACGCTTGACGATACGTCCGCCAATCATAACCGTATCAATATTGCTACGTTCTGCTGCATGTACCACCGTGCCGAATGCATTGCCTGATGGGTAAAGGTTGATGTCCTCAGCATTGATAAGAACAATGTCGGCCTGCTTACCTGGTGTCAGGCTACCAATTTTGTCCTGCAATCCAGCACAATACGCACCATCGACGGTCGCCGATTTAAGAAGCTGTGCGGCCGGGAGTGTTGTTAGCGCCTCTTTAAAGCCACAAGTATGCTGCTGATGCATGCCCATGACCCGCTGCAGGTAAAATGCCACGCGCATTTCCATAAACATGTCAGTGCTGTAAGACGTTTCATTGTCGACACTTAGCCCAGGATTGATGCCATGACGCTGCGCAGCCGGCATAGCGAACATGCCATCTTCTATGCCGTAGTGCGCATCTGAGCGCGGACATACGTTGACCCGCACACCCGCTTCACGCAAAATTTTCCAACCTTCATCAGGCAATGACGTGCAGTGATTAAAGATATTATCTGGGCCAAGAAGGCCTTGCTGATGCAGTGATTCAAGTTCAGACGCCATCAAAGAGCCAAAGAACTCAGTCACAATTGGTAGCCCTAATCGACGAGCCTCGGCCCACAACTGTGGCTCCAACTGAGCCATGACCCCAAGAGAAACAAGGCTGTCAGGGTTATTCTTAAAATACTTTTCCTGCAAGCGTTGCCAGTTACCTGGCCAGTGCGCTTCGTCCCACTCTCCGGCAACGGGCGCACCCGAGGCATGTATGGCGCGAATGCCCGTATCAAACAGGGCTTCAACGGCAGCATCGGAATGCTCAGCCGTACGGCTATTATGGGAATTGTCTATGACAGTGGTGATACCCGCGTCAATGCAGCCTAAGGCCGTTAGCAGGTTACCGATATAATTATCGGCAGGGCGATAGTATTTGGCAAAAGAGAAGTGCGTGGCATTGCTGTAGTCTTCCAGACAGGTAGCATTCGGATTAAGTCGGCGTAGCTGCCCCTCCCAAGAGTGACGATGAGAATCAACCATGCCCGGTATGGCAATCATGCCTGCTGCATCGATAATGACGGCGTCACTGGCCTCAATATCTTCATCAATGGCTATGATGGTGCTGCCTTCGATAAGGATATCGGCGCTGACTAAATTGCCTATATCATCGTCCATACTAAGAACAGTAGCGCCACGGATAAGCGTCCGGGCCGTTAGCGAGTCATGGGTCTGTACTATATTTCGAATATAATCAGTCATCTGCATTTCACCTTTTTGAAATTCGATGAAGAAAAGATACGCAAAGTGACTCGTCTGAAAAAGATAGCTAAACTGTTTTCATTATCCAGAAATAACGAACAATGATGACCTCTGCTGTGGCTCATGGAAAAAGAATATGGATCGTA
Organism: Halomonas sp. AOP25-F1-15; assembly: GCF_052378675.1. NCBI lineage: Bacteria > Pseudomonadati > Pseudomonadota > Gammaproteobacteria > Oceanospirillales > Halomonadaceae > Halomonas > Halomonas sp. AOP25-F1-15. The sequence continues at coordinate 502,390 of NZ_JBQSXV010000003.1, forward strand.
TTCAGGCAATGCAGATTTTTGTCCGTGTGGCAGAGGCTGGGAGCTTTATTCACGCGGCGGAAACGCTGTCCTTACCGGCCTCGACGGTGAGTAGCACGATTAAAAGTCTTGAAAAATATTTACAGGTGCGCTTGCTGAACAGAACAACGCGGCGGGTCAGTCTGACGACTGAGGGTGCACAGTATTTGGCACAATGTCGCGAAATACTGAAACTGATTGAGCAGACAGAGTCTAGCCTGAGCGATTCGGTTAAACGGCCGCAGGGACGTTTGCGGGTTGATATGCCTGGCGGCATTGCACATTTTGTCGTCATGCCCAATCTGAAAGCCTTTTACAGGCGGTATCCAGATATCTATCTGATGATAGGCGTCAACGATCGGCAGGTCGATCTCGTTCAGGAGGGCGTAGATTGCGTTATTCGGACTGGGGAACTCAATGACTCAACGCTCGTCGCGCGACCGCTCGGCCGATTTCGCTGGGTGACGTGTGCTTCTCCGGCCTATCTCACAGAGAAGGGTATTCCGCAGACTCCAGAAGACTTGGCACAGCACCAAGCCGTCCATTATTTTTCAGGACACGCCAGGCGAGCGGGTGAAATGAGCTTTGCCAGTGGCACTGAAAAAATGTCAGTGTCGGTCAGCGGCGCTGCGGCCGCCAATGAGACAGGACTCTACATAAAAATGTGTCTTGAAGGGTTAGGGCTGGCACAGCTTGCTGAGGAAGTGGTATCAGATCATCTGGAAGAAGGCCGGCTGATTGAAGTTCTGGCGGACTGGCAGCCCGCCTCTGTGCCGGTCAACTTGCTCTATCCACATCAGCGTTTTCTCTCGCCAGCCGTGAGCGCATTTGCTGATTGGATCACCGAGCTTGTCCGCGATGGTAATTCGGCAATCTAAAGTGCCGATTCAGTTCGACGATGAACCAGGTTCAAGTTGGACATTTCGCCCGGCCATCATGCCGGTGAATGCGCCGGCAACGGCGATGGCTGCGGTTGTTAACAACGGCGCTGTCCAGCCTCCGGTCCAGTCGTGCAGTTGACCCAGCAGCAGGGGGCCAGCTGCTGCCATCAGGTAACCCACACACTGCGCCATTCCTGACAGCGCCGCCGTGTCGCCAGCATTTTTTGTGCGCAGCCCGATGAACGTCAGGCCGAGCATCATGCTAGCGCCAGAGCCAAAGCCCAAAAGCGCGGCCCATAACATGGCAAGGTTTGGCGCATAAATAAGTCCGATCAGGGATATGGCAACCAGCAGACTGGTCGTTACGGCCGCTAGCTTCTGGTCTTTCAGGCGGCGAAGCGTGGCAGCTAATATCAAGCCCGGAATTGCCGTGGCGAGTTGAAGCGTTCCGTGCACCGATCCTGCTTGTGTGGCAGATATGCCATGGTCTATCAGAATAGTAGGCAGCCAGCCTACAGCGACATAAAAAGGCATCGCATTCAGGCCCATGAACAGTGTGACCTGCCATGCCAGAGGCGATTTCCAGACGGCCACGGTTGCTGATTTTTTCGGACCGGACAGGTTCACCGGGTCGTGTTTTTTCAGCTGAGGCAGCCACAAAACCAGCGCAAACAGCGGAACTGCAACTAACAAGCTCAGAGCAATAGGCCACCCCCACGCCTGCGTCAGGGGAATGATCACGGCTGACCCCACCGCGCCCGCTGCGCCCATCGTAATGGCGTAAGCGCCGGTCATGGAGGCCATGTTCTTTGAGAAGTCACGCTTAATCAGGCCAGGCAGTAAAACGTTGCCTAGGGCGATCCCCGTGCCTATCAGTACAGTACCGGCGTACAACGCCCAGACGCTTCCTGCGGAACGCAGCAGAATGCCCAACGAAATGATTACTAATGCGCCAAACAGGGTGCGCTCCATTCCGAACTTGTGGGCTACAGATGCACTCAGCGGGGAAAAGGCAGCAAATGCAAGCAAAGGCAGTGAAGTAAGCAGGCCCACAGCGGAGTTGCTCAGTCCAAAATCATTCTGGATTAGCGGTAGAACCGGCGCTATGCCGGTAAACGGAACCCGCAGGTTGGCGGCAATAAACAGAATGCCCACTACGAGTGCAACGGCATGCCATTTGTTTTTTGTGTCTAACATATTCTCTAACTCTTCTCATAAAAAAGAAGAACTGTAGAGAATAGAACGCTCATATAATATAGAGATTATGACACCTGATAACTAAATTATGCCAAATTTCAAAAAAGGCGTTTCATCGCCGGAAGATTTCGATTCAGATGTGTTTGCTCAGGCAGCGATTGCCCTCAAGGTCGCGCCCGAACTGAATCATTCAGGTATTAGCCCGCATGATCACCGTAAAGGCCAGCTGATCTTATCCTTGCGCGGTGCGGTGAGCTGTGAGGTACAGAACGCACTGTGGCTCGTTCCTCCCCAGCATGCGGTATGGATACCCGGCGGCACCCCTCACAGTTGCCGAGTTACCCAAAATGCCCGCACCTGTTTCCTATTTGTTGAGCCTGACGCGGCAGTTATGCCTGAAGCATGTTGTACCGTTGCCATCACACCTCTTGTCCGGGAGTTGATCCTGCATCTTGCTGAACAGGAGCCTACTTACCTTTCCGAGGGCAAAACAGCGCGGCTGGTTGCGGTGCTTCTCGAACAGCTTTCTGACGCGCCGGTTAAAGAGCTGCACCTGCCAATATCAGACCACCCGAAAATCAGACAGATTGCAGATACGCTCTTTGCAGACCCCGGTGACCGTACAACGCTCCGCCAGTGGGCCGCCCGGCTTGCAACCAGCGAGCGATCGCTGGCGAGACTAGTGCAAAGCGCTACCGGGCTGAGCTTCGGACGCTGGCGCCAGCAGTTGCATCTAATGATCGCACTGAGCCATCTGGCAGAGGGCGCCTCTGTGCAAAGTGTGGCCGGCACTCTGGGGTATGACTCTGTGAATGCATTCATCACGATGTTCAAGAAAGCGCTAGGCAAATCGCCTACACAATATTTTTCCACTCTGCGTTAATGCCCTGCTGTTCGATACTTGCCGAAAGCTGAAGTAAGAAGAGAGAGGTGTGAGCCCTTTGTTTAGCATCAGTAAGGAAACAGCTGTGCTTTAGATTAGATCTTGTCTTCCTCCGACAGAGGTACGGGGCGGTATAGCACGCAGGCACAATCTTGGTTAGCAAACCAAGATGGCAACAACAGCCAAGGTAGCTTTTTATTTTTTACACGCTGCGTAAAAAAACATCCCATGAATATGATATTCATGGGATGTGCAGCCCGGTATTCAGAGAATTACATAGAAATTACTATATTCTCCAAATGGAAGGGGCTTTTTTACAACATGCACTGTGCTTTGACACGCGGCTTTGCAGGTTCGTTTTAACGGTTCTGCTTAGCCTTCAATCGGAGCGCGCCAGTCGTCAGAACCGGAGGTGCCGGCAACGGTGTGTTCCCAATCGATTTTGCGGTAAGCCAATGACACATCCATCAACTGAGTAAATTCAGATTTGTTGATGTCCTGGGCATGTGGCATGCGCAGGTTGATGTCAACGATCGTGGCATCGGTCAATGTTGTGGTGAAGAAGTGTTCCTGCTTACCTTCAACAGACGTGCGGTACCAGTTGAGTGCTACGTTAGGCAGCATTTCCCCAGACGCAAGAGCGTTGTACATCAACGGTACTGATTTGTTGAGAGCAACGGTAAAGATAAAAGGTTTATGAGCGCGCTGGCCGGAAGGCTGACCAGACTGCGGGTCAGTCGGTACGGTAACCACATGCTTGAACTCTTGAACCAGCATCTCGTCTTCGTGGCCTTCAACATAAATGTTGCCGACAGAGTCCGGTGTAAAGGCACCAGCGGTAATGTTGCCCTGAGTTTGGCCTTCAATGCTGATATAACATGGTGTTGGCATGGTCTGCTCCTTGACTGAGATATAGAAAGAAATGTCACGCTGACTCAATATATAAAGCAAGGGTCATGCCGTTTATAATTTAATCAATAATTTCAATAGTTTATTTATAATTATATTAATTGTTAATTATTATTAGGCAAAATATTGCCTATTTTAAGCAACTCTTTGCTTGCTTGGCAACGAATTGCTCATTCATCTTTGGTTATAATTTTAGACTATTTTTTATAGTAATTTATGAGTGCTTTTGGTTTCATTGAGTAACGTAGATATTCAAAACGTGGTGCATATTTTCTTTTATTCAATCTCTGATCAGCTTAATCATTAAGGCGCTATTCATTTTAGCCGCCTCATTTGTGCGTGATTTCAGTCAATAACCTTAAGAGATTGCCGACAGAGTTTGTAAGAGATATCTTACAAATTATGATTAGCAAATGAATGTTAATTACTATTTTGATAATTTGCAGCCTAACTTCTTAAAATGTGTCGCTAATGTGGCGTAAATCCTATTTTGATGACTGAGTGCTTAACGGTTCTTAGGCAGCTGGGGTGTTATAGGTAGAGAAGCCGTGATTGGTGCATGTCCAAGCAATTAGTTACCGTCCCTAGATTGAGAACTATTAACAGTTACATTGATACATTTCTCTCCAGGGCTAAATTCCATGGCTAAGCAAGGAACCGTTGCGCCGAAAGAGCGCATCAATATCAAGTATGTGCCAGCTACCGGTGACCAGCAGTCCGAAACGGAACTGCCGCTCAAGCTAATGGTGGTGGGTGATTTTAAAGGCGGGGAGGAAGAAACCCCTATTGAAGAGCGCCAGGCCGTCTCTGTTGATAAAAGCAACTTCCAATCGGTCATGCGTGAGGCGGGGCTGAGTTTACAAACCGCGGTGCCTAACCGGCTCGATGAAGGTGATGAAGCGAACGATATCGCTGTCAATCTTGATTTCAAATCACTCGAAGATTTTTCGCCTGACGCAGTCGCAAAGCAGGTGCCTGAATTACGCAAGCTCGTTGAATTGCGCGAAGCGCTGGTTGCCTTGAAAGGGCCGCTGGGGAACGTGCCTGCTTTTCGTGATCGGCTGCAGAAGCTGCTGGAAAACGACGAAGCGCGCCAGCAGCTGTTAAACGAGCTGCACTTGCTGGATGCCGATAAGGATAAATAAATCCTAGGTATTAGCAGCGTTTTTTCAATGCGATATAGCGTATTCGAGGCAAAGTGATGAGTAAGTCAGCAAAGCAGCAGGGCACAGCAGCATCGGTAGAGACAGAAGCAGAGGTATCGCTACTTGATCAGGTAATGGCGCAAACGCGCATGGCGCCTGCCGATGAAGGGTACGATGTTGCCAAGCAAGGCGTGGCGGCGTTTATCGCTGAGCTGCTGAATGGCGGCGAGGCGGCCCCCAAGGTCAATAAATCACTTGTTGATAACATGATTGTTGAGCTTGATCGCAAAATTAGTCATCAAGTTGATGAAGTATTACACGAAACCAGCTTTCAGCAGCTAGAGTCAGCGTGGCGCGGCTTGAAGCTGCTGGTTGATCGCACCGATTTTCGTGAGAATATTAAGCTTGATGTGCTGCATGCGACCAAAGAAGAACTGCTAGAAGACTTTGAATTCGCCTCTGAAATCAGCCAGAGCGGCTTATATCAGCACGTTTATAACGCTGGCTACGGCCAGTTCGGCGGTGAGCCCGTTGCCGGCATCATTGGCCATTATGACTTTTCACCTTCCACGCCGGACATGAAGCTACTGCAGTATGCGTCAGCCGTGGGCGCCATGGCACACGCGCCGTTTATGTCATCTGTTGCCCCTTCGTTTTTTGGTATCGATAGCTTTGAGGAGCTGCCGAATATCAAAGACTTCAAAGCGATTTTTGAAGGGCCCAAGTATGCTCGCTGGCGCAGCCTGCGTGAGTCGGAAGATGCCCGCTACCTGGGCTTAACCGCGCCACGCTTTTTGCTACGGACGCCTTATGATCCGGTAGAAAATCCCATCAAGACCTTTAACTACCGTGAAAATGTGAGTGAAGGTCACGAAGACTATCTGTGGGGCAATACCGCTTATCTGCTAGCCGAGCGGCTCGCCGATAGTTTTGCCAAGTATCGCTGGTGCCCCAATATCATTGGGCCACAAAGCGGCGGGTCGGTTGAGAATTTACCCGTGCACACCTACGAAGCGCTGGGCCAGCTACAGGCGAAAATTCCTACCGAGGTGTTAATCACCGATCGACGCGAGTTTGAAATGGCCGAAGAAGGCTTCATTTCACTAACCATGCGTAAGGGTAGCGATAACGCTGCGTTCTTTTCAGCCAACTCCGTTCAAAAGCCCAAGGTCTTCCCCAATACCCCTGAGGGAAAAGCGGCAGAGACCAATTTTAAGCTGGGCACACAGCTTCCTTACATGTTCATCATCAACCGCTTGGCACACTACGTAAAAGTGCTTCAGCGTGAGCAGGTCGGCTCCTGGAAGGAGCGTCAGGATCTTGAACGTGAGCTGAATGCTTGGATACGTCAGTACGTGGCTGATCAGGAAAATCCGCCTGCAGATGTGCGTAGCCGCCGCCCGCTACGTGCTGCCTCTATTCAGGTTTCTGATGTTGAGGGTGAGCCAGGCTGGTACCAAGTCTCCATGTCCGTGCGTCCGCACTTTAAATACATGGGTGCTAACTTCGAACTCTCACTTGTTGGACGCCTCGACAAAGAATAAAGGAACACCGTCATGGCAGCTGACAGCGGTGGATTGCTGAGAAGTGGGTCGTTGAGAAGCAAGTCGTTGATAAATGAGTCGCAGGGAAGAGAGTCGTTGGGGAGCCGCTTATTCGAACGCCTTGCGGCGCCTCACCAGCCCGTGCTGCGGGACGAAGGCGACGAGCTAATGGCGGTGGTGGCGTCGGTCAAGCGCCACCTGGTTGATTTGCTCAATAGCCACCCAGGCAACAGTGCGTGCGCTCCTGAGCTGGGGCTGCTTGATTTCAACGACGCCACGATCGGCGTTTTGGATCTAGAGCTCAATATTCAGCAAGCCATCCGCCAGTGTATTGAACGCTTTGAGCCGCGAGTCAAACGCGTGGACGTTGAGTCGTTGCCCAATCACGGTGACCCGCTGCAGCTACGTTTTCAGGTGCATGCAACGGTTGCGCTGGGCAGAGATAACACCCACGCCACTATCGATTTGTTGCTCAACAACAAGCGTTATCAGTGCCTTAACTGATAGACCCAAGAGGCACGCATGCTTAACCGCTACTATCGAGATGAACTCAACTTCTTGAAGCGCCAGGGGCGGGAGTTTGCAGATGCAAACCCCGGCCTGAGCCGCTTTCTTTCTGAGCGTAGCACGGACCCTGACGTAGAGCGTTTGTTAGAGGGGTTCGCTTTCCTCACGGGGCGAATGCGCGAGAAGGTGGATGATGAGTTCCCGGAACTCACTCACTCCTTAATAAGCATGCTGTGGCCGAACTACCTTCGCCCCGTACCCAGCATGACCGTGGTGCAGTTCACGCCGACGTGGCACGCGCTAAGCCAGCAGCAGCAAGTGACGCGCGGCACTGAACTTGCTAGCGAGCCGGTAGACGGTACTGCGTGTCAGTTTCGTACCTGCCATGACGTGGTGCTTTATCCGTTAGCGCATGCCGGTGTAGATGCTCGCCATACGCGCGAGTCGTCTATCGTTGAGCTGACCATGGACGTACGCAGCGATCAGCCGATGAATGCCATGGGAATTAACGCTCTGCGCCTGCATTTGGGCGGCGATGGCTATACCGCTCGTACGCTGTACCTATGGATGAGCCATTACCTGGCCCGCCTTGAGCTAGAGATCGACGGTAAGGTACAGACATTACCTGCTAGCGCTTTAAAAGCCGTTGGGTTTGAGCGCGATCAGGCACTGCTGCCGTACCCGCAGAACGTTCATCAAGGTTACCGCATACTGCAGGAGTACCTCTGCTTTCCTGAGGCGTTCCATTTTTTCGATGTGCTGAATTTAAACCAGTATTTGCCTGTGGAAGCGGCGCGCAGCGTGACGTTGCGCTGTGTGTTTTCACGCATCTTGCCGACCGATGCGCGGGTGCAAGATGAGCACTTGGCGCTGTACTGCACGCCGGCGATCAATCTCTTTGAGCATGATGCTGAGCCCATCGATTTAAGCGGTGAACGCAGCGAATACCGTATTCGACCTAGCAGCCGATCGCCTTCTCACTACGAGGTATTCAGCGTTGATCAGGTGCAGGGCGGGTTGGCGGGCGAGCATGCGGATGCCCAGGGAAATCCAAGAAACTACGTCCCGTTTGAAAGCTTTCAACACCAAATAGAGCAAGACCGGGGGCGTGAAGCGCTGTATTACCGCGTTCGCGTGCGCGACAGCCTGCGCAGCGATGGTTTTGATCATGACATTGCGTTTGTGCGCGGTGATGAGCGGGCCCGCGTGGGGCGTCGCGAAACGATTTCTTTACAGTTGACCTGCAGTAACCGTGAGCTGCCCGAGCAGCTGACTATTGGCGACCTGTGCGTGCCGACCGAAGAGAGCCCTGCTTACGCTGCGTTTCGCAATATCACCCGGCCAACGCCGGTGCTGCGCCCTGCGCTTGACGATGGGCTGCTGTGGATACTGATTTCCAACCTGTCGCTTAACTATCTCTCGCTGCTTGAGCGTGATGCGTTGTGCTCGGTACTACGGGCGTATGACTTTCGTGCGCTGGTGGACCGCCAGGCTGAGCGGGTGGCGCAAAAACGCTTAGCCGGGATTATCGATATCGACACTCAGTCGGTTGACCGGCTGCGTAAAGGGCTGCCCGTGCGTGGCTTGCGTTCGGTGATGACGCTTGATCAGGAGGCCTTTGGTGACGAAGGCGGCCTCTATTTGTTTGGTAGCGTGCTGGCGCGCTTCTTTTCGCTTTACGCAAGCATCAACTCTTTTCACGAGTTGCATGTCATTAATCGCCATAACCAAGAGCGCTACACATGGACCTTACAGGCGGGGCAGCAGCCCCTAATGTAGCGCTTGCCCCCGTGATTCAGGGGGCGCGACGCTACGAGTTTTATCAACTCGTCGAGCTTCTGCACCGGCATCATGGCGATGACTTAGAGCAGCGGTATAGCGGTAGCGTGCCCTCTTTTCAACGAGTGCGCTACAGCGCATCGGCGTCGCTAGGCTTTCCCAGCAGTGACGTGCTCGCCCTGCGAGAAAGCCAGGCAGGCCAGTATGAGATGGAAGTCAGTTTTCTCGGGTTGCAGGGTTCGCAGTCCCCGCTACCCGGTTACTACTTGGAAACGTTGGCGCATAGCGCCGCCCACCAGGAAGGTGCCGCAGGCGATTTTCTAGACTTCTTCAACCATCGGCTGCTGACGCTCGCCCACCGTAATTGGCGTAAATATCGCCATTACGTGCGCTATCAAGATGACGCTGCCGATGGTTTTTCCGCCGCCATTTTTGCGTTGGTTGGGCTTGCCGACAGCGACCTGCGCGGCGAAACGCCAATCAACTGGAGCAAAATGCTCGCCTACGCAGGCCTGTTAGCGGGGCGCTCGCGCTCGCCGGATGTGGTGTGCGGCATTGTGGGCCACTGCTTTGATTTAGCCAGTGTCGAGATAGACGAGTGGGTGATGCGCTGGGTAGAAATTCCAGCGGACCAGCGAAGCCGCGCCGGCATGGCAGGAATGACCCTAGGAGAAGATATGGTCACCGGGGAGCGTGTCGCCGATGTTAAAGGCAAGTTTGCACTTTGTTTGCGCGGGCTGAACTTAGCGCGTTTCAGAGATTTTCTGCCCGACGGTGAAGAACACAAACCGCTACGAACCCTAGTGAGCTTCGTACTGCGCGAGCCGCTGGCCTACGACCTTGAACTTGAATTATTGGAGAGTGAGGTCAAGCCGATGCGTTTAGGCGACACCGGCTCATGCCAGCTTGGGTGGACCACGTTTGTTGACCCAGAAAGCGACGACAGCACAGCGCGCCGCTGTGTACGCATTCAGATGACGAGTTAAGCCATGCACGCTAATCAGCTTGAAGCCATAACGTTAGTGGTAACTAACAGCGAGCAGCTTGAAGGCCGCTCAGTCAGCAGCTTTGTTTTTAAACAGGACGGCGGCACGCTGGGTAGCAGCCCTCATGACGACTGGCTGCTCCAGGATCACGGTGGGCAAATTAGGCCCAGCCATGCCGAAATCATCAAGATTGACGGCAAGTATTGCTTGGTCGATCTCAGCGGCCACACCTATATCAACCGCACCACGCTGCCGGTGGGGCGCAACCGAAAAGTGGCGTTGCGCGATGGCGATGAACTGCTCGTCGGTGAGTACTGCTTAAAGGTGCACCTAGGCGATCGGCACGCTTGGCAGCCCGGTGTCCATTCGCTTTCTCGGCTCATCGACGAAGAGCATGACGACGTGACGGCTGATGCCACGCTATGGCCAGCGGGTGCTGGCGAAACGTTTAGCCATGAGGCTGAAAAGGGTGACCCCATCGAGGCGTTGGGTGGTGCCCTGCCAGGCTCTATTCAGCATGACCCGATGGTGGCCTTAGACCGTGATGACGCCGTTTCAGACGTCATTGAGCCGTTGGAGAGTGTGGCGTTTTCACAGCGTCAGACCTATCAAGGATCAGGCTATCAAGGTTCGGGCTATCAAGAGCCGTCTTATCAAGAACAGGCATTTAATAAACCGTCTTTTAGCACAACTAGCACAACGACGCAGAGGAGCAGTGGCATGGATGAGCGGCAGCTAAACGACTTAGAGCGCTCGGTTGGTGAGCAATTGGAAGATCGCTGGCAAGCACCCACAACACAGGCGCTTGGCCATGTTGGCGCAGATCCGCTGCTTAAAGGCTTAGGTTTGGATCTAAGTTTTCGTGACAGCGAAGAACAGCAGGCGTTTCTAGAAGAAGCAGGCCAAACGCTGCGAGCCACTATCGATGGCCTGCGGATACTGCAGCAGGCCCAGGATAATAGTAAATATCCGCTGCGCGACCGTCGTTTACAGCCGATTGAAGATAATCCTCTGCGGCTGGGGCAGTCCTACGAAGAGACCGCTGAAACCCTATTTTCGGCCCAGCGTAGCCCTGTGCATCTGTCCGCCCCTGAGGCCGTCGCCGAGTGCTTGCGCCATCAAGGCCAGCATCAAGCCGCTGTGGAGGAGGCCATTGGCCATGCGCTCGGCACTATTCTTGATGCGTTTTCACCTGAAGCGCTGTTAAAGCGTTTTCATGCCTACCGCGGTGCGGGCAATCGTATTGAAGACGAAGGCGGCTGGGCGTGGGAGATGTATCACCACTATTACCGCGAGCTCAACTCAGGGCGCCAGCAAGGTTTTCAAAAGCTGTTTTGGGAAGTTTTTGAGCAGGCGTATGACCAGTCGGTGCGTCGCCAGCAGCGGGAGGAGGCATGATCGCCTCAAGCATGAGCATGTCGAAGATGCTGCGGCTTGTTTGGTTGGCCGGCCTCATGCTGCTGTTGGCCGGCTGTGCTTCAACCCGTGAGGCGGGTGTGAAAACGTGGCAGGTTATGCGTGATCCTTCAATCCCCGTTGGCTATCCCGAAGATCGGCCCACCACGGTCGATCTGAGCATGATTGCCGAGCCGAACGTCAATCCCAATGTGGAAGGTGAAGGAACGCCGCTGCGCTTTCAGGTGCTGCAGCTAAAAGACGATTCCATGCTAATGGCTGCCGACTTGGGTCAGTTAAGCCGTGACTTAGAGGAAGCGCTAGGCACGAATTACCTGACCCATGACGACTTCACTTTACTGCCCGGGCAGTGGAAGTTTTACGAACCGTTTGAAGTCGATGAAGACACGCGTTACATCGGGCTGATTGCGTTTTATGCAACGCCCAACGAAGCCGAGTGGAAAAAGGTCGTTAAGGTAAAGGCTAGTGGCGAGCATTACCACCTGCTGGTTCACCTCCGTGCCAATGAAGTCGAGCTAAGGAAGGAGGAATAATGGCCAGCCGAAATCGTGTGGTGTGGAGCGAAGGCTTATTCATCAAGCCCCAGCATTTCCAGCAGCAGCAGCGCAGCCTAGAAGGCTTAATCGATACGCGTCTAAAAGGGGTTAGCCACTATTTATATGGCTTCCTATCGCTGGAACTGAACAGCGAGTTTTTAAGCTTTGGGCGGATAGCGATCAGTCGCGCTAGTGGCGTTATGCCTGATGGCGTTGCTTTTCATCTGCCCGCTGATGATATGGAGCCTAGCCCGCTAGAAATCAGCGATGCGAGCATTACCAACCAAGTGGTCTATTTAGGTCTGCCGCTGGCAACCGATGGCGTGGGCGAAGTGCGCTGGCCGGGCGATGATTTGCCGGCCCGCTATCGTCTCTTGTCACGCAGCGTGCGCGACCTACATTCCCGCGATGGCGACTCGGCAGATCTAGACGTTGCACGCGTCTCCCCTCGGCTGCTTTTAGAACGCGATGATCGCAGCGGCTACGCCTGTTTGGCGGTTGCGCGTATTGTTGAGCGTCGCCCGGATGGCAGCCTCGTGTTGGATGAGCAGTTCCTGCCCACGCTGCTTAACGTGCAGGCGGCTTCTGGGCTTCAGCGTTTCGTGGGTGAAATGGCCGGGCTAATGCGCGAACGGGCGCGCAATATTGCCCAGCGCCTCTCGACACCCCACCAGGCCGGCGTGGCCGATGTGACCGACTTCATGCTGCTTCAACTGCTTAACCGTGCTCAGCCGCGTTTTCAGCATCTGGCACGGCTAGGGCAGCTCCATCCTGAGCGGCTTTACGACACCATGCACGAAGTGGCCTGTGAGCTAGTGACCTTTACCGATGAGTCGCGGCTGCCGCCAGAGTGCCCCGCCTATGACCACGATCACCCTGATCGCGCGTTCCGGCCGCTGATGAAGATGATGCGCCAGGCGCTTTCAACCGTGCTTGAGCCACGTGCGGTGGCGATTCAGCTACAAACGCGCCGTTTTGGCTTGCTGGTGGCGCCGCTTTCCGATGTCAGCCTGATCGAGTCGGCGGAGTTTATTCTGGCGGTGCGGGCAGATATGCCCAACGAGCGGCTGCGTAAGCTTTTCTTACAGCAAACCAAAGTGGCCAGCGTCGAGCGTATTCGCGACCTTATCAGTCTTCAGCTGCCTGGTGTGCCGCTTGAACCGTTGCCGGTTGCTCCTCGCGAGCTGCCTTATCACGCCGGTTATAGCTACTTCCAATTGGACCGTCAGAGCGAAGCCTGGGGAATGCTCAACGGTGCCAGCGGGTTTGCCTTCCACGTCGCAGGGGAGTTCCCCGGCCTGGAAATGCAGTTCTGGGCCATCAGGAGTTAAGCCATGCAACATCTCACGACCGACGAGCGCAATTTGGCGCGCCCACGCGCTGAGCGCAGCAAAGCACGCCATGAAGACCTGATCAATGAGCGTGGCCTAGAGCATTTAATACACAGCCACGCCGAGCAGCTGGATGCCGATGAGGACTACTGGTTTCGCCTGCGCGGCCACAATTTAAATCCGCTGGTAGACGCCGCGAGCAGCCTGCTGGGCATGGTGGTACGTGTGCGCCAGCTCGATAGCGCAGGCGATGTTGAGCGGCTTTATCGCCAGGTCGTCGACGAAATTGCCGCGATTGAAATCGAGCTGACCGAACAAGGCTACGACCGGGCAACGCTGCTCGCTTACCGCTACGTGCTGTGCTCCTTCATCGATGAAGCGGTGATGGGAATGTCCTGGGGGCGGCAAAGTAAGTGGGCGGAACACTCCTTGCTAACGCGCTTTCATAACGAAACCTGGGGTGGCGAAAAAGTCTTTTCTATCCTGGCGCGATTGCAGCAAGAGCCCAAGCGTTACCGCGACATGCTGGCGTTTATTTACCTATGCCTATGCCTGGGTTTTGAAGGTCGCTATCGAGTGATGACCCACGGCCGTGATGAGTACGAACAAATCGTTCGTGCGCTAGGTGAGCAGCTTTCTACTCTGGATCAGCCCTCTGAAGAGGCGCTTACGCAGCCATTGCGTAACGTTGTTAACGCTCGCCAAGGGCGGCGAACGGGCTTTCCTATCTGGGGCATCTTTGGGCTATTTGGGCTTGCCATGGTGGCGGTGTATATGGGCCTGTCATGGTCACTTGACCAGCAGGCTGAGCAGATCACCTTGCTTCTTAACCAAATCTATCGTTAGGAGATACCATGCTCAGGGTAGAGCTACCGGCGCTTATTGATCGCCTGAACCCGATCACCCGCCAAGGACTCGAACAAGCCGCAGTGCTGTGCGCACAGCAACAGGCGCCAGAAGTTGCTGCCGCGCATTTGCTGCAAGCGCTGCTGGACCAGCCGCTGTGCGATGTACGCTGTTTGTGCGAGCATTTCGAGATCGATACTGCGGCGCTGCGTGCAACGCTTGCCGAAGAAACGCGCCCGCCACGCGATCTGGAGATCATCACGCCCAGCTTTTCACCGCTGCTGGTGGAGCTATTACAAGACGCCTGGCTGCTCGCCGCTACCGAATATCAGCACCGTGTATTACGCAGTGGCGCCGTGCTAACGGCTTTATTGCATAACGCTGAGCGCTATCTTGGCGCGGGTTCGGTGCGCCTGCTGGCGGATATCAATCGCGAAACGCTGCGCCGCCATTTAGAGCACCTTGCCGCTGAATCGGCGGAGGCTCCCAGTGACCCATCCTCAAACGCAGGGCGTCAGTCTGGCATGGGGTCTGAAAGATTGGGGTCTGGAAGCGAGAAGCCTGAAAACGATAGTGCGCTGGCGCGGTTTGCCACCTCTTTAACCGAACAGGCACGCCAAGGCGAGCTTGACCCCGTGCTGGGGCGCGACCCGGAAATCGACCAGATGCTCGATATTTTGGGACGTCGACGCAAGAACAATCCGATTGTGATCGGTGATGCCGGGGTGGGTAAAAGCGCCGTTGTGGAGGGGTTGGCAGCACGCATTGTGGCAGGGCAAGTTCCTGCAGCGCTAAAAGATGTTGAGCTACTGACTCTTGATTTAGGCGCCCTGCAGGCAGGCGCTGCCGTTAAAGGCGAGTTTGAAAAACGCCTGAAAGCAGTGATTGATGAGGTAAAAAACGCACCGCGCCCTACGCTGCTGTTTATTGATGAAGCGCACACGCTGATTGGTGCCGGTAATCAGGAAGGGGGCGGTGATGCGGCCAACTTACTCAAGCCTGCGCTGGCGCGCGGCGAGCTGCGCACCATTGCCGCGACCACGTGGCGTGAATACAAAAAGTACTTCGAAAAAGACCCCGCGCTTTCAAGGCGCTTCCAGCCTATAGCGCTCTCTGAGCCGAGCGTGGAGCAGGCGCTGGTGATTCTGCGCGGCCTGCGCGATGTTTACGAGCGTGCCCATGGGGTGCTGATTGGCGACAGCGGTTTGCGCGCCGCTGCGGCACTGTCGGCACGCTACTTGGCCGGGCGGCAGCTGCCGGACAAAGCGATCGACGTGCTGGATACCGCTTGCACGCGATTAGCACAGGCGTTAGACACGCCGCCGCGCAGGCTCAGCCATCTGCAAAGCGAGCACACCGCCGCATTGCGTGAGCGCGACCAGCTCGAGCGTGAGCGACTGTTGGGTCGCGAACCCGATAGCGAAAACCATCACGTATTAACGGAGCGCCTAGTCAAGCTTGAGCAGGAGCTAGCAAGCCTGGAAGCCGCTTGGCAGGCGCAGCGTGAGTGTGTTGATGCGATTGTTGCGATGCATCGCCAGTTGCTAGACGCCACCAATAGCGATGCGCTGGATCAACTGCCTGCAGGCATTCATCAGGCGCTGGCCGAGCGTGAACAGCAGTTGACGCAGCTGCAAGAAACCTTTGCGTTGGTTAATCCTAGCGTTGAAGAAGCACAGATTGCCCAGGTGATCGGCGACTGGACAGGCGTCCCGGTAGAGCGCATGACCAGTGATGAGCTAACGCGGCTTACCGAGCTGCCTACTTATCTAGGGGAGTTAATCCAGGGCCAAAGCAGCGCGGTAGAGCGCATTCACCGCCATCTGCTGACTGCCCGTGCGGATCTACGTCGGCCAGGGCGGCCCTTGGGCGCCTTTTTATTGGTGGGCCCCAGCGGGGTCGGTAAGACTGAAACCGTGGTGCAGGTTGCCGATCAGCTGTATGGCGGGCGCCAGTTTCTGACCACTATCAATATGTCCGAATACCAAGAGAAGCATACCGTTTCTCGGCTAATTGGCTCACCGCCTGGCTATGTGGGCTTTGGCGAGGGCGGCCTATTGACCGAGGCGATCCGCCAGCGGCCTTACTCGGTGGTGCTGCTGGACGAAGTCGAAAAAGCGCACCCCGATGTGTTGAACCTTTTCTATCAAGCGTTCGATAAAGGTGAGCTGGCCGACGGAGAAGGGCGCTTAATCGACTGTAAAAACGTGCTCTTTTTCATGACCTCGAACCTTGGCTATGAGGCCATTGTCCGCCACGGCGACAATGCTGCCCAGCTTGATGCAGCGCTTTATCCCGTACTGGCTGAGTTTTTCAAGCCCGCACTTCTCGCCCGTATGGAAGTAGTGCCTTATCTACCGCTAGACGGCGATACGCTGCGCAATATCGCCAAAGCCAAGCTGCACACGCTGGCAACGCGTATTCGTGAACGCCATCGGCATGCGGATGTAGCGCTGGATGACACCCTGGTGGATGCGATTTGCCAGCGTGCCACCCGCAGTGAAAACGGTGCGCGCATGCTGGAATCGGTGATTGACGGTGAGCTGCTTCCGCCGTTGTCGCGCGCCTTGCTCGAACGCATGGCACGTCGCGAACAGGTGACCCGCGTTGCGCTGGGTGTCGATGCTGAACTGGGCACCTTTACCGCGGAGGTTGCGTAACTTCATGACGCTGCTAGCCGCAATGCCGGTTGCATTAACCCTAGTAGAGAGTGCTAACGCAGAGGCGTTGCGCGCGCGCGCAGCAACGCTGGTGCGTGATGGTCTGGGCCTGGATGGCGCAGAGTGCCTCTATGTAGAGGGCAGCGGCCGCTGGCTGGGGCGTGACGGCGATGCAGCGCAGTTCGATTGCAGTGATTTTAGCCATCCCTACGCCCACGTTATTCGTAGCGGTAAAGCGCTAACGCTCAGCGTGGGGGACGCACGCACGCGCTTGGACCACCGCGCGTTTCAAACGCAAGTGGCGCGCTTAGCGGCGAATAAATGCCTCCAAGTGCGGCCACTACGGGCAATGGACGGTGATCAAGAGTGGCTGGGTGTGCTGTTGATGGTCGGCGAGCGGGACGCTCTCACCTCGCTTAATGACGAGCCCGGCATGGCCGCTTTTGAAGCATTGCTATGCAGGCTGTGGGCTCGGCTCTCGAGAGAGCAGGGCGAGCGGCATCGTACGCGCGCCCTGCGTGATTCGCTCGCCAAACTTAACGACGGTGCCCGGCGCCAGACGCTGGCAGACCAGCTAGCAGAAGACCTGCTGGGGCAGTCGGTGGCTATGCACACGCTGCGCCGCCAAGTGGTGAGAGCAGCAGAAACTAATCTGGCCGTTTTGCTGCAAGGCGAAACCGGGACGGGTAAAGATCGGGTGGCGCGTGCCCTGCACCAGCTTTCGGCGCGTTCGAAAGGCCCGTTTATGGCGATTAACTGCGCTGCCATTCCCGAAGCGCTGCTGGAGTCTGAGCTGTTCGGTCATTCCAAAGGAGCGTTTTCAGGCGCGGACCAGGCCCAGGAAGGGCTGATTAGCCAAGCCGATGGCGGCACGCTGTTTCTGGATGAAGTGGGTGATATGCCGCTGGCGCTGCAGGCCAAGCTGCTGCGCGTGCTGGAAAGCGGCCGGTATCGCCCTTTGGGGGCGAGCGAAGAACGCTGCGCCGATCTACGCATAGTGTCTGCAACCCATCAGCCGCTACGCGAGCATATCCGCGCGCAGCAGTTTCGCGCCGACCTTTACTACCGGCTCGGCCAGTTCCCGTTGCCCCTGCCCCCGCTTGCCGAACGGCGCGATGATATCGCTCAGTTGGCGCAATCGTTTATCACCGATTTCTGCCAGCGTGAAGAGCGTGTCGAAATGGGCATCACTCCCGCGGCGCTGCGCTTACTGCACGGTCGCGATTACCCTGGCAACGTACGCGAGTTAAAAAATCTCATCGACTACGCCTGCGCTATGACCGCGCAAGGCACCGATATTGATGCCTATGTGCTGCCAGGAGAGCTTGATAATGACGCGCCCGTACATACGACTTTACCGACCAGCGGGGGTGCGTATGCGTTGCCGGACAGTATTGACGACTTGCGCCAGGCGCTGCGGGACGTCGAGTCCGACATTATTCGTCAGCGGTTGCTGCACTTTGGCGGCAACCGAGCACAAACCGCCGAAAGCCTTGGCTTACCTAAGCGAACGCTGGCGCACAAGTGCCAACTGCTAGAACTGGATACTAAATGAAAATGACCTCACTGACGCGCCAATGGTCATGCAGGACGCTGCTCATGATAGGCGCTTGCAGTAGCGCTGGGCTGTACGCCGACGAGCATCAAGCAGGGCTAGAGAGCGTGTTGGATAACGCGCAGGCCTGCGCGGAAGAACCCTCGCGTTTAGATCGGCTTAGCTGCTACGACAACGTGTTTAAACCAACGTTGACGGCGACAAACGATTCAAAGCTATCCGACCTGTGGTACGCCATTGAGCGCCAAGAGTCCGAGCGAGATACACAGGCGCTAGGGCTGATGGTGGAACAAGCCGGCGACGATGTGTTGATGAGCGTACCTGCGCTGGGAACCACGCCGCCGCGCCCGGTGATGGTGATGGCCTGTGAGAACGCGATCACTCGCTTCCAACTGCACATGCCTGAACCGGTCAACGAGGCTCGCGTTGATATTCAGCTTTCGACTAATACGGGCAGTATTCAGCAGCAGTGGCGCGCACGCGACGATGGCCATGTACTTAACGGCGGCCGTGGGCTGCCCGCGATTGAGACGTTACGACAGCTGCTTAACGCCGATGAGGTCACGCTGACGAGCGATGTTGCCGTGTTGAATGGTTTGCGTTTTGACATCACGGGCTTGCGCCAAGCCATTCAGCCCATGCGCGAAGCGTGCCGCTGGTAAGGGAGCCAACTATGCGTATTACTGCCGTCGCTCATCTTGACCCCCTGTTGGCCCCGCTGGCTAACAATGCAGACGGGCAGCCTGTGGGGGAGTCGCTTGAGGAAACCAGCGACTACCTAGCCCTTGATGCTGAAATGATGAAAGTCGGCTCGCTGCAACATGCAAGTGTCGCGTGGGAAAGCGCTGAAACGCTGGCGATTCGCATGCTGAGCGAGCGCGGCAAAGACCTAAAAGTGCTAGGCCATTTGCTGCACTGCCTACAGCACGATGGCAATGGCGTGCGCTTTGCGCTGTCACTGCGCCTGTTAACGCATGCTCTGGAGCAGCCCTGGTGGGCGCATGCCTATCCCTTTAATGGCCCGCGGGGCGCCAAGCTGCGCCCGCGGCTGTTTCAGCAGTTTAGCCAGCGCAGCGTAAAGCTCGCCGCCGGGCTGGACTTTCATAATGCGGACGATGAGTTCGAGGCTTGCAATACAGCGCTAACGGAGCTGCAGGCACGCGTAGAGCAATACTCGCTACCCGGGCAAGCGCTGAATGAGTTAAGTCGCCAGCTCACTGCGCAGCGTCCTACGCAGACACCGCCTTCAGCCAATAGCGCTACGCCACCGAGTGAGCGAAGCGAGACCGCGAGCAGCCAAGCAGGGCAGCAAGCGGCACCGACGGCTGAGGCGCCCGCGAAAGTGCCGGAGCTGCGCTTAGAAGCGGGTAACGAGCGCTCGAATCGTCAGGCGCTGCTCAAGATGGCGGACTTTTTGACCGAGCAGGCCTCGGGTGAACCGCTTGCTTACCGCCTTCGCCGCTACGCCGTGTGGAGTGCCATACAGGCGCTGCCTTCGGCTAAAGAGGGCGGGCGAACAGAGCTTGCGCCCGTTTCCGCCGACCGCATTGCCGGCTACCGAGAAGCCTTTGCGCGCGGCGGCGACAGCGACTTATGGCAGCGCATTGAAAATAGCCTAGCGGTCAGCCCCTATTGGCTAGAAGGCCATCGGCTGAGCGCTGGGATTGCCAAACAGCTGGGGCATCCGCGCTGCGCTGAGGCGATCCGTGATGAAGCGCAGCGCTTTGTGCAACGCCTGCCCGGCATTGAGGCGCTGACCTTTAATAACGGTGCGGCGTTCGTCGATGATGAGACGCAGCGCTGGCTGCATAGCAGCGGAATGCCGGGTAGCGACGGGGCCAGCAGTGGCGGTAATGATACTTGGCAGGCGGGCTTAGAAGAGGCTCGCGAGGAAATGGAAAGTGGCGATATGGGGGCGGCATTAAAAGTTCTTGATCAAGGCCTTAGCGCCGCCCGATCGCCTCGTGAAAGCGCCTACTGGCGTTTAGCGAGTGCGGACCTTTTGCATGAAACCGGCCTGGAAAGCCTTGCGCAGCAGCACTACCGCACATTGCATCAAACCATCACCGAGCTTGCGATGGAGCAGTGGGAGCCATCGCTTGTGTCGCGCCTTCACGCGGCGGTTAAAGAAACGCACTAAACAATATTCATCAGTAACAGGGACGAGGGATAAAGGCTAATGTGGTCAACATTAACATCAAAGCTGAGCCGCTGGGTGCCTGGCTTGTCGCGGGCACAAACAGCGAAAAACCGTGCCAATGCGCATGGTAATAAAGCGAAAGGGCTATTGCGGATCTCAACACTGCTGTGGGCGGTGCTGCTCATCGTATTACTGGTCGCTATTTGGTGGCTGGGACCGGGTTGGGAAATACGCGACGTCATGCCGCTTGCCCCGTTAACTAACCGCCTGTTGGCAACGCTGGCCGTCGTCACTCTTATTGCTGTGATCTGGGGTGTCCGCTTAGCGCGCCGGCTGCGCACCCTGGATGAAGAGCGTGAGCACGAAGACGCTCGCCAGCAAGACCCGATTATGTCGCAGGTGGAGCGACAAGAAGCGTCGCTCGACAGCGTGTTGACTGAGATTACGTCGAGCCTAGGCGGTGGCCATAACAGCCGTTATCGCCTGCCTTGGTACCTAGTGATGGGGGTCGAAAATGCGGGCAAAACCAGCCTGATCAATCGCTCCGGCCAAACCTTTGCGCTGACCCACGTGATGAAAGCATCCGGGCAGAGTAGCAAGCAGGGCCAGCTAGGCTTTGACTGGTGGATTGGCGATAAAGCAGTGCTGATTGACCCCGATGGTGAGCTGCTAACGCAGGGCGCTATGGAAGGCGGTGAGCCTCAAGAGCTACAGCGCAGACTGTGGGATCATTTTGTCGATTGGCTTGAGCGCAATCGTGCCCAGCGGCCGTTAGATGGCGTTGTGCTGGTGCTGGATCTAGCCCGTTTAAGCCACGCCCAAGTGGCGGTGCGAAAAGCCTATGCCGCGCTGTTGCGAAGCCGCTTACGTGAATTAATGGAGCGTCACGGCACCCGGCTACCGGTTTACGTCACGTTTAGCAAAATGGACTTGCTGCACGGCTTTGACGACTTCTTCCGCCACTATTCCCGCGCAGCCCGCCGTGCGCCACTTGGCTTTACCTTTTCAGCGGCGTCGATGGACACGCCCGGGAAATGGGAGTCTGAGTTCGAAGCTGATTATGACGCCATGCTGGCACGCTTGAACCAGCATATGCCGACCATGCTGTCCGAGTGCCGCGACCGCGATGAGCGTGAGTCGGTATTCCGGTTTGTGCGCCAGTTAGCGGGGCTGCGCGATGTACTGTTCGGCTTTCTGGCCGAGGCGTTGTCGAGCGATCGCTTTTCAACGGCGGCGATGGTGCGCGGCACGTATTTTACCTCGGTTTATCAGCAGGGCGTGCCGGAAGATCCGTTTGTTGATGCCGCCGCGCGCCGCTACGGCATGGGCGATACCGTGCAGCCTGCGCACCGGGCCACCCGCAGCGCGCTTTATTTCACCGAAGAGTTGTTTGATAAAGTTATTTATCCCGAAGCGGGCTTGGCGGGCGATAACGCCCGTATGACTCAGAGGCGCCGTCGGGCGCGCAATATTAGTCTGGTTGCCTGCTTGATCATGGGCGTTGGGCTGGTCGGTGGCTGGGCGCATTTCTATCAAAAGAACAGTGTCTCTCTCGCCGCAGTAGAAGAGCGGGCGGCAACGTTTTTAGCCACTCAGCCTGAGGCTTTCCAAAGCGACGATCCCAGCGGCTATGAATTTTTAGAACCGCTGGACAGGCTGCGCTATGCGCTGGAAACCTTCTCCGAATACCGCACGCACACGCCTTACCTCGCCGATATGGGGCTTTATCAAGGGCATATCATTGGCGCCCAGGTTGAACGTGCCTATCTGGCGATGCTGGAAAATCAGTTCCTGCCGGCATTAATGATCGGCATCGTGGACGACATGAATCGCTCCGAGGAAGGCAGTAACGCGAAATTAGCGCTACTGCGCGTGCTGCGCATGATGTCAGACGCCAGTGGCCGTCAGCCTGAGCGGGTAGAGCGCTTTATGGCGCAGCGCTGGCAGGGTTACTTTCCTCAGCAAGGCGATGTTCAAGAGCGCCTGTTGACACACCTTGACTACGCGTTGATACATAGCGATCTAAAGGGGCATATTGCTGACGGTCAGCAGCGTGCCCAGCAGGCCATGGCACCGCTTCAAGGTAGCATCGACGCGGCACAGCAAGAGCTTTCTCGTCAGCCGATTGATGAGCGGGTGTATACGTCCTTGAAAGTCGCCGGTAGCCGCCAAGGTGAACCGCTTGACCTGCGTCTTAGCGTCGGCACGCTGTTCAATACGGTATTTATGGCGCGCAATGACCAGGCCGAGTACGTGCAGCTGCCTCACTTGGTGACCCGCGACGGCTTCGAGAATTACTTTCTACAAGAGCTTGATCGGGCCACAGATCTTGCGCTGATCGACGTGTGGGTGTTGGGTCAGCGCGATAACATCAACTTTAGCGAAGCCGATAAACAGCAGCTGCAAACGGCGCTGCGCGAATACTACGTGAGTGACTATCACGTTAGCTGGCGCGATGCCTTGCGCAATACGCAGCTGGTGCCTTTGCCGGACATTCATCAGGCCATCGTGGTGGCGGATGCGCTGGTGGGCTCACAGCGCCCATTAGACAGGTTGTTGAACGCCGTTGAACGTAATACCAGCCTCTATCCTGAGCTGCCCGAGGATGACGAACAGGCCCGCGCAGCGCTGCGCGAATCTCAGCGATACCAGCTAGCGCTGGCCATTGAGCAGCCCTTTACGCCGATTAACCAGCTCAGCCAGGCGCGTAATGACAATCCCTCGTCGCTTGAGGAAATTAAGGTAGCGGTCACTGAGTTGCGCAACTACCTGCAGGAAATTGAAGAGTCGAGCGATGCAGAGCGTGCAGCCTTTATGAATGTGCGTGATCGGCTTTCGCTGCGCGGTAACGACCCCATTTACAATCTACAGCGCATTGCCGAAAACACGCCGCAGCCGGTAGGCCGAATGCTGCATGATTTGGCTGATCAGAGCTGGCAGCTAATGATGGTGAGTGCCACGCGTCATTTAGAACACCTTTGGCTGGATGAAGTGGTCGCGCCTTATCAAGAGCGCCTAGCTGGCCGCTACCCGCTTGCCCCCGGCGCCACCAGTGAAGTAGCGCTTAGCGACTTTGAAGACTTCTTTGCCCCCAGCGGCACCCTAGATGCCTTCTATGAAGAAAGCTTAAAGCCCTTTATTGAGGGCGCGCCCGAGTACTTAGTTGATGCTGACGGTAACTCGCTACTGCGCGATAGCCTGCACACCGCCGTTCAACAGGCCGAGCAAATTCGTCGCGCCTACTTTAGCCGCGACGGCGCGCTGGATGTGGAGTTCGCCCTAGAGCCGGTGAGCTTAAGCCCTGACAAGCGTCGCAGTGTGATCAGCGTGGACGGCCAACTGATCGAATACGCCCACAGCGCCAGCCAGCGTGTTTCGATGATTTGGCCCAATACTTTACGCGGTGGCAATGAAAGTCGCGTCACTATGGTGCCTAGTGAAATCAACCGCTCTCCGCGCAGCGTGACTCAAGACGGCGCCTGGGCCTGGTTCCGGCTGTTAGAACAAGCCGATATCACCAGTGTCAGCGAGCGGGAGCTGGAACTGCGCTTCAACGTCGATGGCGGCTCGATGCGTTATCGCCTGTTTGCTAACGGCTCAGCCAACCCCTTTACGCGCCCGCTAGCGGCGGGCTTCCAGTTGCCAGCGGCGCTCTACGCCGAGCGAGGCAGCAATGCTGACCAAACTTAAGCAACTGTTTAGCGCCGGCACGTCTCAGCCTACGACGCGCCATAAGCGTCAGAGCAGCGTGAAGCGCGCCCGCCCGCTAGTGGAGGCGCGCAGCGAAGACATCGACAGTTTTATCGAAGCGGTCTACCACGCGGATGCCAAAGGGCACTCACCGTGGGTGCTAAAAGATAAAAGCGTGCTGGAAACGCTGCGTCGGGCGCTGGAATTTACCGTTCACCGAGGCCTTTGGCTACAGCGCGACGAAGGTAAGGTCGCGCATTGGCAGGGCCGACTGCTGGCACTACGCCATGGTGACGGGCCGCCGCTAGGCATGGTGCTGGCCTGTCGCCCTGACGATGAGGCTGCCTGGCAGCTGCGCTTTTTCTACATCAGCCAAGAGTGGAAAGGCAGCGGCCATGGCACCCGCCTACTCATGGCCGTGCGCCGCAGCCTCAGCGGTGTACCGCTGCAGACACGCCTGCCGTTGGTGTGCCACTCGGCCATCGATAGCCTGGAAGCCGCCGGCTTTACTCGCCAATACGTTGATGCCTTTGAGGTCGCCAGCTACGAAGCGCCCGCAAAGTGGGACGAATAAGCGGGATGAGTAAGCCGCACGAATAAGCAGTCATGTAATGCAGTCATGTAATAAGGAGTACCCGCAATGGGCCAGCAATTTGTACTAGTGGGCGATATGGGAACCGACCACGACGGTTTTCCTGCTACGCCGGTAACCGCCGGTAGCGGCACGGTGCTAATGGACGGTAAGCCCGTCGCTCGCGTAGGCGACCCGCTCGCGCCACACGACAAGCCCAACCACTCCACGCACCCGCGCGCCATTGCACAGGGCTCGGGCACTATTTTAATCGACGGCAAACCCGCTGCGTTAACGGGCCACGGCGTGGACTGTGGCGGCGTGGTCATCGGGTCTGGTTCAGGAGAGGGACGTTGAGATGACAAGCACAGGACTGCAATTTACGTTAACACTCCCCGGTGTGGACGAGGTGGCGGTGATCGACTTCACCCACCGCGAAGCGCTTTCCCAACCCTTTGAACTGGCGCTGAATCTGGCTAGCCGCGATGGCAGCCTAGACGCCGCCGATCTCCTTGATAGCGAAGCTACCCTAACTATTTGGCAGGACGGCGAACCGCTGCGCCGCGTGCACGGCATTATCGCTGAATTTGGCCGAGGTGATCGCGGCCACAGGCGCACTTTTTACTCGCTGGTACTGCGCCCCGCGCTCTGGCGGCTTTCGCTACGCCAGAACTCGCGGATTTTCCAGAAGACCGATCCGCTCACTATCATTAATACTCTGTGCGATGAGCGCGGTATCACCGATGTGGCCTTTGCGGTTAACCGCGATCTTCCTGAGCGCGAGTACTGCGTTCAATACCGCGAGACGGATCTCGCCTTTATCGAGCGCCTCGCCGCCGAAGAAGGCCTATTCTACTTTCATGAATTTGCTGAACGAGGTGAAGACACCGATGGCGGCGGCCACCGGCTGATCTTTGCCGACGATCCGCAAGTGCTAACGAGCCTTGGCGAACGCACTTATCACAGCCGAGCCGGGGGCACTGCTCCCAGCCGCCATGTGCGGAAGCTGAGTCAAAAGGCCCGCGTCGCTGCAGCCTCCGCCACGCTGAAAGACTACAGCTTCAAGAACCCGGCTTACGCCCAGTTGCACGAACATCTGGGCCGCGATGTCGAGGCTCACGGTCAGCAGTCTGACTACGAACATTTTGATTACCCCGGCCGCTATAAGCAGGACGCCTCCGGCGAACCGTTTACCCGTATTCGCCTGGAGCAGCTGCGCCGCGAGGCCATCACCGCCAATGCCGAAAGTGATCTGCCCGAGCTCGCGCCTGGCCTGCGCTTTACACTCACCGATCACGATACTGACAGCCTCAACCGTGATTGGCAGGCAATCAGCGTTATTCACCACGGCGAGCAGCCTCAGGCGCTGGAAGAAGACAGCATCAGCAGCAGCGAATCAGGAGGTATGACCCGCTACTTTAACTACGTCACGTTGACGCCAGGCGACGCTCCCTGGCAGGCCACTCCCAATCCCAAGCCCCGCGTGGATGGCCCTCAAGTAGCCTTCGTGGTCGGCCCCGAAGGCGAAGAGATTCACTGCGACGAGCATGGCCGGGTTAAGGTGCAGTTCCCCTGGGACCGCTACGCGGAACCCAACGATACGGCAAGCTGCTGGGTACGTGTCGCCCAAGGCTGGGCAGGCGGCGGCTACGGCAGTATCGCCATCCCGCGTATTGGCCACGAAGTGATTGTTTCTTTCCTGGAAGGCGACCCCGATCAGCCGCTGGTCACCGGGCGCACCTACCACGCCGTGAATACCGCGCCTTACCCGCTGCCAGAGCACAAAACCCGCACGGTCATCCGTACCCAGAGCCACAAAGCCGAAGGCTTCAACGAGCTGCGCTTTGAAGACGAAGCGGGCGAAGAGCAGATCTGGCTCCACGCCCAGAAAGACCTGGAGCTGCTAACGCTTAACGACCGCACTGAAGAAATTCAAAACGATAGCCACCTTAAGGTGCACAACAACCGGTTGACCGAGATTCACAACGACGATCACCTAACGGTACGCAACGACCGCTTTACCCAGGTAAAAGGCGATGACCACCTTCAGGTGGATCAAACGCGCCATGAGCTTTATGGCGAAGCGCAGCTGTTGGAAGCCGGACAGGAAATCCATCATAAGGCCGGTACGCAGATTGTGTTAGAGGCCGGTGCGGAGATCACCCTCAAAGCGGGCGGCAGCTTTGTAAAACTCGACCCGAGCGGCGTCACCATTGTCGGCGCCCAGGTGAAAATCAACTCCGGCGGCAGCCCTGGGCGTGGCCAGGGGCAGGCGATTGTGCTGCCCAACCTGCCCGGAGAGGCCGAACCCGAAGAGAGCGAGGATGTCACTCTTGAACCTCATCAAACACCTCTGCTGAGCAGTGATATTGCCGCCGCCACACCGCTGGCCCTGAATGCTATCGACATTATCGATGGCCTGGCCGATGACTGTAGCGCTTGTGAGCCAGCGGTAGGCAGTCCCGTAAACCCGCTGCTGGGTGCTAAACTGCTGCCCGCCGAGACCGATTTTGCGCTACCGGCACCGCGCCCCTTTGTATTTAGCCGTGGGTATCTTTCCAGCAATGGGCGGATTGGGGTGCTGGGCCAGGGCTGGTCGCTACCCGGCGAAAGTCTTGCGATGACGCTGAGCGACGATGCTTGTATCATCCATGATGCTCAGGGTCGAGCCATTACCTTTGGGCCACTCGAACCCGGGCAGGCGCGTTTCTCACCTACCGAACAGCTTTGGATACGCCGTGGGGGTTCGTCAGCGTCTCAAGACAACGCACAGAGTGACGATATCCGCTGGCAGGCGTTGGATGAGACGCTGCGTCAGAATCCTGACCGTATCGTGCTTAGCGATGCGGGCGGCCTTTACTACGTGTTTGCCCGCCCTGACGACGCTACCGCGCGCTGGGCGTTGACCGAAGAGCGCGACCGCAACGGCTATACCACCCAGTATCAATGGGAGGCTGATCTATTGGTGCGCGTTATCGACAGCGCCGAGCGCCATTATCAGTTCGTCTACGATGCCTTGCTGCCCAAGCAGGTCGATGATGCAGGCCAGCGCCTGACCGGCGTCAAGCTGGTTCAGGATCATGACGGCAGCGCTCAGAATGACTGGTTAGTGCGCTACTCGTATAGTCCCGTAGGGGATTTGATTGCCGTGCGTCACCGCCACGGCGAGGTGGTGCGAGAGTTTGAGTGGCAGAATCACATGCTCATCGCCCATCGAGTGCCCGGCGGCATGGAGGCCCACTACACCTGGGATCGCCACGCCCCGGATGGCCGCGTGGTCGGCCAGCAGGAAGCCGGCGGCCTGGCGCGATCTTATACTTATCACGTTGATCACACTCAGGTGGCCGACAGCCTGGGTCGGGAAGAGCTGTATCACTTTGTGGGCAGTGGCCCCGGCCAGCGCTGGACCGCTCACACCCGCGCTGACGGTTCACGCATTGAGTTCCGCTACGACCGCGCCGGACGCAAGGTGGCGACGGTTGATCCGCTGGGTCGCGAGACGCTGATCGAACGCGATGAGAGTGGCCAGGTAATCGGTCAGACGACGCCCGGCGGCCAGCGCTGGACGCTAAAACGTGACGCTATGGGCGATACGGCCAGCGTGGAAGGGCCTGAGAGCCAGCGTTGGCAAATAACGCGCAACGAACGTGGCCAGCCGCTAGAAGTGACCGGGCCAGAAGGCACGACGGCGTTTGCTTATGGCGATGAGCGTCTGCCCGACCGTCCCACCACGGTGACTGATGCAGTGGGCGCCACGCACCAGCGCGAGTGGAACGACCTGGGTCAGGTCACCGCCCAGATCGACTGCTCCCAGCAGCGCACGGCGTATGAATACGACCGCCACGGCTACCTGGCCAGTGTCACCAATGCGCTGGGAGAAACCACCCGCACCCAGCACGATGTGCGCGGCCAACGGCTGGCTACTCAACAGCCGGATGGCACCCACTGGCACCATCACTACGATCCCCAAGGGCGGCTGGTGGAGCTTGAAGGCCCGCAAGGCTTCCGCCAACAGTTCTTCTTTGATGACCACGGTCGCCCGGTGCAGCGCATCGAGGCCGATGGCAGCCAGCAGTTTACCGCCTATGACGACATTGGCCGCCTGAACGAACTTACCTTGGGCAACGGCGCGGTCTACCGTTTTGCGTTTGATGACATGGATCGCCTGATCAGTGAGACCGGCCCCGACGGCCGCGAACAGCAATACCGCTACGATGAGGCGGGCCAGTTGATTGAGCGAGTGGAGGCCAATCGCACAGGCCCAGACGATCAGCCGCTGGCCACGCGCTACGCGTATGATGCCGCCGGCCGTCTTACCGCCCGCCACCTGCCGGCCACTGAACACGCCCCGGCCAGCAGCGAACATTACCGCTGGGGTACCAACGGCCAGCTGGTCAGCGTGACCAACGACCATGGTGATGTCACGTTCCAGTACGACCACGCCCAGCGGCTGACCGGCGAACAGCAGCGCCATACCGGCATTGACGGCAACAGCGCCTGGCAGTGGCAGCAGCAACATACGCTCACCGCCAACGGCGCGCCCCAACAAAGCCAGTTTGGCGACCTGCCCGCACTGAACTGGCACACCTACGGCAGCGGTCATCTACACGGTATGAGCGCACCCGATCTAGATCTTGAAATCGACCTGACGCCGGATGCCCTGCATCGCGAAACCCAGCGCCGCCTGAGCCTGGAAAACGGCGATCAAACGCAGCCGCTGATTCTGGAGCGCGGCTATACTCACCTTGGCCAACTGAACCATCTCACCCTGCGCGGCGCGCAGCACGAGGGCGGCCAGCAGTACCAGTACGATGCCCTGGGTAGGATGAGCTTCCGTGCGCTGCAAGGCGATCAAGCCAAAGTGATTGCCTATAGCTACGATGCCGCGGGCCGTTTGACTGGCAGCCAGCATGGCGATAACGCCCATCGCTATCCTGTGGATGCCGCCGGTAACCGCTTAGACGGCCAGCAGGCCCTCACCAACAATCGTCTTGATCAACTCAATGGCATTGGCTACCGCTACGACGGCGCGGGCAACTTGATCGAAAAACAAGATCCCAACGGCGAGCGCTTAACGCTGGGCTACGACGGTGCCAACCGCTTAGTGCACCTCATCCACGCCAGCGAGTTAGGCTACACTCGCGATGCGACGTATCGTTACGACGGCCTAGGAAGACGCATCAGCAAAACCGTGCGCGATACCAACGGCATCACCGCCACTACCCACTACGGCTGGGACGGCGATCGCATCGTGCGGGAAGATACCCAGAACCAGCGCACCACAATAGTCTACGAGCCGGGCAGCTTTGTGCCCATGCTGCGCATTGATGATACCCAGCAGGGTCAACACATCAGCGCCTTCGTCACCGATGCGCTGGGTACACCCATGCAACTGGTGGCGCCCAATGGGGAGACGAAATGGCAGGCCCAACCCAACGACTGGGCGGCAATCAAGAACGAGCGTGGCACTACAGCGCAGCCGATTCGCTTTCAGGGCCAATGGCACGATGAGGAGAGTGGGCTCTATTACAATCGCCACCGTTATTACGACCCGCAGCAGGGGCGGTATATTAGCCAGGATCCGATTGGGTTAGCTGGAGGAGATAATCTTTACCAATATGCAGCAGCGCCAAATTTAGAAGTAGACCCTCTTGGCCTCAGAGGGGTATATGGGCTTGGTGGTGGGCCTTATAGCCAATCTAATACGGTAAGGCGACAAGCAGATAGCCTTGTCACAAGTGTAGAGCCGAACGCTTCTGCGGAATCGTTTGGTGGTGTGTTCGGCCAAACAGTATCAACTGGGATAAAGCATGATTCGAATGGAAACACTGCTTGGGTGTTAACTGAGTGTCAGCAGTATGGCTTGGGTATGTTTAGGGGAGTCGGAGTCGGAGGCAATATCGGCGTAAGTTCCGCTCCTCTTGAAAACGGAGTTTCCGAAACTTGGGGCCCTTTCGTGCGGGCGGGTGCTATCAAGGGTGGCGGTGGATCTATAGATTTTGGAAGCGGCTCTATTTCAGGGGCAAGTGGATGGCTTGGACCAAGTGTGGGTATAGCCGGCGGAGTCCAGCATTGTAAAACAAGCACCACCATCATCGGAGGAGGGCAAGATGAATAAGACGATAAAATTAATCAACAAGGTTCGGATATGGGCCTTTATAATTTGTTTTGCAAGCGGTGGGTCACTCGTACTTGGGCACTTCGGGCACCTTGGGTTCGACAGGATTTTAACAGGCGCATTATGGGAGGTATTAGAGACGATCAGTCGTCTATCCGCAGTGTTTGCTATAGTAACTACTTTTATAGTACTTATCGATAGTGCTGGTAACGGACTCAATACACTTCAACGTAAAAAAGATGCAAAAAGGGACAGAAAACGTCACTAAATATCTATTCTGAGTTTGACTAATAATGCAGCATTGATGCTGCCCGACGCACTCATTACTTGCCAAGGAAAGCAGTTGCTAATTTTCTTGGCGGTAAGTCTTCTATCATTATTCGTTCTCTACGCATCTACGGTGGCAGCGGCCACCTACAAGATATGAGTGCTCCTGCCTTGGTCTGCATCGGCCTGACACCGGATCCTCTGCGCGGCGGCGCCCACCTTGGCCAGCTGCTATGTCTTAGCTGTCATATTCCATAAAGCTATAAGCACTGCTAAATAAAGAATTTCCCGCGTTGTACTACTATCGTTAGGCTTGCAACTATTGTCTATGTCTATCAAAAGCGCCTGTTTTCTAACAGGCGCTTTTGGTGTTGCTAAAGGTGACCTATGTCCACAACCTCTATTGTTGAACCCGCAAGCTATCGTGTGCCGCTGATCGCCACGGCGGCGATTGTTTTAGGCGCGTTGCTGGTGGGGATGGTGTTTGAAGCCAATACGGGGCTGCTGATGATTGTCGGCGGCCTGCTGGGGATGGTGCTTTACCATGCGGCGTTTGGCTTTACGTCCGCATGGCGTGTGTTTATTACCGAGCGACGAGGGCGTGGCCTGCGCGCGCAGATGGTGATGCTGGCGATTGCCGTGGTGCTGTTTTTCCCGGCTCTTGGCGCGGGCACGTTGTTTGGTACACCGGTGACTGGGTTTGTCTCGCCGATTGGTATTTCGGTACTGGTTGGAGCATTTATTTTCGGCGTTGGCATGCAGCTGGGCGGCGGCTGTGCTTCTGGCACGCTGTTTACAGCGGGCGGCGGTAATGCGCGCATGTTGATCACCCTGGTTTTCTTTATTGTTGGTTCGGTGATTGGCTCGGCGCATTTTGCTTGGTGGCAAAGCTTACCCGCCTTTCAGCCAGTGTCGCTGGTTAACGTTGCCGGAGTAAGCGGCGGAATAGCGGTTAGCCTGGTGCTATTTGCTGCTATCGCTGCCTTTACCTGGGTGATGGAGAAACGTCGCCATGGTCAGCTTGAACAGGCGCCTGTCGTCAATAAGCATGGCTATTCGCGTTGGTTAACAGGCCCGTGGCCGCTGGTAGCGGGTGCGGTGGCACTGGCGCTGTTAAATTTTGCCACCCTGGCACTGGCAGGCCGCCCTTGGGGCATTACCTCTGCGTTCGCGCTGTGGGGTGCCAAGGCCTATGGTCTGGTAGGCGGTGATGTCAGTCAGTGGGGATATTGGCAGGCGCCTGGCAATGCAGCGGCCTTGGAAACCAGTGTATGGAACGACATTACCACGGTAATGAACGTCGGTATTATGCTTGGCGCGCTGGCGGCCTCAAGCTTGGCTGGTCGCTTTGCGCCTAATTTCAAAATTCCGTTGAGGTCCGTATTAGCAGCGATTATCGGCGGCCTCATGTTGGGCTATGGCGCGCGCTTGGCGTATGGCTGCAATATCGGCGCGTACTTTAGCGGTATTGCCTCGGGCAGCCTGCACGGCTGGGTGTGGCTGGTGGCGGCATTTGCGGGAAATATGGTGGGCGTAAAGCTGCGTCCGTTCTTTTTTGCAGGTATAGAAGGGCGCCAAGCCGCGGCCAAAAGCTGCTAATCACGTTCTGCTTTAACGTGTCATTGTGTTCGATGCCTCGGCCGTTGGTCGGGGCATTTTTTTACGCTTAATACGGGTCTCTTCTACCTTTGTCTCAGGAGCATGTTACATTAAGCCCAAACGCCGCAAACGCCCGATGTTGCTGCATTGCAGCAGTGATAGACATTAAAAGAGAGTGCTTATGACTACCCAGAGTAAACGCCCCTTGTACCTTCCTTACGCCGGTCCTTCTTTGCTCGAAATGCCGCTATTGAACAAAGGCAGTGCGTTTACTCAACAGGAGCGCTTGGCGTTTAACCTGATTGGTTTGCTACCTCAGAGAGTAGAAACCATTGATGATCAGTTAGCGCGCGTCTATCGCCAGTACCAGCAGTGCCATAGTGATCTTGAGAAGCACATTCATCTGCGCGCCATTCAAGACGATAACGAGACGCTCTATTTCCGCCTGGTTTCCCAGCACCTTGAAGAGATGCTGCCGATTATCTATACCCCGACGGTGGGGCAGGCGTGTCAGGAATTCTCTAATATTTATCGTAATCACCGCGGCCTGTTTATTAGCTACCCTGATCGCGAACATATGGATGACATCCTGCGCAGCGCGACCAAGGATAACGTTAAAGTGATCGTGGTCACGGACGGTGAGCGGATTCTAGGCCTGGGCGACCAGGGAATCGGTGGAATGGGCATCCCGATTGGTAAACTGGCGCTTTATACCGCCTGTGGCGGCATCAGCCCCGCCTATACACTGCCGATCATGATTGATGTGGGCACCAACAACAAAGCACTGTTGGATGACCCTATGTACATGGGGTGGCGCCACGAGCGGGTAGGGCAAGAAGAATATGACGCGTTTATGGCAGAGTTTATTGCCGCCGTGAAGCGCCGTTGGCCTAATGTGTTGTTACAGTTTGAAGACTTTGCTCAGGCCAATGCGGTGCCGCTTTTAGAGCGCTATCGCGATGAGCTGTGCTGTTTCAATGATGACGTTCAAGGCACTGCTTCGGTGGTGGTCGGCACCTTAATGGCCGCCTGCCAGGCCCGTGAAGAAACCATTGCTCAGCAGCGAGTGGTGTTTGTGGGCGGTGGTTCAGCGGGTTGCGGTATTGCTGAGCAGGTCGTTGTCGCGATGGAAGCCGAAGGCTTGACCGAAAGCGAAGCGCGGGCGCGTATTTATATTGTTGATCGCGATGGCCTGATGACCAACGACCAAGCATGGCAGCGAGATTTTCAGCGCCGTTTAGCCCATGACGCCACGTTAGTGGCGCATTGGAATGGCCAAGGCCTGGAAGAGACCATTGCGCAGATCAAACCAACCGTATTGATTGGCGTATGCGGCCAACGCGGTATTTTCACCGAACAGGTTGTGCGCACGATGCACGCGGGCTGCGAGCACCCGGTGATCATGCCGCTTTCGAACCCCACCTCGCAGGCTGAAGCCGTACCGGAAGATGTCATCCGCTGGACTGATGGGCAGGCGCTAGTCGCTACCGGCAGTCCTTTTGCGCCGGTTGTTTATAACGGCCGTACCTATGCCATTGCTCAGTGCAACAATGCCTATATCTTCCCAGGTATTGGGCTGGGCGTTATTGCTGCGAGTGCCACTCGCATCACGGATGAAATGCTGATGAGCGCTTCGCGGGCACTGGCTCGCGAAGCGCCGCTGGTGAAAGATGGCAAGGGTGCGTTGTTACCGCCGCTGTCGCGCATTCGTGAGATCAGTAAGTCAATTGCCTTTGAGGTGGCTGCGCAGGCCCAGCAAAACGGCGTGGCGTTGCAAACCAGTGGAACTACGCTGCGTGAGCTAATTGACAAAGCGTCCTGGTCGCCGGATTACCGTACTTACCGTCGCCGCGCTTTCTAAACGCAGGTTTAAGGCAAAAAAAAAGCCCCCACCGAGGTGGGGGCATGCAAGCATTGGTAGGTTTTACCTTTAGGCTGCGCCGATCATCTTGCGCAGCACGTAGTGAAGGATACCACCGTGGCGGTAGTAAGCCAGCTCGTTTACCGTATCAATTCGGCACTTGGCATCAACGGTGCGTTCCCCATCGGCAGTTTTGATGACTACCTTCACCGTACCGCCCGGCGTGAGATCGCTTAAACCCGCAATCGAAATCTCTTCGTCGCCGGTCAATTTTAGCGTTTGACGGCTTTCACCTTCCGCAAACTGCAGCGGTACAACGCCCATGCCGATTAGGTTGGAGCGGTGAATACGCTCGAAGGATTCGGCAATCACGGCGCGCACGCCCAGCAGGCGCGTACCTTTGGCAGCCCAGTCTCGCGAGGAGCCGGTGCCGTACTCTTTACCGGCAATAACGACTAGCGGTTTACCTTCCTCTTTGTACTTCATGGCCGCATCGTAAATAGCCATCTGTTCGCCGCTGGGTACATGGCGAGTCTCACCGCCGACGACGCCATCAAGCATCTCGTTTTTGATACGCACGTTAGCGAAAGTACCGCGCATCATGACTTCATGGTTGCCACGGCGTGAACCGTAAGAGTTGAAGTCGACCGGCTTGACGCCGTTTTCTTGCAAGTAGCGGCCCGCAGGGCTGTCGGGTTTAATGGCACCGGCAGGGGAAATGTGGTCGGTGGTCACCGAGTCACCCAGCATCGCTAGCACGCGGGCGCTGTGTACGTCTTCGATGGCATCCGGCTCACGGCCCATGCCTTCAAAGAACGGCGGGTGCTGGATGTAGGTGGATTCAGGCCACTGATAGACCTTACTTTTCGAAACGCTGATCGCTTTCCAGACATCATCGCCCTCAAACACCGCACCGTATTCTTTACGGAACATATCGGTGTTGACCTTCTCGACGGCAGTGGCAATCTCAGCCTGAGTCGGCCAAATGTCTTTGAGATAGACGGGCTCACCATTGCTATCTTGTCCTAGCGGTTCCTTGGTAAGGTCGCGCTGCACGTTGCCGGCCAGTGCATAGGCAACAACCAGGGGGGGCGATGCAAGCCAGTTGGTTTTTACCAGCGGATGAACGCGGCCTTCGAAGTTACGGTTGCCGGAAAGCACCGACGCGACAGCAAGGTCGCCGGTGTTAATCGCCTGCTCAATCTCATCGGCAAGAGGGCCTGAGTTGCCGATACAGGTTGTGCATCCGTAGCCGACCAGGTTAAAGCCTAGGGCGTCCAAGTCCTCATTTAAGCCCGCGGCTGCTAGGTAGTCGGTGACTACTTTAGAACCCGGTGCCAGTGAGGTCTTTACCCATGGCTGGGTGGTTAATCCTTTTTCGCGAGCCTTACGTGCCAGCAGCCCCGCCGCCATCATAACGCTTGGGTTTGAAGTGTTCGTGCACGACGTAATGGCTGCAATGACCACCGCGCCAGGGTCAAGGCTGAAGTCGCGATCATTCAGCTTAACGGCTTGGCTGGTGTCATCTTTGAAGCTGCGCTCTACGCCCACGGCGGTTTGGCCACCTTCAGAAGAGAACTTGCCCTTCTCTGTAGCGCTTGCCTTCGTATCTTCCTGCATGAACTTACCAAAGGCCGACGCCATGTCTTGTAGCGCCACGCGATCCTGAGGGCGTTTGGGGCCGGCAAGGCTAGCGACTACCTCTGTCATATCTAACTGCAGGGCATCGGTGAATATCGGCTCATCGTTGGGCTCGCGCCATAGGCCCTGGGCTTTGCTGTACGCCTCGACAAGCGCAACCTGGTCATCTTCGCGTCCGGTTAGGCGCAAATAGTTCAGCGTTTCATCATCGACCGGGAAGAACCCGCAGGTAGCGCCGTATTCAGGCGCCATATTGGCGATAGTGGCACGATCGGCCAGCGGCAGGTCTTTCAAACCGTCGCCGTAGAACTCAACAAATTTACCCACTACGCCTTTTTTGCGCAGCATCTCAGTGACCGTCAGCACCAAATCGGTGGCGGTAATGCCTTCGCGCATCTTGCCGGTCAACTTAAAGCCAATCACTTCGGGGATCAGCATCGACACCGGCTGGCCGAGCATGGCTGCTTCGGCTTCAATGCCGCCCACGCCCCAGCCAAGCACGCCCAGGCCGTTAATCATCGTGGTGTGTGAGTCAGTGCCCACCAGCGTGTCAGGGTAAGCAAAGGACTTGCCGTCCTCTTCTTTGGTCCATACGGTTTTGCCCAAGTACTCCAGGTTCACCTGGTGGCAAATGCCGGTGCCGGGTGGCACAACGCGGAAGTTGTCAAAGGCCTGCTGGCCCCAGCGCAAAAACTCATAGCGCTCGCGGTTGCGCTGCATTTCAATATCGACGTTTTCTTGAAATGCGCCAGCGTTGCCGAAATTATCGACCATCACTGAGTGATCGATGACCAGATCGACAGGGGTCAGCGGATTGATCTTCGCAGGGTCTTCGTTAAGGCTTTCTACGGCGGCGCGCATGGAAGCTAAATCCACTACGCCGGGCACGCCGGTAAAGTCCTGCATTAATACGCGCGCGGGGCGATAACCTATTTCGCGGCTAGATTTGCCTTCGGCCTGCCAGTCGACCAAAGCCTGCATGTCTTCTTCGGCTACGCTCTCGTCATCGGCGAAGCGCAGCTGGTTTTCGAGTAGAATCTTGAGCGTTTTGGGCAGCCGATCGATGTTGCCGAGCACCCCGGCCGCTTGGGGGAGGCTGTAGTAGTGATACGTGGTGCTGCCAACCTCTAAGGTACTTAGCGTATCAGGTATCTTGCTCATGCCATTCTCCTCTTGTTGCTGAGCGTTTAGCTCAACGTGACGGTCACGGTCTTTCTTTATAGTATGGCTTACCATAGTAATAATACATGGGTGTTTGCACAGTTGCTTTCAAGGTTTATTCGCCTAATAGCCTATGGCAAACCTTGCAATAGCTTGTACTTGACGCCATTTCAGGCAGACTCTCTGCCAAATTGTTTGCATAGCTATTGTTTACACGGCTATCGATAAAGCTATCAGTTAAGTCTCTAGAAGGTGGTGTCATGGAAACTCGTCATGAGCGTTTGATTATTCTTGGATCCGGCCCGGCTGGCTACACGGCCGCCGTTTACGCCGCGCGGGCAAACTTGAAGCCGTTATTGATCACCGGTATTCAAGCCGGCGGGCAGCTAACGACGACGACCGACGTGGATAATTGGCCGGGTGACGCTCAGGGTGTTCAGGGCCCAGAATTGATGGAACGCATGCAGCAGCATGCTGAACGCTTCAATACGGAAGTACTGTTCGACCATATCAATGAGGTCAGTTTAGGCGAAAAACCGTTTACGTTGAAAGGCGATAGCGGCCTTTATACCTGTGATGCGCTGATTGTGGCGACCGGTGCCAGCGCGCGTTATCTGGGGCTGCCCACTGAGCAGCAGTTTATGGGCCAGGGCGTTTCTGCCTGCGCTACCTGCGATGGTTTTTTCTATCGTAACCAAGAAGTCATTGTGGTGGGTGGCGGTAACACTGCCGTGGAAGAGGCGCTGTACCTTTCCAATATCGCTTCCAAGGTGACGCTGGTGCATCGCCGCGACACCCTGCGCGCGGAAAAAATCTTGCAAGACAAGCTGTTTGAGAAAGCCGAAGCGGGCAAAATCGCGCTTGAGTGGTTCCAGGAGGTCGAGGAGGTGCTGGGCGATAACTCGGGCGTCACCGGTATTCGCGTTAAATCCACCAAAGATGGTTCAAGCAAAGAAATTCATGCGCCAGGTTTGTTCATTGCGATTGGTCATAGTCCTAATACCGGCATCTTTGCGGGCCAGTTAACGATGAATGGCGGCTATATCAAAGTGAATTCCGGGTTGGAAGGTAATGCCACTGCCACCAGTATACCGGGCGTATTTGCCTGCGGTGATGTCATGGATCACATTTACCGCCAAGCCATTACCTCTGCGGGCAGTGGTTGCATGGCTGCATTGGATGCCGAGCGTTACCTAGACGGTATTGCCGGGTAATCTTTCCCTGCATGATGAGGCGTCTAGCAATCGATAGGCGCTTCATCAATCCTCAGCCGCCCTAGCTGGCTGAGCACCAGCTTTTGACCCTGAGCGCCTTCGGCGCGATGGCCAGCACAAACGGTAAAGCTGCCGTTGAAGCCGCTGGTATAGCCCATCGGGTCATAGCGAATGCGCGACCAGCCGCGGCTGTAAGTCACCTGTGTGTTCCGTTGAATAGGCATAATGCGCAGGATGTCTTGAGCTTGTATGCCATCGGTGTCACTCCCACGCACAATTATTAGCTCACCGGCCCAGTCGTTATTACAGGCGCTGCGGTCGCCAGCCGTGGGGCACACCGTGATATGGCTGCGTTGGCTAATCGCGGTATTGCGTGCTAAAGAAAACGTGCTCTGTAGCCGATTAACCTCGCTTGCTTGTGCGGATCGTTCGCCCAGTGCTTGAAAGCGCGGCACTCCCCAGACGCTAATAATACCCACCAGCAGCAGTGTGACGAGAAGCTCAAGCAGCGTAAATCCACCTTCAAGTGAGGTGTGTATGTTGATCTGGTCTTCGCTCATCGCCGACTCCCCACTTGACCCTGTTAACGCCCGCGCTATGCTCACTGTCCGTTGCCAGCAGCGAATCTCTTAAGCTCATAGGTCACACTAGGCGTCGCTGAGCATTTTTTATGTAAGCCAAAACGGACATTTTTGTGAGCGATTTCTTAATTATTGGTGGCGGCGTCATCGGTATGATGACGGCGTTGCAACTAGCCGATGCTGGCCAGCAAGTAACGCTGGTTGAGCGCGGCGAGTGCGGGAAAGAGGCTTCATGGGCCGGCGGTGGCATTGTGTCGCCGCTTTATCCATGGCGCTACGCCGCGGCGGTGTCGCAGCTGTCACG
The DNA here is from genome assembly GCF_052378675.1 of Halomonas sp. AOP25-F1-15. Lineage (NCBI taxonomy): Bacteria > Pseudomonadati > Pseudomonadota > Gammaproteobacteria > Oceanospirillales > Halomonadaceae > Halomonas > Halomonas sp. AOP25-F1-15. The sequence goes on from NZ_JBQSXV010000003.1 coordinate 541,730, forward strand.
CTGGTCTGAAGGCGTTTACCCCTCTTTAGCACTGCGACTGTTGGAAGAAACCGGTATCGATCCTGAGTATCGCCAAAAAGGGCTGCTGTATCTGAACGTGGACGATGCTGAAGACGCGCTGAACTGGGCTCGGGAGCTGGGCAAGCCCCTCGAAAGGGTGGGAAAAGACTTTGTCGGCCATAAAGAACCCGGCGTTGCGATGGCAGCCGACAGCGCGCTGTGGATGCCGACGCTGGGCAGCGTGCGCAACCCACGCTTAGCTAAAGCGCTGAAAGCCCGTCTAGCAGCGATGCCTAATGTCACGCTGCGCGAGCAGTGCGACGTCAGTGGGTTTAGTGATAGCAATAGCCAGGTAGATGGCGTTGTCTCTTCCCAGGGGCTATTGAAGGCTGAGCGCATTGTGGTATGCGGCGGCGCCTGGGCAGCTCAGCTGTTAGCGCAGCTAGAGGTGCGGCTACCGGTAAGACCGGTGAAAGGGCAGATGATCGCTTATCAGGCACCCAAAGGCTTGGTGCGGCGCGTGGTATTAAAAGACGGTCGCTATATCATTCCGCGCGCAGACGGCCTGCTGCTAGTGGGCTCGACACTGGAAGAGGCGGGCTTTGATAAGACCACCGACGAGGCGGCGCTCGCCTCATTAAAGCAGAGCGCAGAGGCGATGGTGCCCGCCTTGGCAAGCTGCCCGGTGGCGAATCAGTGGGCCGGGCTACGCCCGGGCTCCCCTGACGGCGTACCCTTTATTGGCGCACTGCCTGAGTGGCCTAACGTGTTCGTCAATGCCGGGCATTATCGCAATGGCTTAGTGTTAGCACCGGCCTCGACCCATTTACTCGTTGACCAGTTGTTAGGCCGCACGCCGCTGGTAGACCCGGCGCCTTATCAGCTTACGCCCGCACGGCTGGCCGCGATTTAAGGTGTGCCGTCTTTATTTTGCTGTTCTTGCAGAAAACGGTTGCGATGGGCGCTAGAACAGAACCACTGCTCTTGGTCACGTAGCGCTTCTTGTTCGGGAACGTGGACTTCGCACCAGCGGCAGCGCACCATTTCGCCACCTTCATGACGGTTGATTTTGTTACTCTGCACCTGATGGTCGAGTTTGCGTTGACGGTAGAGGCCGTAAAGCTTTAAACCGACATAGAATAGAACGGCGAAGATAATCAGCCGAATGATCAAGAGGTTCATCCTTTTGTGTCTCCCGAAGCAGGGATGGAAGTGGTGAGTGTGTCGCGCGGCCTTTGCTAGCTGGCGGCCCTTGCGGGACAATGCCGTATGACGGTGCAACCCTATTCTTAAGATTCTCAAGAGATTTTGATGCCCATGCAAGACTTAACGCTGGTAATGGCCCAACTCGATCCTTTGGTCGGGGATATTCCCGGCAACGCCGCGCGTGCCATTGAAGCCGTGCGCGAAGCGCGAATTGAGCATGGGGCGGATATTGTGGTCTTTCCGGAGCTTTTTTTGTCGGGTTATCCGCCGGAAGATTTACTGCTGCGCCCCTCAATGGAAACACGCCTGCGCGAAGCTCGCGCTTTAATGGCGTCGAAAATCTCCCGCGATGTGCTGGTGATTATCGGCTATCCAGGCGTACGCGAAGGGCAGTGTTATAACCTGGCTGGGGTGCTTTACAACGGTCAGTGGGAAGCTGAGTACGCCAAGCAGGCGCTGCCTAACTATCAGGTGTTTGACGAGCAGCGCTATTTCACGCCCGGCACACAGCCGCTGGTCTATGAGCACAAGGGCGCTCGATTAGGCATCTTGATCTGCGAAGACCTGTGGGATGGCGCGCCGGTCAAGGCCACGACTCAGGCGGGTGCTGAAGTGCTGATTACGCTGAATGCCTCGCCTTATCACCAGGACAAGCCCGCCGAACGGCTGCGCTTATTAGAGCAGCACGCCCAAGACGTTAAACGCCCGATTGTGTATGTGAATACCATAGGCGGCCAGGACGAGCTCGTCTTTGATGGCGGCTCTTGCTGCGTTAACGCCAGCGGTGAGTTGCAGGTGTTAGCGCCGTATTGGCAGGCTGGCTTGATGCCGATTCAGTTTTTACAAACCAGTGCCACGGTATGGGAGCCTCAGCCCGGCGAGATTGATCCTGAAGCGGCACCGGAAGAAAGCCTTTACTGCGCACTGGTTACCGGTCTGCGCGATTATGTCAACAAAAGTGGTTTTGACGGGGTCGTGCTGGGGCTTTCCGGCGGCATTGATTCCGCGCTCTCGCTAGCCATTGCGGTCGATGCTCTGGGCCCTCAGCGGGTGCAGGCGGTGATGATGCCTTATCATTACACGGCAGACATCTCCAAACAGGACGCTGCCGAGCAGGCCAACTTGCTAGGTGTGCACTACGAAGTTCTGCCGATTGAACCCATGGTCGAGGCGTTTATGGAGACGCTGGCGGAGAGCTTTGCAGGTACCGAACGGGATACGACGGAAGAAAACCTGCAGTCGCGCTGTCGTGGCGTGCTGCTCATGGCACTTTCGAATAAGAAAGGCCTGATGGTACTGACCACCGGTAACAAGAGCGAAATGGCGGTGGGCTACGCGACGCTTTACGGCGATATGGTGGGTGGCTATAACGCAATTAAAGACGTGTATAAAACCTGGGTGTATCGTCTGGCTCGCTGGCGCAATACCCAGTCGCCGGCTATTCCGGCGCGTGTGATTGAGCGCCCGCCTAGCGCAGAGCTGGCGCCCGATCAGCAGGACAGCGACTCGTTGCCGGACTACGACGTTCTGGACGCGATCTTGGTCAATTACATCGAAGGCGATATGAGCGCGGAGGCGATCATCGCCGCCGGGTTCGATCATGAAGATGTGTATAAAGTCGTTAAGCTCGTCGATCGCTGTGAGTATAAGCGTCGCCAGGCACCTATTGGTGTTCGCGTCACGCCACGAGGCTTTGGCCGCGACCGCCGCTATCCGATTGTGAATGGATGGCAGCCCGGCGATTAGGCCGGGCGTTTTTAAGCATCGCTGAGTAAGAAAACCAAAAAACCACGCCGAGGCGTGGTTTTTTAGTTTTTGAAAAACGTTTTTGAAAAACGTCATTCAAAGACGTCGTTCACGAAGCCTTTACGGTTCGTTAGTCGCTCTTTTTCACGTGCTTGGGCACGAAACGATTGCCCTGCAGCTGTTCGTGATCGGGCGCGTTCTCACGCAGCACCGCGAGCACTTCACTGGCGCGATCATCCATATCCAGCCCTTGATAGCCTTCTACCATCGTGGCTAGGGCGTCGCGAGTGGCGCTGGACTCAGGATAGTTTTCGATTACCCAGCGGCCACGCTCAACGGCGGCTAAATAAGCCCCGCGGCGTAGGTAGTAATCTGCGACGTGCAGCTCGTGCCGGGCCATCAGTTCACGCAGGTAAACAATACGCTGTTGAGCATCGGGCGCGTATTCACTTTGCGGGTGGCGCTGAATAAGCTCACGGAAATCATTATAGGCATCCCGTGAGGCGCCCAGGTCACGCTTTGAGATATCAATTAAGCGCAGACGTTCTAAGCTGAAACGACCCGCTTGCCACGCGGAAAGACCACGCAGGTAGTAGGCGTAATCTACTTGTGGGTGGTCGGGGTGCAGGCGAATAAAGCGGCTAGCCGCCGCACGCGCTTCTTCCCAGTTGCTGTTTTCGTAGTAGGCATAGACCAACTCAAGCTGTGCCTGCTCGGCATGCGCACCAAACGGATAGCGAGTATCCAGTGCTTCTAAACGGTCTATCGCAATCGGGTAGCGATTACTGTCTAGAGCCGTACGAGCAAGTTCATACAGCTCGCGTTCTTGTACCCCAGCAAACTCATCTGGCTCTTCATCGCTGGTGTCATTACTTGCACAGCCCGCTAGCAGGGTAAGGCTTAGGGCTAGAGCACCAAAGCGGTTGGCAGCTGAAAAAACGCGCATCATCATCCTCGTTGCAAACAAGCCTCAATCACCAAAAAAGTGGCGATGGCCGTGATAGTATAGGTCGCAGTCCACCCACTATAAAACACCTCGGCCTAAAACGCAGGCTTAGCGACGTTTCGCCGGGTGTCGTTGTTGAAAATAGTGCCATGCTTTAGCTAAATTTTTGCGTCAGGCTAGGGTTTTTGCGTTTTAAAGAGGTTTTTCATGTCTCGAATAGTTGAAGACACGCAGCGTGTGCCCGCCTCTTTAGCCGGTGCGCGTTTAGACCAAGCGGCGGCTGAGTTGTTCAGCGATTATTCCCGCGAGCGCTTAAAAGCGTGGATTAATAGCGGGGAGTTAACGGTAGATGGCGCTCAGCTCAAGCCGAAAGCCAAACTGCATGGCTATGAAGTGCTGGCTCTGCAGGCGACCATTGAAGAAGATACGCGCTTTGAAGCCCAGAATATCCCCCTAGATGTCGTCTATGAAGACGATATTATGATGGTGATTAATAAAGCCGCCGGCATGGTGGTACACCCAGCGGCGGGTAATCCTGACGGCACCTTGCTCAATGCGCTGCTTTATCATCATCCGGCCATTGCTCAAGTGCCCCGTGCAGGCATCGTACACCGCCTGGACAAAGACACCACGGGACTGATGATGGTGGCCAAGACGCTGCCTGCGCAAACGGCGCTGGTTGAGCAGATGCAGGCGCGCAGCGTGTCACGCCAGTACGATGCAGTGGTGATTGGCAAGCCGGTTTCAGGCAGCACCATTGATGCGCCGATTGGACGTCATCCGAAAGATCGCAAGCGCCAGGCGGTGACGACGGCGGGCAAGCCAGCCATCACGCATTTTCGCGTGGTTGAGCGGTTTCGCGCCCACACACATGTTCGCTGCAAGTTAGAAACGGGGCGTACTCACCAAATTCGTGTTCACATGGCGCACGCCCGCTACCCCCTAGTGGGAGACCCCATGTACGGTGGTCGCGCCAAGCTGCCGCCTGGGGCAGCTGAGCCTTTGAAGGAAATCCTGCGCGAGTTTCCCCGTCAGGCATTGCATGCGCGAAAATTAATTTTCAAGCACCCGGTAAGTGGCGAAACCTTAACGTTTCAGGTGGATCTTCCCGATGATTTGTTAATGTTGCTGGACTACCTGCGTGAAGATAACGAGACCATGAGATGAGCGATGCCATTGATTTACGGCCCACGCTGCTAATCCCAGACTGGCCCGCGCCGGCCAACGTACGTGCTTTTGTCACCACGCGTGAGGCAGGGCCTAGTCAAGATGACTTTGCCGCTTTTAATCCTGCCGCTCACGTTGGCGACAACCCCGACCACGTGGCGCTGTGTCGCCGGCTGTTGCAAAAAGAGATAGGCGATGAGCGGCCGCTGCTATGGCTCAATCAAACCCATGGCGCGCGCGTTCAGCAGGGTTATCAACCGGCAGTGCCGGGCGTTGAAGCGCCCGATGCAGACGCGGCGCTCACGACCACCAGTGAGTACGCCTGTGTCGTATTGACAGCTGACTGCTTGCCGGTGATGTTTTGTAATCGTGCGGGTACTCAGGTAGCAGTTGCTCACGCAGGATGGCGAGGTTTAGCCGGGGGCGTTTTAGAGGCGACCATTGCGGCCATGAATACCGACCCTGATGATATTTTGGTGTGGCTAGGCCCCGCTATTTCTAATGCCCAGTTTGAAGTGGGGCCTGAGGTGTACGGCGCTTTTGTCGCTGTTCATCCTGATACGGCTGAAGCCTTTGATCACAGCCCTTATCGGCTGGGTCATTACATGGCCGACCTATATCGGCTGGCGCGTTTTCGGTTAGAGGCATTAGGCATTACCCACATCAGCGGCGGTCATTTCTGTACCGCCTGCGAGTCACGTTTTTACTCTTATCGTCGCGATGGCGGCAAAACAGGTCGCATGGCCAGTGTGATTTGGATCGACTAGCGGTCATTAAAGATTTAATAAGTCAGCGGTTTGTTAATCTACCTCTTGAAAAGCGCAGAAATGACGCCATTTAACTTGTCAAGCTAAAAATTATTAGCACGTCTAACGACACGTTAACGGGTTACGCGGTGCGTCCAAACGCACGGCAACCCCAGGAGGAACGCCATGCGTTTTGATAAATTTACCGCCAAGCTCCAAAGCGCTATTGCCCAAGCGCAGTCGCTTGCCGTTGGCCGCGGCCATAATCAGCTAGACCCTGCGCATTTGCTGCTTGCCCTGCTCGACACCAAAGACACCGGTATTAAAGCGCTGATTGAGAAAGCCGAAGGCAATAGTGCGCGTCTGCGCGACGGTTTAGTGCAGCAGCTGGATAATTTGCCGAAGGTAGGACAGTTCGACGGCGAAGTGCAGCCATCGCGCGATTTCATCAAGCTCTTCAACTTAACGGATCGCGAAGCGCAAAAGCGCGGCGACCAGTTTATTGCCAGCGAGCTTGTGTTGCTTGCGGCGCTAGAAATGAATTCGCCCCTTACTAAGCTGCTCAAAGACGTTGGGATTAATCGTAAAACTCTTGAGGCGGCGATTAACAGCCTGCGAGGCGGCGCTACGGTCGATGATCCGAATGCGGAAGACCAGCGTGAAGCGCTCAATAAGTACACGATGGACCTTACTCAGCGGGCGCTGGATGGCAAGCTCGACCCTGTCATTGGCCGCGACGATGAGATTCGCCGCACTATCCAAGTGTTACAGCGGCGCACTAAAAACAATCCTGTGCTCATCGGTGAGCCGGGCGTGGGTAAAACCGCCATTGTCGAAGGGTTGGCGCAGCGTATCGTCAACGGCGAAGTGCCTGAAGGCTTAAAAGATAAACGCGTGCTGTCGCTGGATATGGGCTCACTGTTAGCCGGAGCCAAATTCCGTGGTGAATTCGAAGAGCGTCTGAAGTCCGTACTTAAAGAGCTCTCCCAGGAAGAAGGGCGGGTCATTCTGTTTATCGATGAGCTGCACACCATGGTCGGCGCTGGCAAAGCGGAAGGCGCGATGGATGCGGGCAATATGCTTAAGCCCGCACTGGCGCGTGGTGAGCTGCACTGCGTCGGCGCTACCACGCTTGATGAGTACCGTAAGTACATTGAAAAAGATGCCGCGCTGGAGCGTCGCTTTCAGAAAGTCTTGGTCGATGAGCCTTCGGAAGAAGATACCGTGGCGATTTTGCGTGGCCTAAAAGAGCGCTACGAAGTTCACCACGGGGTGGATATTACCGATTCCGCGATCATTGCGGCGGCTAAGCTATCGACGCGCTATATCACTGATCGTCAGTTGCCCGATAAAGCTATCGACTTGATCGATGAGGCCGCCTCGCGTATTCGCATGGAGCTGGACTCCAAGCCAGAAGCAATGGATCGTCTTGATCGGCGGCTGATTCAGCTAAAAATGGAGCGTGAGGCGCTGAAGAAAGAGACCGATGACGCGTCTAAAAAGCGCCTCGAAGCCCTCAATAATCAGATCCATGAGTTAGAGCGCGAGTACGCTGACCTGGATGAAATCTGGAAGGCGGAAAAGGCTAGTATTCAAGGTGCCGCCCAGTTCAAGGCTGAGCTGGAGCAAGTGCGCCTTGACCTTGAGCAGGCGCGCCGCCAGGGCGACCTTGGCCGTATGTCGGAAATTCAGTACGGCAAAATCCCTGAGCTTGAGAAAAAAATTGCTGAAAGCAGCGAGGGCGAAGCCGATACCTCAAGCCATCAGCTGTTGCGCTCTAATGTCACCGAAGAAGAAATTGCGGAAGTCGTGTCGCGCTGGACGGGTATTCCTGTCTCGAAAATGCTCGAAGGTGAGTGCGATAAATTGCTACGCATGGAAGACGCGCTGCATGAGCGTGTCATTGGCCAGGACGAAGCCGTAGAGGCTGTGGCTAATGCCGTGCGTCGCTCTAGAGCCGGGCTTTCGGACCCCAATCGACCCAACGGTTCGTTTTTATTCCTCGGCCCCACCGGGGTGGGTAAAACCGAGCTGTGTAAGTCCCTGGCGAACTTCTTGTTCGATACCGAAGACGCGATGGTGCGTATCGATATGTCAGAGTTTATGGAGAAGCACTCCGTGGCTCGTTTAATCGGTGCGCCTCCGGGCTATGTGGGCTATGAAGAAGGCGGCTACTTAACCGAAGCCGTGCGTCGTAAGCCTTATTCCGTGCTGCTGCTAGATGAGGTGGAAAAAGCGCATCCCGATGTCTTCAATATATTGCTGCAGGTGTTGGAAGATGGCCGTTTAACCGATGGTCAGGGTCGCACAGTGGATTTTCGCAATACCGTGATCGTCATGACGTCCAATATGGGTTCGGACATTATTCAGCGCATGGGCGGTGATACTGGCGCCGATACAGAAAGTTCTGATAAAAATAGTTCTGATGAAGACAGTCGCTATGAATTGATGAAGAACATGGTGATGGAGGTGGTGGGTAATCACTTCCGGCCTGAGTTGATCAATCGTATCGACGAAGTGGTCGTATTTCATGCGCTGGGGCAAGAGCAGATTCAGGCCATTGCCGGTATTCAGTTAGAGCGCTTGAAGCTGCGCCTTGCCGAACATGAGTTGAAGCTTGAGATCAGTGACGAGGCTATGGCTCAGCTAGCGGTGGTGGGTTTTGATCCTGTGTATGGCGCGCGGCCGCTTAAGCGGGCAATTCAGCGGCGTATTGAAAATCCGCTGGCGCAGGACCTGCTGGCCGGTAAGTTTGCGCCGGGCGATACCATTCATATTGCGGCGGAAGACGGAAAACTGGTGTTTGTCTAACCATAAATGCCGCTACTGGCGCGCAATTGAATAAGCAAAAAGCCCCTTCGGCATGGCTGGCGGGGCTTTTTTAATGGCTTACGGCAACGTTTGTTGCGTTTGACCTGATCGGAGGTTGACACGCTGAGGGTGCTAATGGAATCTTATCGGTTCCTGATTTGCGGGCGCGGACTTAACGGGCAACCCCTCATCCCCGCGCGATGGGTAGGCAAAAGCCTTTACCCGCCGAAGGACTTCCAGGCTCGAGCTAACCGCTCAGCCTGGCCAACGCCCCAGCGCGGCAAACCGCCGTGCAAGGGAACAGCTGATTTTTGTTGCCATTAAGCAGCGTTTCCGATGAGAGTGCAGGCCCTAACCGGGCCACATGCCAGGGTTTGGCATCAGGTGCCGGCATTGGCCGGCAGCGGCATACCGCCGCACTCGACACCGTGCCCATGTGGGTACGGCTCGCACTCGAGACCTCTAGGGGAGAAATACAGTGGAACTGCTTTCCGGCGCAGATATGATCGCCCGCTTCTTGCAAGATGAGGGCATCGAACACATTTATGGTTACCCCGGCGGTGCAGCGCTGCATATTTATGATGCGCTATTCCGTCAGGACAAAGTGAAGCACATTTTAGTGCGTCATGAACAAGCGGCCACTCACGCCGCCGATGGCTACGCTCGTGCCTCGGGTAAGCCCGGCTGCGTGCTGGTTACGTCAGGCCCTGGGGCGACCAACGCCGTGACCGGTATTGCCACCGCCTATATGGACTCAATTCCCATGGTGGTGCTGTGCGGCCAGGTTGCCAGCCACCTGATTGGTGAAGATGCTTTCCAGGAAACGGATATTGTCGGGGTAACGCGGCCTATCGTGAAGCATAGCTTCTCGATTCGTCATCCTTCTGAAATTCCGGAAGTGCTCAAAAAAGCGTTTTATTTAGCCGCCACTGGCCGTCCTGGTCCTGTCGTGGTTGATATCCCCAAAGATATGACCGCGCCGACCGAGCGCTACGAGTACATCTATCCTAAAAAGGTCAAGATGCGCTCGTACAACCCCGTCACACGTGGCCATGCTGGGCAGATCAAAAAAGCCGTGGAGCTAATGCTCAAGGCCAAGCGGCCGGTGTTTTATACCGGCGGTGGTGTGGTAGCCGGCAAAGCCAGCGATGGCCTAACTGACCTGGTTAAACAACTGGGTTATCCGATTACTACGACGCTGATGGGCATTGGTTCGTACCCCCAGAGTGATCAGCAGTGTTTGGGCTGGCTGGGCATGCACGGTTCGTATGAGTCCAATATGGCCATGCACCATGCCGACCTGATCATTGCCATCGGAGCGCGTTTTGATGACCGCGTGACCAACAGCACATCAAAGTTCTGCCCGACAGCCAAAATTATTCACGTTGACGTTGATCCAAGCTCTATCTCTAAAACGGTGCGTGCCGATGTGCCCATTGTTGGGCCTGCGCTTAGTGTTATCAATGAGATGATTAGCCTGGTGCAAGGGCAGAAAATTGCTCACCCAGAGGCGCTCACCGATTGGTGGCAAAAAATTGATGGCTGGCGTGCCGATCGTGTCGGCAAACTTTATGAGCCTTCAAAGCCCGGCGAGGCACTTAAGCCGCAGGAAGTCGTTGAGGCCCTCTGCCGCGTTACGCGAGGCGAGGCTTATGTGACGACGGACGTTGGTCAGCACCAGATGTTTGCAGCCCAGTATTACAAGTTTGATAAACCTAACCGGCTCATTACCTCGGGTGGGTTAGGCACTATGGGCTTTGGTTTTCCTGCCGCGATGGGGGTCAAACAGAATTTTCCGGAAAGCGACGTTGTCTGCGTGACCGGTGAAGGCAGTTTTCAGATGATGATGCAGGAGCTCTCCACCTGTAAGCAGTATGGTGTAGGCGTTAAAATCGTCAATCTGAATAATGCGTCGCTTGGCATGGTGCGCCAATGGCAGGATTTGAACTACAAATCTCGCCACGCACACTCCTATATGGAATCGCTCCCCGATTTTCATATGCTGATTGAAGCGTATGGGTTTACGGCGATTACGGTGACCACGATTGCAGAGCTTGAGCCCGCGCTAGAGCGTGCGTTTGCTGACAAGCATGAGCTGGTGTTCCTTGACGTGAAGGTCGACCCTTTTGAGCACGTCTATCCGATGCAGGTGCCGTTAGGCGCTATGCGCGACATGCTGCTGTCTAAAACGGAGCGTACCTGATGCGTCATATCATCTCGATTCTGATGGAGAACGAGCCGGGTGCGCTGTCACGTGTGGTCGGGCTGTTCTCTCAGCGTAATTTCAACATTGAAACGCTTAACGTAGCGCCGACGGAAGATCCCTCGCTTTCGCGCTTAACGGTTACGACCATAGGCGATGACCGTGTGGTTGAACAGATCACTAAGCATCTTAATAAGCTGATTGATGTGGTGAAGTTGGTGGACCTTACTGAAGGCAACCACATTGAGCGTGAGCTGATGCTGGTGAAAGTGAAAGCGCTGGGAGCAGCACGCGATGAGGTAAAGCGTACAGTGGATATTTTTCGCGCGCAGATCGTCGACGTTACGCCCAGCCTGTATACCGTGCAGATTACGGGCGATGCGGGCAAGCTTGATGCGTTCCTGCAGGCAATGGCACCCGTGGGTATTCTCGAAGTTGCGCGTACCGGCGTTTCGGGCATCGCCCGCGGTGACAAGGTTTTATCGCTCTAAGCGCCAGTAGCGCGATAAGTAAGCAAAGAACGCCGCTTCCATGATTTGACTGGGGCGGCGTTTTTTTATGGGCGGCTTTTGCGCTTCTGTTTGCCGGTGCCTAGTTGCAATTGGCTGGCTGAGTGCCATTCACCGTGTAGAATGAAAGCCAACACTGTTCCCGTGATTTCACTTTTAATGGATGAAACCTATGACACAGGACGCTCGCGATCAACAGCACCCAGGCTCGAGTGAGCCAGCCGCAGGACTAGGCAAGGAGAGTTCAGATCTGGATCAGTCCAGCCCGGCACAGCCTGGCGCTGACGAACATTCAGAGGGCGGTGGCAATGAAGATCTGGCGGCTGCTTTTCTGCGTGAAACCGAAGTGGTCGAAGAGGCGGTAGAAGACGGCAAGAAGATTCGCCGTAAAGGTATCTATCTACTACCCAACCTATTTACCACATCGGCACTGTTTGCTGGTTTCTTTGCCGTGGTTGCTGGCATTAATGGTGAATTTGCCTCGGCAGCCGTGGCGATTTTTATTGCGATGGTGCTAGATGGTTTGGATGGCCGTGTTGCACGTATGACCAATACGCAGAGCGAATTTGGGGCTGAGTACGATAGCCTGGCAGATATGATCTCGTTCGGCATGGCGCCTGCATTGGTCGCGTTTACTTGGATTCTGCAAGACATTGGTAAAACCGGCTGGGTGGTCGCTTTCCTTTACGTTGCCTGCGCTGCGCTGCGCCTTGCGCGCTTTAATGTCCAAATTGGTAGTGTCGATAAAAAATGGTTTATCGGTTTGCCAAGCCCGTCCGCCGCAGCGTTAGTCGCCGCTAGTGTCTGGACCTTCCATAGCTTTGACGCCGATGCGTTTGGTTTCAAGCTGCTGATGCTGGTCGTTGTGGCCGCCGCCGGCGTATTAATGGTAAGCAATATTCGCTATTACAGCTTTAAAGAGTTTGATGTACGTAAGCCGGTGCCTTTTGTGGTGCTGTTAGCCATCGTATTAGCCTTTGTGCTGATCTCGGTCGAGCCGTCAGTAATGCTGCTATTGCTGTTTGGTACCTACGTGGCATCAGGTCCTGTTTTAGCCATTATGCGCAAAGCAAAATCCAAGAGCTAAACCGGTCAGTCAGTTTTTATACTTATTTTCACCAGAGCCCTTGCCAACCCGGCAGCGAGTCCGTAAAGTACGCATCCGCTGCCGGGGACGCCTAGCGTTACCAGCGGTGGATGAAGGTGAAAACCTTCGGTTTGTCAGCAGGTTAGCGTTTTCAGGTCATCGAAAAATGTTTTCCGAATAGGCCCCAA